>NZ_CP133771.1:1900104-2533472 GCF_031348265.1 Streptomyces collinus | reverse complement strand
TGCGAGGGCGGGAACGGGCCGGCCAGCCCGAAGTCGGCCTGGACGCTGCGCACCTCGCCGATCACCCCGTCGTCGACGAGGGCCTTGAGCCGCCGTACCAGCGGGTTGCAGTACATCCACATCGCTTCCATCAGGAAGCGGCCGTGCTCCCGCGCCAGCGCGACGAGTTCCTCCGCCTCGCCCACGTTCAGCGTGAAGGGCTTCTCGCACAGCACGTGCCGCCCGGCCGCGAGACACAGCCCGGCGGCGGTCCGGTGCGCCGTGTGCGGGGTGGCGACGTAGACGACATCGATGTCCTCGTCCTGCGCGAGGGCGTTCCAGTCGCCGTAGGCCCGGGGGATCCCGAACCGCTCCGCGAACGCCTTCGCCGACGCCTGAGACCGCGACGCCACGGCCACGACCTCCGCGTCGGGCAGGTCGATCAGATCCGCCGTGAACGCGCCCGCTATCCCGCCGGTCGCCAGGATCCCCCACCGCACCGTGTCCGCCGTCATTGCCGCCCCGCCTCCACCTCGTGACCCCGAGCACTGCGTACGAGCTGAGAGCATAGGTGGCGATCGACACACAGAGGGAGGGACTCATGCCCGAGGGCGGGGCGTCCATATCGAAGACCGCGCAGGAGGCATCGGACACCGAGCGGGAGGCCGCAGCCGGGACGGAGCGGCCCGACCGCACCCCGCACCGCCGCACCGGGCTCCTGGTCACCTTCCTCCTCGGAAGCCTGACCGCCGTGCCCCCGCTGGCGATGGACATGTACCTCCCGTCCCTGCCGCAGGTCACCCGCTCCCTGCACGCCCCCGCCGCGACCGTCCAGCTCACCCTCACGGCCTGCCTGGCCGGCATGGCGCTCGGGCAGCTCGTGGTCGGGCCGATGAGCGACCGGTGGGGGCGCCGCCGTCCGCTGCTCGCCGGGCTCGCCGTCTTCGTCGTCGCGACCGTCCTGTGCGCGCTCGCCCCCACCGTCGAGCTGCTGGTGGCCTTCCGGCTGGCCCAGGGCCTCGCGGGGGCGGCCGCCATAGTGATCGCCCGGGCCGTCGTCCGCGACCTCTACGACGGCATGGCCATGGCCCGCTTCTTCTCCACCCTCATGCTGATCTCCGGCGTCGCCCCGATCGTGGCGCCGCTGATCGGCGGGCAGGTCCTGCGCGTCACGGACTGGCGGGGCGTGTTCGCCGTCCTCACGGTCATCGGCGTGCTGATCGGGGTCCTGGTGTGGGCACGGCTGCCCGAGACGCTGGCGCCCGCCGAGCGGCACAGCGGCGGCGTCGGCGAGGCCCTGCGCTCGATGCGCGGCCTGCTCGCCGACCGCTCCTTCGCCGGCTACACCCTCGCCGGCGGCTTCGCCTTCGCCTCCCTGTTCGCCTACATCTCGGCCTCCCCGTTCGTCATCCAGGAGATCTACGGCGCCTCCCCGCAGACGTTCAGCCTGCTGTTCGGCGTCAACTCCGTCGGGCTGGTCCTCGTCGGCCAGATCAACGGCAAGGTCCTGGTCGGCCGGGTCAGCCTCGACCGGGTGCTGGGCATCGGCCTCGCGATCGTCATCACCGCCGCGACCGCGCTGCTGCTGATGTCCCTGGGCGTCTTCGGCGAGGTCGGACTCGTGCCCGTCGCCGCGGCGCTGTTCGTGCTGATGTCCGCGATGGGCATCACCCTGCCCAACACCCAGGCCCTCGCCCTGATGCGCACCAAGCACGCCGCCGGTTCGGCGTCGGCCCTGCTCGGCACCACCTCGTTCCTCATCGGCGCGATCGCCTCCCCGCTCGTCGGCGTCGCCGGGGAGGACACCGCCGTCCCGATGGCCGTCGTCCAACTGGCCGCCGCACTGGTGGCACTTGCCTGCTTCATGGGAATGTGCCGACCCTGGAAGAAGGACAGCAGCCGCCCGAGCGTGGAAGGAGCAGTCAGCTGAGCGCACCCAGACTGCGCGACGGCACGCCGGAACGGGCCGGACTCGACCCCGCGGAGCTGCGTCACCTCGTCCGGGAGGTCCACGTCCTGACCACGGGGCAGCGCCCCTGGGCGCCCGGAGCCGTCCTGGTCGTCGGACGCGGCCCGGTGATCGCGGTGGAGGAGGCCGCGGGGTGGGCCGTGCGCTACGCGGCCTACGACCCCGAGGCCGACGCCGGGGTGGAACTGCCCCGCGAGGACCGGGTCCCGATGACCGTCGGCACGCCCTTCGACCTGGCATCCCTCACGAAACTGTTCACGTCCGTGGCCGCCGTGCAGCAGATCGAGCGCGGCACGCTCGGCATCGACGCGAAGGTCGGGGCGTACCTGCCCGACTTCACGGCGGCCGCCCGGCACGGCATCACCGTGCGGCAGCTGCTCACCCACACGTCGGGGCTGCGGCCCGAACTGCCCCTCTACGACTACGCCGACGACGCGCAGCGGCTCGCCGCGCTCCAGGCGGAGCCGCCGGTCGGGGTCCCGGGCACGTACTGCTACTCCGACCTCAACATGCTCCTCCTCCAGTACGTCCTGGAGCGCGTCACCGGCCGCACGCTCGACGTCCTCGTCCACGACGGCATCACCCGGCCGCTGGGCATGACGGCGACGGACTTCGGGCCCTGCCCGGGTGCCGCGGCGACGGAGGACCAGCGGCGGCCGTGGGCGAAGGCGGACCGGGGGATGCTGCGGGGCGAGGTCCACGACGAGAACGCCTGGGCCCTCGGGGGCGTGGCCGGCCACGCGGGCCTGTTCTCCACCGGCCGGGACCTCGCGGTGTTCTGCCGCACCCTCCTCGCCGGCGGTTCCTACGGCCCGGCCCGTATCCTCGGCCCCGACTTCGTCGAGCTCCTCTTCACCCCGCCGGGCCTCGGCTTCTCCCTCGACCAGCCCTGGTTCATGGGCGACCTGGCGGGCCGCGGCGCGGCGGGCCACACGGGCTTCACCGGCACGTCCCTCGTCCTCGACCCGGCCACGGACACGTTCCTGATCCTCCTCACCAACGCGGTCCACCCACGCCGCCGCCACCCGGACAGCGCACCGAGAGCGGCAGCGGCGTCACGGGTGGCACGGGCGGTGCGGTGACCCTCCGGTAGGGGTGGGGGCGCCCGGCCGGGGAGTGGTGTCGTCGCCTCACGGCTCCGGCGGTGGACGCGGCCTCCCTGAGGGCCGTCGCGTCGTCCCGCGGTGACCGGCACGGGCCGCCCGGGGGAGCCCGGCCGGTTCCCGGCCCGTCGCGCCGCGGTCCGGACGGTCACGGTGGTCACGGTGGTTACGGCGGTCACGGCGGTCATGGTGATCACAGCGGTCATGGACTGGCAGCTCAGCCCAGCTCAGCCCAGCTCAGCCCAGCCCAGCCGAGCCGGCCCGGCCCCGGAGCCAGGGCGGAGACGGACACCGGCGGCGCCGTAGGACGGTGGCCGGAAGCCCGGGCGCGGACCGCCCCGGGCGAGCGCCGCGCCCGCCCCGGCCCGCCTCGTAGAATCGCCGGGTGAACGCCCCCGCACCCCCGGCTGAAAACCTCCGTGCCGCTCTTGCCGGTCTGCTCGACGGGCTGCCGCCCCGGCAGGCCTCGCAGGCGGTCGAGCGGCTGATCGCCAGCTACCGGGGGGCCACCCCGACCGACGCTCCCATCCTCCGGGACCGGGCCGACGTCGCCGCCTACGCCGCCTACCGGATGCCCGCGACCTTCGAGGCCGTACGCGCCGCGCTGGAGGCGTTCGCGGACGCCGTGCCCGCGTGGGCGCCGGGCGGGCACACCGACCTCGGCGGGGGCACGGGCGCCGCCGCCTGGGCCGTGAACGCGGTCTGGGGCGGGGAGCGGCCCGTCACCGTGCTCGACTGGGCCGAGCCCGCGCTCGCCCTGGGGCGGGAGATCGCCGCGGCCAACCCGGAGCTGCGGGACGTACGCTGGCAGCGCTCCCGGATCGGACCGGCGCTCACCCTCGACAGCACGGACCTCGTCACCGTCTCCTACGTCCTCAACGAGCTGACCGCCGCCGACCGCACCGCCCTCGTCGACGCCGCCGCGGCCGCCGCACAGGCCGTCGTGATCGTCGAGCCCGGCACCCCCGACGGCTACGCCCGGCTCATCGAGGCCCGCGACCGGCTGATCACGACCGGTTTCCGCATCGCCGCCCCCTGCCCGCACAGCGCCGCCTGCCCCATCGCCCCCGGCACGGACTGGTGCCACTTCTCCGCCCGGGTCAGCCGCTCCTCCCTGCACCGCCAGGTCAAGGGCGGCTCCCTCGCCTACGAGGACGAGAAGTTCGCCTACGTCGCCGCTGCCCGCTTCCCCGTCGAACCGGCTGCCAACCGGGTCGTCCGGCGCCCTCAGATCCGCAAGGGCCAAGTCCTCCTCGACCTGTGCGAGAGCGAACCGTCCCTGCGCCGGACCACCGTCACCAAGCGCCACGGCGACCTGTACAAGGCCGCGCGGGACGCCGACTGGGGAGACGCCTGGCCGCCCTCCTGAGCTTCTGTCAGGTACGCATAAGATCAACTCGCGCCCTCGGGCGTGAGCAACGCGTACCACTGAAACGGGAGGAACCTTGAAGAAACTGCTGATCGCCCCACTGGCGGTGGCGGCCCTGGCCCTGGCCGGGCTCGTGCCGAGCGCCTCCGGCACGGCGACGGTCAAGAGCGAGGACATGGCCACCGTCGCGGCGACGGCGAACTGCAAGAGCCTGACGGCCCTGTCGACCGTTCACGTCCGCAAGTCGGCCAGCACCCGGTCCACCAGTCTGCGCCTCTGGTACAAGGGCACCAAGGGCTGCGACATCAAGGGCGTCGACGGCGGCTCGTACAGGAACACCTGCGGGATCGACAGCTACCACTACTGGCGCAAGGTCAACTACCGCGGCACGGTGGGCTACGTGCCCAACGTGTGCGTGAAGTACTCCTGACCCGCCCAGCGGGCCAGCGTGTCCTCCGCCGCCGTCCGGTCGGCGGGGGACAGGTCCGCGAGGTCGGCCCCGTGGTTCCCGCCCGGCACCCACAGCACCCGTGAGTCCGGGCCCCCGGGGCGGAAGTGCTCGGCCACCGACGGGTCCTGGGTGCCGTAGAGGAACAGCAGCCGGCTGCCGCGCCGCCGGACCCAGCGGTCGATGTCGGGCATCGCTGCCCGGTCGAAGCGCAGGGGGACGTCCCGGGGGACGAAACTGCGCGGCTCGGCGGCGCCCGGGTGGCGGAGCAGGCCGGCGAGGTGCGCGGTGGGGAAGCCGCCGTAACCGAGCTGGGTGCCGATCTGGTACCAGTACGGGATGTAGTTCCGGGCGGTCGTGTCGGCGTACAGCTCCAGGCCCGCCGTGTCGTCCAGCCAGGTGTACAGCTCGCCGTCCGTCGCGCCGGGGCCGGGGATCGCCGCGACGTCGGCCGGTGTGCCGCGCTGCCAGAACATGAACGGCGCGCGCAGGACGGCGATTTCGAGCGCCCTGTCGGCGCCGCCGACGAGCCGGAAGGTGTCGTTGGCGGCGGCCGCCCAGGCCTCGTAGCGGGCGGCCATCTCGGCCCGGCGCAGCAGGATCGCCCGCTGGGCCGTCCGCTGGGCCTCCCGGGCCGCGGGGGTGCCGACCGTCTCCAGGAAGCGGAGATACGCGCGGTCGTCGCGGTCGTCGGTGTTGTTCGGGGCCGAGTAGACCACCGTGCCGTTCACGTCGTGGGGATGGAAACGCCGGTGGTAGACGCTCGCCATGCCGCCCTTGCTGCCGCCGGTGGAGATCCACGCGCCGGGGTAGATCCGGCGGAAGAGCCGCACGACGCGGTGGTGGTCGTCGGCGGCCTGGCGGATCGTGAGGTGGGCGTAGCCGGGTTCCGCCGGACGTGAGGCGCCGAAGTAGCGGTGCTCGACCTGGAGTTGGTTGGCGCCGAGCAGCACGGCCGGTTCGGTCAGCCGTGGGGTGAGGACCGCGGTGTAGCCCGTGCTGAACAGCACGGTGGGGCGGTCGGCGGCGGTGTGGAGCAGGGTGAGGCGCTGCTCGAAGGTGCCCGCGGCGGGGTTCGTGTGGTCGACCGGCTGGCGCAGGCCCAGGACGAAGTGCCGGTACCCCGGTCCGGCGTCCTGCCGCTCCTCGATCAGACGCACTGCGGGCAGGGCCCGTAAGGCGTCGGCCACGTCGGCGTCCCCGGTGCGGGCCGTCGCTGCCGCCGCCCGCGCGGGCGGCGCCGCCGCGGTGGCGAGGCCCGCCGCCGGGAGGGCCGTGGCCGCCGCCGAGGTGAGCAGCCGTCGTCTGGTCCATGCGGTCATGAGCCGAGTCCTCCCGGGTGTCCGTGCGGCGGGTGTGCGCCGGTCGCGGGCCGCGACCGCCTCAGTACATCCGCCGGACGTCCCGGGAGGATCCCGCGCGCGGGGGTCCGCTCTCCCTCGCGCGGGGGAGGCTCACGACACCTCGCCGGCCGTGCCCTCCTCCCGCCCCTCCCGCTGCTGTCGTTTCTCCTGGAGCTTGCGCAGCAGTTCGCGCTTCTGTGCCTGCGGGTCGAGACCGCCGCCGATCCGGCCGCCCCGGCCGCCGCCGCGCAGCGCCGTGCGGCCGAGGTTCCTGCGCGATCCGCCGACACCCAGCATGTTTCCGGCTCCGCCTCGGGCCATCCCGGGCTCCTTCCCTGATTCCTGATTCACTACGAGACGGTTCGTCTCGTGTGCACCGCTCCACTGTCGGCGAGACGCTCCGTCTTGTCAACCTGATAAGTTCGAGTCATGGCCGCCCAGAAATCCGCCCAGCCCGCCCCCGGCAAGCACGCCCCCGACTCCGCCCGGCGCAGCGAGAAGTCCCGCCGCGCCATCTACGACGCCGCCCTCGCGCTCGTCGTCGAGGCCGGCTACCCGAAGACCACCATCGAGGGCATCGCCGCCCGCGCCGGTGTCGGCAAGCAGACGATCTACCGATGGTGGTCGTCCAAGGCGGACGTCCTGATGGAGGCCTTCCTCGACCTGGCCGAACGGTCCGCGCCGGACGCCGGGCCGGAGTCGTACACCTTCCCGGACACCGGGGACATCGCCGCCGACCTCAAGCTCGTCCTGCGCGCCACCGTCGACGAACTGCGCGACCCGAGGTTCGAGGCGCCCTCCCGCGCGCTGGCCGCCGAGGGCGTCGTCAACGAGCAGCTCGGGCGCGAGCTCGTGGCGAAGCTGATGCAGCCCTCACTCGACCTCTACATCACCCGGCTGCGCGCCGCGCAGGAAGCCGGCCAGGTGCGGCCCGAGATCGACCCGCGCATCGCCCTGGAGTTCTTCGTCTCCCCGCTCGCCCAGCGCTGGCTCCAGCACACCGGCCCCATCTCCTACGAGTACACCGACACCCTCGTCGACTACGCCCTTCACGGCCTGGCCCCGCGCTGAGCGGCCCGGGCCAGGCGCCCCGGCGCGTCCGTGATCACGCCGCCGCAGCCCAGCGCCAGCACCCGGTCCCGCTGCGTGTCCGTCAGCACGGTGTGCGCCCACACCCGGGCGATCCCCGAGTTCACCGCCCGCACCAGGTCCGCGTCGCGCGCCCGGTGGTCCACGTCGAGCAGATCCACGAACGACCGCCAGCGTTCCGGGCGGTCCGTGCGGAGCTGCTGCGCCGAGCGCCACAACTGAGCGAGCAGCCCGAGGCGGTGGACGCGCCGGGCGACCTCGGGGTCGTTGGAGTTCACGAACACCGAGCGGGTCAGGCCGCGGGCCCGGATCAGCTCGGCCAGCCGGTCCAGGCTCCGCGGATCCTTCGCCTCCAGCATCAGCACGATCCGCCCGCCGAAACGATCCAGCACCTCGGCGACCGTCGGCGGCCGCTCCGACCGCCAGCTCCCCGGCAGCCTGTCCTTCGGGCGCAGCCGTACGCCCCGCCACTCCCGGGCGTCCAGGCCGCCCACCGCGCCGCCCAGGTAGGTGGTGCGGTTCAGGGTCTCGTCGTGGAACACCACCGGCGTGCCGTCGCGCAGCAGCCGCGTGTCGAAGTCCAGCACCTGCGCCGTCCCGCGCTCGTAGGCGGTCGTCAGCCCCGCCATGCTGTTCTCGGGTACCTCACGGGCGCCGCCACGGTGCGCGACGTAGGTGATCCGGGGCAGGGCCGCCACGGTCAGCGGGCCCGCGCCCCACTCCAGTGGGGCCGGGGCACGGCCGCCGGGGCCCGTGAGGGTCAGCGAGACCACGGAAGCCGCGGAGGCCAGACCCGTCAGCGCGATCCATGTGACCATGGCGACCACGGTAGGGCGCTATGTCACGGCAAAGCGGGCAATGACACCCGATCATGGCGGGAAGCGGCTTTCGCCGTTTCTTCTCCCTTCGGACGCCCGCTGTACGTTGCGTCCTACCTGTCCTGGATGGTGGGCACTGGCCCCCCGGTGCGCGGGAAGGTGGGACCATGAGGCATGCTGTTCCGCACGACGGCGAGGCGAGGGGATAGATGAGCGCGGAGTTCGGCGGCCGGAGCGGCCTGCAGGGCAAACTCACCCAGTGGCTGCGCGCCGGGCGCCGGCCGAAGGAGACCGCCGGGGACGGCGGCCGTGAGGCCCTGCTGCTCGCCGCCGCCGAGGCGGGACTGCCCCTCGCGCCCGCGGCCCACCCGGCGGCCGGGTACCGCTGCTCCTGCGACCGGGTCGGCTGTCCCACCCCCGCCCGGCACCCGGTGTCCTTCGCCTGGCAGACGCAGTCGACCACCGACCGCGGCCAGATCGAGCGCTGGGCCCGCCACCAGCCGCAGGCCAACTTCATCACCGCGACCGGCATGGTGCACGACGTCCTCGACGTGCCCCTCGATGCCGGTCGCGACGCGTTGGAGCGGCTGCTCGCCGCCGGCGTCGAGGTCGGGCCGGTCGCCGAGAGCGACGACGGCCGCCTCCTCTTCTTCACGCTCACCCGCGGCACTCCCGAGGACGAGGACGAGTGGTGGCCGTGCGAACTGGACTGCCACCCCGAGACGGCGGACGAACACCCCGGGCTGCGCTGGCACTGCCGGGGCTCCTACGTCCTTGTGCCGCCGGCGCTGCTGCCCGGTGAGGACCGGGCGGTGCGGTGGGTGCGCGGGCCGGAGCACGCGCTGCCGGATCCGCTGAGCCTGCTGGAGGTGCTCACGGAGGTCTGTGCGCGCTACATCGGTGAGGACGCGGACCACTCCGCAGGGGCGGGCTGGCCCCTGCGGCACTGAGGCCCGCTACGAGCCCTCCGCCGACGTCAGGCCCTGGATCCTGCCCAGGATGGTCACCTTGCCCTGGCCCTTGGGGTCCAGCGCCACCTCGTTGGAGACGAACTCCATCGTGAAGGACTGCTTGATCTCGCCCTTCGTCAGGGCGAGGACGTCCTTGTTGGGGGTGGGGACGGAGGTGCCCGCGTAGGCGGTCTGCTTCTCGAAGTGGCGTGTGGTGAAGAACACCAGCGCCCCGCCGTCCGCCGTGCGCAGCGCGAGGGGGGCGTAGTCGCCGTTCGTCAACGGCTCGTCGATGTACTGGGTGACCATGCCCGGCTTCTTGGAGTTCTTCTGGCGCACGGCACGCCACTGGCTGGTGTGGGGGCCGTCCGTGAAGGTCTCTCCGCCGTCCTTCAGATACGTCGTGTACGTCCGGCTCAGGTCGCCGGGGTCCGTGGCCAGGTCGGTGGAGTTCACGGGGACGGGCTCGGCCCAGCCGTCGGCGTCCGTCTTGAACTGCGGGACCTTGTCCGGGGCGACGAGCGTCAGGTACGCCACCTGGAAGGGGTCGTCCAGGCTGCTGCGGGTGAAGACCAGGAGCCAGCGGGAGGTGCCGCCCTTGTTGCCGGCCGCGTCGGCCACGAACCAGCGGGGCCAGCCGGCCTTCTTCGGGATCGTGAACTTCGCGTCCGTCAGCTTCAGCGGGGTGTGGCGCGGGTTGCCGTCCGGGTTGTTCGCCTTCCCGGCCTTGAGGCGGGCCGAGTCGATGTCGGCGAGGGCGCCGGTGGTGTGGCCGGCGTCCAGGGTGCCGTCGTAGGCCTTGTCGGCCTCGTTGTACGCGGTCGTGAACTCCTGGAGGGCCTGGGCGGCTTCGGCACGGGTCGTGGACGGGAGGATCTCCCGTTCGCCGTGCACGACGACGCATCCACTGGCCGTCAGCGACAAAGCGGTCGCCGAGGTTGCTATGAGGGCGCTCCGGGCGGGCCTGCGGAGCGTTCGAGGGTCGCGATCCCTGCTCATCGGGTACCTTCACCTTCCCCTTTCCGGAGGCGAACCCTACCGGGTGCCTCCGGCGGTTGGGCGCGGGGTGGGGTGGGGGTGCGCGTTCTCTTCGGCTTGCGCCGGGTGGGGGTGCGCGCTTCGCCTGACCGTGGGGGGGTGGGTCGGGGCCGCGCCGGGGGGTGTCCGTCCTCGGAACGGCGCGATGAGGTTGCGTGCCGACTGACTGTTCGTCGACGCGCCAACCGCTGCGGGCGGACACCCCCCGGCACGGCCCCTGCTCGCCGTACGCGGGTGCGGGCTCGCCCCGCCCAGCTGCGGGCATGCGTGCCGCTGGGGGCGGCACGGGTGGGCGCAGGCGGCACCCCGTTCCGCCGGGTTGCGGAACGCCCCGGCCTCAAGTGTCAGCGGCGGTGCGTTGTCACGCCTTGTCGCGGACCGGAGTTGGGGCCGTCGTCCGGGTCGGTGCCAGGAACAAGGCCAGGGTCGGGATCAAGTACAGGAGCCACACCGTGACTTGGAGTGTCGTGGGGTCGGGCTGGAAGTTGAGGATGCCCTTGAGGAGCGTGCCGTACCAGCTGTCCGGAGGAATCGTGCCGGAGATGTCGAAGGCCTTGTCGGTGAGGCCGGGCAGGAAGTCGGCCTCCTGGAGGTCGTGGAAACCGTAGGCCAGGACGCCGGCCGCGACGACCACCAGCATGCCGCCGGTCCACGTGAAGAACTTGGCCAGGTTGATGCGCAGCGCGCCCCGGTAGAACAGCCAGCCCAGGAGGACCGCCGTGAGGAGGCCCAGGGCGACGCCGAGCAGGGGACGCGGCGTGCCGTCGCTCGCCGCGTGGACCGACGCCCAGACGAACAGGGCCGTTTCCAGACCCTCCCGGCCCACCGCGAGGAAGGCCGTGGCGACCAGCGCGCCCGTGCCCATCGCCAGCGCGGCGTCCAGCCTGCCGTGCAGCTCCGACTTGAGGTGACGGGCGGTGCGGCGCATCCAGAACACCATCCACGTCACCAGTCCCACCGCGAGGATCGACAGCGAGCCGCCGAGCGCCTCCTGCGCCTGGAACGTCAGCTCCTGGGAGCCGAATTCGAGGGCGCAGCCGAAGCCCAGCGCGAGGGCGAGCGCGACGGCTATGCCGGCCCAGATCGGCTTCAGGGCGTCCCTGCGGTCCGTCTTGACCAGGTAGGCGATGAGGATGCAGACGACGAGGCTCGCCTCCAGGCCCTCGCGCAGACCGATCAGGTAGTTGGAGAACACCGGGTCAGGCCTCCTTCGAGAACAGCGTCCGGCCCCACCAGTCGTCCTTGTCGCGGACGCCCGGCGGGACGGCGAAGAGCGCCGAACCCACGTGCTGGATGTACTCGTTGAGCGCGTCCGCGGCCAGACTACGCTGGACGGGGATGAAGCCCTTGCGGACGTCGCGCTGGTAGGCCAGGAAGAACAGGCCCGCGTCCAGGCGGCCGAGGCCGTCCGTGCCGTCGGTGAAGGAGTAGCCGCGGCGCAGGATCGTCGCCCCGTGGTTGGTGTCGGGGTGCGCCAGCCGGACGTGCGCGTCGGGCTTCATCGCCTTCAGGAACGGCTCGTCGCGTTCCTTGGCCTTGCCGACCGGGGCGCCCTCGCCCTTGTCGCGGCCGAAGATGTCCTCCTGCTCCTGCAGCGAGGTGCGGTCCCAGGTCTCGATGTGCATGCGGATACGGCGGGCGACCAGGTAGGAGCCGCCCTCCATCCAGGGCGGGCCGTCCTTGCCGTCCACCCAGACGAACTTCTTCAGGCGGTCCGTCTCCGTGCCCGCGATGTTGCGGGTGCCGTCCTTGAAGCCCATGAGGTTGCGCGGGGTCTGCGCCTCGGGCGTGGTGGAGGAGGTCTTGCCGAAGCCGAGCTGCGACCACTTGACGACGACCTTGCCGAAGCCGATGCGGGCCAGGTTGCGGACGGCGTGGACCGCGACCTGGGGGTCGTCGGCGCAGGCCTGGATGCACAGGTCGCCGCCGCTGCGGTTCTTGTCGAGGTTGTCACCCGCGAACTTCGGCAGGTCGACCAGGGCCTCCGGGCGGCGGTCGGTGAGGCCGAACTTCTCGAACAGGGACGGGCCGAAGCCGATGGTGAGGGTCAGGCGGGAGGGCTTCAGGCCCAGTGCCTCGCCGGTGTCGTCCGGGGGCGCCTCGGCCAGGCCGCCGTAGGCGCCCTCGCCGACGGCGTGGCCGGCCGTCATGCGCCGGGCGGCCGCCGTCCAGTCCTTCAGCAGCCGGACGAAGGCCTCGCGGTCGTCGGTCGTCACGTCGAACGCGGCGAAGTGCAGGCGGTCCTGGACCGGGGTGGCGATGCCCGCCTGGTGGGGGCCGTGGAAGGCGATCGCCGAGCCGGCCGACGGCGAGGCGTCGTCCTCGGTGCGGGCCATCGCCACCGCGCCGCCCGCCGCGGCCGCGCCGAGCGCCAGGCCCGCGCCGCCCCAGCCGAGCAGGGAACGGCGGCTGGGGGAAGGGGAGTTGGTGTCCGTCATGGCTACTTCACCACGGCTGCGGCGAGCTTCGACAGCGGCTCCGCCAGGGCGTTGACCGCGTCGGAGAGCTCCTTGCGGTCGGCCTTGCCGACCTTGTCGTAGGAGGTGAAGTCGTACGACGTGGTGTTCGGGCGGTACCGGTCGAGCAGCTTGTCCAGGGCCGCGAACTGCTCGTCGAGTTCGGTGACGAGGGCCGCGTCGTTCTCCTTCGCGACCGGCTTCAGCAGGTCGTACGACTTCTGCGCGCCCTCGACGTTGGCCTTGAAGTCGACCAGGTCGGTGTGCGAGTAGCGCTCCTCCTCGCCGGTGACCTTGCCGGTGGCGACCTCGTCGAGGAGTTCCTTGGCGCCGTTGGCCATGGACGTGGGGGTGATCTCGGCCTTGCCGACCCGGTTCTGCCAGTCCTTCAGGTCCTTGATCAGCAGGTCGGCGAGGTCCTTCTCGCGGTCGCCGATCTTCTTGTCCTGCCAGAGGGCCTTCTCCAGGCGGTGCCAGCCCGTCCAGTCGGTGGCCGGGTCCTGGCCGTCCTCCAGCCCGTCCTCGCGGACGTCGACCTTGGGGTCGATGTCCCCGAAGGACTCGGCGACCGGCTCGGTGCGCTCCCAGCCGATGCGGGAGGGGGCGTACGCCTTCTTCGCCGCCTCGATGTCGCCGTCCTTGACGGCCTGGGCGAACGCCTCCGCCTTCGGCAGCGTCTCGTCGGCCTGCGCCTGCGCGTAGGCGCGGTAGGCCGCCACGGCCTTGTCCAGGCGCGGGTCGCGCTTGACGGCCTTGCCGCCGGTGGCCTTGACGGCCTGGCGGATGCCGTCGCCCTTCATGCCGGGCTTGCACGCGATCTGGTAGTCGCCGGCCTTCACCTCGGCGGTCACCCGCTGCTTGGTGCCGGGGCCTATGTTCTCCCGCTCGGTGACCACGCGGTCGTCGGGAAAGAGGACGTAGACCTCGGTGACCTTGGAGCCCTTGTTCTCGACGGCCAGCTCGACGTGCCCGGCCGGGAACTCCTTCTTCGACACCTGGCACTTGTCGTCCGTCGCCGTCACGTTGATGACGTGGTCGCCGTCCTTCGCGTCGCTCTTCTCGGTGCAGCCGGTGACGGCGGCCAAGGCCGCCGCGGCGGCGATGACGACGGAAGCGGGACGGGCGGGTCGCATGAAGGCTCCAGGGGAGAGAAGGTGAGGCTCACCTAAGACGGCACATAAGGATTACCTAAGTGACTCAAAATCGACCCCATGGTTGCGTCAAGGGAAGGTCAAAGGTCGCCTCGCGACCCCTGGCGCACCGGCATGCGCCCTTGACCGGCGAGAATGCCCTCGTGACTGACTACGACGTGCTCCGCGTCTTCTGCGGGCCGAACGGCGGGTACGGCAACGAGCTCGGGGTCGTGCGTGAGGGATCCGTGATGCCCGGGCGGGACGAACGCCAGGCGTTCGCCGCGAAGGCCGGATTCAGCGAGACCGTGTTCGTCGACGATCCCGAGCGCGGAGTGATCGACATCTACACCCCGACGCTGCGGCTGCCCTTCGCCGGGCACCCCTGCGTCGGCACGGCATGGCTGCTCGACGTGCCCGAACTGGTCACGCCCGCGGGCGTGGTCGGCGCCCGGCAGGACGGGGAGTTCTGCTGGATCGAGGCCCGGGCGGAGTGGGTGCCGCCGCGGACGCTGCGCCGGTACGGCAGTGCCGCCGAGGTCGACGACCTGGCCGTGCCGCCGCCGGGGGAGTGGGTGTACGCCTGGGCGTGGGAGGACGAGCCCGCCGGGCGGATCCGGGCCCGGGCCTTCCCCGGCCGGGGCGACGGCATCGACGAGGACGAGGCGACCGGGGCCGCGGCCCTGCTGCTCACCGACCGGCTGGGCCGGGCCCTGAACATCACCCAGGGCGCGGGCTCCCAGATCCTCACCGCGCCCCAGCCGGGCGGATGGACCGAGGTCGGCGGCCGGGTCCGCCTCGAACGCTGACCCGGACGGAGCGCGGCCGTACGGTGGAACAGCGTGTAGGGGCGGCCGGTTCTCACCCGAGCCGGCACCGGGGCCCCTCGCCGCGCGCGGGGGGCCCCGCCCCTTCACGCCGTCAGGGGGAACTCCTCGCCCAGCGCCTCGAACACCGCGTTGTTCAGCGCGTACGCCCGCTTGCACTCAGCCACGATCCGCTGCCGCTCCAGCTCGTCACCGGGCACCGCGTCCAGCAGCTCCGCGTAAGTCCGCTTGAAGGCGGCCGGGTTGGGGATCTCCTCGAAGACGTAGAAACGGACGCCGTCGCCCTTCTTCGGGAAGCCCCAGTTCCTCTCGGCCGTGTCGCGGATGATCTGCCCGCCGGAGAGGTCGCCGAGGTAGCGGGTGTAGTGGTGCGCGATGTAACCGGCCGGCCACTCGCGCGCGCACTCCGTGATCCGCTCCGCGTACTCCAGGGTGGCCGGCAGCGCGCTCACCGTCCGCCGCCAGCCGGGGCCGCGCAGGTACTCCAGGTCCCGCTCCAGCGCCGCCATCCGGAACAGCTCCGGCCGGACGAACGGGCCGGCCACCGGGTCCGCGGCGAGCTGCCGGGCGCCGGCCTCCAGCGCGCCGTACACGAACCACAGCTGCTCCGTGTAGCGCGCGAACGCCTCTACCCCCAGTTTGTGCCCCAGCAGGTCGCCGATGAAGGTCGAGCCCCTGACCTCCTCGTGCTGCTCACGAGAAGCGGTCCGAAGAAGCGTGGAGAAGGATTCCATGGACGTACTTTTCCCGACGGGCTGTCGGTAAAAACCCCGGGTCCGAAAGGAACGGCCCGCCCTCGCGGGAGAGGGCGGGCCGGGTGGCGGTGTGCGGGCGGCGGGGTTACGGCAGCGTGAGGATCTCCGCGCCCGAGTCCGTCACCACCAGGGTGTGCTCGAACTGGGCCGTGCGCTTGCGGTCCTTCGTGACGACCGTCCAGCCGTCGTCCCACATGTCGTACTCGTGCGTCCCGAGCGTCAGCATCGGCTCGATCGTGAACGTCATGCCGGGCTGGATGACCGTCGTCGCGTGCGGGCTGTCGTAGTGCGGGATGATCAGGCCCGAGTGGAACGACGAGTTGATGCCGTGCCCGGTGAAGTCGCGGACGACTCCGTAGCCGAAGCGCTTGGCGTACGACTCGATGACCCGGCCGATGATGTTGATCTGCCGGCCCGGCTTGACCGCCTTGATCGCCCGCTCCAGGGACTCCCGGGTCCGCTCCACCAGCAGCCGCGACTCCTCGTCGACGTCACCCACCAGGTAGGTGGCGTTGTTGTCGCCGTGCACACCGCCGATGTACGCCGTCACGTCGAGGTTGACGATGTCGCCGTCGCGCAGCACCGTCGAGTCCGGGATGCCGTGGCAGATGACCTCGTTGACCGACGAGCACAGCGACTTCGGGAAGCCCCGGTAACCCAGAGTCGAGGGGTAGGCGCCGTGGTCGCACATGTACTCGTGCGCGACCCGGTCCAGCTCGTCCGTGGTCACCCCGGGGGAGATCAGCTTCGCGGCCTCCGCCATCGCCCGGGCCGCGATCCGGCCGGCCACGCGCATCGCCTCGACGGTCTCGGGCGTCTGCACCTCCGGTCCGGTGTACGGCGTCGGCGCGGGCTTGCCGACGTATTCGGGGCGGCGGATGTTTCCGGGCACGGGACGGGTGGGGGACAGCTCCCCCGGTACGAGCAGCGACTGGCCAGACATGCCAGCGAGTCTAACCAGCGGCCATGGGGGAACATGTCGATGGCGAGAGGAGCTGGTCATGGCCCTGTTCAAGAAGCGCACGGTCGGCAAGCCGGGTGAGTGGTACTACTGCCTGGAGCACAAGAAGGTCGAGGAGGGGCCGGAGTGCCCCAACAAGGACCGGTTCGGGCCGTACGCCTCCCGCACGGAGGCCGAACACGCGATGGCGACCGCCCGCGAGCGCAACCTCCAGTGGGAGAACGACCCCAAGTGGCACGACGCCCCGGCGGGCACCCGGGACGACGAGAGCTGACCCCTCAGGGGTCCTGGACCCCTTCGACGCCCGGGCCCGCGACAGCCGCGGACCCGGGCGTTCGCCCCGGCTCACCGTAGGACGCCCGGACGTCACCAACGGGCCGGCGGCGGCGCCGTCAGATGCTCCGCCAGGCGCGCCACCCGGTCCCGCAAGCGGCGCCGCCCGCGCGGGGTGGGCAGGGCGTTCTCCCCGGCCGCCGCACTGACCAGGTGCTGCACCGTGTCGAGGTCCAGTTCCGAACCGTCGGGCACGGCCAGGACCTCGTGCGCCATGGACGGCAGCTCGCCCTGCCCGGGGCCGAGGGCCAGGACCGTCGCCCCGGCCCGACGGGCGTCGGACACCCGTTCCACGAGCGGCGCGGCCGGCGTCGTGGGGGCTACCACCAGCAGCGTCTCACCCCGCCGGGCCGCCTCCAGCCGGCCCAGACCGACCGCCAGATGCGCCGGATCCGAGGGACGCGCATCGTGCCGCACCAGCGTCGGGGCCAGCTCCGGAGTGCCCGACCAGGCGGCCTCGTCCACCAGGTGCGCCGCGAGATGCCACGGCTCGTACTCCGGCGTGCCGACCAGCAGCAGCCCGCCCCCGTGCGACACCACCGAGCCGCGCAGCGCCCCGGCGAACCGCCGCGTCGACCCCAGCCACTCCGTCCCGGCGAGCACTTCCCGCAGCAACGCGACCCGAACCGCATCCATGGGAGCGCATCCTGCCCCGAACGGTCACTCGTGATGTGCGGTTCACCCCGTATTCGCCCGGGCTGGGTAGGCCGACCGGTCACCCGTACCGCCGTCGAACGACCGGAGGAACCCGCCGATGACCGAGACCAGCGTCCCCTTCCGCGCCGGACAGGAGGGGTACGCCAGCTTCCGTATCCCCGCCGTCGTCGCCACCGGCACCGGTGACCTGCTCGCCTTCTGCGAAGGCCGGGTCGGCTCCCGGGACGACTTCGGGAACATCGACATCGTGCTGAAACGCTCAACGGACGGCGGCCGCACCTGGGGCCCGCTCCAGGTCGCCGCCCGCAACGGCGACGCCCTCGCCGGCAACCCCGCGCCCGTCGTCCTCGGCACCGGACGCGTCATCCTCGTGCACGTGCGCAACGCGGCCCTCGCCACCGAGGACGCCATCCGGCGCGGCAAGGTGAGCGCGGCGGACGGACGCCGCGTGTGGGTGCAGCACAGTGACGACGAGGGCCGCACCTGGTCCGCGCCGAGGGAGATCACCCAGCAGACCAAGCGGCCCGAGTGGCGCTGGTACGCCACCACCCCGGGCCACGCGATCCAGCTGAGCACCGGCAGGGTCGTCGTCCCCGCCAACCACTCCCTGCCGCCCACCGGCACCGACAACGGCACCGAGGGCAGGTACAACGGCGGCCACTGCCTGCTCAGCGACGACGAGGGCACCACCTGGCGGATCGGCTACGTCGACGACAACCCCGACGGCCACATCAACGCCAACGAGACCACCGCCGCCGAACTCCCCGACGGCCGCCTCTACTTCAACACCCGCAACGACTCGCCCTCACCCGGCACCCGCGCCGACGCGCACTCGGCCGACGGCGGACAGACCCTGGTGAAGCCCTTCCGCCCCCAGGCCGGTATCGCCGCCCCGGTCTGTGAGGCCGCCGTCCTGCACCTGCGCGAGCCCGACCTGCTCCTGTACTCCGGCCCCGCCGACCCGGGCTTCCGCGCCCTGATGACGATCCGTGCCTCCACCGACGCCGGCACCACCTGGCGCCCGGCGTACACCGTGGACGGCCTGCCCGCCGCGTACTCGGATCTCGTGCGCGTCGACGCCGGCACCGTGGGCCTGCTGTACGAGACCGGCGACTTCGGCGCCTACGAGACGATCACCTTCCGGCGGGTGCCCGTGACGGAGCTGACCTGAGCCTCCCGGAGCGGTGACGCGGTCGTAGAGTCGGGGCCATGACCTCTACCGACAGTGCTGCCGCCGACAACGCCCAGAAGGCCCCCGCCAAGGACCCCTGGGACCTGCCCGACGTCTCCGGACTCGTGGTGGGGGTGCTCGGCGGGACCGGACCGCAGGGCAAGGGCCTGGCCTACCGGCTCGCCAAGGCCGGCCAGAAGGTGATCATCGGCTCGCGTGCCGCCGACCGCGCCCAGGCGGCCGCCGACGAACTCGGCCACGGCGTCGAGGGCGCCGACAACGCCGAGACCGCCCGCCGCAGCGACATCGTGATCGTCGCCGTGCCCTGGGACGGCCACGGCAAGACCCTCGAATCCCTGCGTGAGGAACTGGCCGGCAAGCTCGTCGTCGACTGCGTCAACCCGCTCGGCTTCGACAAGAAGGGCGCCTACGCCCTCAAGCCCGAGGAGGGCAGCGCCGCCGAGCAGGCCGCCGCCCTGCTGCCGGACTCCCGGGTCACGGCCGCCTTCCACCACCTGTCGGCCGTGCTGCTCCAGGACCCGGAGATCGACGAGATCGACACCGACGTGATGGTGCTCGGAGAGGTCCGCGCCGACGTCGAGATCGTCCAGGCCCTCGCCGGGCGCATTCCCGGCATGCGCGGCATCTTCGCCGGGCGGCTGCGCAACGCCCACCAGGTGGAGTCGCTGGTGGCGAACCTGATCTCCGTGAACCGCCGGTACAAGGCGCACGCGGGCCTGCGCGTCACCGACGTGTGAGCCGGTGACGGGCATGGGGGACACTGGACGGCACCAGCAGTGCCGCAGTGTCCCCCGACAGGAGTCACCCTCATGTCCCCCTTGCTCCCACCCGGCCCGGCCCGGCGACTCGGCCTCTACGCCCTGATCGTCTGCGTGCTCTCCGTGGCCGCCGCCGTCGTCTCCTTCACGCGGGGCAGCTTCCTGGGGATCGTGTGGGTACTGCTGGCGGGCCTGTCGTCCAACATGTGCTGGTACTACGTCAAGCGCGCCAGGCAGCAGAATTCCGTCACCGGCTGAGCCGCACCGGTCAGGGAGCCGCCGAGCAGAACTCGTTCGAGCCCTGCCAGAAGCGGTACAGCGCCTGACCGCAGTACGTCTCGAAGTCGCTGATCCCGAGGGACTTCAGGATGGTGTCGATCACGTCGAAGAAGACGCCGTTCACCGCCGGCAGCCACAGCAGCGCGAACACGAACAGCAGGCCGAACGGCGCGAACGGCTCCACCTGGCGCCGGATGCTGTACGACAGCCACGGCTCGATCACGCCGTAGCCGTCCAGGCCCGGCACCGGCAGGAAGTTCAGCAGCGCGGCCGTCACCTGGAGCAGCGCGAGGAAGGCCAGCGCGAACCGGAAGTCGTTCGGCACGCCGTCCAGGGCGTCCAGCCAGAACGGGGCGGTGCAGACGACGGCGAACAGCACGTTCGTCAGCGGGCCCGCCGCCGAGATCAGACTGTGCTTCCAGCGGCCCTGGATCCGGTTCCGCTCGATGAACACGGCACCGCCGGGCAGACCGATGCCGCCCATGATCACGAAGATCACCGGGAGCACGATGCTGAGCAGGGCGTGCGTGTACTTCAGCGGATTGAGGGTCAGATAGCCCTTCGCGCCGATGGAGATGTCGCCGCTGTGCAGGGCGGTGCGCGCGTGCGCGTACTCGTGGAGACACAGCGAGACGATCCACGCCGCCGTCACGAACAGGAACACGGCGACGCCGGGCTGCTCGGCGAACCCGGTCCAGGTCGCCCATCCCGTGACCGCCGTCACGGCGACGATCCCGACGAACACGGGACTGATCCGTCGCTCGCTGTGGCGGGTGGTGGCGGTGGTCATGGGGCTCCCTGCACTCGTCGACACGGGGTGGGACGGCCCGACGGTACCGGGCTCGGGTGAAAAACGTCTCGCGCGGGGCGGTCGGTTCCGGGGAGGGTGGGTCCATGGGGCTGTGGCACGTGTTCTACGAGGACTGGCAGATGGAGTGCTGCGGCACACCGTTCTCGGTCGGGGACGAGGTGAGCTGGCCGCTGCTGCTCCTGGACGCGGACACCGTGCTGGGCGGCGGCTGGCACGACCAGCTCACCGAGGTCGCCGGGCCCGTGGAGGACGTGGGCGGCGTGCGGATGGTGCGGGAGGAGACGGGCCTCCCGGTGGCCCTGGGGGCGGACCCCGACGCCGAGGAGGACCGGCGCCCGGAGCCGGGGGGCCGGACCCGGTCGGCCGGACTGCTGTCCGTCGAGCGGCACGGTGCGCGGTGGCCCGAGGCCGGCGGACTCGTGCGGGCCGTGCAGGTGCTGACCCAGACCTGGGCCGAGACCGCGCCCGGGTCGCGCTCCTACGAACCGGTGGCGGGGGAGCGCCGGCTGCGGCCGGCGGACCGGTGCCCGAAGTGGTTCAGGGAGACCGAGACGGAGCGGGCGGCCGACGGGCGGGGGCGGTGCTCGCGCGAGTCGGGGGTGGTGGTGACCCTGGAGGTGCCGGGCACGGACTCCCGCCTCTCCCACGCCGTCCGCGAGGCCCGGGGCATCCCCCGGCAGGGGGCCGAGCCGGGCGCGGAGACCCGGGGCATCCCGGCGGCGGATCTGATGGCCCTGCTGGGGAACCTGAGCACCCCGCGGAGACGGGCCCGCTCCGGCACCGCCGGATGGCCGACGGCCCCGGGTCCCCTCGCACGAGGCGGACCGGACGAAGGCCGGTGAGGATCCCCTGCACCCCACCCGCCGCCCCGACCGGGGCCCGCCGCTCCGACCGGGCCCGTCTGCCGCCCCGGCCGGCCGCGCGGGGCGCCTCCGATGGCCCCGGCCCCCTTGAGCCGGGCTCTGGGCGTCCCGGGCGGCTGCGTCGGGTGGGGGGTGCCACCCCGTACCGGCCCCCCGACGCCCCGCCGCGCCGTCAACCGCCGTGACCCGCCCTCGTATCACCGGAGACAATGAGCCCGTGCATTACCGCATCCTCGGCACCACGCAGGCGCTCCGCAGTGACGGGTCGGTCGTTCCGGTCGGTGGGGCGCGGCTGCGTGCGTTGTTGACCGTGCTCGCGCTGCGGGCCGGACGGACCGTGCCCGTGGGGCTGCTCGTCGACGAGGTGTGGGGCGGGCAGCCGCCCGCCGACGCGCCGGGGGCGCTGCAGGCGCTGGTCGGGCGGTTGCGGCGGGCGCTCGGGGCGGGCGCGGTCGCCTCCGTCGAGGGCGGGTACCGGCTCGGGGCCGCGCCCGACGACGTCGACCTGCACCGGTTCGAGCGGCTGGCCGGCGAGGGGCTGCGGGCGCTGGCCGACGGCGACCCCGCCAAGGCCGCCGTGGTCCTCGACGACGCCCTCGCCCTGTGGCGCGGCCCCGCTCTCGCCGACCTGCCCGACCGCACCGCCGAGGCGGCCCGTTGGGACACCCGGCGTCTGGACGCGCTACGGGCCCGGCACGCCGCCGCCCTCGCCCTGGGCCGGGCCGAGCAGTCCCTGCCGGAGCTGACCGCCCTGTGCGACGGCCACCCCTTGGACGAGCCCCTCCAGGCCTTGCGCGTGCGCGCCCTGCGGGACGCCGGCCGTGCGGCGGAGGCGCTGGACGCCTTCGAGGACGTCCGACGCCTCCTCGCCGACCGCCTCGGCGCCGACCCGGGCCCGGAACTGCGCGCCCTGCACGCGGAGTTGCTGCGACTGGGCGACACGCCCGCGCCCGCGCCGGCCCGGCCCGCCGGCAACCTCCGGGCCCGCCTCACCTCCTTCATCGGCCGGGAGACCGACATCGAGACCATCCGCGGGGATCTCGCGGAGGCCCGGCTGGTCACCCTGCTCGGCCCCGGCGGCGCCGGGAAGACCCGGCTGTCGCAGGAGACCGCGGAGACCGTGCGCGAGGCCATGCCCGGCGGCGTGTGGCTGGCCGAACTCGCCCCCGTCGACGACCCGGACGCCGTGCCGGAGGCCGTGCTCACCGCCGTCGGCGCCCGGGAGACCGTGCTGTACGGCGCCGGCGCCGAGGGCATCCGCGCCGCCGTCGCCGACCGGCTCGACGACCCCGTCGAGCGGCTCGCCGAGCACTGCTCACGGCCCCGCATGCTGCTGATCCTCGACAACTGCGAGCACGTCGTCGACGCCGCCGCCCGGCTCACCGAGGAACTGCTGGCCCGCTGCCCGGAGCTCACCGTCCTGGCCACCAGCCGGGAACCCCTCGGTGTCCCGGGCGAGTTGCTGCGGCCCGTGGAGCCGCTGCCCGAGCCGGTGGCGCTGCGCCTGCTGGCCGACCGGGGCGCGGCGGCCCGGCCCGGCTTCCGGATCGAGGACGACCCCGGGGCGTGCGCCGAGATCTGCCGGCGCCTCGACGGTCTGCCGCTGGCCATCGAACTGGCCGCCGCCCGGCTGCGGATGCTCACACCCCGCCAGATCGCCGACCGGCTGGACGACCGCTTCCGCCTGCTCACCTCCGGCAGCCGCACGGTCCTGCCCCGCCAGCAGACCCTCAGAGCGGTCGTCGACTGGTCCTGGGACCTGCTCGACGAGGAGGAACGCGACGTCCTGCGGCGGCTGTCGGTGTTCGCCGGCGGCTGTGACCTGCCCGCCGCCGAGGCGGTGTGCGGACCGGCCGCCCTGGAGGCGCTCGGCTCACTCGTCGACCGCTCCCTGGTCGTGGCCGCCCCGCCGGACGGGTCCGCCGACGGGGAGATGCGCTACCGGCTGCTGGAGACCGTCGCCGAGTACGCCGCCGAGCGGCTGGACGAGTCCGGGCGGCGCGCCGAGGCCGAGCGGG
Organism: Streptomyces collinus; assembly: GCF_031348265.1. Classification (NCBI taxonomy): domain Bacteria; kingdom Bacillati; phylum Actinomycetota; class Actinomycetes; order Kitasatosporales; family Streptomycetaceae; genus Streptomyces; species Streptomyces collinus. The sequence continues at coordinate 2,510,326 of NZ_CP133771.1, read as the reverse complement.
CCCACCTGACGTACTTCCGTGAACTGGCCCGTGTCACCGACCCGTTGCTGCGCGGCCCCGGCCAGCTTGCGGCCATCCAGCGGCTGGAGCGCGAGTACGAGAACCTGCGGACCGCGCTGCGGCACGCCGTCGCCCTGCGCGACGAGCAGGAGGCGCTGTGCCTGGCGCTGTCCCTCGTCTGGTACTGGCAGATGCGCGACCTGCGCATCGAGGCGCGCAACTGGTGCCGCGAGGTGATGGTGCTCGGCCCGGACCCCTTCACCGAGCCGGTCCGCCCCGCCACCGCGGTGTGGCAGCGCTGCACCGACGCCCCGCCCCCGATGACCGGCGAGGTCCTGTGGGAGGCCCGGCGCGGTATCCACCTCGCCCATCTCGCCTGCATGGACACCGAGCTGGACGCCTGGCAGAACCCGGACTCCCAGCGGAAGCTGCGCGCCATCGCCGGGACGTACGAGCCCGGTCTGCCGCAGAACTGCCGGCTCCCCGGCCTGCTCTGGTTCTTCGCCGTGATGCTGACCGGCGACATGGACCGGCTGCGCGTCATCATCGACGCGTCCATCCGCACCTGCCGGCAGACCCCTGGCTTCGACTGGGAGCTCGCCTCCGGCCTGCAGATGCGGGCCAACTTCCTCGCCAACCGCATCGACTGGGCCGGTGACGCCGCCCACGACGCCGACGAGTCGCTGGAGATCTACCGGCGTCTCGGTGACGCCTGGGGCACCGCCGAGGCCCTCTCCGCCCGCGCCGAGGCCCACGAGCGCAAGGGCCACTACGCCCTGGCCGCGGCCGACTACGAGGCGGCCATCGCCCACGCCGAACACCTCGGCGCCCGCGCCCAGGCGGCGGTGCTCAGCGCCCGGCTGGGCAGCGCGCTGCTGGAGGCGGGCGACGGCGAACGCGGCGAGCGGCTGCTGCGCGAGGTGATCGCCCAGCGCGAGGACTCGCACAGCGAGGCCATGCCCGCAGCCCGCCTGTTCCTCGCCGGCTGGCTCGGCCTGACGGGCCGCACCGCGGAGGCACGCGAGCAACTGGGCCGGCTGCGGCAGGATTTCCGTATCGCCCACTTCATCGTCTTCGACGCGTTCATCCTCGGCTCGGAGGCCTGGCTGTATGCCGCCGACGGCCGGTACGAGGAGTGCCTGCACCTGATCCGCAAGGCACTGGAGCGGGCCGCCGATCCGCTGTCCACGGCCATCGCGCCGTACATGCGCTCGGGGTACCTGATCATCGGCGCCTGGGCCCTGGCCGGTCTCGACGGCGGAGGGCGCGCCGAGGATGCGGCCCGCTGTCTGGGCGCCTTCGACGCCCTGCTGCCGCCCGGGCACATCGCCCAGCGGCAGGAGCGCGAGACCCGCGAGGCCACGGAGCGGCAGGCCCGGGCCCTGCTCGGCGACCCGGCCTACGAGGCCGCGTACGCGGCGGGCGGTGGCCTCTCCCTCGAAGAGGCCACCGCCCTGCTCTGAGAGTCTGAGAGTCTGAGAGGCCACCGCCCTGCTCTGAAAGGGCCCGTGCGACGGATCCGCTCGCCCGGTCAGTTCTTCGTGCGGAACTTGTGGATCGCGACGGGCGCCATCACGGCCGTGATCGCCACCGACCAGCCGAGCGTCACCCACAGGTCGTGCGCGACCGGCCCGCCCACCATCAGCCCGCGCGCGGCGTCCGCGAGGGTCGACAGCGGGTTGTAGTCGGTGAACGCCTGCAGCCAGCCCGGCATCGACGTGGTCGGCGCGAAGATCGACGAGCCGAACTGCAGCGGGAACAGCACCAGGAAGCCCATCGCCTGCACGGACTGCGCGTTCTTCAGGATCACGCCCAGGGTGAGGAACACCCACATGATCGACGAGGCGAACGCCGTGGACAGGGCCACGGTCGCGAGCAGCCCCGGCCAGTTCGTGATCTCGAACCCGACGGCCACGGCGACGACCATCAGCACGGCGGTGGCGAACAGCATCCGCAGCAGTTCCACCGAGATCTTCGCGAACAGCACCGAGCCGCGCCCGATCGGCAGCGACCGGAACCGGTCCATGACACCGGAGTTGAAGTCCTGGCTGAAGCCGGTGCCGACGCCCTGGGACAGGGTCATGCTCATCATCGCGATCATGCCCGGGATCACGTACTGCACGTACCGGTCCTGCCCGCCGCCCAGCGCCTGCCCGATCGAGCCGCCGAAGACGAACACGAACAGCAGGGTGAAGATGACCGGCATCAGCAGGGCGTCGGCCATCGACTCCGGGTCCTTGCGGATCCACAGCAGGTTGCGGCGGATCAGGGCGCCGGTGTGGCGCAGATGGCCGCGCAGCGGGATACGGGCGTCCGTGGCGGCGTCGTGGACGGTGACGGCGCTCATACGGCGGCCTCCTGAAGGTCTTCGGCGGGCATGTCGTCCTGCGGGGCACTGGCACGGTGGCCGGTGAGGGACAGGAACACCTCGTCCAGGCTGGGCAGTTCGGTGGTGATGGAGGAGAGCGTGATGCCGCGCGCGGTGACCGCGCCGACCACGGCCGTCAGCTGCTCGTCGCTGAGGATCGGCACGAGGACGTCGCCCCGGTCGCTGTCGACGGTGGTGGTGGCGAGCCCGGTGATCCCCAGTTCGTCCAGCGCGCCGGCGAGGGGCCGCAGGTGGGTGGGATCGGCCGGGCGGACCCGCAGCGCACGGCCGCCGACCTTCGCCTTCAGCGCCTCGATCGCGCCCCCGGCGATGACCTGGCCGCGGTCGACGACCGTCAGCTCGGAGGCGAGCTGCTCGGCCTCCTCCATGTACTGGGTGGTGAGCAGCACGGTGACCCCGTCGCCGACCATGCGCTTGACCTCGTCCCACACCTCGTTGCGGGTGCGGGGGTCGAGGCCGGTGGTCGGCTCGTCGAGGAAGAGCACGGCCGGCCGGCCGATCATCGACGCGGCCAGGTCCAGCCGGCGCCGCATCCCCCCGGAGTACGTCGCCGCCGGCCGCTTGGCCGCCTCGGTCAGCGAGAAGCGCTCCAGCAGCCCGTCGGCACGGGCACGGGCCTCCTTGCGGGGCAGGTCGAGCAGCCGCCCGATCATGTACAGGTTCTCCCAGCCCGAGAGCTTCTCGTCCACGGACGCGTACTGGCCCGTGAGCCCGATCACCCGCCGCAGCTGCCGCGGCTGGCGTACGGCGTCGTACCCGGCCACGGTGGCCTGTCCCGCGTCGGGCGCAAGCAGGGTGGACAGGATCCGCACCAGGGTGGTCTTCCCGGCCCCGTTCGGCCCGAGCACCCCCATCACGGTGCCCTCCCGCACCTCCAGGTCGACCCCGTCCAGTGCCTTGGTCTCCCCGTAGTGCTTCACCAGCCCCCGCACGGTGACAGCGGCGCCGCTGGTCTGTGTGTCGATTCGCGTCATGACACAGACGGTCCCAGGACCCACCGACAAACCACCGACAAGCCGCCGACACCCTTTGTCGGTGGTCCCGGAGAAAGGGGACAGCCCGTCGACTGGGGGAAGATCGACGGGCTGTCCGTGGTACCGCTGTGGCTTGTTGTGACTCTCTGCGACTCTTGTTGACTCCCTAGTGAACGGAGTTCTCCTCCTGCGGGAACGTCCCACCGACGACCTCGTCGGCGAACGCCTTCACCGCGTCGCCCATGACCTCACGCAGGTTCGCGTACTGCTTCACGAACTTCGGCACCCGCCCGCCGGTCAGACCCAGCATGTCGGTCCACACCAGCACCTGCGCGTCGGTCTCGGGGCCCGCCCCGATCCCCACGGTCGGGATGTGCAGCACCCGCGTCACCTCGGCGGCCAGCTCCGCGGGGACCAGCTCCAGCACCACCGCGAACGCGCCCGCGTCCTGCACGGCCTTCGCGTCCCGCAGCAGCTGCTGGGCCGCCTCCTCGCCGCGGCCCTGCACGCGGTAGCCCATCGCGTTGACGGACTGCGGGGTCAGGCCGATGTGCGCCATGACCGGGATGCCGGACTCGACGAGCAGCCGGATCTGTTCGTGCGACCGCTCGCCCCCCTCCAGCTTCACGGCCTGCACGCCCGCCTCCTTCACCAGCCGGGTCGCCGAGCGCAGCGCCTGCACCGGGCCCTCCTGGTAGGAGCCGAAGGGCAGGTCGCCGACGATCAGGGCGCGCGAGGTGCCCCGTACGACCGCCGCCGACAGCATCGTCATCTCGTCGAGGGTGACGGGCACGGTCGTCTCGTACCCGAGGTGGCAGTTGCCCGCCGAGTCGCCGACGAGCATCACCGGGATCCCGGCCTCGTCGAAGACGGACGCCGTCATGGCGTCGTACGCGGTGAGCATCGGCCACTTCTCGCCGCGCTCCTTGGCGGCGGCGATGTCGCGCACGGTGATACGGCGGGTGCCCTTGCCCCCGTACAGCGCCCTGCCGCTGCCGGAGGGCTTCATCTGAGCAGTCTGGGCAGCCGGAAGCTGCGTCATTGCACGGCTCCTAACACGTCATCTCGAGGCGCCCTGACGGCGTCCCCGGACCACGTCCATGGTGGCACCTCGTGCCATCGAGGGCTAGGGGAGCCCCTGTGAGTTCCGTCCGCGGGGTGGGTCCGGACGGTTCCGTCCGCGGGGTCCGGACGCGGATGCCGCGTAAGATCCCGGTAAGAGAATTCCAATACGAGACGGTCTCGTATCGAAATGCTTCTAGGCTCGGTGCCATGACTACTCCTGCCGAACCGGCCGCCCCCACCGGCCCCCGCGTACCGGAAGCGGTGCACCGGCGCCGCTGGGCGATCCTCGGCGTGCTGATGCTGAGCCTGCTGATCGTCGTGCTCGACAACTCGATCCTGAACGTCGCCATCAAGACGATCTCCACCCCGGCCCCCACCGGCCTCGGCGCCACGCAGAGCCAGCTGGAGTGGGCCATCAACGCCTACACCCTCGTCTTCGCGGGCCTGCTGTTCACCGCCGGGCTGCTCGGCGACCGGCTGGGCCGCAAGAAGGTGCTGCTCGGCGGTCTCGCCGTGTTCGGCATCGGCTCGGCGCTCGCCGCGTTCTCCGGCTCGCCGGGCCAGCTGATCACCTTCCGGGCCGTGATGGGCCTGGGCGCCGCGTTCGTGATGCCCGCCACCCTGGCCGTCCTCATGAACGTGTTCGAGCGCGAGGAGCAGCCCAAGGCCATCGGCATCTGGGCGGGCGGCGTCGGCCTCGCCGTCGCCATCGGCCCGATCACCGGCGGCGTCCTGCTCGCCCACTTCTGGTGGGGCTCGGTCTTCCTCGTCAACGTGCCGATCGTGCTGCTCGCGTTCGCGCTGATGCTCTGGCTGGTGCCCGACTCGCGCGATCCGAACCCGGGCCGGGTCGACCCCGTCGGCGTGGTGCTGTCCGTCGTCGGCCTGGTCCTGCTCGTCTACGGCATCATCAAGGGCGGCCAGCTCGCCGACTTCACCGACGCGACCGTGCTGGCGACCATCGGCGCCGGCCTCGCCGTGCTCGTCGCGTTCGTCGTGTTCGAGAAGCGCAGCGACCATCCGTCGATAGACGTCACGTACTTCAAGAGCAAGGTCTTCTCGGCCGCCATCGCCGCCGTCGCGCTGGTCTTCTTCGCGCTGATGGGCGTGACCTTCTTCTCCGTCTTCTACACGCAGAGCGTGCGCGGCTACTCGCCGCTGCAGACCGGTCTGCTGATGCTCCCGCTGGCCGCCGCCCAGCTGATCTTCGCGCCGCGCGCCCGGCTGGTGGTCGACCGCTTCGGCAACCGGGTCACGACCACGGCCGGGATGGTCGTCATCGCCGCCATGCTGGCCGCCTTCGCCACCCTGGACGGCGACACCCCCATCTGGATCCTGGAAGTGATCTTCTTCCTCATGGGGGCCGGCATGGCGCACATCATGACGCCGGTCAGCGTCGTCATCATGCAGGCCCTGCCCCGCGAGAAGGCCGGCTCCGCCTCTGCGCTCAGCAACACCTTCCGGCAGGTCGGCGGCGCCCTCGGCATCGCCGTCCTCGGTTCGGTGCTGTCCACGGCCTACCGCACGGGCATCGAGGACAAGCTCGGCGTCCTGCCCCCGGCCCTGCGGCACACCGCCGGGGAGTCCATCGAGGCCACGCTCGGCGTCGCGGACAAGCTGGGCCCGCGAGGCGAGTCCCTCGTCGCCCCGGCCTACGACGCGTTCCTGCACGCGATGCACGTCACCGCCCTGTGGGGTGCGGGCGTCGCCCTGATCGGCGCGGTCGTCGTGGCGCTGTTCCTGCCGGGCAGGCCGCCGTCGCCCCAGCAGGCACAGGGGGACAAGGAGTTGTCGCACACGGGTTCGTAGACCTGCGGGAGAATGCACTCCCCGCGCAGCCGGGAACGGTCTCCACCCCGTCAGGAAGGACGCAGCGACGTGAGCCTCGCCGAACGGCCCACCCCGCCCGACGGTCCCGCGAGGGGCCGCCCCAGAAGCGAGGCCGTCGAGCGCGCCATCATCGAGGGCGTGATGAGGCTCCTGGAGGAGGGCGTGCCCCTCGCGGAGCTGTCCATCGAGCGCATCGCCCGCACCGCGGGCGTCGGCAAGGCCACCATCTACCGCCGCTGGAGCGGCAAGGAGGAACTCTTCGTCGACGTCGTGCGCGCCGCCGAGCCCCCCGACCCGCCGCTCCCCGGCACCTCCATGCGCGACGACCTCGTGGTCCTGCTGGAGCAGGTGCGCCGGCGCGGCCTGGCCAACCGCTCCTCGGCGATCCTGCACAGCGTCCAGGCCCAGATGAAGAGCAGCCCGAAACTCTGGGCGGCGTACCACGCCACCGTCGTCGCCCCGCGCCGCCGGCTCGGCCTGGAGGTCCTGCGCCGCGGCCAGGAGAACGGCGAACTGCGCACGGACCTCGACCTCGAACTGCTGAACGACATATTCGTCGGCCCGATGCTCCTCCGCGCCGTGCTGCGCACCGACGCCGACCTCCCCGACGACCTCCCCGGCCAGGTCGTCGACACCCTGCTCGAAGGCCTACGCCCCGTCAGTTCCGAGTCCCACCGGCCCGGGTGAGTGTGCGCGTTTCGTCACAGACGGCGCTTTCGGCGGGCGGGTCCGGAACTCTCCCCGGGGACTCGGACGTCATCGCCCCCGTACGGCCGTCACAGGACGGCGGGAACGGAACGGATCATCCCCTAGGGTCGTAAGGACACGGGGGCGATGGTGTGCACGGCAGGCAGTGAGGCGACGGTATGGCGCAGCAGGCGTACATGACGGAGACGGACAACGGCGGCTCGGGGCCCGAGCACCGGGGAACCCGGCTTCGGCGCCTGTTCGACCGGCTGGCGGGCCCCTGGCGGGGCGACCCGCGGATCTGGCGGCGCGGACTGGTCGTCGCCGCGTGCGCGGTCCTGCTGGCCCTGGTCATGGTGCTGCACTCGCGCATCCCGAACACCATCGGCAATCTGGGCAGTCTCACCGAGACGTTCCTGCCCTGGCTGGGGCTCCTCGTCCCGGTGCTGCTCGTCCTCGCCCTGGTCCGCAAGTCCGCGACCGCGCTGATCGCGGTGGTGCTGCCGTCCGTGGTCTGGCTGAACCTCTTCGGCGGCCAGCTCAGCGACAAGACCGCGACCGGCGGCGACCTCACGGTGGTCACGCACAACGTCAACGCCGACAACTCCGACCCGGCCGGCACCGCCCGTGACGTGGCCGCCTCCGGCGCGGACGTGCTGGCCCTGGAGGAGCTGACGCCGGCCGCCGTCCCGACGTACGAGAAGGCGCTGGCGCCGACGTACCGCTACCACTCCGTGCAGGGCACGGTCGGAGTGTGGAGCAAGTACCCGCTGAGCGGCGTGCGGGACGTCGACCTCGACATGGGCTGGACGCGCGCGATGCGCGCCACCGTGACCGCACCGTCCGGGCAGGTCGCGGTCTACGTCGCCCATCTGCCGTCGGTGCGCGTGAAGATGGAGGCCGGCTTCACGGCCCGCCAGCGCGACCGGAGCGCCGACTACCTCGGCGAGGCCATCGCCCACGAACCGCTGAAGAACGTCGTCCTGCTCGGTGACCTGAACGGCACGATGAACGACCGCGCGCTCAACGCCGTCACCTCGCAGATGCGTTCCACGCAGGGCGCGGCCGGCAGCGGGTTCGGCTTCAGCTGGCCGGCCTCGTTCCCGATGGCGCGCATCGACCAGATCATGGTGCGGGGCCTGAAGCCGGAGAGCTCGTGGACCCTCCCGCAGACGGGCAGCGACCATCTGCCGGTCGCGGCCCGTGTGAGGGTCACCACAAGCGGTTCCTGAAAACCGCTGGTCAGGGCAGTTCCGTCAGAAATCCGCAACCTCGGCGTCACCGCGTGGAATAGTGCGCCTGCGAGACTTTGTTCCGTACTTGAACATACGCGTACGGATCTCCAAGCAAGTCTCGAAAGGCTCCTTCATGCCCCTGGCCCTGCTCGCCCTTGCCGTGGGCGCCTTCGGCATCGGTACGACCGAGTTCGTGATGATGGGGCTGCTGCCCGACGTCGCGGACGACCTGAACATCTCGATACCCAGCGCCGGCCATCTGGTGTCGGCGTACGCGCTGGGCGTCGTCATCGGCGCCCCGCTGCTGGCCGCGGTCACCGCCAGGATGTCCCGGCGCACGGTCCTGATCGGCCTGATGGGGCTGTTCGTCGTGGGCAACGCCCTGTCGGCCCTCGCGCCCGACAACGGCTGGCTGCTGGCCGCCCGCTTCCTGAGCGGTCTGCCGCACGGCGCCTTCTTCGGCGTGGGCGCCGTCGTCGCGACGAACATGGTCGCCCCCGAACGCAAGGCGCGTTCGGTCTCGCTGATGTTCCTCGGCCTGACGGTCGCGAACGTCGCGGGTGTGCCGGTCGCGACCCTGATGGGCCAGCACCTCGGCTGGAGGGCGACGTTCCTCGGCGTCAGCGCCATCGGCCTGGCGGCGATCGCCGCGCTCGCGTTCCTCATCCCGCACGACCACGAGCACACCACCGCGAAGGGCCTGCGCGGTGAACTCGCCGCCCTGCGCTCCCTGCCGGTCTGGCTGTCGCTCGGCACGACCGTCGCGGGCTTCGGTGCCCTCTTCGCCGCCTACAGCTACATCACCCCGATGCTCACGGACGCCGCCGGCTACGCCGATGCCAGCGTCACCCTGCTGCTGGCGCTGTTCGGCGTCGGCGCGACCGCGGGCAACCTGCTGGGCGGCCGCCTGGCCGACCACTCCCTGCGCGGCACGCTGTTCGGCGGCCTCACCGCGCTGGTGGCGGTTCTGGCGCTGTTCCCGTTGCTGATGCGCACGGAGCTCACGGCCGCCGTGGCCGTGATCCTGCTCGGCATGGCGGCCTTCGCCACCGGCTCCCCGCTCCAGCTGATGGTCATGGAGAAGGCCTCCTCGGCCCCCTCCCTGGCCTCCTCGGCCAACCAGGCCGCCTTCAACCTGGCCAACGCCGGCGGCGCCTGGATCGGCGGCCTCGCGCTGGCCGCGGGCTTCGGCGTCACCTCCCCGGCGCTGGCCGGTGTGGCCCTGGCCGTCCTCGGCCTGGCCGTGGCGTCGCTGGCCTACGCGGTGGACCGGCGCCGGGCTCCGGTCGCCGGGCGCGAGCGGATCGTGGCGAGCCACGTCCCGCAGGAGGCCGAAGCGGTGCACCACTGACGGCTCCTTCCGCGCGGCGGCCCGTGGGATCACCTCCCGCGGGCCGCCGCCGGCGTCTGCCGGGTCGCCCGGCGCCGCGGGACGACGACGGCGTCTGCCGCGTTGCCCGGCACGCCGCGGGGCGACGGCGGCCGGACCGGTGGGGGCGGACCGGTGGGGGCGGGCCGCTGGGGGCGGGCCGGTGGGGGTGAGACCTCGCCGGGACGGCACGCTCACTCCCGACCGGATCCGCCGCCTTCACGGCGGGTCACCTCCCCCCCGGCCGACTGTCGGCCGCGGCCTGACCACCTGTCAGTGCAGAGACCAGCTGACCGAGTTCGTCGAAGCGCCCGTCGAAGTCGTCGGAGTCCGTGGGCGGATCACCGCCCGGCCGGTGCACGTAGGCGGTGCGCATGCCGGCCGCCCGGGCACCCCGGAGGTCCCAGGCATGGGCGGCCACCATCAGCACGCGGTCCGGGGGGCACCCGGCGCTGTCGAGGGCCAGCCGGTACACCTCCGGCGCCGGCTTGTAGGCCCGGGCGGCCTCCGCGGACAGCGCCCGGTGCCAGCGCAGCCCGGCATATGCGTTGAGGTGCAGCAGCGTGCTGCCGCCGGCGTTGGACAGCCCGATGACCGGGAAACCGCGGGCGAGCCGCTCCAGCCCGGCGACGGCGTCGCCCCACGGGGGCAGTCGCCGCCCGGCCGTGGCGAGGCGGGCGATCGCCCCCTGGTCCGTGACTCCGGCCCGGTCGGCCACCCGCCGCGCGGCCTCGGCGTCCAGAACCTCGGTGCTCACGTACGGGCGGAGCCCCTGCCGGACGCGCTCCTGTTCCCGCCCGCAGTGCCGCTGCCACAGGGCGACGAGTTCGTCGGCAGCCGCCGCGTCCGGCACCCGCGTCGCCTCTTGTACGGCCGATCGGAGGCCGCCGGGCTCGTCGACCATGGTGCCGAGGACGTCGAAGACGACGACCTCGATGTCCCGGATCTCCGCCATGCGCTCTCCCGCGTCCCGTCCCCGGCTGCGTCACCACCTGAGCAGGTGATGATGGTGGCACCGCTTCTGTCACCGGTCAAGGTGGTGACGGCATGTGGGGGTCGGGTGCGGCGCCGGTCTACTGCTCCGGCTGGGTCGCGATCTGGATCAGGTTGCCGCAGGTGTCGTCGAAGACGGCCGTGGTGACCGGGCCCATCTCCAGGGGCTCCTGGGTGAAGCGGACGCCGAGGCCGCTCAGGCGCTCGTACTCGGCCCGGACGTCGCTGACGGCGAACTGGGCGAGTGGGATGCCGTCCGCGGCGAGTGCGTCGCGGTAGGGCTTGACGGCCGGGTGGCCGGCGGGCTCCAGAAGCAGTTCCGTACCGCCGGGCTCCTCGGGGGAGACGACGGTCAGCCAGCGGTCCGTCCCGCCCACCGGGACGTCGTACTTCTTCACGAAGCCGAGGATCTCGGTGTAGAAGCGGAGGGCCTTGGCCTGGTCGTCGACGAAGACGCTGGTCAGGTGGATCCTCATGACGGGCTCTCTTCCGGTCCGGAGGGGTCGGGCACCGGCCATCGCTCGGTGATCTGCCGGAGCGGGGCCGTGTTCAGGTCGTGGAACTTGCAGCGGCCCTCCCGCCTCGTCTCGACGAGCCCGGCGGCCTCCAGCACCGCGAGGTGCTGGGAGACCCCCTGGCGCGAGATGCCGAGCCGGTGCTTCATGCTCAGCCGCGAGCAGATCTCGAACAGTGTCTGCCCGGACTGCTCCGCGAGCTCGTCGAGGATGGTGCGACGGGTGGGGTCGGCCAAGGCTTTGAAAAGGTCGTCGGCCACGACCCCAGAATAGGCAAGTGTGCACTTGCCTATCAAGCCTTCCGGCCTTCCGGCCTTCCGGCCTTCCGGCCTTCCGGCCTTCCGGCCTTCCGGCCTTCCGGCCTTCCGGCCTTCCGGCCAGTCCCGTCAGCCGGCCCCTCTCGTAAGCCGGTACCTACCGTCAGCCGGCCCCGCCCGTCAGAGCGACTCCCGCCACCCGTTCGTGATCGGCAGCCGACGGTCCTTCCCGAAGCCCTTCGGGGAGATCTTCGTGCCCGGCGGGTACTGGCGCCGCTTGTACTCGGCCGTGTCGACCATGCGCAGCGTCTTCGCGACCAGCCCCGCGTCGAACCCGGCCGCCACGATCTCGTCGGCTCCCCGGTCCCGGTCGACGTACAGCTCCAGGATCGCGTCCAGCACCGGGTAGTCGGGCAGCGAGTCGGTGTCCACCTGGCCCGGGCGCAGTTCCGCGCTCGGGGGCTTGCTGATGGAGTTCTCGGGGATCGGCGGGGTCTGGCCGCGTTCCCGGGCGGCGCGGTTGCGCCACTCGGCGAGGCGGAAGACCGACGTCTTGTAGACGTCCTTGATGGGGCCGTACGCCCCGACCGAGTCGCCGTAGAGCGTCGAGTAGCCGACCGCCAGCTCCGACTTGTTGCCCGGGGCCAGGACGATGTGGCCCTCCTGGTTGGAGATCGCCATCAGCAGCGTGCCGCGCAGACGCGACTGGAGGTTCTCCTCCGCCAGGCCCGTGAGCCCCACGGAGCCCATGTAGGCGTCGAACATCGGCTCGATCGCGACCGTGCGGTAGTTCAGACCCGTGCGGCGGGCCAGTTCGGCGGCGTCGTCCTTGGAGTGGTCCGAGGAGTACTTCGACGGCATCGACACGCCGTACACGTTCTGCGCGCCCACCGCGTCGCACGCGATCGCCGCGACCAGCGCCGAGTCGATACCGCCCGACAGGCCGATCAGGACCGACGTGAAGCCGTTCTTCGCGACGTACGCCCGCAGGCCGACGACCAGAGCGGAGTAGACCTCCTCGTCGTCCTCCAGACGGTCCGCGTAGCCGCCCGTGAGCTCGGGCTCGTACGCGGGCAGCGGCTCCTCGGAGAGCACCACGCGGTCGATGCGCAGCCCGTCGTCGACCACGCCGGTGGGCGCGTCCGCCGAGGCGGCCGGCAGGTCCAGGTCCAGGACCACACAGCCCTCGGAGAACTGCGGCGCCCGCGCCACGACCTCGCCGTCCTTGTCGACGACGATCGAGTCGCCGTCGAACACCAGCTCGTCCTGGCCGCCGATCATGGCCAGGTACGCCGTGGTGCAGCCGGCCTCCTGGGCCCGCTTGCGGACCAGCTCCAGGCGCGTGTCGTCCTTGTTGCGCTCATAGGGGGAGGCGTTGATCGAGACCAGCAGGCCCGCCTGCGCCGAACGGGCGGCGGGGACGCGGCCGCCGTCCTGCCAGAGGTCCTCGCAGATGGCCAGGGCGACGTCCACGCCGTGCACCCGCAGCACCGGCATGCTGTCGCCGGGCACGAAGTAGCGGAACTCGTCGAACACGCCGTAGTTCGGCAGGTGGTGCTTGGCGAAGTTCAGGACCACCTCACCGCCGTACAGCACCGCACCCGCGTTCTGCGGCGCGCCGGCCGGCTGGCCGTACTTCGGCTGGGCGGTCGCACTGCGGTCGAGATAGCCGACGATCACCGGCAGCTCTCCGAAGCCCTCGTCGGACAGGCGCGCCGCGAGCGCGCGCAGCGCCGCCCGGGAGGCCTCCACGAAGGACGACCTGAGCGCCAGGTCCTCGACGGGATACCCGGTCAGCACCATCTCGGGGAACGCCACGAGATGCGCTCCCTGTTCGGCGGAGTGCCGGGTCCAGCGGACGATCGACTCGGTGTTCCCGGCGAGGTCGCCGACGCCGGCGTCGATCTGGTTCAGGGCGAGACGTAGTTGAGGCACGCCGCCCAGTGTAATCGTCAGTGCGACACAATGGGGTGGTGTGAGTCACCCCACACCACCCCGCACAACCCGTCGTCCCCTTGTGGAAGTCAGCCGCGCCGGTACGACTCCACGTAGCCCTTCGCGGGTGAGCCCACGCCGGTGACGTCGTCGTAGCCCTTCACGGCCGCGAGCGAGCTGTCCTTGCCGAGACTGCGCACGGACGTGGACAGACCGCCGGTGGCGTCGTAGCCGTTCACGAAGTCCACCCGGGCCACGGCGAGGCCGGAGCCCGTCGGGTCGTCGGTGACGTCGTGGTACACCTTCGAGCCGGCCTTGGCGTAGATCGCCGGGTTGGCGAAACCGATCGCCTTGCCGCCGCGGGCCTCCTGCGCCAGTGCCTGGATGGCCGCGATCGTCGGGGCCGCGAGCGAGGTGCCGCCGATGCGGTACTCGCTGTACGCCTGCGTCCTGCCGTCGGGCGAGGTCTGCGTCTGCCCGACCAGGAAGCCGGTGTTCGGGTCGGCGATCGCCGCGATGTCCGGCACGACCCGGTTGCCGTCCGCGCTGTTGGCCTTGGCCAGCGCGTCCGGTACCACGCCCTGCTGGTAGAAGGGCTCGGCGACGGTCTTGCTGGTGCCGCCGCCCGCGCCGGAGGTGAAGGCGCCGGGGAAGTCCGTCCAGCTCTTGCCGTCGGCCGACAGGTTCGCCTTGTCGGTGCCCCAGCCGGTCTCCCACAGGTACGTGTTGTCCTTGCCGACGGCCAGCGAGGTGCCGCCGACCGCGGTCACCCACGCCGAGTTGGCCGGGGAGTCGACCTGCTTCGTCCCGGAGCTGGCGACCTCGTCGCCGTCGTCGCCGGAGGAGAAGTAGAAGCCGATGCCCTCGACCGCGCCCAGCTGGAAGACCTGGTCGTAGGCGGCCGCGAGGTCCGGGGTCTGCGCCGCCTCGACCTCACCCCAGGAGTTGGAGACGATGTCGGCCAGGTGGCTGTCGACGACCTTGCCCAGCGCGTCGAGCAGATCGCCGTCCATGCAGGAGGCGGCGCCGACGTAGGTGACATCCGCGGCCGGGGCGACCGCGTGCACCGCCTCGACGTCCAGGGTCTCCTCGCCGTACCAGCCGGAGGCCGAGCAGTCCTTCGTGTTCGTGTACTTTTTCGGCAGCGCCTGGTGCAGCTGGCCGGTCTTCCACGCCGCGTCGCCGTTGCGCTTGGCGTAGGTGCCGGCGTCGTAGGCGATCGTCGGCGAGGCGTACGCGTCGGTGATGGCGACCCGGACGCCCTTGCCGGTGCGCGTGCCCGCGCCGTAGGCGGCCCGCAGCTGCTTGCCCGTGTAGCCCTTGACGGCGTACGGGATCTTCTTGCCGTAGGCGTCCGGGAGGGTGCTCGCGGTGTTCGAGCCGTAGTACGAGGAGAACGGTCCGGCGTTGCGGAACACGGTGTCCGGCGGCGGGAGTTGGTCGTCGTGCGTGGCCATGTGCGGCGCGTTGTCCAGCCCGGTCACGGTCAGGACGGCGTCGGCCAGGCTCTGCGGCACGGACGCGGTGCTCGCCGGGGCGCGGTACGTCTTCGAGCCCTTGGCGAAGTTGTGCAGCCGGGTGCCGAACGCCTTCTCGGCGGCGGCCACGTCACCGCTGACGGAGACGTAGTGCCGGGTGACGCCGGTGACCTTCAGGCCCGACGCCGTCAGCCAGGACTTCACGGCCGCCACCTGGGCCTTGGTCGCACCGAAGCGGGACTGCGCCTGCTCGGCCGTCAGGTACGTGCCGTACGAGGACGAGTCCGGGTCGGAGACGGCCTTCGCGTAGGCGGCGAGGCCCGCGGCGTCCTTGCCGGCCAGGTAGACCCGGGCCGAGACCTGGGCACCGTCGGAGGTGGCGCCCCTGTCCGCGCGAGCCGTGGCCCACGCGGGGCGGGTCCCGGACAGCAGGTCACGGAGCGGGTGGTCGGCGGCGTGCGCCGCGGGTATGCCGAGCGCCAGCGCACCGGCGAGCATCGGCAGTGTCGCTGCCATGCTCACCCCGGCGCGCACCGAGGCGCGGTTGGATCTCATGGAACCCCCTGTGCGGTTCGTCGCGAGTGGATCACTCGACGGTCGCCACTCTCGCGATGAACCGTTCATGCAAGGGAATTGCGCAGCCCAAGAAGCGCTCTACGCAGACCAAGAAGAGCCCAAGAGGCCGCCGGGCGGGGCGATTTGAGGCTTACGCGCCCCTCCGCTAGGACCGCGGTGCGGCGCCGCGCTCCTTGAGCATGTCCGCCATCAGCCGGATCTCCGACTGCTGCGCGTCCACCATGCCCTGCGCGAGCCGCTTCTCGACACCGACCACGCACCGGTCCACGCAGCCCTCGGCCATGTGGACGCCGCCCTGGTGATGGTCCGTCATCAGCTGGAGGTAGAAGACCTCCGCCTGCTTCCCGCTGAGCTCTCCGAGCTTCTTCATCTCGGAGTTGGTCGCCATGCCGGGCATCAGCGCGCCGTCCTTGGCGGAGGCCATGCCGCCCATGTCCATCCAGGTCATCGGCGGCTTCGAGGACACCTTGGGCAGGCCCCACAGGTCGAGCCAGCCGAGCAGCATGCCGCGCTGGTTGGCCTGCGTCTGCGCGATGTCGTAGGCCAGGCGCCGGACCTCCTCGTCCTTGGTGCGGTCGCGCACGATGTACGACATCTCCACGGCCTGCTGGTGGTGCACCGCCATGTCCCGGGCGAACCCGGCGTCCGCGGAGTCGGCGGAGGGCGTCCTGCCGCTGCCGTCGTCCCCCGCGACGGCGTAGGTGATCGCACCGGCCGCGACGAGCGCCGTCGCCGCGGCCCCGGCGATCAGGCCGGCCTGCCTCACTTGGACAGCCCGTTCGTGCAGGCGGCACCCGGCTCGGGGGTCTGCTCGCCCTGGACGAACTTCTCGAAGAACTTGTCCACGTTCGGGTCGCTCGCGCCCGTCACCGCGCGCTGGTGACCCCACGCCGAGAGCATGATCGGGTCCTTCTGGTCGTCCATCGGGCTCATCAGCGTGTACGGCGTCTTCTTCACCTTCGCCGCGAGCGCGTCGACGTCGGACTTCTTCGCGGCGGCGTTGTACGTCACCCACACCGCGCCGTGCTCCAGCGAGTGCACGGCGTTGGTGTTCTTCACCGGCTCGGTGTAGACGTCGCCGTTGCAGTTCATCCAGACAGGGTTGTGGTCGCCGCCCACCGGCGGTTCGGAGGCGTACTTCACGGCCTTGGTGACGTGGTTGCGGGCCAGCTTCCCCTCCCACGTCTTCACGCCGTCCTTGCCCGTCACGAACCTGCCCTTGCCGGAGGAGTCGCTCGCGGCCGCGGTGTCACTGGCCCCGTCGTCCTGGGACCGCACGAGCACGACGCCGCCGACGACGAGTCCGGTCACGATCACGAGGCTGGCCGCGATGGTGAGGATCCGGCCGCGGCGCTCACGGGCCTGCTCGGCGCGCCGCATCTCCTCTATGCGAGCCTTGCGTGACGTGCTGGCCTTCTTGGCGGAGCCCATGGGGTGTCCTTCGTGGGAAAAGTGACGGTCGGGTGGGCTGATCGTAATGGGGGAGACGGGGCGCCTCGTAGAGCGGCCGCGGGAATGGGCCGAATCGATACGGCACCGACAGGTGGACGACAGCTTCACCGCTCCCGGAGCCGCTCGCCCGCGCTCTCCCGCCGGAAAATTTGAACCGCGGATTCCCATTACTTACGCTGCCCGCATGCGGCTGCTGCGCTCCACCGACCTCGCCCTGCGGGTCCTGATGCGGCTCGCCGTCGCGGGCGGGTCGAGTCCGACGACCCGGGACGTCGCGGACGGCATGGACGTGCCGTACACCCACCTGGCGAAGGTCGTCGCCGAGCTCCAGCACATGGGCCTGCTGCAGGCCCGCCGCGGCCGGGGCGGCGGCCTCACCCTCACCGAGCAGGGCCGTACGGCCTCGGTCGGCGCCGTGGTCCGCGCCTTCGAGGGCGGCGGCGACGTCGTCGACTGCGAGGGCCCCACCCCCTGCCCCCTCAACTCCGCCTGCCGCCTGCGCGGCGCCCTGCGCCGGGCCCAGGAGGCGTTCTTCACCTCACTGGACCCGGTCACGGTGGAGGACATCGTGGCGGAGCCGACGGGCGCGCTGCTGCTGGGGATCTCGCGGGGTCCCGGCCCCGGTGACGTCTAAGGGGTCCTTTCACCATGAGCGTCCGATCAGGGCGCGTGGTCTGGTGCCGTGCATCGCAAGGCGCCGGGAAGCCCTTGTAGCGGAGCTACTAGGGCTTTTCGGCAACGCGGCGAGGTGCGGTGCCAGGCAGCGCGACCCGGACGGGCATGGTGAAAGGACCCCCTAAGCCTGCCCGGCCAGCCACAGGTCCGGGCCGAACACCTCGTAATGGATGTCGGCGGGGGCCACGCCCTTCGCGATCAGCTGGGTCCGCACCGCCCGCATGAACGGGAGCGGGCCGCACAGGTACGCGCGCGTGCCCGGGGCGAGTGCGACGCCGGTGAGGTCGGCCAGGCCGGTGCGGGCGCCTGCGGGGGCGTCCTGCTCATACCAGAGGTGGACGGCCGCGTCGGGGAGCTTGGCCGCCCAGGCCTCGTGGTCGGCGCGCAGGGCGTGGGCCGCGGGGGAGCGGTCGGCGTGCACGACGGTGACCGGGGCGCGGTGCCCGGAGCCGGCGAGGTGGGCCAGCATCGCGGTCATCGGGGTCACACCGATGCCCGCCGAGGCCAGCAGCAGGGGCGTGTCGGGGCCGGCGTCCAGGACCAGGTCGCCGTACGGCTCGGACAGCTCCAGGACGTCGCCCACCCGCACGCGCGCGTGCAGGTGGTTGGAGACCTCTCCGTCGGGGGCGCCGGTCTCGCGCACGCGTTTCACGCTGATCTGCCGCAGGTCCGGTCCGGGCGCCCCGGAGAGGCTGTACTGCCGTATCTGCCGGGCGCCGTCGGCGAGGGCGACACGCACGGAGACGTACTGGCCGGCCAGGAAGTCCCGCACCGGGCCGCCGTCGACAGGCCGCAGCCGGAACGTGGCGACGTCCGCGGTCTCGGTGACCCGCTCGACGACCTCCCAGGTCCGCCAGGTGTGCCCGCCGCGCTCCTCGCGCAGCCGCTGCTCCACGGCGATCAGCGCGTTCGCCATCAGCCAGTAGACCTCGTCCCAGGCGGCGGCGACCTCGGGCGTGACCGCGTCGCCCAGCACCTCGGCGATGGCCGCGAACAGG
This sequence comes from Streptomyces collinus, assembly GCF_031348265.1. Lineage (NCBI taxonomy): Bacteria > Bacillati > Actinomycetota > Actinomycetes > Kitasatosporales > Streptomycetaceae > Streptomyces > Streptomyces collinus. The sequence goes on along the minus strand of NZ_CP133771.1, from coordinate 2,491,898 downwards.
TGCTCGTGGACGATGCCGTACTGCTCCGGCGTGACGCCGAGCGAGGCGTGCTTGTGGGCGATGCGCTGCAGCATGGCGTCCGGCCGCTGCTCCGGGCGGTCCAGCAGGTGCGTCGCGAAGGCGGCGACGGAACCGGCCAGCGCCTGGCGCTGGGTGCCGGCGGCCTGGTTGCCCCGGTTGAACAGGTCCCGCAGCAGCTCCGGGTGGGCCGCGAACAGCCCGGCGTAGAAGCGCTCGGTGATCGTGCCGAGCGCCGCGCCGACGGCGGGGAGTGTGGCGCGGACGGTGGCGGCGGACTGCTCGGACAGCATCAGGGCTCCTCAAGGCTCGACTGTACGCACGCTAGTTAAAGTTGCATATGAGATGCAAATTAAGCGTGTGGCGCAGCGCAAGGAACCGGCCGTTACGGATGCCGGTGCGAGCAGGCACTATGGGCGTCAGAGCAGTTCACCTGCCGTACGTGAGGCGTTCGATCCCGGGCCGGCCGGGCGATCATGGTCCGCAACGCGTACGAAACGGAGGTGTGGTGGGATGCTCAGGTGCCCGACCGCCTCCCGTGGTACGGAAGAGAAGGCGGCCTGACCAGCAAGGATGGGGAAGCGGAAGATGGACAAGCAGCAGGAGTTCGTGCTCCGGACGTTGGAGGAGCGCGACATCCGGTTCGTACGCCTGTGGTTCACGGACGTGCTGGGCTTCCTCAAGTCCGTCGCCGTGGCCCCGGCCGAACTGGAGCAGGCCTTCGACGAGGGCATCGGCTTCGACGGCTCCGCGATCGAGGGCTTCGCCCGGGTCTACGAGTCCGACATGATCGCCAAGCCGGACCCGTCGACCTTCCAGATCCTGCCGTGGCGCGCGGAGGCCCCCGGCACGGCCCGGATGTTCTGCGACATCCTCATGCCGGACGGCTCCCCGTCCTTCGCCGACCCGCGCTACGTGCTCAAGCGCGCCCTCGCCCGCACCTCCGACCTGGGCTTCACCTTCTACACCCACCCGGAGATCGAGTTCTTCCTGCTGAAGGACCGCCCGCTGGACGGCTCCCGCCCCACTCCGGCCGACAACTCCGGCTACTTCGACCACACCCCGACCAACGTCGGCATGGACTTCCGCCGCCAGGCGATCACCATGCTGGAGTCCATGGGCATCTCGGTGGAGTTCTCCCACCACGAGGGCGCGCCGGGCCAGCAGGAGATCGACCTCCGCTACGCCGACGCGCTGTCCACGGCCGACAACGTCATGACGTTCCGCCTCGTCATGAAGCAGGTGGCCCTGGAGCAGGGCGTGCACGCGACGTTCATGCCGAAGCCGTTCTCGGAGCACCCGGGCTCCGGCATGCACACCCACCTCTCCCTCTTCGAGGGCGACCGCAACGCCTTCTACGAGTCGGGCTCGGAGTACCAGCTCTCCAAGGTCGGCCGCTCCTTCATCGCGGGCCTGCTGCGGCACGCGGCGGAGATCTCCGCGGTCACCAACCAGTGGGTGAACTCCTACAAGCGCATCTGGGGCGGCGCGGAGCGCACGGCCGGCGCGGGCGGCGAGGCCCCCTCGTACATCTGCTGGGGCCACAACAACCGCTCGGCGCTCGTCCGCGTCCCGATGTACAAGCCCGGCAAGACGGGCTCGGCCCGGGTGGAGGTCCGCTCCCTCGACTCCGGCGCGAACCCGTACCTGGCGTACGCGCTGCTGCTGGCCGCGGGCCTCAAGGGCATCGAGGAGGGCTACGAACTCCCGCCGGGCGCCGAGGACGACGTCTGGGCCCTCTCCGACGCGGAACGCCGCGCGATGGGCATCGAGCCGCTCCCGCAGAACCTCGGCGAGGCCCTGACCCTCATGGAGCGCAGCGACCTCGTCGCCGAGACCCTCGGCGAGCACGTCTTCGACTTCTTCCTGCGCAACAAGCGGCAGGAGTGGGAGGAGTACCGCTCGGAGGTCACGGCGTTCGAGCTGCGGAAGAACCTTCCGGCCCTGTAGGTCCCTTCCGCCCGGGCCGGCGGGCATCCGCCGGCACCGCTCACACCGACGCGTTCTCCGACGCCGTCGTCCAGGCGAATCCGTCCGGGTCGGTGAACGGCCCGGCGTCCGCGGCGATGGTGAGGCGGTGGGAGCCCGTGCCGTCGGGGGCGACGCCGGCGACCTTGGCGAGGCCGCGGCGCTTGTAGAGGGCCAGCTTGACGGGGCCCCCGGTGGCGAACTCGACGTACTTGCCGCCGAAGCTCTTCCCCACGGCCAGACCGTGCTCGACGTAGAACTGCTTGCTGGCCTTCACGTCCTCGACCCCGAGCAGCAGGACGAACTCGTCGACCTGCCGGGTCGCCGGGCCGGTGTTCTTCTTCGACGAGGACGCGAGCTGCCAGATCGTCCCGTCGGGCGCCTGGACGACGCCCCCGTAGCCCCAGAGCGACTTGGCGGCGGGCTTCAGCGTCGTCGCCCCGGCCTGCACGGCCGCGTCGAGCAGGGCGTCCACATCGGCCGGCTGGGCGACCACGAGCGACAGCGTGAACCCGCGGAAGCCGGAGGTCGGTGCCTCCGACGCCCGCAGGCGCAGCCGGTCGCCCAGACCGAAGGCGGCGGCGTAGAAGCGTTCGGCGGCGGAGGGGTCGGCCACCTCAAGGGTGACGGATGCGATGGAAGTCATGACAACGACGCTAATCGCGCTCCGGCACCCCTGCTTCTCGATTCCTGACCGGTTCCCCCGGGGGCCTCAGGCCTGCTGCCGCTTCAGGTCCGCCAGCAGCCGGTGCAGCGGCTCGGTCGCCCGGCGCCGGTACTCCTGGACCGCCCACCCGTTGCCGTCCGGGTCCTGGAAGTGCATGAACGTGGCGCCGTCGTCCGGCGAGTACTGGACCGGCTCCGAGACGTCGAGGCCGCGGGCGACCAGCTCCGCGTGGGCCGCCTTGATGTCGGCGACGCACAGTTGCAGGCCCTGGTAGGAGCCCGGCGCCGGGGTGGGGCCGGGCGTCATCTCCCAGATGGACTCGCCCAGGGCGATCGAGCAGCCGGAACCCGGCGGTGTCAGCTGGACGATCCGCATCCCGGGCATGACCTCCTGGTCGATGTCCACGTGGAAGCCGACCTTGTCCCGGTAGAAGTCCCGGGCGCGGTCGATGTCGGTCACGGGCAGCGGGATGACTTCGAGGGTGATGTCCATGGCGTGACTCCTTCGTCCGGCCTCATGAGAACCGATCACCTCGTCCGGCTGACGCGGGCTGAAACCGACTGAAGCCGGCTGAACGGCTCCCCCTCACCGAAGCCGAAAACGGTGTGCGGCGCCACCGAGTAGACGGCGGCGGGACCCGTGCCGTGGTGCAAATGGCCCTGGCGTCTGCCGTAGCGCGGCCAACCGCCGTACCCCGCCTCCCACGGCGCGGCCAGCCCCCGTAGCCGCGCGCCTCTGGCCGCCTTCGGCGGTGCGGTCGTCCCTCGTCGGTCGCGTGCCTCTCGCCGCACAGGCCCACAACCCCCACCGCACAGGCCCACGACCCCCGCCGCACAGGCCAACAGCCCCCGCCGCGCGGCCCTCGTCCGCCTGCCGAACTCCCCGGCGCTTCCCCCGGCCCGTGCGGTTAGGCTCAAAGCCGTACGACCTTGATCCGATGCATGTCCGAGGAACAGTGCGAGGGAGGCCCGGATGACGGCGGCGCCGGGGCGCAGGAGCAGTACCTTCACACGGCTGCTGCGGCACGGCTTCACCGACGCCTCCGCCGCCGAGCGGCTCCTGGACAGCCCGGAGCTCGCGCCCCTGCGCGACGACCCGGTGCTGCTGGAGGCGCTGGGCGCAACCGCCGACCCCGATCTCGCGCTGCTCGGCCTCGTCCGGCTGCTGGAGGCCCAGCAGAGTCCGGGCGCCCGCCGGGAACTGCTCGACACCCTGATCGCGGCCAAGCCCCTGCGCGACCGCCTCCTCGGCGTCCTCGGTGCCTCCACCGCCCTCGCCGACCACCTCGCCCGGCACCCGGACGACTGGCAGGCACTCGTCATGTACGAGGCCTACGACCTGCACCCCGGGGTGGAGGAGTTCGAGGCCGGCCTCGCGGACGCCACCGACCCGGTCTCGCTGCGGGTCGCCTACCGGCGCTGCCTGCTGTCCATCGCCGCCCGGGACGTCTGCGGCACCACCGGCGTCGCCCAGTCCGCCGCCGAGCTGGCCGACCTCGCCACCGCCACGCTGCGTGCCGCGCTCGCCATCGCCGAGGCGGCCGCGCCGGAGGACGCCGAGCAGTGCCGGCTCGCGGTCATCGCGATGGGCAAGTGCGGCGGCCACGAGCTGAACTACGTCTCCGACGTGGACGTCATCTTCGTCGGGGAGGCCACCGAGGGCACCGACGAGACCAAGGCCGTACGCGCCGCGACCCGGCTCGCCTCGCACATGATGCGGATCTGCTCCGAGACGACCGTCGAGGGCTCCATCTGGCCCGTCGACGCCAACCTCCGGCCCGAGGGCAGGAACGGCCCCCTCGTGCGGACCCTCTCCAGCCACCTCGCCTACTACCAGCGCTGGGCCAAGACCTGGGAGTTCCAGGCGCTGCTGAAGGCCCGCCCGGTGGCCGGCGACCTCGGCCTCGGCGAGGAGTACGTCGCCGCCGTCCAGCCCCTGGTGTGGAAGGCCGCCGAGCGCGAGAACTTCGTCCCCGACGTGCAGAAGATGCGCCGCCGGGTCGTGGAGAACATCCCCGTCGCCGAGGTCGACCGCCAGCTGAAGCTGGGCCCGGGCGGCCTGAGGGACGTCGAGTTCGCCGTGCAGCTGCTCCAGCTGGTGCACGGCCGGGCCGACACCTCCCTGCGCAGCGGCACGACCCTGGACGCGCTGGGGGCCCTCGCCGCCGGCGGCTACGTCGGCCGGTCCGACGCGGCCCAGCTCGACGACGCCTACCGCTTCCTGCGCTCCATGGAGCACCGCATCCAGCTGTTCCGGCTGCGGCGCACCCACCTCGTCCCCGAGGACGAGGCCGAGCTGCGCCGCATCGGCCGCTCCCTCGGCCTGCGCACGGACCCGGTCGCCGACCTGCACCGCGAGTGGCGGCGGCACGCGGGCGTCGTACGCCGGCTGCACGAGAAGCTCTTCTACCGGCCGCTGCTCGACGCGGTCGCCCAGCTCGCCACCGGCGAGGCCCGGCTCAGCACCGAGGCGGCCCGCGAACGCATGGTCGCCCTCGGCTACGCCGACCCGGCCTCCGCCCTGCGCCACCTGGAGGCGCTGGCCTCCGGCGTCACGCGCAAGGCCGCCATCCAGCGCACCCTGCTGCCCGTGCTGCTCGGCTGGTTCGCCGACTCCGCCGACCCGGACGCGGGGCTGCTCAACTTCCGCAAGGTGTCCGACGCGCTCGGCAAGACCCCCTGGTACCTGCGGCTGCTGCGGGACGAGGGCGCCGCCGCGCAGAACCTCGCCCGGGTCCTGTCCGCCGGCCGCCTCGCGCCCGACCTGCTGATGCGCGCCCCGGAGGCGGTCGCGTTGCTCGGCGACGGGGACGGCGGTGGACTGGAACCCCGGCCGCGGGCCCACCTGGAGCAGGAGATACTCGCCGCCGTGAAACGCGCCGACGGCGCCGCCCAGGCGGTCACGGCCGCTCGCGGGGTGCGCCGCCGCGAGCTGTTCCGCACGGCCGCCGCCGACATCGTCGGCTCCTACGGCACCGAGGAGCAGCCCGCCGAGGCCGACCAGGGCGCCCTGGTGGACCGGGTCGGCGGCGCGGTGTCGGATCTGACCGCCGCGACCCTGGCCGGCACCCTCCGCGCGGTCGTACGGGACAACTGGGGCGACGACCTGCCCACCCGGTTCGCGATCATCGGCATGGGCCGGTTCGGCGGGCACGAACTGAGCTACGGCTCCGACGCGGACGTGCTGTTCGTGCACGAACCGCGCGACGGCGTCGACGAGCGGGAGGCCTCCCAGGCGGCGAACAAGGTCGTCTCCGAGATGCGCCGCCTGCTGCAGATCTCCAGCGCCGACCCGCCCCTGCTCATCGACGCCGACCTGCGCCCCGAGGGCAAGTCCGGGCCGCTGGTCCGCACCCTCACGTCCTACGAGGCGTACTACCGCCGGTGGGCCCTGACGTGGGAGTCGCACGCGCTGCTGCGGGCCGAGCCCGTCGCCGGCGACGCGGACCTGGGCCGCCGCTTCATCGAGCTGATCGACCCGCTGCGCTACCCGGCGGACGGGCTCGCCGACGAGGCGGTACGCGAGATCCGGCGGCTGAAGGCGCGCATGGAGTCCGAGCGGCTGCCGCGCGGCGCCGACCCCAAGCTGCACGCCAAGCTCGGTCCGGGCGGCCTGTCCGACGTGGAGTGGACCGTGCAGCTCATGCAGCTGCGGCACGGCTCGGCGGAGCCGGGCCTGCGCACCACCCGCACCCGCGAGGCCCTGGCCGCGGCCCGCGCCGCCGGGCTGATCACCGAGGAGGACGCGGCGACCCTCGACGAGGCCTGGGTCCTCGCGACCCGCGTCCGCAACGCGGTGATGCTGGTCCGCGGCCGGGCCGGCGACACCTTCCCTTCCGACCCCCGGGAACTGGCGGCCGTAGGACGCTACTTGGGCTACGGCCCCGGCCACGTCGGCGACATGCTCGACGGCTACCGGCGAACCGCGCGCAGGGCGCGAGGCGTGATGGAGGAACTCTTCTACGGGGCCGCGGAGCGCTGAGACCTGCCGGTCGGCGCCCCGGGCGCGTCCTCTTCTCGTTCCCCGGCCCCGTCCCGCACCCGGGCCCCGTCCCGCACCCGGGCGGCGTCCCGCCTGCGGGCCGGCACCGACCGGGGCAGGGCGTACGGCTGCCTTCCGTACCAGAGCCGGGCCACCGTGAACCCGACGGCCAGGCACAGCACGCCACCGACGGCATCCAGCCAGAAGTGGTTGGCCGTGGCGACGATGACCACCAGCGTCAGCGCCGGGTAGAGCAGGCCCAGCACCCGCACCCAGGGGACGCTCGCCAGGGCGAAGATCGTCAGGCCGCACCACACGGACCAGCCGATGTGCATCGACGGCATCGCGGCGTACTGGTTGGACATGTGCTTCAGGTCGCCGGACGCCATCGAACCCCAGGTCTGGTGGACCATGACCGTGTCGATGAAGCCGCCGCCGTTCATCAGCCGCGGGGGCGCCAGCGGATACAGGTAGTAACCGACCAGGGCGAAGGCCGTGGTCGCGAACAGCACCAGCCGGGTCGCCGCGTAGCGGCCGGGATGGCGACGGTAGAGCCACACCAGGACACCCAGCGTGACGATGAAGTGCAGCGTCGCGTAGTAGTAGTTCATCCCGACGATAAGCCAATGCACCGAGTTCACGGCGTGGTTGACCGTCTCCTCGACGGCGATGCCCAGATGGTGCTCGGCCTGCCAGATCCAGTCGGCGTTGCGCAGCGCCTCGGTCTTCTGCTCGGGCACGGCGTTGCGGACGAGCGAGTACGTCCAGTAACTCACCGCGATCAGCAGGATCTCGAACCAGAACCGGGGCCGGTGCGGGGTGCGCAGCCGGCGCAGGGGACCTCGACCCGTATCGGCCGCAACGGTCTCCTGGAGGGCCGCTTCCAGGCCCTCCGGCTTCGTCACGGTCGTTTCACCCATAGGCGCAAAGTCTGCCAGAAAAGGACTTCCCCACCGATCATCCCGCGGCCTTGTACGAGCCGCATGTTCTACGGCGAAATCAGGTCGAAGGTCTCAGGAGCGACCGCGTTCCCCCGGGGCCGAGGCCGTCGAACCGCGCACCACCAGCTCTGGCATGAACACGAACTCGCTGTGCGGCGCGGGCGTCCCGCCGATCTCCTCCAGCAGCGTGCGCACGGCGGCCTGCCCCATGGCCGGGACCGGCTTGCGGACCGTGGTCAGCGGCGGGTCGGTGAAGGCGATCAGCGGGGAGTCGTCGAAGCCGACCACGGAGATGTCCTTCGGCACGTCCAGACCGAGCTGCCGGGCCGCCCGGATCGCGCCCAGCGCCATCATGTCGCTGGCGCACACCACGGCCGTGCAGTTCCGCTGGATCAACGCCGTGGCCGCCGCCTGACCACCCTCAAGGGTGTACAAGGAGTGCTGCACCAGCTCCGACTCGACGGTCTCGGCGCCCAGGCCCAACTGGTCCTGCACTGTGCGCACGAACCCCTCGATCTTGCGCTGCACCGGCACGAACCGCTTCGGCCCGAGGGCCAGGCCGATCCGGGTGTGCCCCAGTGACACCAGGTGCGTGACCGCGAGGCTCATCGCGGCGCGGTCGTCGGGGGAGATGAACGGCGCCTGCACCTTCGGCGAGAAGCCGTCGACCAGCACGTAGGGCACGCCCTGGGCGCGCAGCCGGTCGTAGCGCTGCATGTCGGCGGTGGTGTCCGCGTGCAGTCCGGAGACGTAGATGATGCCGGCGACCCCGCGGTCCACGAGCATCTCCGTCAGCTCGTCCTCCGTCGAGCCGCCCGGGGTCTGGGTGGCCAGCACCGGGGTGTAGCCCTGCCGCGTCAGCGCCTGGCCGATGACCTGCGCCAGGGCCGGGAAGATCGGGTTCTCCAGCTCCGGGGTGATCAGCCCCACCAGCCCCTCGCTGCGCTGGCGCAGGCGCACCGGGCGTTCGTAGCCGAGTACGTCGAGAGCGGCCAGCACGGACTGGCGGGTGGTGGCGGCGACGCCCGGCTTCCCGTTGAGGACGCGGCTGACGGTCGCTTCGCTCACCCCCGCCTGCACAGCGATGTCGGCAAGCCGTGTGGTCACAGCACTGGACTGTAGCGGCCGGGGTTCTCCTTGCACACCGACGGGACGCCTGGTGCGCGCCGTCGCACGGCCCGCTGCGGGTGGCTTGGTCATCGCGGTCCTCGAAACTCGTGGTCGGCGTCCGATCCGCAACGGATGATTCCCCCGGCGCAGACGGATGGCAAGTGCTTGCAGAGTCTTGCACAGCTGTCCGACTCCCCGCCGATCAGCGGTATCTCCGGGCTCCGGGGCGATCGAAGGGAGGTCACGGCGGGATAACCATCCGCACCTCTTGCAACTTTTTGCTGCAAGGTCTTTCGCAAGACGTTGCGGCGAGGTTAATGTCACCGACGCCCGGCCGCCAACGGCGCAGTCGGCAGCACGAACGGGCTTCACCCTCAAGGAGAACTCATGCGGCGTGGCATAGCGGCCACCGCGCTGGTGGCGTCCCTCGCCCTGGCGGCGACGGCCTGCGGCGGAAGCGACAGCGGCGACGAGGCCGGCGGCCCGGTCACCATCACCTGGTGGGACACCTCCAACGCGACCAACGAGGCGCCGACGTACCAGGCCCTGGTCAAGGAGTTCGAGGCCGCCAACAAGGACATCAAGGTCAAGTACGTCAACGTCCCCTTCGACCAGGCGCAGGTCAAGTTCGACACCGCCGCCGGTTCCAAGGGCGCCCCGGACGTGCTGCGCTCCGAGGTCGGCTGGACCCCGGCCTTCGCCAAGAAGGGCTTCTTCGCGCCGCTGGACGGCACCGAGGCCCTCGCCGAGCAGGACAAGTTCCAGCCCAGCCTGATCGAGCAGGCCAAGTACGAGGGCAAGACCTACGGCGTCCCCTTCACCACGGACACCCTCGCCCTCGTCTACAACAAGGCCCTGTTCAAGAAGGCCGGCATCGAGGCCCCCAAGACCTGGGACGACCTGAAGAAGGCCGCCGCCACCATCAAGGACAAGACCGGCGTCGACGGCTACTGGGGCTCCACCCAGGCCTACTACGCCCAGTCCTTCCTCTACGGCGAGGGCACCGACACCGTCGACGCCGACGCCAAGAAGATCACCGTCACCTCGCCCGAGGCCAAGAAGGCCTACGGCACCTGGCAGGGCCTGTTCAAGGGCAAGGGCCTGCACAAGGCCGACACCACCGCCGACGCCTACGCCCACATCCAGGACGCGTTCGTCAACGGCAAGGTCGCCTCGATCGTCCAGGGCCCCTGGGAGATCACGAACTTCTACAAGGGCTCGGCCTTCAAGGACAAGAGCAACCTCGGCATCGCCACCGTCCCGGCCGGCTCCACCGGCAAGGCGGGCGCCCCGACCGGCGGCCACAACCTCTCGGTGTACGCGGGCTCGGACAAGGCCCACCAGGAGGCCTCGCTGAAGTTCGTGAAGTTCATGACCTCGGCCAAGGCCCAGGAGACCATCGCGCTGAAGAACAACACGCTCCCCACGCGCGAGGACGCCTACACCGCCGAGGTCAAGGCCGACCCGGGCATCGCCGGCTACCAGAGCGTGCTCTCCGCCGCCCAGCCGCGCCCGGCCCTGCCCGAGTACAGCTCCCTGTGGGGCCCCCTCGACGACGAACTGATCAAGATCGCGGGCGGCAAGGAGTCCCTGGACAAGGGCCTCGGCAACGCCGAGACGGCCATCGCCAAGCTGGTGCCGGACTTCACCAAGTGATCGCCGGGTGGCCGCCGGATCCCCCTGTCATGGGGGAGGGGATCCGGTGGCCACCGGCACGCGCCTGCGCCTCGACCCGGGCAGCTCCCCTCCGAACTCCTTGAACTTCCAGAAGGTGTCGAACCATGACAGTCGCCATCGACCGAGCGACCGGCAAGCGGCGCGGTGAGCGGGAACCACGGCCCGGGCCGGTGCAGCGGCTGAAGAACGGCCTCCACAAGCACTGGTACGCCTACGCGATGATCGCCCCGGTGGCGATCGTCCTCGCCGTCCTCGTGCTGTATCCGCTGGGCTACGGCCTGTACCTGACCCTCACCGACGCCACCAGCCTGAACACCGCCCGCACGATCGGCGTCAACGAGATCGACGCCACCTACAAGTTCATCGGCCTGGACAACTACGCCGACATCCTGTGGGGCCCGACGGCGTACGACCGCTTCTGGTCGCACTTCCTGTGGACGGTGTTCTGGACGGCCGCCTGCGTCACCCTGCACTACGGCATCGGTCTCGGCCTCGCCCTGCTGCTCAACCAGAAGCTGCGCGGCCGCACCCTCTACCGGATGATCCTGGTGCTGCCCTGGGCCGTGCCGACCTTCGTCACCGTGTTCGGCTGGCGGTTCATGCTCGCCGACGGCGGCATCATCAACTCCGGCCTGGAACTCCTGCACCTGCCGACGCCGTCCTGGCTGGAGGACACCTTCTGGCAGCGCTTCTCGGCGATCATGGTCAACACCTGGTGCGGTGTGCCGTTCATGATGGTCTCGCTCCTCGGCGGCCTGCAGTCGATCGACGCCAGCCTGTACGAGGCCTCCGAGATGGACGGCGCGAACGCCTGGCAGCGCTTCCGCTACGTCACCCTGCCCGGCCTCCGGTCCGTCAGCACCACGGTCGTCCTGCTCGGTGTGATCTGGACGTTCAACCAGTTCGCCATCATCTTCCTGCTGTTCGGCAACACCGCCCCCGACGCGCAGATCCTCGTCACCTGGGCCTACCAGCTGGGCTTCGGACAGCAGCCGCGCGACTACGCCCAGTCCGCCGCCTACGGGATCCTGCTGCTGTCCATCCTGATCGTCTTCACCTCCTTCTACCGCCGCTGGCTGAACCGCAACGAGCAGCAGCTCGCGATCTGAGGCAGGAGTCCGAAATGAGTACGACCACCGTCGAGACCCCCGCCCCCGCGGACGAGCGGCGCCCCGCGGGCGCCCCCGGCCGGACCCGCCGGCGCGGCGAGCAGAGCCGCGCGGCCTCCCTCGCCTCACACGCCGTGCTGATCGTGGCGAGCCTGACCGCGCTCTTCCCGGTCGCCTGGCTGTTCTTCCTGTCCCTCGGACCGGACAAGGACGACTACCTCCACCCCGGACGCATCTGGGGCAAGATCACGCTCGACAACTACGCGTTCGTCCTCCAGGACACCGGCTTCTTCGACTGGCTGAAGAGCACGCTGATCGTCGTGCTGGGCACGACGCTGATCGGTGTCGTCGTCGCCGCCTCCACCGGCTACGCGGTCTCCCGCATGCGCTTCCCGGGCTACCGCAAGCTGATGTGGGTGCTGCTGGTCACCCAGATGTTCCCCATCGCGGTACTGATCGTGCCGATGTATCAGATCCTCTCGGATCTACAGCTCATCGACAGCTACCTTGGTCTCATCCTTGTCAACTGCACCACGATCGTGCCGTACTGCGCCTGGCTGATGAAGGGCTATTTCGACACCATCCCGTTCGAGATCGACGAGGCCGGGCGCGTCGACGGGCTGACCCCCTTCGGCACGTTCGCGCGGCTCATCCTGCCGCTCGCCAAGCCCGGGCTCGCGGTCGCGGCCTTCTACAGCTTCCTCACGGCCTTCGGTGAGGTCGCGTTCGCCTCGACGTTCATGCTGAGCGACGACAAGTACACCTTCGCCGTCGGTCTGCAGACGTTCGTGAGCGAGCACGACGCGCAGCGCAACCTGATGGCCGCGACGGCTGTGCTGATCGCGATACCGGCCGCCATTTTCTTCTACCTCGTGCAGAAGAACCTGGTGACCGGGCTGACCGCCGGCGGCACGAAGGGGTGACCCGGTGCCTCCCGGGGCACCGCCGAACCTCACCCCACCAGCCCGAGGCGGCCGCGGCGCCCATCCGACCCCGCTGTGCCGCGGCCGCCTCGTCACCCCACCCACGCCTTCCATGACCGACATCCTGTTACGCATCAAGGACGACATGAGCCAGCACTCAGCTGCACCTGCCCCCACCCCCACGTCCGCCACGGCCGTCGCCAAGCGCCGCGACTGGTGGCGGGACGCGGTGATCTACCAGGTGTACCCGCGCAGCTTCGCCGACAGCAACGGCGACGGCATGGGCGACCTGGAGGGTGTCCGCACCCGGCTGCCGTACCTGCGCGACCTCGGCGTGGACGCCGTGTGGCTCAGCCCCTTCTACGCCTCACCGCAGGCCGACGCCGGCTACGACGTCGCCGACTACCGCGCCGTCGACCCCATGTTCGGCAACCTCCTGGACGCCGACGCCCTGATCCGCGACGCCCACAGGCTGGGCCTGCGCATCATCGTCGACCTGGTGCCCAACCACTCCTCCAACCAGCACGAGTGGTTCAAGCGGGCCCTCGCCGAGGGCCCGGGCTCCTCGCTGCGGGACCGCTACCACTTCCGCCCCGGCAAGGGCGAGAACGGCGAACTGCCGCCCAACGACTGGGAGTCGATCTTCGGCGGCCCGGCCTGGACCCGCGTCACCGAACCCGACGGCACCCCCGGCGAGTGGTACCTGCACCTCTTCGCCCCCGAGCAGCCCGACTTCAACTGGGAGCACCCGGCGGTCGGCGACGAGTTCCGCTCCATCCTGCGCTTCTGGCTGGACATGGGCGTCGACGGCTTCCGCATCGACGTCGCCCACGGTCTGGTGAAGGCGGAGGGGCTGCCCGACCTTGGATCCCACGACCAGGTGAAGCTGCTGGGCAACGATGTCATGCCGTTCTTCGACCAGGAGGGCGTGCACGAGATCTACCGGCAGTGGCGGCTGATCCTCGACGAGTACTCGGGTGAGCGCATCTTCGTCGCGGAGGCGTGGACGCCGACCATCGAGCGCACGGCCCACTACGTCCGCCCGGACGAGCTGCACCAGGCCTTCAACTTCCAGTACCTCAGCACCCACTGGGACGCCGAGGAGATGCGCGAGGTCATCGACCGTACCCTGGAGGCCATGCGCCCGGTCGGCGCCCCCGCCACGTGGGTACTGTCCAACCACGACGTCACCCGGCACGCCACCCGCTTCGCCAACCCGGCGGGGCTCGGCACCCAGATCCGCCTGGCCGGCGACCGCGCCCTCGGGCTGCGCAGGGCCCGGGCCGCGAGCCTGCTGATGCTGGCGCTGCCCGGCTCGGCCTACGTCTACCAGGGCGAGGAGCTCGGCCTGCCCGACGTCGTCGACCTGCCGGACGAGGTGCGCCAGGACCCGGCGTACTTCCGGGGCGCGGGCCAGGACGGCTTCCGCGACGGCTGCCGGGTGCCGATCCCGTGGACCCGGACGGGCTCCTCGTACGGCTTCGGTGACGGCGGCAGCTGGCTGCCGCAGCCCGACGGGTGGGGTGAGCTGAGCGTCGAGGCGCAGACGGGCGAGGCCGGTTCGACCCTGGAGCTGTACCGGGCCGCGCTCCGGGTGCGGCGCGAGCAGCCCGACCTCGGCGCCGGCACGTCCGTGGAGTGGCTGCGGGCGCCCGAGGGCGTGCTGGCCTTCCGGCGCGGGGAGTTCGTGTGCGTCGCCAACACCACCGGCGAGTCGGTGGCGATGCCGGCGTACGGCCGGGTGCTGGTGGCGAGCGGGGAGATCGTCGAGGTCGACGACGAGGCGAAGGTGCCGGCCGACACCACGGTGTGGTGGACCACCGCGACCTCCGGGGCCCGCGCCTGATTTTCCTTTGAATTTCGTACGGCCCGCTGCCCTTTCGGGTGGCGGGCCTCTACTATCTGCGTCACCGCAAGGTTTCTGAACCTTGCAGCAAGAACCTTCAAAGAAGAAGGAAACCCCACATGGCACGCAGATACCTCGCCTCCGCCGTCGCGCTCGCCGCGGCTGCGGTTGTCATGAACCCGACTGGTGTGCAGGCCTCCCCACCCGGCACCAAGGACGTCACCGCCGTCCTCTTCGAGTGGAAATTCGCCTCGGTGGCCCGCGAGTGCACCACCACCCTCGGGCCCGCCGGATACGGCTACGTCCAGGTCTCCCCGCCCGCCGAGCACATACAGGGCCCGCAGTGGTGGACCTCGTACCAGCCGGTCAGCTACAAGATCGCCGGCCGGCTCGGCGACCGCGCGGCGTTCCAGAACATGGTGAACACCTGCCACGCGGCCGGCGTGAAGGTCGTCGTGGACACCGTCATCAACCACATGGCGGCCGGCGGCGGCACCGGCACCGGCGGCTCGTCGTACACGAAGTACACCTACCCCGGCCTCTACTCGGCGCCCGACTTCGACGACTGCACGGGCCGGATCACCAACTACCAGGACCGCTGGAACGTCCAGCACTGTGAACTGGTCGGCCTCTCCGACCTCGACACGGGCGAGAACTACGTCCGCGGCGCGATCGCCGGCTACATGAACGACCTGCTGTCCCTCGGCGTCGACGGCTTCCGCGTCGACGCGGCCAAGCACATGGACGCCGCCGACCTCGCCGACATCAAGTCCCGGCTGAGCAACCCGTCGGTGTACTGGAAGCAGGAGGTCATCTACGGCTCCGGCGAGGCGGTCCAGCCCACCGAATACACGAGTAACGGCGACGTCCAGGAGTTCCGCTACGCCTACGACCTCAAGCGGGTCTTCAACAACGAGAACCTCGCCTACCTGAAGAACTACGGCGAGGGCTGGGGCTACATGAGCAGCGGCGTCTCCGGTGTCTTCGTCGACAACCACGACACCGAGCGCAACGGCTCGACCCTCAGCTACAAGGACAACGCCAACTACACCCTGGCCAACGTCTTCATGCTGGCCTGGCCCTACGGCGCCCCGGACATCAACTCCGGCTACGAGTTCTCCGACCACGACGCCGGCCCGCCGAACGGCGGCCAGGTGAACGCCTGCTGGCAGGACGGCTGGAAGTGCCAGCACAACTGGCCGGAGATCAAGTCCATGGTCGGCTTCCGCAACGCCACCCGGGGCCAGGCCGTCACCGACTGGTGGGACAACGGCGGCGACGCCATCGCGTTCGGCCGGGGCGGCAAGGGCTTCGTGGCCGTCAACCACGAGTCGGGATCGCTGACCCGGACCTACCAGACCTCACTGCCCGCGGGGACGTACTGCAACGTCCAGAACAACACGGCGGTGACGGTGAACTCCGGCGGGCAGTTCACGGCCACGCTGGGTTCGAACACGGCCCTGGCGATCTACGCGGGGAAGTCCGGCTGCTGAAGCCGGGCGCCGTGTGCGGCCCCGGCAACCACGTCTTGTGCCGGCCGGGGCCGCTCTCGCCCAACTCCGGTGGTTGAAAGTTCTTTCCCATGGTTTCAAGACTCTTGCTGTAAGCGTTTCGGCGGCGATACGGTCGCGCGGGGTCGGACCCGAAGAGCCGCACATCGCAAGGAGTCCACGTCTTGATACCGAGATGGCCGGTGCCGTCGAGGCGCCGAACTGCCCGTACCGGACGGGTCGCCGCGGTCACCGTCACCGCGCTGGCCGCAGCGCTCGTCCAGCCGCTCGCCGCCGGGGCGGACACCCCGCCCCCGCCCCCGTCCGACGCCAAGCTCGCCGCCGAGCCCGCCCGGCACGACTCCACGCGCGAGCAGTTCTACTTCGTCCTCCCGGACCGTTTCGCCAACGGCGACCCGCGCAACGACAAGGGCGGCCTGACCGGCTCCCGCCTCGCCACCGGCTACGACCCCACCGACAAGGGCTTCTACCAGGGCGGCGACCTCAAGGGCCTGACCAAGAAGCTCGACTACATCAAGGGCCTCGGCACCACCGCCCTCTGGATGGCCCCGATCTTCAAGAACCAGCCCGTGCAGGGCACCGGGGCGAACGCCTCGGCCGGCTACCACGGTTACTGGATCACCGACTTCACCCAGGTCGACCCGCACTTCGGCACCAACAAGGACCTGGAAACCCTCATCGACAAGGCCCACGCCAAGGGCATGAAGGTCTTCTTCGACGTCATCACCAACCACACCGCGGACGTCGTCGACTACGAGGAGAAGTCCTACGACTACCTGTCCAAGGGGGCGTTCCCGTATCTGACGAAGGACGGCAGGCCCTTCGACGACGCGGACTACGCGGACGGGAAGCGGGACTTCCCGGAGGTCGACCGCGACTCCTTCCCGCGGACGCCGACCGTCCCCGCGGCGAAGAAGAACGTCAAGGTCCCGTCGTGGCTCAACGACCCGACGATGTACCACAACCGCGGCGACTCCACCTTCGCCGGTGAGAGCTCCGCCCACGGCGACTTCTCCGGGCTCGACGACCTGTGGACCGAGCGCCCCGAGGTCGTACGGGGCATGGAGAAGATCTACCAGCGCTGGGTACGGGACTTCGACGTCGACGGCTTCCGGATCGACACCGTGAAGCACGTCAACATGGAGTTCTGGACCCAGTGGGCCACCGCTCTCGACGCCTACGCGGCCAAGCGGGGCCGGGACGACTTCTTCATGTTCGGCGAGGTGTACTCGGCCGACACGAACGTCACCGCCCCGTACGTCACCCAGGGCCGCCTCGACGCCACGCTCGACTTCCCCTTCCAGGAGGCGGCCCGCCAGTACGCCTCGCAGGGCGCGAGCGCGCAGAAGCTCGCCGGTGTCTTCGGCGACGACCACAAGTACACGACCGGCAAGGCCAACGCGTACGAGCAGGTCACCTTCCTCGGCAACCACGACATGGGCCGCATCGGGTCCTTCCTGAAGCAGGACGACCCGAAGGCCACCGACGCCGAGCTCCTCGCGAAGGACAAGCTCGCCAACGAGCTGATGTTCCTCAGCCGCGGCAACCCCGTCGTCTACTACGGCGACGAGCAGGGCTTCACCGGCCAGGGCGGCGACAAGGACGCCCGGCAGAGCATGTTCGCCTCGCGCACTGCCGACTACCTCGACGACGACCGCATCGGCACCGACCGCACCCACACCGAAGACGCCTACGACACCAAGGCCCCGCTCTACCGGCAGATCAGCGCCCTCGCCGCACTCCGCAAGGCCAACCCGGCTCTCACCGACGGCGTCCAGCAGCAGCGGTACGCGGCCGACGGCCCGGGCGTCTACGCCTTCTCCCGCACCGACGCGAAGACCGGCACCGAGTACGTCGTCGCCTTCAACAACGCGAGCGAGGCGAAGACCGCGACGTTCCCGACCGGCTCGGCCGGTATGACCTTCAAGGGCATCCACGGCACCGACGCCTCCCCGAAGAGCGACGGCGACAAGAAGCTCACCGTCACCGTCCCGGCCGGCTCGGCGGTCGTCCTCAAGGCGTCCGGCAGGCTCGCCAAGCCCGCCACGGCGCCCACGATCACCCTGAAGGCCCCGGCCGCCGGCGCCACCGGCACCGTTGAGGTCTCCGCGGACGTGGACGGCGGGCAGCTCAACCGGGTCGTCTTCGCCGCCCAGACCGGCAACGGCAGGTGGCAGACCCTCGGCTCCGCCGACCACGCCCCGTACAAGGTCACCCACACCATCGGCAAGAACGTGGCGCCCGGCACGGCCCTGCGCTACAAGGCCGTCGTGATCGACTCGGCCGGCCGCACCGCGAGCGCCCTCGCCGCCTCCAGCACCGGCACCCCGCCCGCCCCCGAGCCGCCCACCGCCTCCTCCCGCGACTACGCGATCGTCCACTACAAGCGCACTGACGGCGACTACGCCGACTGGGGCCTGTACGCCTGGGGCGACATCGCCGAGGGCGAGGCCACCGAATGGCCGAAGAGCCACCCCTTCACCGGCCGCGACGCCTACGGAGCCTTCGCCTGGGTCAAGCTCAAGCCCGGCGCCTCGAACGTCGGCTTCCTCGTCATCGACAAGGACGGCGACAAGGACGTCTCCACCGACCGCACCATCGACGTCACCAAGACCGGCGAGGTCTGGATCGAGCAGGGCAAGGACACCGTCACCACCGAGCGCCCCGACCTACCGGCGCCCGACAAGACCAAGGCCGTCCTGCACTACCACCGGGCCGACGGGAACTACGACGGCTGGGGCCTGCACGTCTGGACCGGCGCCGCGAACCCCACCGACTGGTCGAACCCCCTCAAGCCGGTGAAGACTGACTCCTATGGCGCTGTCTACGAGGTGCCGCTCACCGAGGGTGCCACCAGTCTCAGCTACATCATCCACAAGGGCGACGAGAAGGACCTGCCCACCGACCAGTCGCTCGACCTCAAGGCGAACGGCCACGAGGTGTGGCTGGTGAACGGCCAGGAGAAGTACCTGGTCCCGCAGCCCGCGGGCAGCGCGGCCGCCCTCGACCTGACCACCTCCAAGGCCGTCTGGATCGACCGGAACACCCTCGCCTGGAACGGCTCCGACGCCGCCGCCTCCACCCAGCTGCTGTACTCCCGCGACGGTTCGATCGCCGCGAAGGACGGCGCCCTGACCGGTGACGCGAAGTGGCTGCGCCTGTCGAAGGGCGAGCTGACCGACGCCCAGAAGGCGACGTTCCCGCATCTGAAGGAGTACGACGCCTGGACCGTCGACCCGCGCGACCGCGACCGGGTCCGCGAGGCCCTGCGCGGCCAGGTCGTCGCCACCCAGCACGCGGCCAACGGCGCCGTGCTCGCCGCGACCGGCGTGCAGATCGCCGGAGTCCTCGACGACCTGTACCCCGGCGCCACCAAGGCCGACCTGGGGCCGACGTTCTCCAAGGGCCGCCCCACCCTGTCCGTCTGGGCGCCGACCGCCCAGCAGGTGTCCCTGGAGATCGGTGACTCCACCGTGCCGATGAAGCGCGACGCCGCCACCGGCGTCTGGTCCGTCACCGGCCCGAAGTCCTGGAAGGGCAAGCCCTACCGGTACGTCGTGAAGGTCTGGGCGCCCAGCGTCCGCAAGGTCGTCACCAACAAGGTCACCGACCCCTACGCCCTCGCCCTCACCGCCGACTCGAAGCGCAGCCTCGTCGTCGACCTGGACGACAAGGCGCTCAAGCCGTCCGGCTGGTCGGCGTACACCAAGCCGAAGGCCGTACCGCTGCGGGACGCGCAGATCCAGGAGCTGCACATCCGGGACTTCTCCGTCGAGGACCGCACGGCGAAGCACCCCGGCAGCTATCTCGCCTTCACCGACAAGGCGAGCGACGGCAGCAAGCACCTGCGCGAGCTGGCGAAGGTGGGCACCTCGTACGTCCACCTGCTGCCCGCGTTCGACATCGCCACCATCCCGGAGAGGAAGGCCGACCAGGCGAGGACCGACTGCGACCTGGCCTCCTTCCCCGCCGACTCCGACAAGCAGCAGGAGTGCGTCGGGAAGATCGCCGCGAAGGACGCCTACAACTGGGGCTACGACCCGTTCCACTACACGGTCCCCGAGGGCTCCTACGCCACCGACCCGGACGGCACCGCCCGCACGGTCGAGTTCCGGAAGATGGTCAAGGCCCTCAACGACGACGGACTGCGGGTCGTCATGGACGTCGTCTACAACCACACCGCGGCGAGCGGCCAGGAGAAGACGAGCGTCCTCGACCGGATCGTGCCCGGCTACTACCAGCGGCTCCTCGCCGACGGCTCGGTCGCGAACAGCACCTGCTGCGCCAACACCGCGACCGAGAACGCCATGATGGGCAAGCTCGTCGTCGACTCGGTCGTCACCTGGGCGAAGGAGTACAAGGTCGACGGCTTCCGCTTCGACCTCATGGGCCACCACCCGAAGGCCAACATCCTCGCGGTCAGGAAGGCCCTCGACGCGCTGACCCTCGCGAAGGACGGCGTCGACGGCAAGAAGATCATCCTCTACGGGGAGGGCTGGAACTTCGGCGAGATCGCCGACGACGCCCGGTTCGTCCAGGCCACGCAGAAGAACATGGCCGGCACCGGCATCGCCACCTTCTCCGACCGGGCCCGTGACGCCGTGCGCGGCGGCGGCCCCTTCGACGAGGACCCCGGCGTCCAGGGCTTCGCCTCCGGCCTGTACACCGACCCCAACTCCTCGAAGAACAACGGCACTCCGGCTGAACAGAAGGCCCGTCTGCTGCACTACCAGGACCTGATCAAGGTCGGGCTTTCGGGCAACCTCGCCGGCTACCGCTTCACCGACACCGCCGGCAAGGAGGTCAAGGGCTCCGAGGTCGACTACAACGGCGCCCCGGCCGGCTACGCCGACGCCCCCGGTGACGCCCTCGCCTACGCCGACGCCCACGACAACGAGTCCCTGTTCGACGCGCTCGCCTTCAAGCTGCCCGCTTCGACGAGCGCGGCCGACCGGGCCCGGATGCAGGTCCTGGCCATGGCGACGGCCACCCTCTCGCAGGGCCCGGCCCTCTCCCAGGCGGGCACCGACCTGCTGCGCTCCAAGTCCCTGGACCGCAACTCCTACGACAGCGGCGACTGGTTCAACGCCGTCCACTGGAGGTGCGAGGACGGCAACGGCTTCGGCCGCGGCCTGCCCATGGCGGCCGACAACACCGACAAGTGGCCGTACGCCAAGCCCCTGCTGAGCACCGTCGAGGTGGGCTGCGAGCAGATCGAGGGCACCTCGGCCGCCTACCGCGACCTGCTGCGGATCCGCAGCGCCGAGAAGGACTTCTCCCTCGGCACGGCCGCACAGGTGCAGTCCCGGCTGTCCTTCCCGCTGTCCGGCACGGACGAGACGCCCGGCGTGATCACCATGCGGCTCGGTGACCTCGTCGTCGTCTTCAACGCCACGCCGGAGAAGCAGGAGCAGCGCGTGCCCGCACTCGCCGGGGCGGGGTACCGGCTGCACCCGGTCCAGGCGGCGGGGGCGGACTCTACCGTCAAGTCCGCCTCCTACGCCGCCGAATCGGGAACCTTCGCCGTTCCGGGGCGAACGGTCGCCGTCTTCACCCGGGCCGCCGGATAGCGCACTACGTTGGGTGGGGCGGGCCGTGATCCACGGTCCGCCCCACCCCCGTACGCGCCCCGAGAGGCCACCGAGAGGCACGCCAGCGGTATGCAGCACAGCCCCGGCACCACCGTGCTGGTCGTGGACGACGTCGCGGCCAGCCGCTACGCCATGGGCGCGGTGCTGCAACGGGCCGGTCACCGGGTCGTGCCCGTCGCCAGCGGCGGCGAGGCGCTCGTCGAACTCGACGTACGGCTGCGGGACGGCACCCTGCCCGACGTGGCCCTCGTCGATGTGGGCCTGCCCGACATGAGCGGCTTCGAACTGTGCCGCCGGGTCCGGGCCCAGCTGCCCATGGCCGCGCTGCCCGTCGTGCACTTCTCGGCCGCCGCGACCGCGCCCGGCGACCGGTGCCGGGGCCTCGACGCCGGCGGGGACGCCTATCTGACCGTGCCCGCCGAACCACGGGAGATCCAGGCCGTCGTCCGGGCCGCCGTACGCGGGGCCCGCCGCGCCACGGGCGCCGAGACCGCCGTGCACCGGCTGACGCTGCTGGCCGAGGCCGTCATCACCGTGCAGGCGGCACGCTGCCCGCGGGAACTGGCCACCGCGGCCGCCGAGGGCACCGCGCGCCTCACCGCCTCACCCGCCGAGGTGTTCGTCATCGGCCCGGACGACGAGCCGTACCGCGGCACGGCCCGGGGCCGCCCCGCGGACGCCGGCAGCGACGCCCACCAGGCGGCGGCACGGCTGGTCACCCGGCTCGCGGAGGGCCGCACGGGCGTGGACACCATCGTCGTCCCCGCGCCGCTGTGGCCGGCCGGGGTCTTCCGGCCGGGCGTCGAGGAGGACGCCCGCGTGACCGTGGCGACGGCCCAGGACGGCCGGACGACGGTGTGCCTCGCCACGCCCGTCCGGCGCACGGCGACCGGCGACCCCGCGGACGACGGGCTGCGCGCCCGCCTCGCCCAGGCCACCGTGCTCGCCGCCGAACCGCTGCTGATGTACCAGGTGGAGCGGCATGTCGCCCTCACCCTCCAGCGCAGCTTCCTGCCCCGGCCGCACAAGCTGCCGCACCTGCCGGGCGTCGACATCGTCGTCCGCTACGAGCCCGCCTCCGAGCAGACCGAGATCGGCGGCGACTTCTACGCCGCCCTGCGCACCCGCGACGGGATCCTCACCGCGGTCGGGGACGTCGTCGGGCACTCGCTGGACGCGGCCACCGTCATGGTCGAGATCCGCCACGCCCTGCGCGCCTACTGCGTCGACGAGAGCGACCCGGTCGTACTGGCCACGCGGCTCGACCGGATGCTCCAGGAGTACCACCCGGACGTCACGGCCACCGTGTGCCTGGCCCTGGTCGACCCCGGCAGCGGGCGGGTGCGCATCGCCAACGCCGGCCACATCCCACCGCTGATCCTGCGCGCGGGAGGCGACGCCCGGTACGCCGACGCCTGCGGTCCGCTGCTCGGGCTGGGCCTGGAGCGGCCCCAGGCGACCGAGTGCCGTCTGCACCGCACCGACCGGCTGCTCATGGTCACCGACGGCCTCATCGAGACCCGCGGCATCCCCATCACGACTTCCATGGACCAGCTCCGCACGGCCGCCGCCGATGCCCCGCCCGGCCTGGACGCCCTCTGCGACGTGCTGCTGGGCTGTTTCGGCCGCGACCCCGAGGACGACATCGCGATGCTGGCCCTGCGGCTAGGGTGAGCCCGTTGGCCGCCCAGAACAGGAGTACTGATGCCGCAGATCACCGTCGACTATTCCGCCGACCTCGCCGGCGACTTCGACCGGCCCGGTTTCGCGAAGGCGCTGCACGAGGCGACGGTCGAGATCGCGGCCGCCAAACCGGCGGCGTGCAAGAGCCGGTTCCGTCCGACCGAGGACATCGTGGTCGGCCCCGAGGCCGAGGGGCACGCCCATGTGCACGTCCACATCGCGCTGCTCGCCGGCCGCACCGACGAGACCAAGGCCCGGCTCACCCAGGCCGCGCTGGAGCTGCTGCGGACCCACCTCAAGCCCGCCGGGGGGCTCGCGCTGCACGCCTCCGCCGAGGTCCGCGACCTGGACCCGTCGTACGCGAAGTTCGAGAGCTAGGCCGGATCAGCTCGCCAGGGCGATGAGCCGGCCGGCCAGGTGCGCGAACGGGCCGTCGGCCGGCTCGTCCTTGACGATCTCGCGCAGCAGCGCGGCCATCTCCTCGTCGTAGGCGGCGCTGACCGCGGCGAGGGCCGCGAAGTCGTTGACGAGCTGGGGCTCCAGCTCCTCGCGCGGGATGCGCCGGCCGTCCAGCCAGATCAGCGCCGTCGACTCGGCGAGCGAGATCCAGGAACGGACGACCAGTTCGAGGCGCGCGGGCGGATCGCTCACGCCCAGGTGCGAAAGGATCTGGACATACGCAGCCTGCCGTACGGAGTCGACGAGCGCGTTGGTCGTCGAGGAGCCCACCGCCGGGCCGCCGCGCATCAGGGCGGAGAAACCGGGCCCGTGCTCGTCCACGAAGTCGAAGTAGCGGTGCATCACGCGCAGCAGCCGCGCTCCCAGCGGACCCTCGTGCGGCTCCACGAAACGGGCCGCCAGATCGTCCGAGGCCCGCTGCAACGCGGCCTCGTACAGGCTGAGTTTGCCGGGGAAGTAGTGGTAGACCAACGGGCGTGAAATGCCCGCGGCCGACGCTATCTCGTCGATGGAGACCTCGTCGGGCGAGCGGCGGCTGAACAGTTCGAGGGCGACGCCGATCAACTGCTGCCGCCGCTCCTCGACTCCCATTCTGCGGCGAACCCCGATAGTCATACGAACACCTTACCGATCGATTCCGGCCTCGAACGGGCCGGATCGATCACGGGGTCTTCCCGGCCTCACCTCGCGGACACGGAAACCGCCCGCGTCAGCCCAGTCCGCGCAGCGAACGCCCGTCCTTCAGGGTGCCCTTGAGCTGAGCCTGCGCTCCCTGCTCGGCCGGCACGGTCAGCAGACTGCTCCGCTGTACTCCGTTCACGCCGCCCGTCGCCCGGATCGACGCGGTCTCCCGGCTTCCCGCGGCCAGCAGGTACCAGTCGCCGGCCTTCGACTTCCACAGCACCCCGGCCAGCACATGCGGGTCACGCTCCCCGCACGCCGGGACGTTCTCGGCCTGCGTCGCCGCCGCCCCGTAGGCCCCGCCCGGCGTGTGGAACTGCGCCAGCACCCGCGCCCCGCCGCCCCGCCAGGTCTCGGCGCGCGTGCACACCCACGCCGCCGAGCCGCTCGCGTCGGGCAGCGGCTGCTCGTTGAACGCCCAAGCGTTGACGCTCCGCACGCCTGCCGAACGCACCGTGCCCAGCGAGCAGGCGAACGGCTGCCAGGTGCGCAGCGCCGCGGCGCCGGACACCTCACGCGGAGAGCCCGGCCGTCCGGTGGTGAGCCGCGCCGGCACGAGTTCGCCGAGGTCGGTCAGCAGCCGCGTCCTGGCGCCGTCGGTCAGCTGCAGCACGTTCCACGAGGTGCAGGGGCCGGACCGCAGGGCCGGGCTGGCCAGGGGCGTGGTCACACCGTCGGTGAGCGTGAGGTCCATCGCGCCGGAGCCCGGCTTCATCAGGTCCCGCTCGCCGGCCTTCTTCACCCAGGGGGCCGTCAGATAGCGGACGTTGCCGTCGGAGCGGCTCAGGACCACCGCGCCCGCCTCGGCCCGGCCGGCCCCGTCGACCCGGGCGAAGTCGAGGGCGGCGCCCTGCGTGCCGTCCTGCGGCTCGGCGTACCGGGCGATGCGCAGACCGTCGTAGAGGATCACCACGCGCGCCGCGTCGACCGTCCCCGCGTACAGCAGCTGGGGCGGTCCGGCCGGGCCGCCGGAGAGGGTGCCGGGGGTCACCGACACCTGGACCGTCTCGCCCGGGCGGGCCCACACGGCCAGGGCACGCCGCAGCAGGGCCTTGTCGCCGGTCAGGTCGCCGCGGGCCGGCCACACGGAGAAGTCGGTGCGCGCCGAGCTGCGCCAGGCGGCCGGGGGCATACTGGTCAGCTTCGAGGGGTCCAGGGCGGCCTGCGCGGCCGGGTTGCGCGCGTACGGGGGTGCCGCGGCGCCCTCGGGGCCCCAGCCCTCACCGGGCAGGCCGAGCAGCGCCCCGCACACCAGCAGCGCGGCACCGGCGGTCAGCACGGCCTTCAGGTGCTGGCGGCGGCGCATCAGGTCGGTGGGGCGGGCCTGGAGCGAGCAGGGGTCGAACTCGGGGGAGTCGAGCAGCCCGTACTGGGCGGGGATCCCGTCGGCCTCCAGCACCGCGCCCTCCGGGTCGGCGACGCCCACCGCGGCGAGGACCTTGCACACTCCGTCGTCCGTGAGCCGCTCCAGACCGCGCAGCGCGTAGACGGCCCGGGCCGGTCCCGACAGGGTGGACAGCCGCTGATCCAGGGCGAGTTCGTCGGCGCCGCCGGAGCGCGGGAACAGCTTCAGGCCCCACACGTGCGGCAGCAGCGGCGGCAGCTGGGACCTCTTGGGCCACGCCTTCGCCGTCAGCGGCAGGCCCGCCTCCAGCGCCGTGCGCAGCACCTGGAGACGGACCAGGGCGTAGCCGGGGTCACCGTGACGGCCGGTGGACTGGGCCGGGATCACCGGGGCCGGTGTGCGGTTGCGGGGGAGGGCCCGCTGGGCGAGGGCGTGTGCGGTCAGGACGCGGCGGCTGCGGCCCAGCCGGGGCGGCAGCACCAGGTAGGCCAGCCGGACGAGCCGCGGGTAGTGCTCGACGAGCGCGGCCTCGGCCTGCTCGACGTCCACGACCAGACCGGTGGGGGAGGGGGGTGCGGGGCGCTGGGCGACATCCTGTGACTGCACGTTCAGCAGAACGAGCGAATGGGTGGATGGTCACCTGGGAGCGGTGCGTCACGCCCCCGGGTGCTGCCCGGGCTCCACGAGCAGCCGGGCGTAGTTCGCCATCGACCGTTGGTAGCGCGGCAGATGCGGGGCCAGGGCGCCCAGGGCCAGCGCCAGGGCTTCCCGGTCGCGGCCGAGACTCGACAGGCACAGGGCGAGACAGGCGCGTACGGCGTCGTCCAGCTCGTCGGACGGCGCGACCAGTTCGGGTGTCAGCAGGGCGACGCCCTCCTCGGCCCGGCCGACGTTGCGCAGCGAGCTGGCCAGCTGGATCTTCGTCCGGCGGGCCTTGTAGGGGCTCACGTCGGCGAGGCCGAGCCCCAGCGCCTCCTGGTACAGAGGGACCGCCTTGTCGGAGCGGCCCGTGGAGTCCCAGGCGCAGGCCCGCTCGAAGGGGCCGTGCGGACTGCCCTCGGGCAGCTCGGCGACGAGGGCGTCGACGTCGGAGCGGAAGCGGGCCTCGTCCTCCTCCGTCTCGGCGTAGTCGTCGAAACGGTCCCAGAGGGCGGCCACACGGTCTTCCCAGTCCTGATCCACCTGCCCACCTTCGCACAGGAGTGCACAGCGGGTCAGCGGAATTTGAGCACGGCGGGCGCCGCAGCCGTATCGAAGGCGAGAGCCTCTTGCCGGGGCTCCGTGCGGCATGCGTCCGGATCGTGCCGTGGCAGGACCGTGCCGATGAGGACCGGAGGAACAGATGAGGGTGACCCGACCGATGCTCGCGCTGAGCGGCGCGGTGGCGATACTGGCGCTGACCGGCTGCGGCGGATCCGGCGGCAAGGACGCGGCGGCCGTTCCGAAGGAGGTGAGCGGCAGCCTGGAGCACATCGCGGCCGAGGCCGACTGCGAGCCGGACATGCAGACCGACGCCGACACCATCCGCCAGGCCCTGTGCAAGAAGGGCAAGGACAAGTACGTCCTCGCCACCTTCGCCACCGACCGGGGCCAGCGCGAGTGGCTCAACAGTGCCAAGGACTATGGCGGCTACTACCTCGTCGGCCGCAAGTGGGTCGCCGTCGGCCAGCAGAAGACGGTCACCGCGCTGCAGGGCACCCTCGGCGGCACGATGGAGGAGGGTTCCGAGCACATGAACCCCGGCGGCAGCCACAACAAGGGCGGTCACGGCGGCGGCAGCGGCCACCACGGCTGATCCCCCCGGGCCGGAAAAGCCGAAAGCCGGAAAAGCCGAAAGCCGGCGGTGGGAATTCCCACCGCCGGCTTTCGGCTGTCACCGGACCAGGACTACTGGCAGTCCTCGCCGTTGTTGATGCACTGGACCATCTCGTTCATCACGTTCTCGTCGAAGAAGTTGATGAAGTCGTTGTGGTCGGTGATCGCCTTGTGCAGCTGCTCCGGGAAGGAGTCCACCGCGAAGGCGTTCTGCACCTGTCCGTCGTTGATCTGCGGCGCCTGGACGTCGTAGACCAGGCGGACCTGGAGCTGGGGGATGGCCTGGAAGCCGTTCGAGCAGCTGCCGTCCGCCTCCACGAAGTCCACGTGGGTGCGGTGGTTGGCGCTGTCGATGTTCTGGCCGTCCCAGCAGCTCTGGAAGTTGGACGTCCGGACCACGGAGCTGCCCTCGGGGCAGAGCGGGTACTTGTCCGTGACCTGGCGGTCCTCGAAGCCGGTGCAGCTCCAGGAGGTGTTGGCGTTGTTCAGGCCGTTGGTGAAGGCCTTGGCGTCACCGGTGATGATGCGCAGGGCCTTCGGCATCGCCACGACGTCGCTGGTGCGGTTGCCGACGAACTTCAGCTGCGCCTCGGCGGGCTCGACGATCTTGCCGACGTTGCCGTCCTGGCCACCGCCGGGCTGACCCGCGTCGATGTCGTCCGAACCGTCCTGGATCCGCAGGACCGGCCAGAAGTACGAGGACTTGTCGCCCTGGTTCTGGCAGGTGGTCTGGGCGTTCGCCAGGTCCTCGTCGCTCGCGAAGGCGTTGTTGCTCTGGTTGCCGACGTAGTCGTGCTGGTGCTGCGCACCGTTGGAGACACCCGGCGCCACGATCACGTTGTCCGAGTTGCGGTTCTCGTTCTCGTTGGTGCCGCAGTTCGTGGTGAACGTGCCCGTGGAACCGCCGTCGCCGTTCGCGGCGAGGCCGTTCGGCAGGTTGCGGGAGTTGGGCTGGACGTCCTGGATGTTGATGAAGTCGTCCGCCACGGGGCCGTTGTCGGCCTGGCCGCCGTTGCCGCCCTGGTCCTGCCCGTTGTCCTGGCCGCCGTTGTCCTGACCCTGGTCCTGACCGCCCTGGTCCTGACCGCCCTGGTCCTGGCCGTCGTTGTTCTGGCCGTCGTTGTTCTGACCACCGTCGGCCTGGCCGTCGTTGGTGTTGGCCTCGGCGGCCATGCCCTTGCAGGAGGCCAGCTGCTCGAGGTTGCCCGGGGCCTGTCCGCCCACCCGCCGGATGTTGATGCCGATCCGGTCGATGACCGCGACGCGCTTCGACTTCAGCGGGCCGAGGATGGCGTTGTCGACGAAGCCCGCGTCACCGGCCTGGGCCTGGCGCGTGGAGGCGAGCCGGGTGTAGGCCTCGCTGATCTGCTTGTCGAGGTTGGCCAGCTCCTTGTCCACCCCCTGGCGAGCGCCGTCCGGCACATCGGTCAGCTTCTGTCCGACGTCCGGGCACTGGATCGTGGCGATCTGTGCGCCGGCGGACTTGGTCTGGTTCGCCGAGTTCTCCTCGTGCGCCGAGGCGTAGAAGTTTGCCCAGATCAGCCCGCCCCCACCGAGCGCTAGGGCCGCCGATGCGGCAATGGCCTTGGTGGCCAGCGGCGTACGGCGTTTTCTTGTGTTGCGTCCCATGGAACTCCTCTGACTTCCTTTTTCGGGGGCATCGAGGCGCCCGACAGGAGTGAAGCGGCTCCCTTCCATACGCAGGGCGTCCCAGGGGTGTTCAGAGGTCTCGGAAATTGATGCGAGATTCGTGAGGACTCTGTGCCCTCAACAGCCCCTTTGGCGCCGGGAGTTGTGGATCATCCACGGTGGGTGAAGCGGCCCGCCCGGTTTCACCGCCCGTGGTCGAGATACGCGAGAACCGCCAGCACGCGCCGGTTGTCGTCGTCCGAGACCTCAAGCCCCAGTTTGGCGAAGATGTTGGCGGTGTGCTTGGCGATCGCCCGTTCCGTCACGACCAGCCTCCCGGCGATCGCAGCGTTGGACCGGCCCTGCGCCATCAGCTCCAGCACCTCCCGCTCCCGGGGCGTCAGCCGCGCCAGCGGCCGGTCGTCGCCCGAACGGCGGGCCAGCAGCTGCTGGATGACCTGCGGGTCCATCGCCGTGCCCCCGGCGGCGACCCGCCGTACGGCGTCCACGAACTGCTCGGCGTCGAACACCCGGTCCTTCAGCAGATAGCCGACCCCGCCGGTGCCGTCGGCGAGGAGTTCACGCGCGTACAGCTGCTCCACGTGCTGGGAAAGCACCAGCACCGGCAGTCCGGGCCGCTTCCGGCGGGCGTCGAGCGCGCACTGCAGGCCCTCGTCGGTGTGCGTGGGCGGCAGGCGTACGTCGACGACGGCGACCTCCGGGTCCAGTTCGGCCAGCGCGGCGGCCAGTTCCGGCCCGGACTCGACGGCCGCCGCGATCTCGAAGCCGTGCGCCTGGAGCAGCCGGACGAGTCCGTCGCGCAGCAGGAAGAGGTCTTCGGCCAGGACTACGCGCAAGGGATCTCCACGGTGACCATGGTGGGGCCGCCCGCGGGGCTGCTGACGGCCAGGACGCCGTCGAATGTACCCAGTCGCCGCTCGACCCCGGCCAGTCCCGAACCGGCCCCGATCACCGCGCCGCCCTTGCCGTTGTCGGTGACGGTCGCCCGCAGCATGCCGTCCGCCCGGTGCAGGTCGATCCAGATCCGGTCGGCGCCCGAGTGCTTCACGGCGTTGGTGAGCACCTCGCTCACGGCGAAGTACGCGGCCGACTCCACCGGCGCCTCGGCCCGCCCGGGCAGGTCCACGCTCACCTCGGTGGCCACCGGCAGCCGCAGCGCCAGCGCCCGTACCGCGTCGCCCAGGCCCCGCTCGGCGAGGACCGGCGGGTGGATGCCCCGCACCAGCTCGCGCAGCTCGGACAGCGCCTCCACCGAGGACCGCCGCGTCCGCGCGATCAACTCCTTGGCCTGAGCCGGGTCCTTGTCGAGGAGCGCCTCGATGGTGCCGAGGTCCATGCCGACGGCGACCAGCCGGGCCTGGGCTCCGTCGTGCAGGTCCCGCTCGATGCGCCGCAGTTCGGCTGCGGAGGCGTCGACCGCGTCCCGCCGGGTCTCGGTCAGGACCCGTACCCGCTCGGCCAGTTCCCGCTGGTTGCCACCGAGCACGGCCCGGGTGAGCCGGAAGTGGACGCCCAGCAGGCGCGGGGTGAGGAAGTGCGCGAGGAACAGCAGCACCAGGCCCAGGGCCGCCGCACCGAACGCGGACGCCTGCCCGGTGACCGGCACGAACCCGTACCAGTACCCGTCGGGGAAGACCCGCCACAGCCCGATCGCGAGCGCGAACCCCTCCAGCGGATAGAGGAGCAGAACCGCCGGCAGCAGCGCCGTGACGAACCCGGCGGTCATGTCGACCGGCAGCCACCGCAGGTCCCGCCAGGTCGCCGGGTCACGCAGCAGCGCGACGGTGCGCGTCCACGGATCGGCCCTCTCCGGCAGCGGCCGGTACGCCGGAGGGATCCGCACCCCTCCCCACTCCGCCGCGAGCACCCGCCGCCAGTCGGCGAACGCCCGCACCCCCGTCAGCACGTACGGCGTGGTGACGAGCCCGACCCCGATCGGGATGAGCGCGATCGAGACCAGGGACAGGCAGAAGCACAGCACCGCCCCCGGCAGGGAGACGAGGGCCAGCGCCAGCCCCCGCACCGCGGCGAGCCCGATGCCCCGCCCTGTCGTCCGCCCGTTGCCGTTCTTCGTCTCCGTGGTCATGGCGTCAGTTTCGTCGAGCGCGCGTGCCGGGTCACGGGGCCGGGACACCCGGCCGGGGGGTGGTGCTACGTACACCTCCCGGGCAGCGCGGGGAGGTTCACCCTCCGGTCCCGGACGCGAGCACTTTCGCCTCCACCTCCGGATCGAGGCCCGAGCGCGGCCGGTCCGGGCGCTGGGGCACCACACCCCCGAGGTCCTGGAGCCACCGCCAGGTGTCCGCCACGGTCTCCTCGACGGGCCGGCAGACCAGTCCGGCCCCGACCGCCCGGGAGACGTCCGCGCTGTGCAGGGCCTCGTACAGGTCGCTGCCCTGCGGCACCCACACCGGCAGCTCGGTCCACGGCTCGATCCCCGCCTCCAGGATCACCCCGGGCTCGGTCCAGCGGAGCTCGGCGGCGCCGCCGGTGACCCGCGCGCAGGCGTCCAGCAGCGTGCCCATGGTGGCGTGGCCCTGCGGACTGACCAGGTTGTACGGCCCGCTCAGCTCCCGCTCGGCCGCGAGCACGATCCACTCGGCCAGGTCGCGGACGTCCACGTACTGCAGGGGCAGGTCACGAGGGCCCGGCGCCAGCACCGGGCCGCCGCGTGCCATGCGACCCAGCCACCACGGCAGCCGGCCGATGTTCTCGTAGGGGCCGAGGATCAGCCCGGCCCGTACGAGCACCGACCGGTCCGCGCCGAAGGCGTCCAGCACGGCCAGTTCACCGCCCCGCTTGTCCTGCGGGTAGGCGGTCTGCTCCGCGTCGGCCGACGCCCCCTCCACCAGGGGCGCGTCCTCGTCGAACCTGGCGGGCCGCTCCCACGCGTACACCGAGCGGCTCGACACGTACACGTACCGGCCGGCGCGGCCCCGCAGCAGCCGCGCCGTGTCCCGCACCGCGCTCGGCGCCGCCGACCACGTGTCGACGACGACGTCCCACTCGCCCGGGTCGTCGGCGAGGGCGGCCAGGCCGCCGGGTGCGGTGCGGTCACCGAGCAGCGACCGCACACCCGGCGGCGCCTCGTGCCGCCCCCGGTGGAAGACGGTCACGTCCCAGCCCCGCTCCAGCGCCGCCTCCACGACGGCCCGCCCCACGAACTCCGTACCACCCAGCATCAGAAGCCTCATGCCGGTGACTCTGCCCGGCCGGGCGAGGGGACGGAACAGGGATCTGCTGTCAGCAGACGGAGCCACCCCGGTCGCCCCCGGGCGTCAGTGTCCCGTCGGGGGCACGTACGTGTAGCCGACGCGGCGCACCGTCCGGATCGTGTCGCGGTGCTCCGCGCCCAGCTTGCGGCGCAGGCGGGCGACGTGGACGTCGACCGTGCGGCCGTCCCCCACGTGCCCGTAGCCCCACACCGTGCCGACCAGCTGGTCGCGGGTGTGCACCCGGCCCGGGTGCGCCACCAGGTGCGCCAGCAGCTCGAACTCCAGATACGTGAGGTCGAGGGGCCGCCCGGCCACCCGGGCGGTGCGCTGCACGGTGTCGACGCGGATCAGCGGCTCGCCGCCGGGCTCGGCAGCGGGCTCCGGCCCGGTGGCCTGCGGCAGGTCGGGCACCGCCACCGGGAACGGCGGCTGCTGGTCGGCCGGGACGAGCACCAGGTAGCCGACCATCGGCGGCTGCCCCGGCAGCGTGGGCAGGGTGTGCGGCGGCGCCGGCAGCCAGGTGGCACCCGGCAGCAGGTCCGCGACCGTCACCACCTCGTCCCGCTCGACGGCACGCAGCCGGTGCCGGGGGCCGTGCGGCGCGGGGGCGTTGAAGGGGGCGGCGGTGGACAGGGAACGAGTGGTCGCCATGAGAGGTCAGCTCTTTCGCGCGAGGAGTTCGTCGGGGAGGTCGACGGCCGCGATTCGTGGTCGGGCTCGCCGAGGGACGTACGCGGTTCGCGCTGGCCGAAGGCCGGGGTGTACGGCTTTAGAGGGCCGGCGCGTTCATCGCGCGGCAACACACCCGGTCGAAATCGTGGTCCTGGCGGGACGGCCAGAAGGGCTCCAGGTCATGACGACCCGTCGCGATGCACTTCCGGTAGCTGGCCATGACTCCATTGAAGCAGAGCTGATCGCGCACGGGGACCCTCCTCTCACTGCTTGGACACGAGCGCCCCGTCAGGGCCGCGGGGAACCGCGCGAACAGCCACGACGGCGCGGCAGACGAAAGGGGGCGCCCACCGCGAACGGTGAGCGCCCCCTCAGGCACTGGCGGGCGGATCAGACCTGGCCGGCCTTCTCCAGCGCCGAGCAGCAGGTGTCGACGAGCAGCCGCGTCACCACGTACGGGTCGACGTTGGCGTTCGGGCGGCGGTCCTCGATGTAGCCCTTGCCGTCCTTCTCGACCTGCCACGGGATACGGACCGAGGCGCCGCGGTCGGAGACGCCGTAGGAGTACTTGTCCCACGGGGCGGTCTCGTGCAGACCGGTGAGGCGGTCGTCGATGCCGGCGCCGTAGTTCTTGACGTGGTCGAGCGGCTTGGAGCCCTCGCCGAGCGACTCGGCCGCGGTGATGATCGCGTCGTAGCCCTCGCGCATCGCCTTGGTGGAGAAGTTGGTGTGCGCGCCGGCGCCGTTCCAGTCGCCCTTGACCGGCTTGGGGTCGAGGGTGGCGGCGATGTCGAAGTCCTCGGCGGTGCGGTAGAGCAGCCAGCGGGCCACCCACAGGTGGTCGGAGACCTCCAGCGGGGAGACCGGACCGACCTGGAACTCCCACTGGCCGGGCATGACCTCGGCGTTGATGCCGGAGATGGCGAGACCGGCCTTGAGGCAGTTGTCCAGGTGCGCCTCGACGACGTCACGGCCGAAGATCTCGTCCGCGCCGACGCCGCAGTAGTAGCCGCCCTGCGGGGCCGGGAAACCGCCCTTGGGGAAGCCGAGCGGGTATCCGTCCTTGAAGAACGTGTACTCCTGCTCGATGCCGAAGATCGGCTCCTGCGCCGCGAACTTCTCCGCGACCTCGGCCAGCGCCGCGCGCGTGTTGCTGGCGTGCGGGGTGAGGTCGATGTTCAGGACCTCGCACAGCACCAGGATGTCGTCGCCACCGCGGATCGGGTCCGGGCAGGAGAAGACCGGCTTGAGGACGCAGTCCGAGGAGTGCCCCTCGGCCTGGTTGGTGGAGGACCCGTCGAAGCCCCAGATCGGCAGCGCGTCCAGACCGGCGGGCGAGCCCGCGATGATCTTGGTCTTGGAACGCAGTTTGGCCGTCGGCTCGGTGCCGTCGATCCAGATGTACTCAGCCTTGAAGGTCACGGGCCACATCCTCGGGTGTGTCTGGGCGCGTATCGCGGGTGCTTGCGGCGCTGCGGCACTGGGGCGCCGCGTCTGCTGCCCGGCAGCCTGGCAACAGGCGATTTCCCGGCCATTGCTCGAATGTGAACCCCGTGTTACCGGGTGACGCTGTGCCGTACTTCACGCCGAGAGGCCGCTTCGCGCGGGGCGGCGCCGGTGACCGGCTCCCCTCCGTCAAGCCGGTCACCGGCACCGCGCGGGCCCGCACGCGCCGGTCCTGCCACCCCTGGCCGGGGGCGGCAGGACCGGTGACACGTACGAGGTGGGCGGCCGAGGGGGTGGCCGCCGCCTCATCGGTTCACTGGGTCGTACGGCGTCACCCCACCTTCTCGATCAGGGCCCGGCGGATCAGGAACTTGCCGGGCTCACGGACCTGTTCGAAGGCCGCGTTGTTGAGCAGCGCACAGCTGCCGGAGACCGAAGTGACCTCCACCGTCGTGGACTTGTCGTTGTCCAGGTTGGTGACCTTCAGCTTCGTGCCGGCCGGGAACTGGTTGCTGGACGCGGCAGGCGCACCGCCCTCGCCGGAGAGCGTGACCGTGGAGCCGTTGCACACCTGCTGCCCGGAGGCGGCGGCACCGCCCCCGGCGTCTCCCGCGGGGGCGGACGCGGCGGGCTGCGACGGCTGGGCCGAAGCCGCGGGCGGCTGGGCCGACTGGGCGGGCTGCGACGGCTGCGCGGTCTGGGAGTCCTGAGCCGACTCCCCGACGGCGCACCCCGACGCCTCCTGCTTCCGCTTGATCTCCGCGACGACCGCCTCGCGGTTGGCGATCCGCGCCTCGGACTGGGCGTCCGGGTTGGCCCGCTGGTCCGCGATGAACTTCTGGTTGTTGCCGAGGGCGGTGGCGAGACCCAGGCAGACCGTCGACTCCGACGCCGACTTGGGGGTCGGCGCGGCGTTCGACGTGCTCGCCATGACGAAGGCCCCGCCTCCCGCCACCGTCGCCGCGCTCACCAGCAGCGCGATCTTCTTCTTCGTGCCGAGTGTTCTCCTGCGCGACATGCGCGCCTCCTGAGAGGTAGGGGAGCGTACGCCGCTATGTACGAGATACCGAACGAGGTTACTCAGCGGTTACAGGAGTCACTCAAGTGACCTGTGCCACATGCAGGTCGGCGGCTGGTCGGTGCGTCAGCGCGACAGGGCGTCCCGTACGGCCTCGTCGGTGCGGCCGACCACCGCCGTTCCGTCGTCCGCGGTGATGATGGGGCGCTGGATCAGCTTCGGGTGCTCGGCGAGCGCCGTGATCCAGCGGCCGCGCGAACCGGCGTCCCGCGGCCACTCCTTGAGCCCGAGTTCCTTGGCGTCGGCCTCCTGGGTGCGGGTGATGTCCCAGGGTTCGAGACCGAGGCGGTCGAGCACGCCCCGGATCTCGTCCTCGCTCGGCACGTCCTCCAGATAGCGGCGCACGGTGTAGTCGGCGCCCTCGGCGTCGAGCAGCGTCAGGGCGCTGCGGCACTTCGAGCACGCGGGGTTGATCCAGATCTCCATGCGCACACGGTACGCGCCGACCGTCTTGTTCGATTTTCCGGCGCCTCACCCGCACCTTGCGGACCGGCCGTGACGTGACGCCAATTCCCTTATCCACCTGGGAGTTTGCGGCGCCTTGCGGACTCCCCGTTGTCAGTGCCGGGCGGTAAACTGTAAGCAGTGTTCGAGGGTGGCGCCGGGGATGCCGACGTCTTCGGTGAGCCGCCCGACGCGACAGGAGGATGCCCGTGCCCGCTGCCGCCCTGAAGTCGAAGCCGTTGCCCACCCAGTCCACCGCGAAGCGTCCCGTCCTGCTCGACCTGCCGTACGCGCCCGTGGAGAAGCGGCCGCTGCCGCCGGGCCGGCCCCGCCAGTGGTACGTGACGCACAACCGCCGCCTCAAGGCCATGCGCCTGGCCATCGCCCTGCTCGACTCGGGCGTATACATGCCGAACCAGGCCCGCAACGAGACGATCCGTGACACGGCGGAGCAGATCGGCGTCCACCCGCCGTCGGACACGACGTGCCACATGGTGCGGGCGTTCATGCGGTACGCCCGCTGACCCGCTCCGCTGCGAGCGCCGGGCGC
The DNA here is from genome assembly GCF_031348265.1 of Streptomyces collinus. NCBI lineage: Bacteria > Bacillati > Actinomycetota > Actinomycetes > Kitasatosporales > Streptomycetaceae > Streptomyces > Streptomyces collinus. The sequence goes on along the minus strand of NZ_CP133771.1, from coordinate 2,455,518 downwards.
CCCGGACGGCGGGGTGCCCGGCGCTCGTTCATGCCGCCCGGCCGGGTGCGGGGATCACCGGCGGGTTCAGGCGGGCGAAGCCCTCCTGGCGCTCATAGGGGAAGTAGGGGTAGGGCGCCGGGCGGTGGCTCGCCGCGTCGAGCTTCGCCACCTGCTCGGGGGTGAGGCTCCAGCCGACGGCGCCGAGGTTCTGCCGCAACTGCCGCTCGTCGCGGGCGCCGATGAGGACGGACGACACGGTCGGCCGCTGGAGCAGCCAGTTCAGGGCGATCTGCGGCACCGCCCTGCCCGTCTCCTCGGCGATCTCGTCCAATGCGTCCACCACGTCGTAGAGGTGCTCGTCGGAGACGGGCGGGCCGTGGTCGGCGGTGCGGTGCAGGCGGCTGCCGGGCGGGAGCGGGGTGCCGCGGCGGACCTTGCCGGTCAGGCGCCCCCAGCCGAGCGGGCTCCAGACGATCGCACCGAGACCCTGGTCGAGGGCGAGCGGCATCAGCTCCCACTCGTAGTCGCGGCCGATCAGGGAGTAGTACACCTGGTGTGCGACATAGCGGGGCCGGCCGTGGCGCTCGGCGGCCGCGAGGGACTTCATCACCTGCCAGCCGGAGAAGTTGGAGACGCCGGTGTAGCGCACCTTGCCCGCCCGGACCAGTGCGTCGAGCGCGGCCAGCACCTCCTCGACCGGGGTCCCGGCGTCGAAGGCGTGGAGCTGGAAGAGGTCGAGATGATCCGTGCCGAGTCTGCGCAGGGCGTCCTCGCAGGCGCGGATCAACCGGGAGCGGGAGGAGCCCGCGTCGCCCGGGCCGTCGCCCATCGGCAGGCTCGTCTTCGTGGAGACGATCACCTGGTCGCGGCGGCCCTTGATCGCCTCCCCGAGCACCTCCTCGGACGCGCCGCCGGAGTAGACGTCGGCGGTGTCGAACATCGTGATCCCGGCGTCCAGGCAGATGTCCACCAGGCGGCGCGCCTCCCGCGCGTCGGTCGTGCCCCAGGCGCCGAAGAGCGGACCCCGCCCGCCGAAGGTGCCGGCTCCGAAGCTCAGCGCGGGGACCATCAGGCCGGACGCGCCCAGTCGTCTGTACTCCATCGCGGACTCCCGTCGACAGCGACCCACTCTTAATGGGTCTACAGTTCCATTAATAGTCACTAAGGTAGCAGGGTGAAGTGGCTAATGGAACAGGAGTGCCGTTATGGCTGACGGAGGGGAGCCCGGGACCGTACGGCCCGGGGGGCGCACGGCGCGCGTGCGGGAGGCAGTGCTGCGGGCCGCCGAGGACGCCCTCACCGAGCAGGGCTTCACCGGCCTGGACCTGGCCGACGTCGCGCGCCGCGCCGACGTGGGCAAGACGACCGTCTACCGGCGCTGGGGATCGGTGACCGCGCTGGTGGCCGACCTCCTTGAGGACATGGCCGAGCAGTCCGCGCCGCGCACCGAGACCGGCTCGCTGCTCGGCGACCTGACGGCCAACGCCCTCCTCGTCCAGCGCACGCTCACGGACCCGCGGCAGGGGCCGCTGTTCAAGGCTCTGATCGCCGCCGCGACCGGCGACGCGAAAACGGCCGCGGCGCTGCACCGCTTCTACGACATCCGCGTCAGGGAATGGGCTCCCTGTGTCCGGCAGGCCGTGAACCGGGGCGAGGTGCCTGAGGGCACCGACCCGCACGAGGTGATCCGCGCGGTCTCCGCCCCGCTCTACTACCACCTGCTGATCAGCGGTGGACGGCTCGACGAGGTCACCGCCGCCCGGGCCGCCGAGGCGGCGGTGACGGCGGCGCGGGCGGGCGTGTACGTCACGGGCTGAGAGGGAAGGCCCCAGCGCGCGTGAGGGGCGGGGAGGCGCGGCAAGACGCGGGGGCAGGGGGCAGGGGGCATACGGGGTACGGGAAGGGTGGGGCATGGGAAGGGTGGGGCATGGGAAGGGTTCGGGAGGCTCCCAGCCGGCCCCGACCGGCCCGCCGCCTCAGGCGTACCGCTCCATCAGCCCCTCCACATAAGCCCTCAGCCGCTCGCCCAGCACCTGCGGCGTCAGATCGGTCCGGCCCAGCTCCCGCCATGGCCCCGCCAGCTTCGCCGCGTCGGGGACGTAGGCCAGGGCGTCGAGCAGCCGCCAGTACAGATGCTCGGCTCCGTCGGCCAGGCGCCGCCCGCCCAGGGCCTCGTAGCGCTCCCGGAAACCGAGGCCGTACTCGGGGCCGAACAGCAGCGCCAGTGCCGTCGAGCAGTGGGCGACATCCAGGTCGGCGGGCCCCCACGAGGTCTCCACCCAGTCGACGACACCGCTGATCCGCAGACCGGCCCCCGAACCCGTGAACAGGACGTTCCCGGGGTGGAAGTCCCGGTGCAGAAAGCAGCCCTCGTACGGCGGGGGATCGCGGCGGATGACGTCCACGGCCCGCTCCCACCCGGCCGGGACCGCCGCCGGCGACGTCCACGCCTGGTAGGCACGCGGGCGCTCCCGGGGGACGATCCGGTGGATCCGGGCCAGCTGACCCGCCAGCAGGTCCACCCGCGGGCCGACTTCCTCCTCGTCGACCCGGACCCGCCCCGGCAGCACCGACATCAACAGGGACGGATGGTCGCAGTGTTCGCCGGTCGCGTCGACACCGGTCAACTCGGCGGCCGGCACGCCCTCCTGCTCCGCCAGCAGCGTGAGGATCTCCGCCTCGCGGGCCAGCAGCCCGGGCGCGTGCCGCCGGAAGAAGGGCTTCACGAAGGTCCGCAGCGCCAGGTCGGTGCCGTCGTCGAGGGTGAGCCGCCGCATCTGGGCGCTCCAGCCGCCGGTCAGAAAAGCCGATTTGTCGACCGTACGGCCCTTCGGCAGCTGCTTGGTCACCCATGCGCGGGTCGCCGTCCAGCCCTGCTCGCCGAGCCCGGTCAGCACGGCGGTGACGAACTCCCGCCGGTCCTCGGGGTGGTCGCGGAACCACAGCCCCAACCGGTGCTCGGCATTCGGGAGTTCCCAGTGGGTGAACTGGGCGCGCCGGGCCAGCGCTTCGGAGAACGCCTCCGTCACGGCGGGCGGGATCACCTCGTCCGTCCCCGGCACCACGAGGACCGCCCGTCCCTCGAACGCCCGCAGGACGTCGAGCGCCGGGGCCTCATGCCAGCTCCCGGGCCTGCGGATGATCTCGCTGAACCGCCCGTCACCGGCGCCGAACGGCACGTCCCACGCCTCGGCCCCGTACACCGCCGGCGCGCACAGCCCCAGGGCCGCCACCCGGTCCCCGTAGTGCCGCACGAGATCCGCCACCGTCTGGCCGCTCATGCTGAACCCGACCAGGACCAGTGGCGCGTCCTCGCGCACGCGTGCGTCGATGACGGACACGGCCTGTTCGAAGCGGCGGCGCAGGCTCAGCTCCCGCAGCAGGCCGGTGCTCTCCCCGTGCCCCGAGAAGTCGAAGGCGAGGGCGTGACAGCCGTGCGCGGCGAACTCCGCATGCAACGGCAGCAGCCGCTCCTTGCTTCCGGTGCCCGCGCCGTGCAGCAGGACGACCGTGGCCCGGGCCGGCCGGCCACCGCCGTCGGCCAGCCCGCTGAGCCGTTCGCCGCCGACGACGTGATGGAAAGGGATCAGCTCACTCATACGGCCATTCACTCACGCGGCCCCGGCCCACGAGGGGGCGTTCACAGCCCTGGCGCCCCCCACACCGGGAACCAGCGGCCCAGGTCCGGCTCCAGGCGCAGATCGTCGGAGAGGGCGGCCCGCACCTGGAGTTCGAGCGGGTTGTCGCGCCGCTCCGTGCCGTCCGGCAGGGGCGCGAAGGGGTAGAACGTGCCGCGTTTGTAGAGGTAGACCAGCGCGAGCCGCCGGCCGGAGCGGTCCTCGAACCCGGCCAGGGAGCACAGCAGTTGGGGACCGAACCCGTTGACCTCCATCTGGCTGTTCACGGCGTGCAGGTCGTTCACGAGCACGGAGAGCTGGTCGGGGGAGCGGCGCGAGACCAGCCACGAGTAGCCGTAGTCGTCCTGCCGCAGCTCCACCGGCGGGCCGTCGCGGTCGCTGTCGGCGTCCAGCAGGGCCTGCACCTCGCGGTGGGACTGCTCGAAGGCCGCGCCCTCGACGGTGGCGAAGCACACCGCGCCCTGCCCGGTCGGCGTGAAGCCGGCGGCGGCCTCCAGCGTCACGGCCGCCGAGGGCAGCGCGAAAAGCCGGTCGAGATCCGCCCCGACCGGTTTCGTCCGGCCGAGCAGGATGTCCAGCAGTCCCATGCGTCGGTCACATCCCTCCGGGGGCCGCCGCCTCGCCCAGCTCGGCGGAGATCCGGCCCAGCTGGTCGAGCCGCTGCTCCAGGCTCGGGTGGGTCGAGAAGAGCCGCGCGATCCCGGGCTCGCGGCCCAGCGCCGGCGTGAAGTAGAAGGCGTTGAAGGCCTGGGCCGTGCGCAGGTCCTTGGCGGGGATGCGGGCGATGTCGCCGGAGACCTTGGTGAGCGCGGAGGCCAGCGCCGAGGGCCGGCCGGTGAGCTGCGCGGCCGCCCGGTCCGCGGCCAGTTCCCGGTACCGGGACAGGGCCCGGATCAGCAGGAAGCTGATCGCGTAGACGGCCGCGGACACGCCCATCACGGCGGCGAAGACGGCAGCGGTGTTCTGGTCCCTGCGGCCCCCGCCGAACAGCTGCGAGTAGAAGGCGAACCGCACGATCAGCCCCGCGATCACCCCGAGGAACGACGCGACGGTGATCACGGCCACGTCCTTGTGCGCCACGTGCGACAGCTCGTGCGCGAGCACGCCCTCCAGTTCGGCCGGCTCCAGCCGCCGCAGCAGACCGGTCGTCACACACACCACCGCGTGATCCGGATTCCGCCCCGTCGCGAACGCGTTCGGCATGTCCATCCCCGACACCGCGACCACCGGCGCCGGCATGTCGGCCAGGGCGCACAGCCGGTCGATCACCGCGTACAGCTCGGGATACTCCTCCCGCTGCACGACCCGCCCGCGCATGGCGTACAGGGCGATCCGGTCGGAGAACCAGTACTGAGCACCGAGCAGCGCCGCCGCGACCACCACGACCAGCACCCACGATCTCAGCAGCACGATCAACGCGGCGACGAACCCCACGTACAGCAATCCGAGCAGGAACAGCGTGATCCCCATACGGGTGGTCAACCGCCGGTCGCTACGGAAGCGGCTGTGCATCTGCCTCACCCCGCAGTCACGCACTCGTCCCACCGCCAGTGTGCACCCGGGCCTTCCCATGAAGGGGTCGTGATCGCCCCCAGGACCGGCAAAGCCGTCAGCCGCCGGCGGTCACCGCGTAGCCGGGCACGGACGGCCACCGCACGGTCAGCACGACCGACTCCTCCTCGGCACGCCAGGAGTGATCGACGCCACGCCCCCACACCACGTAGTCCCCCTGCCGCTCCAGCAGCACGCTCCGCCCGGGCAGTTCGACCCGGAAACGCCCGCTGACCAGGACCAGGAGCGAGGTCCGCTCCTCACCCCGCACCCACTCGGCCCGCTCGTCCCCCGGGGGATGCACCCCCCCACTTGATCTCCACGGCCTCACTGTGCCGCGGATCCCCGGCGTCCTTGAAATGCCCGAGGATCCACCCCCGGTCCAGTGCCGCGTCCCGGCCCGCGTTGCCCACATACACGCTGTCGCTCACGGGGCCGGACGCTAGCAGCCGGGCCCCGGACCGTCGGACAGCCGTACGATCAGGCCCCGCGCCTCGGCCAACCGGCGCGCGGCGATCCGGACATGCCGAGGCCGCTCCGCCTCGAGGCGCTCCATAAGCCAGGCCTCCGGCAACAGCGCCGCGGACGGCAACAGGGCAGCCGTGGCCTCGCGCACGACGCCGGGCGCGGGGTCGTCGATCAAGGACCGCAGCTCCTCCACGGCCGTCACGTCCAACGCCCGCAGGCCTGCCACCGCCCGGGCCCGCACCGCCGGCACGCGGTGGGTGAGCAGCGGCCGCAGCAATGCGGCGTCCCCGCGCTCCCCGCACTCCGCCAGGCCGATGGCCGCGCCGGGCGGCAGCGCCGGATCATCGGCCTGGGCACATCGCCGCCGGTACCAGGACAGGGGGTCGCTCCCGTGCTGCCGCACGACGTACCGCGCACAGGCCCGCACCAGGGCCGACCGGTCGGCCAGGAACTCCAGGGCCCGCTCGGGACGCCCGGCCCGCCGCAGGGCAGTGACGCCGGCGGACCGGGCGCGCGTGTTGCGGGCGGCGAGCAATGGTTCGAGTACCTCGTCGAGGCCACCCTCCTCGCGCACGGCGGCCAGCGCCGCCTCGGCGCACAGGGTTTGCACGACGACGTCGTCGTCCCAGGCGGCGGTACGGGCGAACCGGTCGGGGGAGAGCAGCGACTCCTCGGCGGCCAGCCGGTACGCGAACCGCCGTACGGTGCGGTCGGGGTGGACGAACAGGGTGGCCGGCGCTCCGTGCGGTGCCCGGCGGAGCATCGCGCCGAGCAGTTCCACGCCGTAGGATCCCCGCTCGCGCCGGCCGATGCGCAGGATCAGGGGGGCGAGCGCGACGCCGGTGCGCATGTCGAGGCCCGCCCGCAGCAGCTCCCGGGCCTTGTCACGTACAGGTGCCGCCCAGTCCGCGGCGCGGACGACGACCAGGGGCAGCAGGGCGGGGCGGGCCGCGACCCGGGCCAGGGCCGCTTCACGGGTGTGGCCGTCCGGGTGGCACAGCGCCACGGCGAGCCGGGGGTCGGTCGAGGGCCCATGAGCGGGCTCCGGACGCCGTCGGGACGACCGGAACACCCAGCGCCCGGCCCCGGACCGGCCCGGCGGCCCGGTTTCCCCGTCCAGGGCCTCGACCCATGCCTTGTCCGGCAGATCCTCGATCCCGTACCCGCCCCAGGCCCGCACGCCCGCGTCCAGTCCGGTCCAGGCAGCCGGATCGTCGACGTCGAGAACCTCGCCGAGCTGCGTCCCCCGGGCCAGCCGCGCCGCGGCCGCCTCCCCGCCCCGGATGTCCTCGTTCACGCCCGCCCCCGTTCGACCTGCTGTTTCGGGGATCGTACGGCGCAGGGACGGTGACCGGCGCGCGGATTTGCCGCCGACTGCCTAGTACGGCGCCCTGAAGTTGATGTACCCCAGCAGCACGATCACCGCCGCCACGCTGCCCAGCACCACCACGGTCGAGATCCACGAGGAGCGGCGGCGGGAGCCGACGTGCTCCGGGTCGGCCCGGAACGGCACGGGTCCGGGCGGGTTGTGCTTCCAGCGGGCGGCGAGCATACGGGCCCGGGCCGAGGGCTCCTTGTGCTCGGCTCCGTCCGCCCATCTGAGGTCGAACTCGCGCTGCTGGTCGTCCTGTTCGTGCTCGGGCATTCCCGCTCCACCCCCGTGTGGTCCTTGACCCAAGAATAGAACAAACGCCCGCGCCCCCGCCGTCGGAAAGGACGGCGGGGGCGCGGGCGCGATGCCTCGGTCAGGCGTCGATCACACGTCGAAGTACAGCTCGAACTCGTGCGGGTGCGGACGCAGCTGCAGCGGCGCGATCTCGTTCGCGCGCTTGTAGTCGATCCACGTCTCGATCAGGTCCGGGGTGAACACGTCGCCCTGGAGCAGGAACTCGTGGTCGGCCTCCAGACGGTCGAGGACGGCCGGGAGGGAGGTCGGCACCTGCGCGACGCTCGCGTGCTCCTCGGGAGCCAGCTCGTAGAGGTCCTTGTCGATCGGCTCGGCCGGCTCGATCTTGTTCTTGATGCCGTCGAGGCCTGCGAGGAGGAGGGCCGAGAAGGCGAGGTACGGGTTGCCGGAGGAGTCGGGCGCGCGGAACTCGACGCGCTTGGCCTTCGGGTTGGAGCCCGTGATCGGGATACGCATGGCCGCGGAGCGGTTGCGCTGCGAGTACACCAGGTTGATCGGCGCCTCGAAGCCCGGGACCAGACGGTGGTAGGAGTTCACCGTCGGGTTGGTGAAGGCCAGCAGCGACGGGGCGTGCTTGAGGATGCCGCCGATGTAGTAGCGGGCGGTGTCGGACAGGCCCGCGTAGCCGGCCTCGTCGTAGAAGAGCGGCTGGCCGCCGGTCCACAGCGACTGGTGCACGTGCATGCCCGAGCCGTTGTCACCGAAGATCGGCTTCGGCATGAAGGTCGCGGTCTTGCCGTTCTGCCAGGCCACGTTCTTCACGATGTACTTGAAGAGCTGGAGGTCGTCGGCCGCGGCGAGCAGCGTGTTGAACTTGTAGTTGATCTCCGCCTGGCCGGCGGTGCCCACCTCGTGGTGCTGGCGCTCGACCTGGAGGCCGGAGGCGGCCAACTGGAGGGAGATCTCGGCACGCAGGTCGGCGAAGTGGTCGACCGGCGGGGTCGGGAAGTAGCCGCCCTTGTAGCGGACCTTGTAACCACGGTTGTTCTCGACCGCACCGGTGTTCCAGGCGCCGGCCTCGGAGTCGATGTGGTAGAAACTCTCGTTCGCCGAGGTGGAGAAACGGACCGAGTCGAAGACGTAGAACTCGGCCTCGGGGCCGAAGTACGCGGTGTCCGCGATACCGGTCGACGCGAGGTAGGCCTCGGCCTTCTTCGCCACGTTGCGCGGGTCACGGGAGTACTGCTCGCCCGTGATCGGGTCGTGGATGAAGAAGTTGATGTTGACCGTCTTGTCGCGGCGGAACGGGTCGACCCGGGCGGTCGACAGGTCCGCGCGGAGCGCCATGTCGGACTCGTGGATGGCCTGGAAGCCGCGGATCGAGGAGCCGTCGAAGGCGAGCTCCTCGGCCGGGTCGAAGGCCTCGGCAGGGATCGTGAAGTGCTGCATCACGCCCGGCAGGTCGCAGAAGCGGACGTCGATGAACTTGACGTCCTCGTCCGCGATGTACTTCTTGGCCTCGTCGGCGTTCTGGAACATCCAGCTCCTCCTACTCCCGACCGTCCCGCCGGGGTGGTAGTTCGTTCGTGCGGCCAGTGCGGGTGGCACACGCTGACCTCGACCCTAGGGACGGGTGGTTTCTCGGGCGTGACTCATTTGTTTCGCACAAGTTAACCGGCTCACCCTCCACCGTAGCCCGGACACACCCCGCCGTGCCCTGGTCATTTACGGGCGCAGTACCGTGGACGGGTGGACAACAGGCAAGCACTCGGATCGTGGCTTTCCGGGCCCCGCGCGGCCGCGGAAGAGGCCGGTGTCGACTTCGGATACCGGGGCGAGCAGCTCGGTCTGCCCGAGGAGGGACCCGGCTCGATCGCCCGCCCGGGCCGCCGGCTCGGTGCCCTCGCGGTCGACTGGGGCCTGTGCCTCCTGATCGCATACGGTCTTATCACCCAGAGCTACAACGATGCGGCCCAGATCTGGGCGCCGCTCATCATGTTCGCGCTGATGGTCCTCACGGTCGGTACGGTCGGCTTCACTCCGGGCAAGCGCCTGCTCGGCCTGAGGGTGCTCGCCCTGGACACCGGCCGGGTCAGCCCGTGGCGCGCCGCACTGCGCACGGTCCTGCTCTTCCTCGCGATCCCCGCCCTGATCTGGGACCGCGACGGCCGCGGACTGCACGACCGGCTGGCCGGCACGGTCGAGGTCCGCATCTGACCCGAAGCACGAACCGACCGACATGAACGAGGGGCGCCCGGTCACACCGGGCGCCCCTCGTTCATGTCGTGTGCGGAGTGTCAGCGAGCCTTCGGCCCGCCCTTCGGCAGCCGCATGCCCTTCGGCATCGGCCCCTTGGGCAGCGGCATGTTGCTCATCAGGTCACCGAGGGCGCGCAGCCGGTCGTTGGTGGCCGTGACCTGCGGGCCGGTCAGTACGCGCGGGAGCTTCAGCATGGTCGTCCGCAGCTTCTTCAGCTCGATCTGGCCCTCGCCCGTGCCCACGACCAGGTCGTGCACGGGGACGTCCGCGACGATGCGGTTCATCTTGCGCTTCTCGGCGGCCAGCAGGGTCTTCACCCGGTTCGGGTTGCCCTCGGCGACCAGCACGATGCCGGCCTTGCCGACCGCGCGGTGCACCACGTCCTGGTTGCGGTTCATCGCCACCGCGGGGGTCGTCGTCCAGCCCCGGCCGATGTTGTCGAGCACCGCCGCCGCGGCGCCGGGCTGTCCCTCCATCTGCCCGAAGGCGGCCCGCTCGGCCCGGCGCCCGAACACGATCGCCGACGCGAGGAAGGCGAGCAGGAGGCCCAGGATGCCGAGATAGATGGGGTGACCGATCAAGAAACCGATCGCGAGGAAGACACCGAAGGTGACGATTCCGACTGCCGCGAGTACAAGGCCGATCTTCTTGTCGGCCTTGCGGGTCATCTTGTAGGTCAGAGCGATCTGCTTCAGTCGCCCGGGGTTCGCAGCGTCCGCTGCAGGTTCCTTCCTCGCCATGCCACGCAGTCTACGTGGCCCCACAAGCGCCGACGACGGCAGTGCTCGCGGGGGCCCCTGGGGGAGGGCCGGGAAGGGGCGGGGGTCAGGGACGGACGGACAGGGACTGCTCGATGACGCGCTGCGTCTCGACCCGGTCCTTGGCGCGACGGCGGTCCTCCAGCACGGAGGTCCACGCGTTGCGGCGGGCGGTGCGCTGACCGCTGCTCATCAGCAGCGACTCGACGGCACGCAGTGCGGTCGTGAAGGACGGGATCGCGGTGGCGCGGACGGGCGGCGCGGCCTGCATGGGTGAGGTCCCCCCTCGGGTGATGGGTGTACGTGCTGTGAGTTCAGCGTCACTGATTGGTGTTACCAGGGCGTGACCGGCCGGTCAAACACCCATGAAGCCCCGGCGGAGCGTGGTGGAACGCCGACGCGGTCCTGACATGTGCCCTCATCTGCGAGGACGGTCAGGACCGCGTCAAATCGGTCACTACTGGCGAGTAGCCTCTTGTGCGCGAATTCACACGCTTGTCTCGCCCTGTGGTGGGCAGCGGTGGTGACGGTGTGTCAGACAGCCTGCGCCGCGATGTAGCCGTCCCCCCGCGGCGGAGCGGCCGACTGACGCTGCTCCACGGCCATCTGGTAGAGGCGCCCGGCGCGGTACGAGGAACGCACCAGCGGCCCGGACATCACGCCGGAGAAGCCGATCTGCTCGGCCTCCTCCTTCAGCTCCACGAACTCGTGCGGCTTCACCCAGCGCTCGACGGGGTGGTGGCGCACCGAGGGCCGCAGGTACTGCGTGATGGTGACCAGCTCGCAGCCCGCCTCGTGCAGCTGCTTCAGGGCGTCGCTGACCTCTTCGCGGGTCTCGCCCATGCCGAGGATGAGGTTCGACTTGGTGACCAGGCCGTAGTCGCGCGCCTCGGTGATGACCTTCAGGGAGCGCTCGTAGCGGAAGCCGGGGCGGATGCGCTTGAAGATCCGCGGGACCGTCTCGACGTTGTGCGCGAAGACCTCGGGACGGGAGGAGAAGACCTCCTCCAGCTGCTCCGGGACGGCGTTGAAGTCCGGGGCCAGCAGCTCGACCTTGGTGCGGCCGGCCTCGCGGCCCGCGGTCTGCTGGTGGATCTGGCGCACGGTCTCGGCGTACAGCCAGGCACCGCCGTCCTCCAGATCGTCGCGGGCGACGCCGGTGATCGTGGCGTAGTTCAGGTCCATCGTGACGACGGACTCACCGACCCGGCGGGGCTCGTCACGGTCGAGCGCCTCGGGCTTGCCGGTGTCGATCTGGCAGAAGTCGCAGCGCCGGGTGCACTGGTCGCCGCCGATCAGGAAGGTCGCCTCGCGGTCCTCCCAGCACTCGTAGATGTTCGGGCAGCCGGCTTCCTGGCAGACCGTGTGCAGGCCCTCGCTCTTCACGAGCTTCTGCATCGCGGTGTACTCGGGGCCCATTTTCGCCCGGGTCTTGATCCACTCGGGCTTGCGCTCGATGGGGGTCTGGCTGTTGCGGACCTCCAGGCGCAGCATCTTGCGTCCGTCGGGTGCGACTGCGGACACGACCGGCTCCCTAGCGATTGATTCTTCGGCGTCCTCAAGGGTACGCCCGTTGATTTGAATGCCTGTGCGGGTGGCTACCCCTCCAGCTCCGCCACGGGCCGATTTATGCCGCCGGCGTCTTCTCGATCTCCCGGGGCTTCAGGTCCGCGTTCTCCAGGACCTCCCGCAGATGCCGCTCGGCGACCGGCAGGACCTCCTCGATCGTCACGTCCCGGCCCAGCTCGCCGGCCAGCGAGGCGACGCCCGCGTCGCGGATGCCGCACGGGATGATCCGGTCGAACCACTTGTTGTCGGGGTTCACGTTGAGCGCGAAACCGTGCATGGTGACGCCCTTGGCCACGCGGATGCCGATCGCGGCGATCTTGCGGTCCTCCCGGCGCTGGCCCGCGTTGGACGGCGCGTACTCCGGGCCGTTCATCCGCGGGTCGAACTCCTCGTCGTGCAGCCGGGGGTCGAAGTCCAGCGCGAGGCCGCCCGGTGCGGGGCGCTGCTCGACCGGGTCGCCCAGGATCCAGACGCCGCTGCGGCCCTCGACCCGGCTGGTCTGCAGGCCGAACTCCGCGCAGGTGCGGATCAGGGCCTCTTCGAGGCGGCGCACGTGCGCCACGACGTCCACCGGGCGCGGGAGCTTCTGGATCGGGTAGCCCACCAGCTGGCCCGGGCCGTGCCAGGTGATCTTGCCGCCGCGGTCCACGTCGATGACGGGCGTGCCGTCGAGGGGCCGCTCGTTGTCCGCCGTGCGCCGTCCGGCCGTGTAGACCGGGGGGTGCTCCAGGAGCAGCACGGTGTCGGGGATCTCGTCGGCGAAGCGCGCCGCGTGCACCCGGCGCTGTTCGTCCCACGCCTCCTGGTACTCGACGGCCTCGTCACCGAACCCCATGCGGACGAACCGCAACTCACTCACGGCAAGCGCCTCCCTCGGACGGGTGTATCAGGCACGTAGCGCGCCCAAGCCACTGTACGTCCGGCCCGGACACGTCAGTCCCGGGGCCAATCCTCACACGATCGGATGAATGTCCGGCAAAATGTGTGATGGGGTGCTTACTCTCCGCTACATTCGCGCCGATCAGCAAGCCAAAAGGCCTGCTCACAGGCAATCCGGCACGTCACCGACACCGGAAGGCAGGAGACCGCACCGCACCATGACGGAACGACCCGCGCAGCGCACCCCCAACCGACAGCTCGCCGCGCTCATCGCAGAAGCGGGGTTCTCCAACGCGGGACTCGCCCGTCGCGTGGACCAGCTCGGTCTCGAACACGGGCTTGATCTGAGATACGACAAGACCTCCGTCACCCGGTGGCTGCGCGGTCAGCAGCCCAGGGGCACCACGCCCGCCCTGATCGCCGAGGTCTTCACCCGGCGCCTCGGCCGCCGCCTCTCCGCCCAGGACCTCGGCCTGGACGCCTGCGCCCCGGTCTACGCGGGGCTGGAGTTCGCCGCCACCCCCGAGGAGGCCGTCGACATCGTCAGCGGGCTGTGGCGCAAGGACTCCGGCAGCCACGCCGAGCTCCGCAAGATCGCCTTCACCCCGGCGGGGCTCGTCGTGCCCAGCCGCGACTGGCTCATCGGCCGGGCCGACGAGAAGGTCGCCCGGGGCGAGCAGGCCGCCGCCCGCATCCCGGTCCACGGCCGCCCGGCCCTGCGCCCCACGGCCACGCCCGAGCAGGGCGTGCCGTCCCTGCCCCGCCAGCGCGGACAGGCCGAACGCGGACCGGGCCAGAAGGTCACCGCCGGCGACATCGCCGCCCTGCGCTCGGTCGGCGAGCTGTTCCGCACCCTCGACGACGCCTACGGCGGCGGTCACGCCCGCCAGGCCCTCGTGCGTTACCTGGAGCACGAGTGCGAGCCCATGCTGCGCGGCACCTACGGCGAGCAGACCGGCCGCCGGCTGTTCGCGGCCGCAGCGGACCTGACCCGGCTCGCGGGCTGGACGTCGTACGACATCGCCGCGCACGGACTCGCCCAGCGCTACTTCGTGCAGGCGCTGCGGCTCGCCCAGGCGGCAGGGGACCGGACGTACGGGGCCTATGTACTGGTCACCATGAGCCGCCAGGCCGTCTACCTCGGGCACGGGCGGGAGGCCGTCCAGCTCGCCCGCGTGGCCCAGCAGGGCGTCGGCACCTCCGGGCCGCCCGTCGTCCAGGCCCTGCTGCACGCCTCCGAGGCGCGCGGGCATGGGGTGCTCGGCGAGGTCCGGGCCTGCACTGCCGCCCTGGTCCGCGCCGAACGCGCCCTGGAGACGGCCCGGCCCGGGGACGACGTCCCGCACTGGGCGAAGTTCTTCGACGAGGCCCAGCTCGCCGACGAGTTCGGCCACTGCCACCGCGACCTGCAGCAGTTCCGCGCCGCCGCCCAGCACGCGGAACGCTCACTCCAGCTGCGGGCCCCCTCCTTCGCCCGCAGCCGCCTCTTCTGCCGTGTGGTCCTCGCCACCGCCCGCCTGGGCCTCGGCGAACTCGACCAGGCCTGCCAGCTGGCCGCGGAAGCGGCGGGCCAGGCCGCGGAGATGCGCTCGGTACGGGCGGTGGAGTACGTGAGGGACTTCGAACGACGCCTGGAACCGTACAAGGACGCGGCTCCGGTGCGGACTTACCGCGACAAGGTATCGGCTTTGGGGTAAGGGCCTCGGGGGGCGGGGCCGTGTCGATATGCGGCTTCGCCGCGTGGGCGCGGACAGCCGCAACGCGCCCGCACCCGACGACCCGCCTATGCAGCCCGTGGCACGGTCGGCACAGGATCGGCGACGTGCATCGACCGCCCCGCCCCGAGGTCCGCCAGGATCGCCGCAGATGCCCGATGCCCCGAGTGCAGAGCACCCTGGACCGTACTGGTGTCCCGGTGATCCCCGCACACATACAGCCCGGCGATCAACCGCACCGGCCGCCGCAGATCATGCGGCGGCCGCATCGCGGGCACGGCCTCCGCCGTGTGGTGCACGGCCAGCGTCTCCCACCGCGCCGTCGGCACCCCGTACAGCCGCGCCAGATGCATCCGCACCGCGGTGTCGACATCGCCCGGCGGCCGTCCCGGCACCGTCGACGACACCAGCGCCCGCCCCGCCGGCGCCCGGGTCGGATCGACGTCACTGACCACCGCCGTGTGCGCGACCGGCCCGCCCAGATCCGCGTCGAGCAGCAGCGACGCCCCCGTCCCCGGCGGCTCGTCGGTCGTGTGGTGCACCACCGTCACCGGATGGAACTCCGGCACCCGCAAGCCGGGCAGCAGCTCGGCCGCGGCCCGCGCGCCCGTCGCCACCAGGACCGCCCGGCACCGGATCTCACCGTGCTCCGCGGTGGTCACCGAGGTCGTCGACACGGAGGTGACGCGGACGCCGGTGTGCACCGTGCCCGGCGGCAGCGTGCGCGCCAGCTGTTCCGGCAGGGCGTCGGCGCCGCCCTCCGGCAGACACAGCCGGCCCCGGGCGAAGGCGCGCAGCGCGAGGTCCGCGCACCGGCTGGACGTGGTGAGGCCCGGGTCGCACAGCAGCGCGGCGAGCAGCGGACGCAGGAAACCGTCGATCGTACGGGCGGGCAGCCCGCGCGCCGCCAGGGCCTCACCGGCCGGCAACTCCGGGCGGGACAGCAGCCGTTCGGCCGGGGTTCCTGCCAGGCGGGTCAGGGCGGCACCCAGCCGGGCCTGGTCGACGGCCGTGCCGAGCGGGGCGCCGGACCTGCTCCGGGGGACGGAGACCTGCCGGCCCGGCACGGCCACCGGCCTCCTGGGCGGCCTCGGTGCGGACGGCGGCCGGGGAGCACTCGCCAGCGCGCGTACCGCATGCAGTGCGCCCCGTGCGCCCCCTGCGCCCGGCTGGACACCGGCGCGGTGATGGCGTCCGTCGCCGTGCAGCAGGACACCGGGTGTGAAGGGCCGCAGCACCAGCCCGTCCAGACCGGGTGTCAGCCGTAGTTCGGGATACGCCGTGGACAGCAACTGACCGATCCGGTCGAGCCGGAAGCCGTCGACCTTCTCCGTCGCCATGCGGCCGCCGACCCCGTGGGCGGCCTCCAGGACCATGGTCGTCACTCCTGCGCTGGTCAGCCGGTGCGCGGCCGAGAGTCCGGCGACCCCGGCCCCCACGACGACCACGTCCGCCTGGTACGCGGGCTCAAGCACGTGCCCCTCCTCGAGGTTGCGCGGGCGCTGGAGACGTCATGCCCTCAACAGGCCGCAGGGATACGCGAGTTCTGGTCGAGGGTAGGACCGTGATCGGTCAGCGGGAGTCGCGCATCGACAGGGCACGGTCGCACGGCGGTCGCATACGGACGCCTTGTGGGCATGAAGTGGTCGCAGGAGGCTGGTGTGCGACTCGAACGAGCTGTCTTGGAAAGGCCGGTCGGATCCCGGACAGACGGCCGGTCCGCGCCGCCGGGGCCCGCCGGGGAGCCGTCACAACGCCGCCCGGATCGCTCCCTCGATCTCCGGGAAGGCGAACCGGAAGCCCGACTCCAGCAGCCGCGTCGGCAGCACCCGGACGCTGCCGAGGACGTCCCCGGCCATCTCGCCGAGCACCGTCCGCAGCACGGCCGCGGGCACCGGGAACAGCGTCGGGCGGTGCAGCACCCGGCCCATCGCCGCCGTGATCTCACGGTTCGTCACGGGGTTCGGGGCGGTGACGTTGAACGGCCCGGACAGACCGTCGGTGTCGATCAGATGCCGGATCGCGGCGACCTCGTCGTGCAGCGCGATGAACGACCAGTACTGGCTCCCGTCGCCCATCCGCCCGCCGGCCCCCGCCCGGAACAGCGGGAACAGCCGGGCCCAGGCGCCGCCCTCGCGGGACACGACAAGACCGGTCCGGGTGAACACCGTGCGGACACCGGCCTCCTGGGCCGGCGCCGTGGCCCCCTCCCACTCCACGCACAGCTCGGGCAGGAAACCCTCTCCCGCGGGCGTGCTCTCGTCGGCCGTGCGCTCACCGGTCTCGCCGTAGTAGCCGATGGCGCTGCCGTTGACGAAGACCCGCGGCCGTTCCTTGGCGTCCAGGGAGGCCACCGCCCCGGCCAGGGCCGCCGTGCCCTTCACGCGGCTGTCGCGGATCCGCTGCTTGTAGGCGTCCGTCCAGCGCCGGTCACCGACGCCGGCCCCCGCCAGGTTGACCACCGCGTGGCACCCGGCGAGCCCGGCCGCGTCCACCCGCCCGTCCTCGGGGTCCCAGCGGATCTCTCCGGCCGTCCGGGGCGTGCCGCGCACCAGACGGCGCACCTCGTGTCCGTCGGCGGTCAGGGACCGCACCAGAGCACCGCCGATGAGACCGGACGCACCCGCCACCGCGATTCTTGAACGCTCCATGAACCCATCCTGCCGCGCCGCTCCGTAAAACCCCTGCAAGGCCTTGATCCGCTCGCCGTAGGGTGACGCCCATGCCCGAGCTCCCCGCACCGCACATCCGCACCGCCCGGCCCGACGACGACGGCGAACTGGCCCTGCTCGACCGGCTCGCCTGGTCGCACCGGCACGCGGTGACGCCCGAGCCACAGCCGCCCTACGCTCCCTTCTTCAGCGAGCGGCACACCCCCGACAACTGCCTCGTCGCCGAACTCGACGGCGCTCTCGCGGGCTATGTCCACCTCGGTTTCCCCACACCGCTCGACTCGAACCGGCACGTCCACCAGATCCAGGGCCTCGCCGTCGCCGGGGAGGCGCGCGGCCGTGGGGTCGGCCGGGCGCTGGTCCGGGCCGCCGTCGACGAGTCCCGCCGGCGCGGCGCCCGCCGCATCACGCTGCGGGTCCTCGGGCACAACACCCCGGCCCGGGCGCTCTACGAGGCCGAGGGGTTCGTGGTCGAGGGGGTCCTGCCGGAGGAGTTCCTGCTCGACGGGGCGTACGTCGACGACGTGTTCATGGGGCGCTTCCTGTGAGCCGGAGCTACGACGCGGCCAGCTCGCCCGTGTCCACCGGCGCCGTCGCGGCCGCGGCGTCGCGCGCGTCGGAGCCGACCTCGTCCGCCGTCAGGACGTAACCCGTCTCGGCGTCCGTGGTGGAGCGGGCGAAGACCACGCCGAACACCCGGCCGTCCGTGGTGAGCAGCGGGCCACCGGAGTTGCCCGGGCGGACGGTGGAGCGGATCGAGTAGATCTCCCGAACGGCCGTCCCGTCGTTGTAGATGTTCTGGCCCGTCGCCCGCACCCGGTTCGCGACCGTCGCCGCCTGGAGGTTCAGGTCGCCGTCCTCCGGATAGCCCGCGACCACCGCCGCCCCGCCCCGCTCGGCGTCGTCGTCGAAGCGCAGCACGGGCGCCTTCAGACCCGGCACGTACAGCACGGCCACGTCCTTCTGCGGGTCGAAGAGCACCACCCGAGCCTCGTACGTCCGCCCGACCCCGCCGATCTGCACGGTCGGCTCGTCGATGCCCGCCACCACATGGGCGTTGGTCATCACGCGCTCGCGCGCGTAGACGAACCCGCTGCCCTCACGGCCCTGCGTGCCCGCCACGCCTTCGACCTTCACCGTGCTCCGCTTGGCGGCGTCGGTCGCGGCGGCCGTGACACTGTCGCCGGTGGGCTTGGCGACCTCGGCCGTCGACTCGTTCTCGAAGGGGTTGAAGACCTGCGGGAAGCCCGCCTGCGTCAGAGCGGACGTGGCCCCCGAGAACCAGGCCGGCGTCGTGTCCGGCATCGTCCGCTGCACGGCGCCGAGCAGGCGTGAGTCCCGGATGGCCGAGGTGACCAGCGGCGACGAGGACGCGCCGAGGACGCTCGCGGCCACCC
The DNA here is from genome assembly GCF_031348265.1 of Streptomyces collinus. Taxonomy (NCBI): domain Bacteria; kingdom Bacillati; phylum Actinomycetota; class Actinomycetes; order Kitasatosporales; family Streptomycetaceae; genus Streptomyces; species Streptomyces collinus. The sequence goes on along the minus strand of NZ_CP133771.1, from coordinate 2,437,003 downwards.
ACGCCACGATCAGCACGGCCACCGCGTTGGCCACGGCCCCGCCGATCCCGTCCGCCACTCTGAGCGGCCCCCGGTCCAGCTCCCGCCGCAGCCGCAGCGCGAGGCGCCCCGCCAGCTCGTGCCCCACGACCGCCGGGAGCAGCACCGTGAACACCGCCGCCAGCGTCGCCCGCGTCGTCCCGGGCTCCACCAGGTCCATCACCCACGGCAGGACCCACACGCCGACGACCGCACCGCCCACGAAGCCCGCCAGCGACACACAGCCGGCCACCAGCCCGCGCCGGTACCCGGACGCCGCGTAGGCCAGAACGACCAGCAACAGCAGGATGTCGAGCAGGTCCACGCACGCCGCCTTTCTCTCGGAACCCCTTAATACGCGGGGGGAGGGCCCGGTGATCAGTCACACGCGCACGCGATGATCGGAACCGGCCACGCGGGCGTGCATTCGGAAAAACGTCGCGGACCGTGACGATGGTTCCACCGGGTGGCACATCACACATCGCGGACGGACGGGATCGGGCCGACAGTGGGATCATGCGTGTCTTCCGAAGACGGCGGGGCGCACGCAGGCACTCCGCCGACGGGACACCCGGCACAGCCGGTCTGCCGCGCGCGGCCCGGCTCCTGCTCGGCTGCCTGCCGGGCGTCGCCGCCGTCGTGGCGCTGGTCCTGTGCGCCCACGGCGTCGAGAACGCCGCCGAGACCGGCTCCCGCGCCGCCCCGCCCCGCTCCGAAGCCACGCCCTACAGCGCCCCGCGCCCGCCCGTCGTGCCGAGGGCGCACTGGCTGGGCGACGCCGCCCGCGCGCAGCCCCGCCCGCGCTACGACGACCGGGTCCTCGCCGTCTTCGTCCACCACACCGACTCGCCCAACGGCTACGACTGCGCCGACGCGCCCCGCATCATCCGGGACCTCTACACCGGCCAGACCGGCACCCGCGACTGGGACGACATCGGCTACAACTTCGTCGTCGACCGCTGCGGCACCGTCTACGAGGGCCGCGCCGGGGGCGTGGAACGCGCCGTCACCGGCGCCCACACCCAGGGCTTCAACCACCGCACCACGGGCATCGCCGCCCTCGGCACCTTCACCGAGGGCATGCCCGTCCCGCAGCCCATGATCCGGGCGATCGCCGCGCTGTCCGCCTGGAAACTGGGCCTGACGGGCACCGACCCGCGCGCGGACGTCCGCCTCGTCTCCAGCAACGGCCTGAGCCGGTACGCGGCCGGCTCCACCGCCCGGCTGCCCGCCCTCGCCGGCCACAACGACGGCTACATGACCAGCTGCCCGGGCGCCGCCCTGCACGCCCGCCTGCCCGAGATCAGACAGCTCGCGGCCCGCCTCCAGGGCCGACCGGACGGACCACAGCGAGGCCACAGCGAACGCGCAGCGTCCTGAGATCCCGGCCCCCTACGGTCGTCCCCACAGACAGCCGACCGAAGGCGGGGACCATGAACGACGGTCGTACGAAGACCCCGGGGCACACGGACGTGCGGACGGGGAGCACCCGGGGCCCCTGGGCGGTGCTCTGCGCGGCGGTCACCGTCGTCCTGGGCCCGGCCGCGGTCACCGCCTGCGCCCTCGACCAGGCCAACGCCGCTCCGATGCACCACGCGGTGCGGGCCGATCAGACGCAGGCGTACATACCGTCCGACGCGAGCCGCCGACGGGTCGCCTGATCAGCCCCTGAAGCGCTCCCACAGCCGGGGGTAGCGCTCGGCGAGCAGCGCCTCGTTCTCGAAGTTCAGCGGCGTGCCCTCCGGCTCCGGGGGCGCCGGGGCGATCTCCAGGTCGGGCGCGACCACCCCGGTGAGCTGTTCGTAGGCCTCGTCCGCCGCGTAACCCAGCTCCTCGCCGTCGCCGTCGATCTCCTCGTCGAAGTCGTCCAGCAGACCGGCGAGCGCGTCCGGGTCGTGCACGGCGCCCTCGAACACCTCGCGGCCCTGGCCGATCAGCCAGCACCGGAAGAAGTCGAAGGCGTCGTCGCTCGCCCCGTCGAGCAGCACCCAGGCGGCGCCCCACAGGTCCCAGCGGTAGGCGCGGTTGTAACGGGACTCGAAGTGCCGGGCGAAGTCCAGGACCGAGTCCGGGTCCAGCTGGGCGAGCCGGTCCACGAGCAGGTCGGCCTGCTCCTCCGGGTCGCCTTCGGCAGCCTCCCGGGCGTCGTCCACCAGCTCCCAGAACTCCGTCTCGTCCATCACGGGTCAAGCATCGGCCCTGGGGCACAGGGCCGCACCCGGAGTGCGCGGGATCGTTATGCGCCGCGCTCGGGCCGGTAGAGCCGGGCCAGCCGCGCCGCGTCGGCGGCGAACCGCTCGCGCAGACCCGCCGGCTCCAGCACCTCCGCCTCCGGGCCCAGCGCCGCCAGCTGGGTGTGCGCGACCTCCTCGGACTCCACCGGCAGGTCCACCGTCACCCAGCCGCCCTCGTCCGGGGCGCCCGCGTCCGCCAAGGCCTCCCGGGCGGTCAGCGCGTCCAGGGCGTACGGCAGTGCGCGCACGCCGTCGGGGGACAGCCGCACCACGACCCGCGTCCGCAGGATGGACCGCGCGAACTGCTCCGCCCGCTCCTCCCAGAACGCGGGCAGGTCGAAGTCCGGCTCCCGCTCGAAGCGCTCACCGTCCGCGTCCACCGCTGTGAACCGGTCGATCCGGTACACCCGGAAGGACCCGCCCCGGGCCACCCGCGCGCACAGGTACCAGACGCCCGCCTTCAGCACGAGCCCGTACGGCTCCAGCTCCCGGACGACCTCGTCCTCCTCGCGCCGGTAGCGGGCGCCGATCCGCCGGTCGTCCCACACCGCGTCGGCGACGGCGGGCAGCAGGGCCGGCGTCTTCGGCTCCTTGAACCAGTTCGGCGCGTCCAGATGGAACCGCTGGGCGGCCGACCTGGAAGCGTCCCTGAGGGACGGCAGCAGCGCCGCCGACACCTTCAGCCGAGCCGCCGAGGCCGCGTCCTCCAGCCCCATCTCCCGCAGTGCCCCCGGCACCCCGGACAGGAACAGCGCCTCGGCCTCACCGCGGTGCAGCCCGGTCAGCCGCGTCCGGTACCCGCCGACCAGCCGGTACCCACCGGCCCGCCCGCGGTCCGCGTACACCGGCACGCCCGCCTCCGACAGCGCCTGGGCGTCCCGGGTGATCGTCCGCTCCGACACCTCCAGCTCACCGGCGAGTTCGGCGGCGGTCATGGAAGGCCGGGACTGGAGCAGCAGCACCATCTTGATCAGCCGGGCAGCACGCATGGCCACATCATGCAGCAGGCCCCCGCCACAGCGGGGGCCTGCCGATCACCGGTCCCTGGGGACCTTACCGATCACCGGTCCTCACAGACCGTACTTCTCGCGCGCTTCCTTCACGGACGCCGCCTTGACCTCGCCGCGCCGCGCGAGCTGGGCCAGGGCCGCGACGACGATCGACTCGGCGTCGACGCCGAAGTGGCGGCGGGCCGCCTCACGGGTGTCCGAGAGGCCGAAGCCGTCGGCGCCCAGCGAGGACCAGTCCTGCTCGACCCACTGCGCGATCTGGTCCGGGACCTGGCGCATGTAGTCGGAGACCGCCAGCACCGGGCCCTCGGCACCCTGGAGCGCCTGCCGCACGAACGGCACCCGCTCCTCGCCGCGCAGCAGCGCCTCGTCCGCCTCCAGGGCGTCCCGGCGCAGCTCGCTCCAGGACGTCGCCGACCACACGTCGGCCGCAACGTCCCACTCCTCGGCGAGCAACTGCTGCGCCTTGAGCGCCCAGTGGATCGCCGTACCGGAGCCGAGCAGCTGGATCCGCGGGGCGTTCGCCGGGGGCGTGATGCCCGCCGACTCCGCCGTGTTGAAGCGGTACAGGCCCTTGACGATGCCCTCGTCGACACCGGCGACGGACGGCTTCGCGGGCTGCGGCAGCGGCTCGTTGTAGACGGTCAGGTAGTAGAAGACGTTCTGGTCCTCACCCGGGGCCGCCTCGCCGTACATCCGGCGCAGACCGTCCTTGACGATCGTCGCGACCTCGTAGGCGAACGCCGGGTCGTACGACAGCGCCGCCGGGTTCGTCGCCGCGATCACGGGGGAGTGGCCGTCGGCGTGCTGCAGGCCCTCGCCCGTCAGCGTCGTGCGGCCGGCCGTGGCGCCGACGAGGAAGCCGCGGCCGAGCTGGTCGCCGAGCTGCCACATCTGGTCGGCCGTGCGCTGCCAGCCGAACATCGAGTAGAAGATGTAGAACGGGATCATCGCCTCGCCGTGCGTCGCGTACGACGTCGAAGCGGCGATGAAGTCGGCCATCGAACCGGCCTCGGTGATCCCCTCGTTGAGGATCTGGCCGTTCTTGGCCTCCTTGTAGTACATCAGCTGGTCGCGGTCGACCGGCTCGTACGTCTGGCCCTTCGGCGAGTAGATGCCGAGCGAGGGGAACAGCGACTCCATGCCGAAGGTGCGCGCCTCGTCCGGGACGATCGGCACCCAGCGCTTGCCCGTCTCCTTGTCGCGGACCAGGTCCTTGACCAGACGGACGAACGCCATGGTGGTGGCCACGTTCTGCGAGCCGGAGCCCTTGTCGAAGGAGGCGAACGCCTTCTCCGCCGGGGCGGGCAGCGGGGCGACCGGGTGCACCCGGCGGGCCGGGGCCGGACCGCCGAGGGCGGCACGCCGCTCCTGGAGGTAGCGGACCTCGGGGGAGTCGGCGCCCGGGTGGCCGTAGGGCACCACGCCGTCGACGAAGTCGCTGTCCTTGATCGGCAGTTCGAGCAGGTCGCGCATGTTCTTGAACTCGTCCACCGAGAGCTTCTTCATCTGGTGGTTGGCGTTCTTCGACGCGAAGCCCTCGCCGAGGGTGTGGCCCTTGACCGTCTGGGCCAGGATCACCGTCGGCGCGCCCTTGTGCTCGACGGCCGCCTTGTACGCGGCGAACACCTTGCGGGCCTCGTGACCACCGCGCGAGAGGTGGAAGCACTCCAGGATCTTGTCGTCGCTCAGCAGCTTCGCCATCTCCACGAGCGCCGGGTCGCCGCCGAAGAAGTCCTGGCGGATGTAGGCCGCGTCGCGGGTCTGGTACGTCTGGATCTGCGCGTCCGGTACCTGACGCAGGCGGCGTACGAGCGCGCCCGTGGTGTCCAGCCGGAACAGCTCGTCCCAGGCCGTGCCCCACAGCGTCTTCACGACGTTCCAGCCGGCCCCGCGGAACTGGGCCTCCAGCTCCTGCACGATCTTGAAGTTGGCGCGGACCGGGCCGTCGAGGCGCTGCAGGTTGCAGTTGATGACGAACGTGAGGTTGTCCAGCTCCTCACGGGCCGCCAGCGCGAGGGCCGCCGTCGACTCGGGCTCGTCCATCTCGCCGTCACCGAGGAACGCCCACACGTGCGAACCGGCGGTGTCCTTGATGCCGCGGTTGGCCAGGTAGCGGTTGAAGCGCGCCTGGTAGATCGCCGACAGCGGGCCGAGGCCCATGGAAACGGTCGGGAACTCCCACAGCCAGGGCAGCCGGCGCGGGTGCGGGTAGGAGGGCAGGCCGTTGCCGCCCGCCTCCCGGCGGAAGTTGTCGAGCTGCTCCTCGTTCAGACGGCCGTCGAGGAACGCGCGGGCGTAGATGCCGGGGGAGGCGTGGCCCTGGATGTAGAGCTGGTCGCCGGAGCCGTCGGCCTCTTTGCCCTTGAAGAAGTGGTTGAAGCCCGTCTCGTACAGCCAGGCCGCGGAGGCGAAGGTGGCGATGTGGCCGCCGACGCCGTACTTGCTGCCCCGGGTCACCATCGCGGCCGCGTTCCACCGGTTCCACGCGGTGATCCGCTGCTCCAGCGCCTCGTCACCGGGCACGGCCGGCTCGGCGGAGGTGGGGATGGAGTTGACGTAGTCGGTTTCGAGGAGCTTCGGCAGCGCGATGCCGGCGCCCTCGGCGCGCTCCAGCGTGCGGCGCATCAGGTATGCGGCACGGTGCGGCCCGGCAGCCTTGGTGACCGCGTCCAGGGAGGCCTGCCATTCGGCGGTCTCCTCCGGGTCCCGGTCGGGGAGCTGGTCGAGCTCGCTCGGCTGGATGGCGTTGGGGTCGGTCATGTCGCCGCCTTCCTCAGTCGAAGGGGGTTCCCTCACATAAGGGGATCGGGGGTGCCCTTTGTCTTTGGCAGGACAGGGCGTGAGGCTCTGGTGGAAGCCCGTCGGCGACTGTAACCCGCTGATCGATGATCGATCAAAGGGTTGAGGGGCAAAACCTCTTGATCACGAGAAAATAGGCACGGGGTGCCTTGGGTGATGGCACGCGGTGACTGTCTATCGGGCGGTTTTCGCAGGTCGGAGGCGTTTGAGCGCGGGGGTGCTCGGGTGTCACGCCCGGGGCGCGCAGCCCAGCACGTGGGCCTTCACGAGCTCGGCGATGCGCGGGTCGCGGCGCTTGAACGCGGCGACCAGCTCCTCGTGCTCCTCCGCGTACGACTGCTGCTGGGTGCCCAGCCAGCGGATCGACAGGGCCGTGAACACCTCGATGCCGAGGCCTTCCCAGGTGTGCAGCAGGACGGAATTGCCCGCGGCGCGCACGAGTTCGCGGTGGAAGGCGACGGTGTGGCGGACCTGGGCCGTGCCGTCGGAGACGCGGTCGGCCTCGTACAGGGCGCTGACGTGGGGCTCCAGAGCCGAGCAGTCCTCCGCGAGGCCCTGGGCGGCCAGCTCGGCGGCGATGGCCTCCAGGCCGGCCCGGACCGGGTAGCTCTCCTCCAGGTCGGCGGCCGTGAGATTGCGGACCCGCACGCCCTTGTTCGGAGCGGACTCGATCAGACGCAGCGACTCCAGCTCGCGCAGGGCCTCGCGGACCGGGGTCTGGCTGACCTCCAGCTCGGTCGCGATCCGGCGCTCCACGATCCGCTCACCCGGCTGCCAGCGTCCGCTGATGATCCCCTCCAGGATGTGCTCGCGGATCTGCTCGCGGAGCGAGTGGATGACGGGCGCGGTCATGAGGGCTCCTTACGCGGGATTGACGTTTAGACAATACGGCTGGTTCGCTCCGCGGGTGAGGCGGGTGGGGGCGCTTTGGTGCAGGTGAGACGAGACTTACACGGGGGGAGTGGGATTGTCGTTCGACTGACGGTTGGTTGTGGTTGCTCGCGCAGTTCCCCGCGCCCCTGGGTACGACGGTGCCCCGTCCGGAAAATCCGGACGGGGCACCGATGCGTGCGGCTGGTCGGCGATTACAGGCCGAGCTCGACCTCGAACTCGCCTGCCTCCAGGATGGCCTTGACCGCCGTCAGGTAGCGGGCGGCGTCGGCGCCGTCCACCAGGCGGTGGTCGTAGGACAGGGTCAGGTACGTCATGTCGCGGACGCCGATGACCGTGCCCTCCTCCGTCTCGATGACGGCGGGGCGCTTGACCGTCGCGCCGATGCCGAGGATCGCGACCTGGCCCGGCGGCACGATGATCGTGTCGAAGAGCGCGCCGCGCGACCCGGTGTTGGAGATGGTGAAGGTCGCACCGGACAGCTCGTCCGGGGTGATCTTGTTGGCGCGGACCTTGCCCGCCAGGTCGGCCGTGGCCTTGGCGATACCGGCGAGGTTGAGGTCACCGGCGTTCTTGATGACCGGGGTCATCAGGCCCTTCTCGGAGTCCACCGCGATACCGACGTTCTCGGTGTCGAAGTAGGTGATGGTCCCCTCGGCCTCGTTGATCTTGGCGTTGATCGGCGCGTGCGCCTTCAGCGCCTGCGCCGCGGCCTTGACGAAGAACGGCATCGGCGAGAGCTTGACGCCCTCACGCGACGCGAACGCGTCCTTGGCACGGGCGCGCAGCTTCATCAGACGCGTGACGTCGACCTCGACGACCGAGGACAGCTGGGCCTGCTCGTGCAGGGCCTTGACCATGTTGTCGCCGATGACCTTGCGGATCCGCGGCATCTTGACGGTCTGGCCGCGCAGCGGGGACGCCTCCAGCACCGGGGCCTTCTTGGCGGCCGACGGGGCGGCAGCGGCGGGGGCCGGGGCGGCGGCGGCGGTCTTCGCGGCCTCGGCGGCGGCGACGACGTCCTGCTTGCGGATACGGCCGCCGACACCCGTGCCCTTGACGGACGACAGGTCGACGCCGTGCTCGGCGGCGAGCTTGCGCACCAGCGGGGTCACGTAGGCGCCGTCGTCGGCGGGCTGGGCGGCGGCCGGAGCGGCCGGAGCGGCCGGGGCCTGGGCCGGAGCCGGGGCGGGAGCAGGAGCGGCCGGGGCCGGCTCGGGAGCCGGGGTGACCTGCTGCTGCGGGGCCGGGGCCGACGGGGCCTGCGGGGCCGGGGCGGGCTGCGCCGGGGCCGGAGCCGGGGTGGGCTCGGGCTGGGCCGGGGCGGCCGGGGCCTCCTGCGCGGGGGCGGCGGCCGGAGCGGCACCCGCCTCGCCGATGACGGCGAGCTTGGCGCCGACCTCGGCGGTCTCGTCCTCGCCGACCACGATCTCCAGCAGCGTGCCGGAGGTGGGGGCGGGGATCTCGGTGTCGACCTTGTCCGTCGACACCTCAAGCAGCGGCTCGTCGGCCTCGACGGTGTCACCGACCGACTTCAGCCAGCGGGTGACGGTGCCCTCGGTGACGGACTCGCCGAGCGCGGGCAGGACGACGTCCGTGCCCTCGGCGGAGCCGCCGCCGGCGGCGGCGTCGGCGGAGGGAGCGGCCGCCGGGGCGGCCTGCTCGGTGGACGGGGCGGCCGCGGCCGGCTCGGGAGCCGGCTCGGCGACCTGCTCCGCGGCGGGCGCGGACTCGGCAGCGGGCGCGCCGCTGCCGTCGTCGATCAGGGCCAGCTCGGCGCCGACCTCGACCGTCTCGTCCTCGGCGACCTTGATGGAGGCCAGGACACCGGCGGCGGGCGAAGGAATCTCGGTGTCGACCTTGTCGGTCGACACCTCGAGCAGCGGCTCGTCGGCCTCGACGCGCTCGCCCTCGGCCTTCAGCCAGCGGGTGACAGTGCCCTCGGTGACGCTCTCGCCGAGCGCCGGAAGGGTTACGGAAACCGCCATGGTTTCGGTTGCTCCTTACGGAAAGTGCGGAAGTCTGTGTCGTCGCGTGTGTCGACCGAGGGGTCAGTCGTGCGCGTGGAGGGGCTTGCCGGCCAGGGCCAGGTGGGCCTCGCCGAGCGCCTCGCTCTGGGTCGGGTGGGCGTGGATGAGCTGCGCGACCTCGGCGGGCAGCGCCTCCCAGTTGTAGATCAGCTGGGCTTCGCCGACCTGCTCGCCCATGCGGTCGCCGACCATGTGGACGCCGACGACGGCACCGTCCTTGACCTGGACGAGCTTGATCTCGCCCGCGGTGTTCAGGATCTTGCTCCTGCCGTTGCCCGCGAGGTTGTACTTGAGAGCGACGACCTTGTCCGCGCCGTAGATCTCCTTGGCCTTGGCCTCGGTGATACCCACGGAGGCGACCTCCGGGTGGCAGTACGTCACCCGCGGGACACCGTCGTAGTCGATCGGAACGGTCTTCAGACCGGCCAGGCGCTCCGCCACCAGGATGCCCTCGGCGAAGCCGACGTGCGCGAGCTGGAGGGTCGGGACGAGGTCACCGACGGCGGAGATGGTCGGCACGTTCGTGCGCATGTACTCGTCGACCAGGACGTAGCCGCGGTCCATCGCGACGCCCTGCTCCTCGTAGCCCAGGCCCTGGGAGACCGGGCCGCGGCCGATGGCGACCAGCAGGACCTCGGCCTCGAACTCCTTGCCGTCGGCGAGGGTGACCTTGACGCCGTCCTGGGTGTACTCGGCCTTCTGGAAGAAGGTGCCCAGGTTGAACTTGATGCCGCGCTTGCGGAACGAGCGCTCCAGCAGCTTGGAGGAGTTCTCGTCCTCGACCGGGACGAGGTGCTTCAGGCCCTCGACGATCGTGACCTCGGTGCCGAAGGACTTCCACGCGGAGGCGAACTCGACGCCGATGACACCGCCGCCCAGGATGATCGCGGACTTGGGCACGCGGTCCAGGACGAGGGCGTGGTCGGAGGAGATGATCCGGTTGCCGTCGATGTCCAGGCCGGGCAGCGACTTCGGCACGGAGCCGGTCGCGAGCAGGACGTGGCGGCCCTCGACGCGGCGGCCGTTCACGTCGACGGACGTGGGGGAGGACAGACGGCCCTCACCCTCGATGTACGTCACCTTCCGGGAGGCGACGAGCCCCTGCAGGCCCTTGTACAGGCCCGCGATCACGCCGTCCTTGTACTTGTGGACCCCGGCGATGTCGATGCCCTCGAAGGAGGCCTTCACACCGAACTGCTCGCTCTCGCGGGCCTGGTCGGCGATCTCGCCCGCGTGCAGCAGGGCCTTGGTGGGGATGCATCCCCGGTGCAGGCAGGTGCCGCCGACCTTGTCCTTCTCGATCAGGGCGACGTCCAGGCCCAGCTGCGCCCCGCGCAGGGCCGCGGCGTAACCACCGCTGCCACCGCCGAGGATCACTAGGTCGAAAACGGTGCTGGCGTCGTTCGCCACGTCACGTCCTCCATGCATGTGCGCCGTGAGCCGGTCTTCAGTGACCGGCAGGCGGCTGGTGTCCGGCCGCTCGTTCTTCGGCCCTTCGGTGGGGCCCTGTCCTGCCGAGCCCCATCTTCGCACTTGTCGGCACACAAGGAGACGCCGGGCTGCGGTGTGAGACGCCCCACGTTCAGATGAGCCCCGCCGGGGAAACGCCCAAGGGGCGCGGGGAACTGCGCGAACAGCCCCCACGCCCCCGCACTCGCCACACGACGGACGAGACCGAGCTCTCAGGCGACGATCAGCCCAGATCGCCCGCAGCCGTCAGCTCCGCCAGCCGCACCAGCGTCCGCACGGCCGTCCCCGTACCGCCCTTCGGCGTGTACCCGAAGGGCCCGCCTTCGTTGAAGGCCGGCCCGGCGATGTCCAGGTGCGCCCAGGTGATGCCCTCGCCCACGAACTCGCGCAGGAAGAGACCGGCGACCAGGCCGCCGCCCATCCGCTCACCCATGTTCGCAATGTCGGCCGTGGGCGAGTCCATGCCCTTGCGCAGGTGCTCCGGCAGCGGCATCGGCCACGCCGGCTCCCCGACCTCCTCGGCGGCCTCGACCAGCGCCGCGCGGAACGCGTCGTCGTTGCCCATGATCCCGAACGTCCGGTTGCCCAGCGCCAGCACCATCGCCCCGGTCAGCGTCGCCACGTCCACGATCGCGTCCGGCTTCTCCTGCGACGCCGCCCACAGGGCGTCCGCGAGCACCAGCCGGCCCTCGGCGTCGGTGTTGAGCACCTCCACCGTCTTGCCGCTGTACATCCGCAGCACGTCACCCGGACGGGTCGCGGAGCCGGAGGGCATGTTCTCGGCCAGGGCGAGCCAGCCGGTGACGTTGACCTCCAGGCCGAGACGCGCGGCGGCGACGACCGCGGCGAACACCGAGGCCGCGCCGCTCATGTCGCACTTCATCGTCTCGTTGTGACCGGCCGGCTTCAGCGAGATGCCGCCCGAGTCGTAGGTGATGCCCTTGCCGACGAGGGCGAGGTGCTTCTTCGCCTTCGAGGAGGTGTAGGACAGCTTCACCAGGCGCGGTCCCGCCGCCGAGCCGGCCCCGACGCCGAGGATGCCGCCGTAGCCGCCCTTGACCAGGGCCTTCTCGTCGAGCACCTGCACCTTGATGCCGTGCTCCTTGGCCGCGGCCTGGGCGATCGCGGCGAACGACTCGGGGTTCAGGTCGTTCGGCGGGGTGTTGACCAGGTCGCGGGCGCGGTTGAGCTCCTCGGACACGGCGACGGCACGCTCGACCGCGGCCTTGTACGCCTTGTCGCGGGGCTTGCCGCCGAGCAGGGCGACCTCGGCGAGGGGAGCCTTGCCGTTCTTCGCCTTGGCGTCCTTGCCGTTGTCCTTGTACGCGTCGAAGGAGTACGCGCCGAGCAGCGCGCCCTCCCCGATCGCGCCCGCGTCGGCGGCGTCGCCCAGCGGCAGTGCGAAGGCGGCCTTCTTGGAGCCGGCCAGGGCGCGGGCGGCGACACCGGCGGCCTTGCGCAGGGCCTCGGTGCCGTACTCGGCGTCCTTCTCCGGGACCGGGCCCAGACCGACCGCCAGGACGAGCGGTGCCTTGAAGCCGGACGGCGCCGGCAGCTTCGTCACCTCGCCCTCGCCGCCGGAGGCGCCGAGCGTCTCCAGAACGCCGGCCAGCCTGCCGTCGTACGCCTTGTCCACGGCCTCGGCGCCCGGTGCGACGACCGGCCCCTTGGCACCCTTGGCGACACCGATCACGATCGCGTCGGCCCGCAGGCCGGGCGCCGCGGCGGTGCTGAGAGTGAGAGCAGTCACGGTGGTGAAATCTCGCTTCCGATGTGAAGTTGCTGTGGTCGAACGGTGTGGGTCGACCGGGCCCGACAGGCGACCCTATGCGGACCCCAGGGTCTGTGGGTCACGGGGCCTTCCCCGGTGCGGCGAACACTCGACGACGAGACTACGCGCGTGGCCCCGTTCGCTCATTCCTCCGGGTGTTCACCTGTCGGTGGCGTAGTGGCCATTTCTCGATCCTTCATGTCGGTGAACTGACTCACACTCGTCGCGATCCGGTGAGCGCTCTGCCCGCCGCTTTGCATGATTGCTGGGCCCCTGGGCCGCGTACCGCGCGCTGACCCCGCAACCCCGGCCCGGCGGCACGGACATACGGCTGTGCCACCTCGTCTACGACGTGCCGCCCGGCGCCGACCCGGAGGGTCTGGCCCGGGCGCGGGGCGCGGCGGTGCACTGCGCGGTGACCGGCACCGGAGATCATCCTTGGGGCACGCTCCCGTACACCCTGCACAAGCCGGAGAACACCTCGTGAGACGCCCGTCCCTGCTCGTCGCCCTGCTGGCCCTCCTGCTCGCGGGCTGCACCCAGGAGCCCGACGACAAGCCCGGCCCGCGCTGGCAGCCCCGCCCCGGCACGGCCTGGCAGTGGCAGCTGAGCGGACGCCTGGACACCTCCGTCGACGTGCCGGTCTACGACATCGACGGCTTCGACCACTCCGAGGAAACCGTCGCCCGGCTGCACCGCGAGGACCGCAAGGTCATCTGCTACCTCTCCACGGGCGCCTGGGAAGAGTTCCGCCCGGACGCCGGGAAGTTCCCGAAGGCCGTGCTCGGGCGCGGCAACGGCTGGAAGGGCGAGCGCTGGCTCGACATCCGTCGCACCGACGTCCTGGAACCGCTCATGGCGGCCCGGATCGAGATGTGCCGCGACAAGGGCTTCGACGCGGTCGAGCCGGACAACATGGACGGCTACCGCAACGACACCGGCTTCCCGCTCACGGCCACCGACCAGCTCCGCTACAACCGCCTCATCGCCCGGCTGGCCCACGACCGGGGCCTGGCCGTCGGTCTGAAGAACGACCTGGACCAGATCCCGGAACTGGTCGGGGACTTCGACTTCGCGGTCAACGAGCAGTGCGCCCAGTACCGCGAGTGCGCGGCCCTCAAGCCGTTCGTCGAGGCCGGCAAGGCCGTCTTCCACGTCGAGTACGAGGTCCCCACGGGCCGCTTCTGCGCCGACTCCCGCCGCCTGAAGCTCAGTTCGCTGCTCAAGAAGTACGAACTGGGGGCGTGGCGACGGGCCTGCTGAACCCGATGCCGGTGACCGCCGTACCCGCGACGCGGTCGGCGAGGGACCGGCGGCCGGGGGAGAGGACCGGCAGCGCGTTCATCAGGAACAGCACCACCGCGACCGCCCACACCAGGACCGACAGCACGATCTGCCCCTCGACCAGCAGGACGCAGGCCACGGCGTACACGGCGATGTCCGCGGCCGTGGTGACCGCGGCCCGCCGCGCCGCCCTGACCCGGGGCGGGAGGTTCGGAGTCACCTTCAGACCGGTCAGGGCCTTGCCGACCGTGCGCCCGGCCAGGGCCAGGCACGCCCACTGGTAGAGGAACACCGTCAGCACCAGCAGCCCGAAGGCCTGCTCGACGTACAGCACCGACTTGTTCCACAGCGAGAGCCCCAGGTCCTGGGAGGCGTCGAGCACGTCGCCGCGCGAGGTCAGCAGGTCGAAACCGCCACGGGTCGCCAGTTCGGGTACGTCGGTGACGAGCGCGGAGACCCGGTGGAAGGTGAGCACGGCGAGCGCCGAGGCCAGCGCCGCCACCAGCGCGAAATCCACGAGCCAGGCCGTGGCACGGCGCAGCTTCGGCATGAACGTCCCCCGATCACTTGTGTGTCGGGCAGGAAGCTAGCGGCTGGGCGGCCCGGGCAGGAGAGGGACGGGAAGATCGTTTCAGCCCAGTGACAGAACGATGAGCGCCGTGGTCGCCGCCGTCTCCGCCAGACCGCCGAAGACATCCCCCGTGACCCCGCCGAAGCGGCGCGTGCAGTGGCGCAGCAGCGCCTCGGCGGCGGCCAGGGCGAGAACGGCCGCGAGTGCGGTGCGGACCGGGCCGTACGGCCCGAAGAGGGCACCGGCCGCCGCCACGGCCCCCACGACGGCCACGGCGGCGAGCACCGCCCCCCGCAGCGGCACCACCCCCGCGACGGCCGCCCCCAGCCCCTCCGGCCGCGCCGCCGGCACTCCGGCCCGGGCCGCCAGGGTCAGGGCCAGCCGGGCCAGGGTCGCGGAGACGACGGCGGCGCACGCGCCCCGGGCCCAGGAGGCGTCGTACGCCTGGGCGAGTGCGGCGACCTGCGCGAGCAGGGTGAGGACGAGGGTGATCACCCCGAAGGGCCCGATGTCCGACTGCTTCATGATCCGCAGCGCGTCCTCGGCGGGCTTCCCGCTGCCCAGCCCGTCGGCGGTGTCCGCGAGCCCGTCGAGATGCAGCCCCCGGGTGAGGACGGCCGGGACGGCGACGGTCGCCACGGCGGCCGACGGCGCGCCCGCGCCGAGGAACAGCAGCACCCACCCGAGCCCGGCGGCGGCGGCACCGACCGCCAGCCCGGCCAGCGGAGCGCACAGCATGCCGACGCGGGCGGCCTCCCGGTCCCACCGCGTCACCCGGACCGGGATCACCGTGAGGGTGCCGAAGGCGAAGCGGAGGCCGTCGAGGGGCGAGATTGCGGGCACCGGCGCAGGCTACCGGCCGGTCAGGAGAGCGAGCACGCCGGCCGAGGATAAAGTGCGCATATGGGATGGTTCGAGCGGAACATCATGGAACCCGGCAAGCTGCCGTTGCTTCTCGCTCTCGTGTCCTTCGTCCTCACCTTCGTGATCACCCGGGGCATCACCCGTCTCATCCGGGCCGGCAAGGGCCCCTTCCGCAATATCAGCGGCAGCGGCGGTGTCCACGTCCACCATGTGGTTCCCGGCGTCATCCTGACGATCATCGGCGGCTTCGGCGCGGTCGCCGGCGGCCAGTACGGCTTCGGCTCGGCGCTGGCCGCGGTGATCTTCGGCATCGGCGCGGGCCTCGTCCTCGACGAGTTCGCCCTGGTCCTGCACCTCGCCGACGTCTACTGGACCCCGGACGGCCGCAAGAGCGTGGAGATGGTCGTCCTCACGGCCTCCCTCGTGGGCCTGCTCCTGATCGGCTTCTCGCCGCTGGGCGTCAACGACCTCAACGAGGACCAGCAGCAGAACCGCGCCGTCGTCCTGGTCAACGTCCTCGTCAACTTCGCGTTCGCCCTGATCGCCCTGTTCAAGGGCAAGGTCCGGCTCGCCGTCCTCGGCCTGGTCATCCCGCTCGTCGCCCTGGTCGCGGCCGTACGGCTGGCCCGCCCCACCTCCCCGTGGGCCAGACGGTTCTACCGGAACCGGCCCCGCGCCCGGGCCAGGTCCGGCCTGCGGGCCTACCACCACGACCGCCGCTGGGCGGGCCCCCGGCGCGCCTTTCAGGACTGGATCGGCGGTGCGCCCGACCCCGAGCCCGCCCGGTCCCTGGAGCGCCGCTGACGCAGCTCGCCGACCCCGCACAGCACCAGCACCGCCATGATCGCGGCGAGGTGCTCCTTGCCCGCGAGGTTCTCCTTCAGCGCCACCTCGAACACCATCGCCGCGATCACCACCGAGGCCGTGACGTACGCGCGGTAGCGCCAGCCCAGGAAGACGGCCAGGCCCACCACCGCCGCCGACGGCCCGGTGTCCACGACCCAGGCGTCCGAGGCGGGCAGGCCGAGCGGGGAGTGGGGGCCCAGCCGGATGCCCAGGCGTGCGTACAGCGTGCCAGCGAGCGTCGCCACGTAGGCGAGGGCCAGCGTCCGCCACCGGCCCAGGCACAGCTCGGCGATGCCGAACACCAGCAGGATCTGCACGAGCGCGCCCCAGACCGGCAGGTCCAGAGCGGGCACGAACAGCGACAGCGGTGTCCGCAGCAGGGCCAGCCACAACGGGTCCACGGCCCGCACCCCGCCGGTGTTCTGCACGAACTGGTAGCCCCACGCCTGGCCGTGCACGAGGTGCAGCACGGCCGTGAGACACACGGCCACTACGGCCAACGGCACGGCCCGCCACCGCCGCTCGGCCAGCGGCCCGCGCACCGCGGTGTACAGCCGTCCCCATTCGGCGCGGGCCCAGCGGGCGAGCGTGGTCATCCGGCGGCCGTCCTCGTCCGTACGCGGCGATGTCTGAGGGTGTCCGTGACTCAGTCAAACCGACACCACATCCCAAGACCGACCGGAACGGGACGAAGTTGAGCCAGGCGTGAGTGACCTGGATCTCGGGGGTGCTACTGCTCGGCGGGCGCCTCCGACTCCGCCGCCGCCTCCGGCCCGGCCGGTGCCTCGGACTCCTTCGGCTTCTCGGGCAGCTCCGCCGCCAGCGCGGCCGAGGCCTGCACGAGCGGCAGCGCCAGCAGACCGCCCGCACCCTCCCCGACGGTCACCCCGTGGGCCAGCAGCGGCTCCAGGGCCATCCGGTCCAGCGCCTTCGCCTGCCCGGGCTCCCCGCTGTCGTGCGCGGCCAGCCACCAGTCCGGCGCCCGGAACGCGATCCGCTGCCCGACCAGCGCGCACGCGGCCGTCACGACCCCGTCGAGCACCACCGGCAGCTTGCGCACCGCGCTCTGCAGCAGGAAGCCCGTCATCGCGGCGAGGTCGGCCCCGCCCACCGCCGCCAGCAGCTGCAACTGGTCCCCGAGCACCGGCCGGGCCCGGCGCAGCGCGTCGCGGATCGCCGCACACTTGCGCATCCACGCCAGGTCGTCGATCGCCAGCCCGCCGCGCCCCGTGACGACCGACGCGTCGACCCCGCACAACGCCGCGACCAGCACGCTCGCGGCCGTGGTCCCGCCGACGCTCACATCGCCGAGCACCACCAGGTCCGTGCCCGAGTCGGCCTCCTCGTCGGCCACCGCGATCCCCGCCCGGAACGCCGCCTCGGCCTCCTGCGGGGTCAGCGCGTCCTCGATGTCGATCCGCCCGCTGCCGCGCCGCACCCGGTGCCGTACGACGTCCTCGGGCAGCGTCTCGGGGTCGCAGTCCAGGGCCATGTCGACGATCCGCACCGGCACGCCCAGCCGCCGGGCCAGCACCGACACGGGCCGGCCGCCCTCCAGCACCTCGCGCACCAACTCCCCGGCGCTGCCCGCCGGACGGGCCGAGACGCCCAGCTCGGCGATGCCGTGGTCACCGGCGAAGAGCACCACCCGCGGCCGTTCGACCGGCCGCACCGGCACGGCCGACTGCGCCGCCGCGAGCCACTCACCCAGTTCGTCGAGGCGGCCCAGCGACCCGGGCGGCACGATCTGTCGCTCCCGGCGCGCCTCGGCGTCACGGCGGATCCCGCCGTCCGGACGCTCGATCAGATCGGTGAAGTCGTCGAGATTAAGCGAGCTCATTCGCCGAACAGTACCGGCCCCGGTCGAACGCCACGGCGCCACATCACCACTCCGTCACGGCGACGTCGTTGCACCCGAGATCGGCTTCCCATACGTTCCGTTTTGCAGCGGATTGTCGTACGTGGTGCGTGCGACGTCCCCGCCGTACGTCCTTGCCGTACGCCGTCGCCCCCGGGAGCCGCCCATGCCCGCACATCCCGCCTCCTCAGCACCCCCCGCCCCCCAGACGACCGCACGGGTCCACGAACCGCGCCGGGAGGACTGCCCCTGGTGCGGCTCCGACCGGCTGCGCAACCGGCTGCGCACCGGTGACCTGCGGCAGTACAAGCCGGGCGGCTTCACCCTCGACGCCTGCCGGGACTGCGGCCACACCTTCCAGAACCCCCGCCTCACCCTGGAGGGCCTGGCCCTCTACCACCGGACCGCGCGCGGGGCGCCCAGGGACCCGGCGAGCGACGGCCTCCTCGCCCTGCGCGGCAGCCCGCGCCGCCACCGCTCGGCCGCCCGCGCCATGCTGAGCTGCGGCGAACCGGAGAGCTGGCTCGACGTCGGAACGGGCCACGCCGACTTCCCCGCCACGGCCCGGCAGTTCTTCCCGTACACCGCCTTCGACGGCCTGGACCCCACCCCGCGCGTGGTCCGCGCCCGCACGTCCGACCGCGTCGAGGAGGCCCACGTCGGCCGCCTCACGGACACCAAGATCGCCGGGCCCCTGCGCGCCCGCTACGACGTGGTCAGCATGCTCCACCACCTGGAGGGCACGCCCGACCCCCGGGCGGAACTCCGGGCCGCCCTCGCCGTCCTGCGCCCGGGCGGCCACCTGCTCATCGAGACCCTGAGCCCCCGCAGTGTCTTCGCCGCCCTGCTGGGCCGCTGGTGGCTCCCCTACGACCAGCCGCGCCACCTGCACCTCCTGCCCCCGCAGAACGTCCGCGCGGAACTGGAGTCGACCGGCTGCGCGATCCTGACGCTCGACCACCGCCCGGTCCACGTCCCCCACGACCTCGCGGGCGCCATGTCCCTGGCCCTCTCGCACGCCCTCCCGGCCCCGGACACCCCCTGGCGGGCCATCCCGCCGCCCTCCGTCCAGCGGCACGCCCGAACCGCCCTGCTCCGCGCCGGCCTGCCCCTGGTGGCCGTGGCCGCGCTGGCCGACCACCTCATCGCCCCGGTCGCCCGCCGCACGCGCTTCGCCAACACCTACCGGGTGATCGCCCGCAAGGCTCCCTAGCCCGGCGCAGGGGCAGCCGTGGGGCCCTGTCAGCCCCGCAGCACCACGGCCTGCCCCGCCACCACCAGCAGCACGTGCTCGCACTCGTCCGCGAACCCCGCGTTCAGCCGGCCGAGTTCGTCCCGGTAGCGCCGCCCCGACGCCGTCGACGGCACGATCCCCGACCCCACCTCGTTCGACACGGCGACCACGGTCCGACGGGTGACCCGCACCGCCTCCGTGAGCTCCCGCACCCGCTCCCGCAGCACCTTCTCGCCCCGCTCCGCCCACACCGCGTCGTCCCACGCCCCGGCGGCGTCCATCGCGTCGGTCAGCCACAGCGACAGACAGTCGATGAGCAGGGGCGGCCCCTCCGCCTCCAGCAACGGCACCAGATCACAGGTCTCCACCGTGTGCCACGACCCCGGCCGCCGCTCCCGGTGGGCCGAGACCCGCGACGACCACTCCGTGTCGCCGTTGCGTGACCCGCCCGTGGCCACGTACAGCACGTCCGGAAAGGCCTCCAGCCTCCGCTCGGCCTCCACCGACTTGCCCGACCGCGCCCCGCCCAGCACCAGCGTCCGGCGCGGCACGTCCGGTACCTCCTCGTACGCCCCCACCACCAGCGTCACCCCGTCCGGCACGGCCCGGGCCCCGGCCGCCGCGAGCCGCCGCCCGAGCTCCGGTCCCGGCGGCACGTCGTGGTCCAGATGGACGGCGACCACATCGGTCGTCGGCCCGACCGCCCCCACCGCCCGCAGCTTCGCCAGCGCGTCCGGCCGCCCCACGACATCCGCGAGGACCATGTCGTACGACTCGGCCGGCCCCTCCAGGCCCGCCGGCGCCCCGCCCGGCGGCAGATACAGCAGCCGCTGCCCCTCCGGCCCGGTCACCGCGTACCCCGTGCCCGGCGAGTCCAGCGCCACCGCCCGCACCCGGTGCCCCGTCAGCAGCGTCAACTCCCGCCCGTCCGGCACCCGTCCGGGCTGCGGCAGCCCCGCGGGCACCTCGACCGCCGGCCCGTCGTGCGGATGCGACAGCAGCACCTGCCGGACGCCCGTCAGGGAACGGCCCGCCCGCGCCGCCGCGAACGCCGCGCCCGGCGTCAGATCGAGCAGCAGCGCCCCGTCCAGGAGCAGCGCGGTGGCCGCCCGCGCGTCGGGGCCGAGGGCGGCCGCACAGGCCGCGCAGGGACAGTCGGGGCGGGGGAGGCCCGCGGGGGCACCGGTGCCGAGCAGAGTGAGTTCCACGCCCCGATTCTGACCCGTGAGCATGAGACATGCGTGATGGAGACGCCCCTGAAGGGGCGCGGGCCGTGTCGATATGCGGCTCCGCCGCGCGGGCGCGACCAGCCCGCCACGACCCCTGCAGGCCCACAACCCGCACCCCGCAAGCCCTGTAACGCCCCACCCGGTGGAGCGCTTACGCTCTGAGAGGGAGCCGGACCAAGATCCGGCTTTCGCTGTGCAGTGTGCTCACACACATGGGAGGCGTACATGGCGGCATGGACGTGGCGGTTCGAGAAGACCGACGGGACGGAGGTCCAGCCCGCGGTGCCGCCGGAGGAGTTCCCCACCCAGGGGGACGCCGAGTCCTGGATCGGGGAGCACTGGAAGGCCCTCCAGGAGGGCGGTGCCGATCAGGTGCGGCTGTTCGAGGACGCCACGGAGATCTACGGGCCGATGAGTCTGCACGCCGCCGAGGCGTGAGCCCGGCAGGGGCGGGGGCCGACGGTCCCCGCCCTTCCTCCGTGGGTCAGCCGCGCACGCCGCACAGATGCAGCAGCGCCGCCACCCCGCGGTACGGATCCGTCCGCCCGGCCTTCTCCTCCACCGCGAGCAGCGTCTCCACCTCGGCCGGGACCTCCGCGCCGTCCGCCGCCGTGTCGGTGAACACCCGCACCCCGTACCAGGCGTGCAGCGGCGCCCCGATCCCCGCGAGCGTCGACGTCAGGTCCTTCAGCCGGTCGGCCCGCACGTCGAGGCCCAGCCGGTTCCGGTAGGCGGTCGTGTCGAAGGCAGCCATGGCGCCCGACCAGTCACCGGACAGGCCCGGCCGGAACGCGAGCGCGTCGCCGTTGCGCACAAGAAGCGACAGCAGCCCGCCGTGCGCCAGCATCCGGGCGAGGCCCGCCAGCAGCGGGTCGGGCTCCTCGACGTACATCAGGACGCCGTGGCACAGCACCACGTCGAAACTGCCCGGCAGGAAGTGCACACCGGTGTCCCGGCCGTCGCCCTCGATGATCCGCATCCGCTCCCGGATGCCCTCCGGTTCCCCGGCGAGGGACTCCCGGGCCGCGGCGACCATCGTCGCGTCCTGCTCCAGACCGGTCACCTGGTGCCCGGCCCGGGCCAGCCGCAGTGCCTGCGTGCCCTGGCCCATCCCCACGTCGAGCACCCGCAGCCGCTGCCCGACCGGGAACCTGGCCACTATCTGCTCGTCCAGCTGGCGGGTCACCAGCTCCTGCCGGACGACATCGCGCAGCCCGCCCAGCCTGTCCAGCCAGGCATCCGCCGCACTCCCGGAGAACGGCGTCGTGGTCAGGGCCGTTCTCCGCGCTTGACCTGCGGCTTCGGCAGCCGGAGCCGGCGCATCTGGAGAGAGCGCATCAGGGCGTAGGCGACGGCGCCGCGCTTGTTCTCACCCGCGAAGCGCTCGGCCAGCTGCTTCTTCAGACGGAAGCCCGTGACGAACGAGTCGAGCACGATCAGCACGATCACCACGAGCCACAGCAGCAGCGCGATGTTCTGCAGCGCCGCCACCCGCACCATGCTCAGCACGAGGATGACCACGGCCATCGGCAGGAAGAACTCCGCGATGTTGAAGCGCGAGTCGATGAAGTCACGCGCGAACCGGCGGACCGGCCCCTTGTCGCGGGCGGGCAGGTAGCGCTCGTCGCCGCTGGCCAGCGCCTGGCGCTGCCGCTCCAGCGCGCTGCGGCGCTCCTCACGCTGCCGCTTGGCGGCCTCCTTGCGCGTCATCGACGTGTTGGCCACGCTGCGGCGCTGCGACTGGGCAGAGCTGCGCTTGGGCGTGGGGCGCCCCTTGGGGGCCTCGGGGTGACGGGGCTGACTGGAGTCGGTCACCGGCGCCTTGTCGGCGTCCTGGGCCTTCTCATCCTTCGCACGGCTACGGAACACAAAACCCAAGGGTAAGGGCTTCCGGGCATGGACCCCAGCCCGGTGGGGAACGATCCGGCAACACCAGTCGTCAGTAAGGGGACAGAGGGGACGTTGCGTACGCCTCCGGATGTTTCCCGGGGTGTACGGCTCCGGTAACCCCGGGGACCACCTACTCCCTACGCCGGAGCGGGAGCGCACGCAGTCGTCCTTGGGGATGAGCGCATCCGTCCCCGAACAGTGCGGTAATGGATGCAGGGCCCGTACTGTGGGTTCTGTCGCAGGAGCAGCTGCCGGAGTCGGTCAGAAGGGGGCGCGCGAAGCCCATGAGCGGTGTCATGAAGCGTATGGGGATGATCTTCCGCGCGAAGGCGAACAAGGCCCTTGACCGGGCCGAGGACCCGCGCGAGACCCTCGATTACTCGTACCAGAAGCAGCTGGAGCTGCTGCAGAAGGTCCGCCGCGGCGTCGCCGACGTGGCGACCAGCCGCAAGCGCCTGGAACTCCAGCTGAACCAGCTGCAGTCACAGTCCGGCAAGCTGGAGGACCAGGGCCGCAAGGCACTCGCGCTGGGCCGTGAGGACCTGGCCCGCGAAGCGCTCTCCCGCCGGGCCGCGCTCCAGCAGCAGGTGACCGACCTGGAGACCCAGCACGCCACGCTTCAGGGCGAGGAGGAGAAGCTCACCCTCGCGGCCCAGCGGCTCCAGGCCAAGGTCGACGCCTTCCGCACGAAGAAGGAGACGATCAAGGCGACGTACACGGCGGCCCAGGCGCAGACCCGGATCGGCGAGGCCTTCTCCGGCATCTCCGAGGAGATGGGCGACGTCGGCCTGGCGATCCAGCGCGCCGAGGACAAGACGGCCCAGCTCCAGGCCCGCGCCGGCGCCATCGACGAACTGCTCGCCTCCGGTGCCCTCGACGACCCCTCCGGCATGCACAAGGACGACATCCAGGCCGAGCTGGACCGGCTCTCCGGTGGTACGGATGTAGAGCTGGAACTGCAGCGCATGAAGGCCGAACTGGCCGGAGGCTCGGGCAGCGGGCAGCAGGCCATCGAGGGCGGCTCGGACGGCCGGCAGTCCCAGCAGCAGCCGCAGGACACCCCGCGCTTCGACAAGCAGTAGGGGTCCACGCCTAGGAGGGCGACATGATCGTACGGATCATGGGGGAGGGTCAGGTGATCCTGGCCGACGGCCACCTCGCCGAGCTGAACAGGCTGGACGACGAACTCCTGGCGGAAATGGAGAACGGCGACGGCCCCGGCTTCCGCCGCACCCTCCAGGCCCTCCTGACGAGGGTCCGCGACCTGGGCGAACCCCTCCCGGACGACTCCCTGGAGCCGTCGGAACTGATCCTGCCGTCTCCCGACGCGACCTTGGAGGAAGTCCGGGAGCTCCTCAGCGACGACGGCTTGATTCCGGGCTGACGTGACCGCGGGCACGCGTGCCGCTCGGGGCGCTGGGGGTACCCCCTGCTCGAAGAGCTTGGGGGAGGCACCCCGCAGCGCCGGGCTGCGCGAACGCCCCGCCTCGGCCTCGACGCCCAGCACCTCACACACTCACGGCCGGCCCGGCTACCGTAAACACCCGTGAGCACCCTCGCGCGGGCCAGATGCCAGGCCAAAGCGCATCCCCTGGCGATGGACGCCGTCCTGGCCACCGCCGTCCTGGTCTGCATGGTCGCCGGTTCGTTCGTGGAACCCCGGCACCGGGACAGCGTCAGCTGGGCCCTGCGCACCCCCGACCCGCTCAGCCTCCTCCTCATGACCCTCGGCGCCGCGGCCCTGGTCTTCCGCCGCCGCGCCCCCATGACGGTCCTCGCCCTCACCGGCGCCCTCTCCGTCATCGAGTCCGTCACCGGCGACCCCCGCGCCCCCGTCGCGATGTCCGCCGTCATCGCGCTCTACACCGTCGCCTCCACCACCGACCGCCCCACCACCTGGCGGGTCGGACTGCTCACTATGACCGTGCTGACCGGCGCCGCCATGGCCGCGGGCCCCCTGCCCTGGTACGCCCAGGAGAACCTCGGCATCTTCGCCTGGACCGGCATCGGCGCCACCGCGGGCGACGCCGTCCGCAGCCGCCGCGCCTTCGTCCAGGCGATCAGGGAACGCGCCGAGAAGGCGGAACGCACCCGCGAGGAGGAGGCCCGCCGCCGGGTCGCCGAGGAACGCCTGCGCATCGCCCGGGACCTGCACGACGTCGTCGCCCATCACATCGCCCTGGTCAACGTGCAGGCCGGGGTCGCCGCCCATGTCATGGACAAGCGCCCCGACCAGGCCAAGGAGGCCCTCGCGCACGTCCGCGAGGCCAGCCGCTCCGCGCTCAACGAACTGCGCGCCACCGTCGGCCTGCTCCGGCAGTCCGGCGACCCGGAGGCCCCGACCGAACCGGCCCCGGGCCTCGACCGCCTCGACGAACTCACCGGCACCTTCCGCAGCGCCGGCCTGCACATCGAGGTCGCCCGCGCCGACCAGGGCTCCAGCCTCCCGGCGGCGGTCGACCTGGCCGCCTACCGGATCATCCAGGAGGCCCTCACCAACGTGCAGAAGCACGCCGGGCCCCAGGCCAAGGCGGAGGTCAGCGTCGTACGCGTCGGACCGAACATCGAGATCACCGTGCTCGACGACGGCAGCGGCGAGCACGAGACCCAGGACGGCGGCGGCCACGGACTGCTCGGGATGCGCGAGCGCGTCACCGCCCTGCGCGGCACCCTCACCACCGGTCCCCGGTACGGCGGCGGCTTCCGCGTCCATGCCATCCTGCCGGTCAAGAACCGCACACCGACCGGGGAGGACCCCGCATGACCATCCGTGTCCTGCTCGCCGACGACCAGGCGCTCCTGCGCAGCGCCTTTCGCGTGCTCGTCGACTCCGAGCCCGACATGGAGGTGGTCGGCGAGGCCTCCGACGGCGCGGAGGCGGTCCGGCTGACGAAGGAGCAGCAGGCCGACGTCGTCCTCATGGACATCCGCATGCCCGGCACCGACGGCCTCGCCGCGACCCGCATGATCAGCGCCGATCCCGATCTCGCCGACGTCCGGGTGGTCATCCTGACGACGTTCGAGGTGGACGACTACGTCGTGCAGTCGCTGCGCGCCGGCGCCTCCGGCTTCCTCGGCAAGGGCTCCGAACCCGAGGAACTGCTGAACGCCATCCGTATCGCGGCCGGCGGCCAGGCCCTGCTCTCCCCGGCGGCCACCACGGGCCTGATCGCCCGGTTCCTCGCCACGGACGACCCGGCCGACGGCGACCGCGACCCGGCGCGCGGCGAACGGCTCGACTCGCTCACCGTCCGGGAGCGCGAGGTGCTGGTCCAGGTCGCCGGCGGGCACTCCAACGACGAGATCGCCGAGCGCCTCGAAGTCAGCCCGCTGACCGTGAAGACGCACGTCAACCGGGCCATGGCCAAGCTCGGCGCCCGGGACCGCGCCCAGCTCGTGGTGACCGCGTACGAGTCCGGCCTGGTCCGTCCGAGGGTGGAGTGAGCTCGGCCCGGGCGTACTGCGGCCGGAGTATGCGCCGCATAAGGATTTGGACCTGGGGCCTACGAAACCCGGTTCCCGCATGGCTCAGGGTGTAGGGGCGGGCGCTCATCTGCGCGCCCGCTGCCGCTTCTGCCGCTAAACAGAAGAGAGACCCTCACCCATGTCCTGGCTGTCCAGGTTCAGCCTCGCGCAACGGGCCTTGATCGGGCTGATGTCGATCATCGCGCTCGTCTTCGGGGCGATCGCGATACCCCAGCTCAAGCAGCAGCTGCTGCCCACCATCGAACTGCCCATGGTGTCCGTGCTGGCGCCGTACCAGGGCGCGTCCCCGGACGTGGTCGAGAAGCAGGTCGTCGAGCCCATCGAGGACACCCTCGAAGCTGTCGACGGCATCAGCGGCGTCACCTCCACCGCCGGCGAGGGCAACGCCGTGATCATGGCGTCCTTCGACTACGGCAACGACACCGAGCAGCTGGTCGCCGACGTCCAGCAGGCCGTCAACCGGGCCCGCGTCCAGCTCCCCGACGAGGTCGACCCGCAGGTCGTCGCCGGCTCCACGGACGACATCCCGACCGTCGTCCTCGCCGTCACCTCCGGCCGCGACCAGCAGGCCCTGGCCGACCAGCTCGACAAGACCGTCGTGCCGGACCTGAAGAGCATCGACGGCGTCGGCCAGGTCACCGTCGACGGCGTGCGCGACCTCCAGGTCACCGTCACGCCCGACGACGCGAAGCTGGCGAAGGCCGGTCTGACCTCGCAGTCCCTCTCCCAGGCGCTCCAGGCGGGCGGCGCGACCGTCCCGGCCGGCTCCTTCGACGAGGACGGCGCCAACCGCACCGTGCAGGTCGGCGGCGGCTTCACCTCGATCGAGCAGATCAAGGACCTGATGGTCACCGGCGAGCCGGGCAAGGGCAAGCCGGCCCGCCTGGGCGATGTCGCCACGGTGAAGCAGCAGGAGGCCACGGCCGACTCCATCACCCGCACCGACGGCAAGCCCAGCCTCTCCGTCGCTGTGACGATGGACCGCGACGGCAGCGCGGTCGCCATCTCCGACGCCGTCCAGGACAAGCTGCCGGACCTGCGCAAGGACCTCGGCTCCGGCGCGACCCTCACGGTCGTCAGCGACCAGGGCCCGGCCGTGTCCAAGTCCATCAAGGGCCTGACCACCGAGGGCGGGCTCGGTCTGCTCTTCGCCGTCCTGGTGATCCTCGTCTTCCTCGCCTCGATCCGCTCGACCCTCGTGACCGCGGTGTCCATCCCGCTGTCCGTGGTCCTCGCCCTGATCGTGCTGTGGACGCGCGACCTGTCGCTGAACGTCCTGACGCTGGGCGCCCTGACCATCGCCATCGGCCGGGTCGTCGACGACTCGATCGTGGTCCTGGAGAACATCAAGCGCCACCTCGGCTACGGCGAGGAGCGCCACTCGGCGATCCTCCAGGCCGTCCGCGAGGTCGCGGGCGCGGTGACGTCCTCGACGCTCACCACGGTCGCGGTGTTCCTGCCGATCGGCCTGGTCGGCGGCATGGTGGGCGAGCTGTTCGGCTCGTTCAGCCTGACCGTGACGGCCGCGCTGCTGGCGTCCCTCCTCGTCTCCCTGACGGTCGTGCCGGTGCTGTCGTACTGGTTCCTGCGGCCTCCGAAGGGCACGCCCGAGGACGCGGACGAGGCGCGCCGGATCGCTGAGGAGAAGGAGGCCAGGAGCCGCCTCCAGCGCATCTACGTCCCGGTCCTGCGCTTCGCGACCCGCCGCCGTCTCACCAGCGTGGCCATCGCGATCGTCGTCCTGGTCGGCACGTTCGGCATGGCGCCGCTGCTGAAGACCAACTTCTTCGACCAGGGCGAGCAGGAAGTCCTCACCGTCAAGCAGGAATTGAAGCCCGGCACCAGCCTGGCCGCGACCGACGCCCAGGCGAAGAAGGTCGAGCGGCTGCTCGCCGGTACCGAGGGCGTGAAGGACTACCAGGTCACGATCGGCTCGTCCGGCTTCATGGCGGCCTTCGGCGGCGGCACCGACAGCAACCAGGCCTCGTACCAGGTGATGCTGGACGACTCGGCGTCCCACGCGGACGTCCAGGACAGCATCGAGAAGGGCCTGGCCGGGCTGAAGGGCATCGGCACGACCACCGTCGCCGCCGGTGACGGCTTCGGCAGCCAGGACCTCAGCGTGGTCGTGAAGGCCGCCGACGCGGGCGTGCTGCGCACGGCGTCCGAGGAGGTCCGCAAGACGGTCGCCTCCCTCGACGACGTCACGGACGTCTCCAGCGACCTCGCGACCAGCGTGCCGCGCATCTCGGTCAAGGCCGACGACAAGGCGGCCGCGGCCGGGTTCAACGACCAGACGCTCGGCGCCGCCGTCGCCCAGGCCGTCCGCGGCACCACCGCGGCCAAGGCGGTCCTGGACGACACCGAGCGCGACGTCGTCATCCGCTCGGCGAAGCCCGCGCAGACGCTCCAGCAGCTGAAGGACCTGCGCCTGGGCAAGGTGAAGCTCGGCGACATCGCGACCGTGCGGACGGTCGACGGGCCGGTGTCCATGACCCGCATCGACGGCCAGCGCGCCGCCACCATCACCGCGAAGCCGACCGGCGACAACACCGGAGCGGTCAGCACCCAGCTCCAGTCGAAGATCAACGCGCTGAAGCTCCCCGACGGCGCCACGGCGTCGATCGGCGGTGTCTCCGAGGACCAGGACGAGGCGTTCGCCAACCTGGGCCTGGCGATGCTGGCGGCCATCGCGATCGTGTTCATGCTGCTGGTCGGCACCTTCCGGTCCCTGGTCCAGCCGCTGATCCTGCTCGTCTCCATCCCGTTCGCGGCGACGGGCGCGATCGGCCTGCTGATCGCCACCGGCACCCCGATGGGCGTCCCGGCCATGATCGGCATGCTGATGCTGATCGGCATCGTGGTGACGAACGCGATCGTGCTGATCGACCTGATCAACCAGTACCGCAAGCAGGGCCACGGCGTCGTCGAGGCCGTGATCGAGGGCGGCCGGCACCGGCTGCGCCCGATTCTCATGACCGCTCTGGCGACGATCTTCGCCCTGCTGCCCATGGCCCTCGGCATCACCGGCGAGGGCGGCTTCATCGCCCAGCCGCTGGCCGTGGTCGTGATCGGCGGCCTGGTCACGTCGACCCTGCTGACGCTGCTGCTGGTCCCGACGCTGTACGCGATGTTCGAACTCCGCAAGGAGCGCCGGGCGAAGAAGCGCGCGGCGAAGAAGGGCCTCAAGGCCCAGCGGACGGACGCGGCGGAGCCGGAGCACGCGGGCGTGTGACGGCCTGACCCGGCGGCGGCCGGGCACCGGACCTTCACGGCCGGTGCCCGGCCGCCGCCATGTGCCGTTACGTATCCTGTGGCCCTCGAACGGCTTTACGGGGGAAGGGGATTCGGGCGTGTCGCTGCACAGCGAGGACCCGAAGTCGGTCGGCGGCTACCGGCTGCTCGACCGGCTCGGGGCCGGGGGCATGGGCGTCGTCTACCGGGCCAGAGCGCGCTCGGGCCGTGATGTGGCCATCAAGGTCGTCCACGCCCAGTACGCCGCGGACACCGTCTTCCGCGCCCGGTTCCGGCAGGAGATCGCTGCCGTCCGCAAGGTCAGCGGAGCCTTCACGGCACCGGTCCTGGACGCGGACCCCGAGGCGGCCCGGCCCTGGATGGCCACCCAGTACGTGCCCGGCCCCTCGCTCGCGGGGCGGATCCGTGACCGGGGCGCCCTGCCGGACGCCGAACTGCGCGGGCTGGCGCTGGGCCTGGTGGAGGCCCTGCGCGACATCCACCGGGCAGGGGTGGTGCACCGGGACCTGAAGCCGGCCAACGTCCTGCTGGCCGAAGACGGCCCGCGCGTCATCGACTTCGGCATCTCCCGCGCGGCGGAGAACCACCAGACGCTGACCGAGACCGGCCAGATGATCGGCACGCCGCCCTTCATGTCGCCCGAACAGCTCGTCGACGCCCGCGCGGTCGGCCCGGCGTCGGACGTCTTCTCCCTCGGGGCACTGCTGGTGTACTCCGTCACCGGGCGCGGCCCCTTCGACGCGGACAGCCCCTATCTGACGGCGTACCGCGTGGTGCACGACGAACCCGTGCTGGAGGGCGTCGGCGGGCCGCTGCGCGGGCTGCTGGAGCGCTGCCTGTCCAAGGAGCCCGCGGACCGGCCCGGGCTCGACGAGCTGGCCCGGCAGCTGGCGGCCGTCCTGCCCGAACCGGCGGACGGCGACCCGGCCACCATGCCCCTGCGCGCGGACCGGCTCCCGGCCGTCGAGCCGGTCCGTCCCGCGACCGTGGCGGACCCGCCGGGCCCCGTCCGTCCCGCGACCGTGGCGGACCCGCCCGCTCCCGCTCGCCCCCGCCGCCGTATCCGCCCGCTGCTCGCCGCGACGGGCACGGTCGGCGCCGCCGTCCTCGGCCTGACGGCCTATCTGACGCTCGGCCCCGGCTGGGCGCAGAGCGCTTCACCGTCTGCGAACTCCCGTTGGGCGGCACCGCCGGCCGGATGGAAGCCCTGGCAGACGACCGTGTACGAGACGGCCGGGCGCGGTGTGCGCAAGACGCAGCAGCCGGATTCCGGCGGGCTGCGGGGCGGTCCGGAGTGCCGGACGTACGAGGGGGCCGTCTACTGCGCGGGCGACGGGATCCTCCCCGTCCGCCTGGACGGGAGGACGGGCGAGACCGTCTGGCGCGCCGGCCCCGCGGCGGCCGTCACCGGCGACGACCTCTCCAGGTTCGTGATCCTGGGCGTCCGGGACGACGCCGTCCTGGTGCGGCAGGAGCCCCCGGGCGAAGGGACGACCCGGGTCTTCGCGTTCGACACCGGGACCGGTGACCGGCTCTGGGACCGTGCGGTGAACGACGCGTGGGCGGAAGTGGCCTTCTCCGGCGACATCGTCGTGATCCCGGAGGGCGACGGCACCTCGATGACGGCCCGCTCGGTCCGCACCGGCGCCCCGCGCTGGACGGAACGCCTGCCCGCGAAGCACTACTGCGGGATCAAGCAGGTGGCGGGGAAGCTGTGGCTGGAGTGCGGCTCGGAGGAGAGTCCGGAGAACGGTCTCGTCATGGAGCTGCACCCAGCCGACGGCCCGGCACGCCGGCTGAGCGTACCGAGCAAGGCAGAGTTGCTCGGCACCTTCGACCGTCGGCTCCTCTTCCTGGACCTGACCCAGGACGAGAACGGGAACGTCCTCATGGGGGAGGACGCGCCGTTTGCGGCCATCCGGCTGGTGGACCCCGGCACCGGTGCGCAGAGCACGACGAAGCTGGCCGAGGAGTACGAGGGCGAGGTGACGCTGGCGGACGGCACCCTGTGGTTCGCCACCGCCAGCGGACGGGTCACCGCCGTGTCGGCCCGCACGGGCAGACCGCTGTGGCAGACCCCCACCAGCCTGGAACAGCCGGGCGAGGCGACGTACGACCCGCGGACCCGGGCCGTGTACCTCGCCAGTGCCAGCGGCCGCGTCGGGGCGCTCGACACGAAGAAGGGCACGCTGCTCTGGGAGACGCAGCCGAGGGCCCAGAGCAACGCCACCGACTGGGGCGCCACTCCGGTACGGCTCCTCGGAGGCGCCCTCGTCGCGACCACCCCCGGCGGCAGCGTCTTCACCCTGGACCCAGCGCACCCCGAGCGGAAACCGCGCTCGGGGTGACGACGGACGGGGCCGGGGTTACGGCAGGGCCAGCATCCGCTCCAGGGCCAGCTTCGCGAAGGCCTCCGTCTCCTTGTCCACCTCGATGCGGTTGACGAGGTTGCCCTCGGCCAGCGACTCCAGGGCCCAGACCAGGTGGGGGAGGTCGATGCGGTTCATGGTCGAGCAGAAGCAGACCGTCTTGTCGAGGAAGACGATCTCCTTGCCCTCCGGCGCGAAACGGTTCGCCAGGCGACGGACCAGGTTCAGCTCCGTGCCGATGGCCCACTTGGAGCCGGCCGGCGCGGCCTCCAGGGCCTTGATGATGTACTCCGTCGAGCCGACGTAGTCCGCAGCGGCCACGACCTCGTGCTTGCACTCGGGGTGCACCAGGACGTTCACGCCGGGGATGCGCTCGCGCACGTCGTTCACCGAGTCCAGGCTGAAGCGGCCGTGCACCGAGCAGTGGCCGCGCCACAGGATCATCTTCGCCGCGCGCAGCTCGTCGGCCGTCAGGCCGCCGTTCGGCTTGTGCGGGTTGTAGAGGACGCAGTCCTCCAGGGACATGCCCATGTCGCGCACGGCGGTGTTGCGGCCCAGGTGCTGGTCGGGCAGGAAGAGCACCTTCTCGCCCTGCTCGAACGCCCAGTCCAGGGCCCGCTTGGCGTTGGACGAGGTGCAGATCGTGCCCCCGTGCTTGCCGGTGAACGCCTTGATGTCGGCGGAGGAGTTCATGTACGAGACGGGCACGACCTGCTCGGCTATCCCGGCCTCGGTCAGCACGTCCCAGCACTCGGCGACCTGCTCGGCCGTCGCCATGTCGGCCATCGAGCAGCCGGCGGCGAGGTCGGGCAGGACGACCTTCTGGTCCTCGGACGTCAGGATGTCCGCGGACTCCGCCATGAAGTGCACGCCGCAGAACACGATGTACTCGGCCTCCGGGCGGGCGGCCGCGTCGCGGGCCAGTTTGAACGAGTCACCCGTCACGTCGGCGAACTGGATGACCTCGTCGCGCTGGTAGTGGTGGCCGAGCACGAAGACCTTGTCCCCGAGCTTCTCCTTCGCCTTGCGGGCGCGCTCCACCAGGTCCGGGTCGGACGGCGAGGGCAGGTCGCCGGGACACTCCACGCCGCGCTCGCTCTTCGGGTCGGCCTCACGGCCGAGGAGCAGCAGGGCGAGGGGCGTCGGCTGTACGTCGAGCTCCTGGGTCTGGGCGGTGGTCACGACACGCACCCTTTCTGTTTCTGCGACTTTTCGTCGATTTGACGCTATCTATCATAACCGCTTCACGTCACTTTGACGATGGCCATAGCGTCGGTGTGACGTGAATCCCGGTGAGCCACCGTTCATTCCCGGGAAGACCCGGAAAGAGCCGTTTTCCGGTTCCCGGCGTGTGTGCGAGCATGAAAAGGAGCCGGGATCGAGAGCCCGGCCCGGAATGAATCCGCGGCCCCGCCGGTTGCAACCGTCGGCAAGCAGTCTCCGTACAACCCGGGAGAGATGTAGATGTCCGTATCGGACGAGACCAGCACCGTCACCGACGGCATCATCCTGACCGACGCCGCCGCGTCCAAGGTCAAGGCGCTGCTCGACCAGGAAGGCCGCGAGGACCTCGCGCTGCGCGTCGCCGTCCAGCCCGGCGGCTGCTCGGGCCTGCGCTACCAGCTCTTCTTCGACGAGCGCGCCCTCGACGGCGACGTCGAGAAGGACTTCGACGGTGTGAAGGTCGTCACCGACCGCATGAGCGCCCCGTACCTGGGCGGTGCCACGATCGACTTCGTGGACACCATCGAGAAGCAGGGCTTCACGATCGACAACCCGAACGCGACGGGCTCCTGCGCCTGCGGCGACTCCTTCAGCTGAGCCTGCCGAGCCGCTCCGGCGGCCGCGGACACGACGAAGGCGGCGGCCCCCTCCGACGGGGCCGCCGCCTTCGCGCTGTGTGCCGCTCCTACCGCTCCTGCGTCGGGGGAGCCGGCAGCCGCGCGCCCTCCTTGGCCAGCGGCACCGCCTTGCCGTCCGTGTTCACCACCGCCCGGTCACCGAGCGGCTCGTCCAGTTGGACGGTCTTCTGGAACTGCTTGGCGATCATGACGCAGACCTTGTCCGGCCACGGCGTCGACGTCACGGAGACCGTCACCTCGTCGCCCTTCTCGCTCGCCTTCACGTCGTAGTCGGCGCACACCCCGCCCGTGAAGGTCACCGTCAGCTCCGAGCCCTCGGCCCGGTAGCCGTCCACCTTCACCTCGCGCGGCCCGGGAGCCGAGGTCGGCCGGTCACTCGGCTCGCTCGGCTCGGGGGAGGCCAGGAACTTCGGCTCCACCGCCGGGTACGTCACCGTGAACGGGTCCTTCGCGCCCGGAGCCGTCACCTCGAACAGCCAGGACGGCACCAGCGCCTGCCGCCCGTCCACGACGTGCGCGGCCAGCCCGAACACCGCGTTCTGGACCGTGACCGTGTCCTGCTGAGGAGCGCCGCTCGACGGCTGCTCGCAGGGCTGCTCCAGCCGGTCCTTCAGCGGCACGGGACTCGCGCAGCCGCCGATGCCCATCCGGTGGTCGCTCTTCGGCTGCCCCTCCATCAGCTCCAGCGCCTTCTCCGCGCCGACCACGGGGTACGTGTCGCCCTTCACCGGCGTCTTCAGCTGTCCGCTGCCGCCGACGACCTCGCCGTCGGAGCCGACCGTGATCCCGGTCGTCCAGCCGTGCGTGGGCAGCCCGCCGATCTCCGGGGAGGCGTTCACCATCCGCTGGGCTCCCATGACCTGGCTCGCGTCGACCTTCGCGTCGTCCTGACCCAAGGCCTTCAGCACCGGCGCCGCGGCCTTCTGCGCCGCGTCCTCGCCCACCGGGGTGCCGCCGGGCTGCGGGGCGGTGCAGGTGTCGGTGCCCTTGCAGTCGTCGGTGCCCGGGGCGTAGCGGGTGAACGTCCAGGCGCCCGGCGCCTCCCGGTTCACCTGCAGACTGGGCCCCGACCCGTCCTGGCCCCCGATCTTCCAGGCCTCGCCCTGTGCCACCGGCGACCCCTCGACCCCGAGGGCCTTCGCCAGCCGGGCCACCTCCGCCTTCGTGACCTCGCCCTGCGCCCGGTACACCGGCGCCTTGCCGGGACCGTCGGGGAGGGTGCCGTCGACCCGATAGGTGGCGCCGTAGGGGTTGGGCTCGCCGGGCGCGATGCCGTTGCCGTCGCCCGCCGTGGACTCCGAGTAGCCGTCGAGCGCGAGCGGCGGGGGAGTGTCGTCCCCACCGGGTGCGCCGGTCGTCGTACCGCCGCCCGACCCGCTGGACGCGTTGGAGGCGAGCCAGGCCCCGCCACCGCCGATCAGCAGCACGGCTGCGGCGACGGAGGCGATGATCGCGGGCGTACGGGAGCGGCCACCGCCGTGACGGACCAGGTCGTCTTCGTCCCTGGGGAGGTCGCCCACCGGTACCGGGGTGGCAGCGGGGCGGGCTTTTTCCTCGACGCCCCCGGCTTCCGCGGCGGCTTTCCGCTCGCCCCCGGCTTCTGCGGCGGTTTCCCGCTCGCCCTCGTCCTGCCGGTCCCCGGGCGGACCCGTGGTCCCGGCTTCCGGTGCGCCCTGCTCGTCTGCTGCCGGGGCCGCCTTGCCCTCGCTGCCCCCATCGGCCGGTGCGTCCTCATCCGGCGTGTGAGAGGCCTCGGCGGCCTCAGAAGCCTCGGTGGCCTTGGTGACCTCGGAGGTCTCGGCGGCCTCGGTGACTTCGGAGGTCTCGTCCGAGTCAGCGGCATCCGGCGACACCTCGGCCCCGGTGGACACCTCGGCCCCGGCCGGCCCCTCGGCCTCTGCCGACGCCCCGGCCTCCGCCGGGGTTGCGGCGTCCGCCGTACCCGGCTCCTCGACCTCCGGGGCGTCGGCGGTGGCGCCGGCCGCTTCCCTGGCGTCGTCGTCGTTGTCGGGTCGCTCGGTGTTCACCGCATCGCTCCTTCGGCTGCACAGCTGTCCCATGGGACCCGGCCCGTCACCTACGGGCCCGCTGGTGGGTCGTATCCCGCCTCCCCTTTACGGGGGACAGCGATGGGACGCAGCGGGGGAGCACACGGTTCCCGCGTGTGCGCCGTTCAGTCCCCGTAGTCCTCCATGGCGTCGAGCAGCCGGGCCGACGCGGGGGGTACGGACACGCCGTGGATCAGGGCAGGGGAGACCGGCCGCGAGGCGGCCCGGGCGGGGACCGCCCAGTGCGGAGCCATGCGCGCCCCGTCCCCGGGCAGCGATGCCAGATCGCCTTCGAGATCGACCGGAACGGGTGCATGGACCTTGATGTTCGTCATAGCGGCACCGTATGCACGGTCGAGCTCACGGAGAAAGATCTACTATCGGGTAGTTTCGATGGCTTCAGAGCGGCCCCGCCCACCCGATAGCGTGAACTGTCAAGGTCCGCCTCCCTCAGGAGAATCCACGCCGTGCGCATCGCAGTCACCGGCTCCATCGCCACCGACCACCTCATGACCTTCCCCGGCCGCTTCGCCGACCAGCTCGTAGCGGACCAGCTGCACACGGTCTCGCTGTCGTTCCTGGTCGACAAGCTCGACGTCCGCCGCGGCGGCGTCGCCGCGAACATCGCGTTCGGCATGGGGCAGCTCGGCACCCGCCCGGTCCTGGTCGGCGCCGCGGGCGCGGACTTCGACGAGTACCGCGCCTGGCTGGAGCGGCACGGCGTCGACACCGACTCCGTCCGCATCTCCGACACGCTGCACACCGCCCGTTTCGTGTGCACGACCGACGCCGACCACAACCAGATCGGCTCCTTCTACACCGGCGCCATGAGCGAGGCCCGCCTCATCGAGCTGAAGACCGTCGCCGACCGCGTCGGCGGCCTCGACCTGGTCTCCATCGGCGCCGACGACCCCGAGGCCATGCTCCGCCACACCGAGGAGTGCCGCTCCCGGTCCATCCCGTTCGCCGCCGACTTCTCCCAGCAGATCGCCCGGATGGACGGCGAGGAGATCCGCATCCTGCTGGACGGGGCGACGTACCTCTTCTCCAACGAGTACGAGAAGGGCCTCATCGAGACCAAGACCGGCTGGAGCGACGAGGAGATCCTGTCCCGCGTCGGCCACCGCGTCACCACCCTGGGCGCGCGCGGTGTACGCATCGAGCGGGCCGGCGAGGACCCGATCGAGGTCGGCACGCCGGACGAGGAGCGCAAGGCCGACCCGACGGGCGTCGGCGACGCCTTCCGCGCGGGCTTCATGTCGGGCCTGGCCTGGGGCGTCTCCCTGGAGCGGGCCGCGCAGATCGGCTGCATGCTGGCGACCCTCGTCATCGAGACGGTGGGGACGCAGGAGTACCAGCTGCGGCGCGGGCACTTCATGGAGCGGTTCACCAAGGCGTACGGGGACGAGGCGGCGGAAGAGGTCCGGGGGCACCTCGGCTGATCCGCCGTCCGCGGGAGCGTGGGGGCTGGTC
Organism: Streptomyces collinus; assembly: GCF_031348265.1. Classification (NCBI taxonomy): domain Bacteria; kingdom Bacillati; phylum Actinomycetota; class Actinomycetes; order Kitasatosporales; family Streptomycetaceae; genus Streptomyces; species Streptomyces collinus. The sequence goes on along the minus strand of NZ_CP133771.1, from coordinate 2,400,508 downwards.
GCGCCCCGCGGCGGCAGCCGCATGGCGGCACAGCCCCGCGCCCCTGAGTGACTCAGGTAGCCCGGCGGACCACGTACGCCGTTCCTCGGTCCGCCGGCTCCTCGCCCACGTACTCCTGGTTTCGCATCTCGCACCATGCCGGGATGTCCAGGCGGGCCGCCTCGTCGTCCGACAGGACCCGGACCAGGCCGCCCACGGGGACATCACCGATGACCTTGGCCAGCTCGATCACCGGGATCGGGCAGCGCTTGCCGAGGGAGTCGACGACCAGGATGTCCTCCTCGCGGACCACCTCCGAGGCGACCGGCGCGCCCAGCTTCTCCCGCACGGCCGACACGGCCCCGGGAAGGACGGCCAGGAACCTCTCCACATCCTCCTCGGCCGCCCCGAACGGCAGCGAAACCCGCACATTGCCCTCACTCAGCACGCCCATCGCCCGCAGCACATGGCTCGGCGTCAGCGTGCTGCTCGTGCAGGACGATCCGGACGAAACCGAGAAGCCCTCCCGGTCCAGCTCGTGCAGCAGCGCCTCCCCGTCGACGTAGAGACAGGAGAAGGTGACGACCCCGGGCAGCCGGCGCACCGGGTCGCCGACGACCTCGACGTCGGGCACCAGCCGTGGCACCCGGGCCCGGATCCGGTCCGTCAGCTCCCGCAGGCGCACGGCCTCCTCGGCCGCCTCGGCCCGCACGGCCCGCAGCGACGCGGCCGCCGCCACGATCGCCGGGATGTTCTCGAAGCCGGGCGCCCGCCCCGACTCCCGCTCGTCCACCGGCCCTTGCGCCGCGAACCGCACGCCCTTGCGGACCACGAGCAGACCGACGCCGGACGGCCCGCCCCACTTGTGCGCACTGGCCGTCAGCAGCGACCAGCCCCCGTCCACCGGCCCCCACCCGAGCGACTGCGCCGCGTCCACCAGCAACGGCACCCCGGCCGCCCGGCACACCTCGGCCACCGCCCCGACCGGCTGCTCGGTCCCCACCTCGTGATTGGCGGACTGGAGGCACGCCAGCGCGGTGTCCGCGCGCAGGGCGTCACCGTAGGCCGCCGGGTCCACCAAGCCACCGCGGTCCACGGCGACCTGGGTGACGCTCCCCCCGGCCGCCTCCAGGACCTCCGCCGAATGCAGTACAGAGGAGTGTTCGACAGCGGACACGATCAGGTGACGTCCGATCCGCCTCCGCCCGGCCAGCGCCCCGGCAATCCCCGTGTGCACGGCGCGGGTTCCGGACGAGGTGAAGGCCAGCTCGTCCGGCCGGCAGCCCACCGCCTCGGCGGCGGCCTCCCGCGCGGCGTCCAGCAGCACCCGGGCCCGCCGCCCTTCCCGGTACAGACGCGCGGGATCCGCCCACCCTTCGTCGAGCGAGGCCTGCAGGGCCTGCCGGGCGACGGGATGAAGCGGAGCAGCGGAAGCAGCATCGAAGTAGGCCACACAGCAACGCTAGAACGTCCCCGGGCGAGGCGTACCTCAGGGGCGCGGGGCTGTGACATCTGCGGCTCCGCCGCGGGGCGCGAACAGCCACAAACGGACCGCAGCCGCCAATTCAGCGAACCACCCGGGTGAGTAGGCACCCCTCCCCGAGAACCCCCGGAGGGCGTCGGCTAGGGTTTGGTCCGCATAAACATCCAAACCCCTGCCCGACGCAGGGCCGCGACCGACCAGCGAGAAGGCCAGGCCGCAGCCGATCCGCGCGGGCGAGACTCTCGGGAAGGCGCTACGTGAGTCCCAACGGCTCCGACCGCTCGCCGCGGCGCCCGATGCGGCGGAAGCTGCTGCAGGCACTGACCGCGGGCCTGGTCTTGGCGACAGCCACCGGTTGCTCGTACAACTGGGAAGACTTCCCCCGCCTTGGTATGCCCACCCCGACCACGGAAGAGGCTCCGCGGATCCTCTCCCTGTGGCAGGGGTCCTGGGCGGCTGCGCTCGCCGTCGGCGTGCTGGTGTGGGGTCTGATCCTGTGGAGTGCTTTCTTCCACCGGCGCAGCCGCACCAAGGTCGAAGTTCCTCCGCAGACCCGGTACAACATGCCCATCGAGGCGCTGTACACGGTGGTCCCGCTCATCATCGTCTCGGTGCTGTTCTACTTCACCGCCCGTGACGAGTCCGAGCTGCTCAGCCTCAAGAAGAAGCCCGACGTCACGGTCAACGTGGTCGGCTTCCAGTGGAGCTGGTGCTTCAACTACATCGAGCCCGTCGCGGGTTCCACCGGTGACGCCAAGACCTCCAAGGACCTGGACGCCATCCCGGACCGCTTCAAGAAGGCGTTCCCGGACAACGCGGGCGGCGTCTACGACTGCGGCACCCCCGGCACGCGGAACCCGCAGACGGGCAACCCGGGCCCGACCCTGTGGCTGCCCAAGGGCAAGACGGTCCGCTTCGTCCTCACCTCGCGTGACGTCATCCACTCCTTCTGGGTGGTGCCGTTCCTCATGAAGCAGGACGTCATCCCGGGCCACACCAACGCCTTCGAGGTGACCCCCAACAAGGAGGGCACCTTCATGGGCAAGTGCGCCGAGCTCTGCGGCGTCGACCACTCTCGGATGCTGTTCAACGTGAAGGTCGTCTCCCCCGAGCGCTACGAGCAGCACCTCAAGGACCTCGTGGACAAGCAGCAGAACGGTTACGTTCCTGCCGGCATCGCGCAGACGAGCCACGAGAAGAACCGGGAGACGAACAACCTGTGAGCATCCTCAACGAACCCCAGGGTGCCGCGGCAGCAGGGTCCCACTACCAGGACGAGCTGCCGGTCAGGCGCCAGAACCGCGGCAGTGTCGTGGTCAAGTGGCTGACGACGACGGACCACAAGACGATCGGCACGCTGTACCTGGCCACGTCGTTCGCGTTCTTCGTCATCGGCGGCGTGATGGCGCTGCTCATGCGCGCCGAGCTCGCCCGGCCCGGCCTGCAGATCATGTCGAACGAGCAGTTCAACCAGGCGTTCACGATGCACGGCACGATCATGCTGCTGATGTTCGCGACGCCGCTGTTCGCCGGCTTCGCGAACTGGATCATGCCGCTGCAGATCGGCGCGCCGGACGTGGCGTTCCCGCGGCTGAACATGTTCGCCTACTGGCTGTACCTGTTCGGCTCGCTCATCGCGGTGGGCGGCTTCCTCACCCCGCAGGGCGCGGCCGACTTCGGCTGGTTCGCCTACAGCCCGCTCTCGGACGCGGTCCGCTCCCCGGGCATCGGCGCCGACATGTGGATCATGGGTCTGGCCTTCTCCGGCTTCGGCACGATCCTCGGCTCGGTCAACTTCATCACCACGATCATCTGCATGCGCGCCCCGGGCATGACGATGTTCCGCATGCCGATCTTCACCTGGAACGTGCTGCTGACCGGTGTCCTGGTCCTGCTCGCCTTCCCGGTCCTGGCCGCGGCCCTGTTCGCCCTGGAGGCGGACCGCAAGTTCGGTGCTCACATCTTCGACTCCGCCAACGGCGGGGCCTTGCTGTGGCAACACCTCTTCTGGTTCTTCGGCCATCCAGAGGTGTACATCATCGCCTTGCCGTTCTTCGGCATCATCTCCGAGGTCATCCCGGTCTTCTCCCGTAAGCCGATGTTCGGTTACACGGGTCTGATCGGCGCGACGATCGCGATCGCGGGCCTGTCCGTGACGGTGTGGGCGCACCACATGTACGTCACCGGCGGTGTGCTGCTGCCGTTCTTCTCCTTCATGACGTTCCTCATCGCCGTACCGACCGGTGTGAAGTTCTTCAACTGGATCGGCACGATGTGGAAGGGCTCGCTGTCCTTCGAGACACCGATGCTCTGGGCGACGGGCTTCCTGATCACCTTCACCTTCGGTGGTCTGACCGGCGTCATCCTGGCCTCGCCGCCGATGGACTTCCACGTCTCCGACTCCTACTTCGTGGTGGCCCACTTCCACTACGTCGTCTTCGGCACCGTGGTGTTCGCGATGTTCTCCGGCTTCCACTTCTGGTGGCCGAAGTGGACCGGCAAGATGCTGGACGAGCGTCTCGGCAAGATCACCTTCTGGACGCTGTTCATCGGCTTCCACGGCACGTTCCTGGTCCAGCACTGGCTGGGCGCCGAGGGCATGCCGCGCCGGTACGCCGACTACCTGGCGGCCGACGGCTTCACCGCGCTGAACACGATCTCGACGATCAGCTCGTTCCTGCTCGGCATGTCGATCCTGCCGTTCTTCTACAACGTGTGGAAGACGGCCAAGTACGGCAAGCCGGTCGAGGTCGACGACCCGTGGGGTTACGGCCGCTCCCTGGAGTGGGCGACCTCCTGCCCGCCGCCGCGGCACAACTTCATCACCATGCCGCGGATCCGCAGCGAATCCCCGGCGTTCGACCTGCACCACCCGGAGATCGCTGCTCTCGACCAGCTCGAGAACGTCGGTCACGGCGAGAAGTCCCTCGCTGGCGGCAAGGAGGCCGGCAAGTGAAGATCCAGGGCAAGATGTTCATGTGGCTGAGCGTCTTCGTGCTCGTCATGGCGGTCGTCTATGGCGTGTGGTCGAAGGAGCCGGCCGGCACCACGGCCCTCTTCCTGGCCTTCGGCCTGTGCATCATGATCGGCTTCTACCTCGGCTTCACGGCCAAGCGGGTCGACGTGGGCGCACAGGACAACAAGGAGGCGGACGTCGCGGACGACGCCGGCGAGGTCGGGTTCTTCAGCCCGCACAGCTGGCAGCCGCTCTCCCTGGCCATCGGTGGCGCCCTCGCCTTCCTGTCGATCGCGATCGGCTGGTGGCTGATGTACTTCTCGCTGCCGATCATCCTGATCGGCGTCTGGGGCTGGGTGTTCGAGTACTACCGCGGTGAGAACCGCACCCAGTAACACGCGCCGAGCGCTTGAGGGGCCCGGACACTCCGTGAGGAGCGTCCGGGCCCCTGCTTTTGGCGTAATGCGTGTCACTCGTACGGTTCGCTCGGCGTGCCGCTGTTGACGCTGCTTCCTAGCGTGAGCTCATGAGCCACACAGCGATATCCCGCCCCCGCACCGTCGTCGGCTGCACACTGCTGGTGATCGCCCTCTGCGCGGGCGTCAGCGCCTGCGGCTCCGACGGCAACCCCCTGGCCGCCCGCCCCTACGACGCGGCGGACCAGGTCTCCTTCAACGGCCCCTCGGAAGGCCGTAAGAAGGCCGACCCGGACAAGCCCCTGGAAGTCGTCGAGGACTCCGACGGGCGCATCACGGACGTCACCGCCCACGACGCCTCAGGACGCTACGTGGCGGGCGAACTCGCCGCCGACGGCAGCCGTTGGCACAGCACCTCCCCGCTCGCCGCGAACGCCAGCTACACGGTCCGCGTGAGCACCGAGGACGAGGACGGGGCGCCCGGCCGCAAGGTCGTCACCTTCGACACCGGCAAGCCCACCACCAAGAAGAGCCTGAACGTGACCTTCGGACCCAAGGCGGGCACCTACGGCGTCGGCCAGCCCGTCACGGCGGAGCTGAGCCAGCCCGTCAAGGACAAGGCCCAGCGGGCCGTCGTGGAACGCGCCCTCAAGGTCTCCTCGGCGCCCTCCACGGACGGCGCCTGGCACTGGGTGGACGACAAGAAGCTCCACTACCGCCCGAAGGACTACTGGCCCGCCCAGGCCACCGTCCAGGTCCGCAGCAACCTGGAGGGCATCAAGATCGGCGACCGGATGTGGGGCGGCAAGGCCAAGCCGCTGACCTTCACCACCGCGGACAAGCTCATAGCCGTCACGGACGCCGCCGCCCACCAGATGACCGTCTACAAGAACGACGAGGTCGTCCGGCAGATACCGGTCACCACGGGCATGCCCGGCTACGACACCCGCAACGGCGTCAAGGTCGTCCTGGCCAAGGAGGGCACCGTCCGCATGACCAGCGCCAGCATCGGCGCCTCGGACTTCTACGACCTCATGGTGCACCACTCGGTCCGGGTCACCAACAGCGGCGAGTACGTCCACGCCGCCCCCTGGTCCGTCGGCTCCCAGGGCTACGCCAACGTCAGCCACGGTTGCACCGGCATGAGCACCGAGAACGCCGCCTGGTTCTACGACACCGTCCGCGAGGGCGACATCGTCAAGGTCGTGAACTCCGGCGGCGACATGATGGCCCCCTTCGGCAACGGCTTCGGCGACTGGAACCTCGACTGGGCGAAGTGGCGCACCGGCAGCGCGCTGGTCGGCGGCACCCCGGACGGCCCCGCAGAGGCCGACAGGGCCCGTCTACGCCCTCAGAGCGTCTGACCTGAGGGGCGCGGGGAACTGCGCGACAAGCCACAGGGCACCCGCACCCGCCGACGAACGAATGGCCCCGCCCCCTAGGCGTTCAAAGCCGCCCTCTCCCGCAGCAGTGAAGCCAACGCGGCAGCGAACTCCACCGGCTCCACCGGCAGGGTCACCGCGGACTCGGCCCGGCTCCAGGTCGCCAGCCAGGCGTCCTGGGGCCGCCCGATCAGCAGCAGCACCGGCGGGCAGTCGAACACCTCGTCCTTGATCTGCCGGCAGAGGCCCATCCCCCCCATCGGCACGGCCTCGCCGTCCAGCACACAGACGTCGATCCCACCCCGGTCCAGCTGTTCGAGCACCGCGGCCGGAGTCGCGCACTCCACGAACTCCACCACGGGAACGTCCGGAGCCGGCCTCCGTCCCGTGGCGAGCCGCACCTGCTCGCGGGTGTTGGAGTCGTCGCTGTAGACCAGCACCGTGGCGGTCGGCTGCATTGTTCCTCCGTGACGTCAGCGTCGTAAGGACAGGCCCGTTGGGCCGGATGCTACTCCCTTGAACACCACGTCAACACCGGTACGACCGGCGAAGACACTCCGAACGGCACCCCCCGGAGTGAGGGCGGGATAAGCGACCGACATAATGTCGGTCGTGGCGACAGCAACGACAGTAGAAACCGGGCACGCGCACCCGTCGGTCAACCGGCCGAACCTCACCAGCGTCGGAACCATCATCTGGCTGAGTTCCGAGCTGATGTTCTTCGCGGCCCTCTTCGCGATGTACTTCACCCTGCGATCGGTGACGGGTCCCGATCACTGGAAGGAGATGGCTGCCCATCTCAACTTCCCGTTCTCGGCGACGAACACCACCATCCTGGTGCTCTCCTCGCTCACCTGCCAGCTCGGCGTCTTCGCCGCCGAGCGCGGTGACGTGAAGAAGCTCCGGATGTGGTTCATCGTCACGTTCGTGATGGGTGCGATCTTCATCGGCGGTCAGGTCTTCGAGTACACGGAGCTGGTCAAGGACGCGGGCCTGTCCCTGTCCTCCGACCCGTACGGCTCGGTGTTCTACCTGACCACCGGCTTCCACGGCCTGCATGTGACGGGCGGTCTCATCGCCTTCCTGCTGGTCCTGGGCCGGACCTACGCGGCCAGTAGGTTCACCCACGAGCAGGCGACGGCCGCGATCGTCGTGTCCTACTACTGGCACTTCGTCGATGTCGTCTGGATCGGTCTCTTCGCCACGATCTACATGATCAAGTAGCAGGGCCCGCATCCGCGCGTGCTCGACGAAGCGCGCATCCCAGAAGCATCGACGCAGAAGATCCTGACACCGGGGTAATCCGTGAAAAAGCTCTCCGCACGACGACGCCACCCGTTGGCGGCGCTCGTCGTCCTACTCCTCGCGCTGGCATGCACCGGGGGGCTGTACGCCGTGTTCGCACCCGCGGACAAGGCACAGGCCGACGAAACCGCCCAGTCCCTCACCATCGAGGAGGGCAAGAAGCTCTACGCCGTCGGCTGCGCCAGTTGCCACGGCACCGGCGGTCAGGGCACCTCCGACGGGCCGAGCCTGGTGGGTGTGGGCGCCGCGGCCGTCGACTTCCAGGTGGCCACGGGCCGTATGCCGGCCGCCACCTCCCAGGGTCCCCAGGTCCCGGAGAAGAAGAACATCTACTCGCAGGCCGAGATCGACCAGCTCGCGGCGTACATCGCCTCGCTGGGCGCCGGCCCGTCGGTCCCGACGGAGGAGCAGTACGGCCCCGAGGGTGCCGACATCGCCAAGGGCGGTGAGCTGTTCCGCACCAACTGCGCGCAGTGCCACAACTTCACCGGCAAGGGCGGCGCGCTGACGCACGGCAAGTACGCGCCGACCCTCGAGGGCGTCTCCCCGAAGCACATCTACGAGGCCATGCAGACCGGCCCGCAGAACATGCCGTCCTTCCCCGACACCACGCTGTCGGAGAAGAACAAGAAGGACATCATCGCGTACCTCGACGCGGTCAACAGCGAAAAGACCGAGAGCCCCGGCGGCCTCGAACTGGGTGGCCTCGGGCCGGTCAGCGAGGGCCTGTTCGGCTGGATCTTCGGTCTCGGCGGTCTGATCGCCGTCGCCGTGTGGGTCGCCGCCCGGACCGCAAAGGCCAAGAAGTCATGAGTAGCCAAGACATTCCAGAAGAGAACCTGCCTGCCGCGCAGTCCGCAGGACATGACGAGCACGGGCACGGCGCGGTGAGCGTCGCGGACGACAAGCACCCGTTCGCCGACCCGGGCCTGCCGCCCCACGAGCACCGGATCCAGGACGTCGACGAGCGGGCCGCCAAGCGCTCGGAGCGCTCGGTCGCCCTGATGTTCACGATGTCGATGCTGGCCACGGTCGCCTTCATCGCCTCGTTCGTGGCGATCCCGGTCGACAAGTCGGTCTTCATCTGGCCGCTCGGTCACATCAGCGCCCTGAACTTCGCGCTGGGCATGACGCTCGGCATCGCGCTGTTCTGCATCGGCGCGGGCGCCGTCCACTGGGCACGCACCCTGATGTCGGACGTGGAGGTCGCCGACGAGCGGCACCCGATCGAGGCGACGCCCGAGGTCCGCGAGAAGGTCTTCGCGGACTTCAATCAGGGCGCCAAGGAATCCGCGCTCGGCCGCCGCAAGCTGATCCGCAACACGATGCTCGGCGCGCTCACGCTGGTGCCGCTCTCCGGCGTCGTGCTGCTGCGCGACCTCGGCCCGCTGCCCGGCACGAAGCTCCGCCACACGCTGTGGTCCAAGGGCAAGCTGCTCGTCAACATGAACACGAACGAGCCGCTGCGTCCGTCCGATGTCGCGGTCGGTTCGCTGACCTTCGCCAAGCCCGAGGGCCTGGAGGAGCACGACCACGACTTCCAGAACGAGATCGCCAAGGCCGCCCTGATGATCGTCCGGATCCAGCCGGAGGACATCAAGGACAAGCGCGAGCTCGAGTGGTCGCACGAGGGCATCGTCGCGTACTCGAAGATCTGCACCCACGTCGGTTGCCCGATCTCCCTGTACGAGCAGCAGACGCACCACGTGCTCTGCCCCTGCCACCAGTCCACCTTCGACCTCTCCGACGGTGCCCGAGTGATCTTCGGTCCCGCCGGTCACGCCCTGCCGCAGCTCCGCATCGGCGTGAACGACGAGGGCTACCTCGAGGCGCGCGGCGACTTCGACGAGCCCGTCGGCCCTGCATTCTGGGAGCGCGGATGAGCACTGCACAGACACGCCGCAAGGCGCCCGCGGGTGAGCGGGTCGCCGACTGGGCCGACGGCCGCCTCGGGATCTACTCCCTGGCCAAGGCCAACATGCGCAAGATCTTCCCGGACCACTGGTCCTTCATGCTGGGTGAGATCTGCCTCTACAGCTTCATCATCATCATCCTCACGGGTGTGTACCTGACGCTGTTCTTCCACCCGTCGATGAACGAGGTGGAGTACCACGGCAGTTACGTCCCGCTCCAGGGGCAGCTGATGTCGGAGGCGTTCGCCTCCACGCTGGACATCAGCTTCGACGTCCGCGGCGGTCTGCTCATCCGGCAGATCCACCACTGGGCGGCGATCATCTTCCTCGCCGGCATGTTCGTGCACATGATGCGCGTCTTCTTCACCGGCGCGTTCCGCAAGCCGCGCGAGATCAACTGGATGTTCGGCTTCCTGCTGTTCGTCCTGGGCATGTTCACCGGCTTCACCGGCTACTCGCTCCCGGACGACCTGCTCTCCGGCACCGGTGTCCGCTTCACGCAGGGCGCGATCCTGTCCGTGCCGATCGTGGGCACGTACATCTCGATGTTCCTGTTCGGCGGGGAGTTCCCGGGCACCGACTTCGTCGCCCGGTTCTACTCGATCCACATCCTGCTGCTGCCGGGCATCATGCTCGGGCTCGTGGTCGGCCACCTGATCCTGGTCTTCTACCACAAGCACACCCAGTTCGCGGGTCCCGGCCGCACCAACAAGAACGTCGTCGGCATGCCGCTGCTGCCGGTCTACATGGCCAAGGCCGGAGGCTTCTTCTTCCTGGTCTTCGGTGTCATCTCGGCCCTCGCCGCGATCGCGACGATCAACCCGATCTGGGTCCTCGGCCCGTACCGGCCCGACCAGGTGTCGACCGGCGCCCAGCCCGACTGGTACATGGGCTTCGCCGAGGGTCTCATCCGTGCGATGCCCGGCTGGGAGATCAACCTCTGGGGCCACACGCTCGTCCTGGGTGTGTTCATCCCGCTGGTGCTGTTCGGCGTGTTCCTCGGGATCATCGCCCTGTACCCGTTCATCGAGTCGTGGGTCACCGGGGACAAGCGCGAGCACCACATCCTGGACCGGCCGCGCAACGCCCCGACCCGCACCGGCGTCGGTGTCGCGTGGGTCACCGGCTACATCATCATGCTGATCGGCGGTGGCAACGACATCGTCGCCACGCACTTCCATCTGTCGATCAACGCGGTGACCTGGTTCGTCCGGATCGGATTCTTCGTCGGACCGGTCCTCGCCTTCATCGTCACCAAGCGCATCTGCCTCGGGCTGCAGCGCCGGGACAAGGAGAAGGTGCTGCACGGCCGCGAGTCGGGCATCATCAAGCGCCTGCCGCACGGTGAGTTCATCGAGGTGCACGAGCCGCTCAGCCAGGAGCAGATGTACACGCTCACGGCGCACGAGCAGTACCAGCCGGCCGAGATCGGCCCGACGGTCGACGAGAACGGTGTCGAGCGCAAGGTGAAGGGTTCCGAGAAGCTGCGCGCCAAGCTCAGCGACGCCTACTACGGCGAGGGCGCCCAGATCCCGAAGCCCACCGCCGAGGAGTACCGGGAGATCACGAGCGGCCACGGCCACCACTGATCACTGCTTCGCCACGCCACACGAAGGCCCCGTCCGATCACCGGACGGGGCCCTTCGTCATGCCCCCGGCTGGATAGGGTGGACCCCGTTGAGACTCTCGTCCCGTAGTGCGGGACGCCTGACCCTGGAGCGGCTTATGAGCGCTGTGACCCCCGCTGGAGGCGACACCGCGGCGGGCCGCTCCTGGCCCCAGCTGTTGAACGGCCTGCTGGACGGCAGGCACCTGAGCGCGGACGACACCGCCTGGGCGATGGACCGGATCATGCGCGGCGAGGCGACCGAGGCGCAGATCGCCGGGTTCGTCGTGGCGCTGCGCGCCAAGGGCGAGACCGTCGAGGAGATCAACGGCCTGGTCCGCACGATGTACGCGCACGCCAACGTGATCGAGGTGCCCGGGGCGACGGTCGACATCGTCGGGACGGGCGGTGACGGCGCGAAGACGGTCAACATCTCCACGATGTCCTCGATCGTCGTCGCCGGCACCGGCGCGAAGGTCGTCAAGCACGGCAACCGTGCCGCGTCCTCGGCGTCCGGGGCCTCCGACGTGCTGGAGAAGCTCGGCGTCAACCTGGAGCTGCCCCTGCACCGGGTGACGGAGGTCGCCGAGGAGGCCGGGATCACCTTCTGCTTCGCGGTGAAGTTCCACCCGGCGCTGCGGCACGCGGGCGCCGCCCGCGGCCAGTTGGGCATCCGTACGGTGTTCAACGCCCTCGGCCCGCTCACCAACCCGGCCCGGGTCCGCGCCCAGGCGGTCGGTGTGGCGGACCCGCGCATGGCGCCGATCGTCGCGGGCGTCTTCGCCGAGCGCGGCAACTCCTCCCTGGTCTTCCGGGGCGACGACGGCCTGGACGAGCTGACCACCACGGCCACGTCCCGGGTGTGGATCGTCCGGGGCGGCGAGGTGACCGAGGAGGCCTTCGACCCGCGTGACGTCGGCCTCGAACTGGTCCCCGTGGAGGCGCTGCGCGGCGCGGACGCCTCCTACAACGCCGAGGTCGCGCGGCGGCTCCTGGACGGGGAGACGGGGCCGGTGCGGGACGCGGTGGTGCTGAACTCGGCGGCGGCCCTGGTCGCCCTGGAGCCCACCGCCGCGCCACTGACCGAGCAGATCCGCGCCGGGATGGTGAAGGCGGCCGAGTCGATCGACTCGGGCGCCGCGAAGCGCACGCTGGAGCGCTGGGTGGCCGCCAGCAACAGGTAGGGAACCACGGACGGCGTCCCGCGATCCGGACTCGGGTTGCGGGACGCCGATCTTTTCGCGTACGTTCCTGATCAGGTCATGAGTGACAGTCATGAGGCCCCGGCCGACTGTCCGGCAACCCTCCGTCCGTGGCGGGGTGCCCCGGGTGAAGACCAGGCCGCAGGCAGCGAGGTCTGTGGCAAGCGCGGACCCCTCGCACGCTTTTGAAAAGTGTGGGGCCAGGGGTCCTGGTCGTCGAGGAGCTCTCCCGTGAATCAGCGAATGCGATAGGGCCGCAGAGCCCCGCCTCCGCATCCCTCTTTCCTTCACCCCCCCCGCTGGTAGCCGTACCGGCTCGCGGGCGGATTCCACCTGCCTTCACGGGAGTTCACCATGTCCGTCTCCACCGTTGCCGCCGCCCCGTCCGTTTGTGCCCCGCTGCCCGTTCTGGGCCGAGATGTCACCGTGCCGCTCGTGACCGGTGGCGAGGTCACCTACGCAGCCCTCGACTACGCCGCCAGCGCCCCGGCGCTCCAGCGGGTCTGGGACGACGTCGCCGCCTACGCGCCCTACTACGGCAGCGTCCACCGCGGCGCCGGGTACCTCTCCCAGCTCTCCACCGACCTGTTCGAGAACGCCCGCCGGACCGTCGCCGAGTTCCTCGACTGCCGCGAGGACGACCAGGTCGTGTTCACGCGGTCGACGACCGACTCCCTCAACCTCCTCGCCGCCGCCCTCCCCGCCGACTGCCGGGTCTTCGTCTTCGAGACCGAGCACCACGCCTCTCTGCTGCCGTGGCGCGGCGCCCAGGTCACCTACCTCGACGCCCCGCGCAGCCCCCGCGAGGCCGTCGAGACCCTGGAGCGCGCCCTCGCCGACCGCGACCCCTACGGCCCGGCCCTCGTGTGCGTCACCGGCGCCTCGAACGTCACCGGTGAGCTGTGGCCCGTACGGGAGCTCACGGCCGCCGCGCACGCCCACGGTGCGCGCATCGTGCTGGACGCCGCGCAGCTGGCCCCGCACCACCAGGTGTCCGTCGCCGGCCTCGACGTCGACTGGGTCGCCTTCTCCGGGCACAAGCTGTACGCGCCCTTCGGCTCTGGCGTCCTGGCCGGGCGGGCCGACTGGCTGCGCGCGGCCGAGCCGTACCTCGCGGGCGGCGGCGCCAGCCGCAAGGTCAGCCGGCGCCAGGACGGGGGAGTGGACGTGGAGTGGCACGACAGCGCCGCCCGCCACGAGGCCGGGTCGCCCAACGTCATCGGCGCTTATGCCCTCGCCTCGGCCTGCAAGGCGCTGACCGAGGCCGGTTTCGACACCCTCGTCGCCCGTGAGCAGTACCTGGTCCGTGCCGTGCGGGAGGGGCTCGCCGACGTCCCCGAGGTGCGGTTCCTGTCCCTCTTCGGGGACGACGCGCCGCGCGTCGGCGTGCTCTCCTTCGTCGTGGAGGGCTGGAACAGCTCGCACTTCGCCGCCGCCCTGTCCGCCGAGTACGGCATCGGCGTACGGGACGGGCTGTTCTGCGCCCACCCGCTGGTGCGCACGCTGCTCGGCAGCGACCCGCAGTCGCAGGGCGCGTGCGGGTCGCCGGAGGCAGCGCCCGGGGAGAAGTCGCTCAACGCCATCCGGGTCAGCTTCGGGGCGGGCACGCCCGACGAGCACGTGGAGCGGTTCGTGCGGGCCGTCAGGGAGCTCGTGACGGACGGGGCGAAGTGGAACTACCGCACCGAGGACGGGCGCTGCGTGCCGGACACCTCCGCCTGAACCGGCAGCCGGGTGCCCAGGACGATCATCCGCAGGGCGCGCTCGGTGGCGTCCGTGAGGAGCTCACTCCCGCGCAACAGGGCCTCGGCCAGCTCCATCGGGGCGGGCAGGATGCCGTGGCAGGCGTCCACGCCCGGCACCTCGCCCGCGCCCTCGCCGAGCGTGCCGGCCAGGGCCAGGACGGGCCGGCCGTGGAGTTTGGCGCGGCGGGCCACCTCGGCGGGGACCTTGCCACGCGGCGTCTGGAGGTCCAGGGCGCCCTCGGCGGTGACGACCAGGTCGGCGCGGGCCAGCCGGGCGTCCAGGTCCAGGTGGTCCAGCAGCACGTCGAAGCGGGGGAGCAGCCGGGCGCCCAGGGCGGCCAGCCCCGCCCCCAGGCCGCCGGAGGCTCCCGTACCGGGCCCGGAGCGCAGGTCGCTGTCCGGCACGGCGGCATCGCGGGTGAGGACGAACGCCCAGTTCTCCAGGGCCGCCGACAGCTCCTCCACCTGCGCGGGGGTCGCGCCCTTCTGCGGGCCGAAGACCCGGGCCACGCCCCGCTCGCCGCACAGCACGTTGTACGGGTTGCAGGCGACGAGCAGCTCCACCTCCGTGAGCCGGGGGTCCAGGCCGGTGGGGTCGATGCGGTGCAGGCGCGTCAGCTCCCGGCCGCCCCTGGGGAGTTCGCGCCCGTCCGCGTCCAGCAGTCGCGCCCCGAGCGCCTGGAGGGCGCCCGCGCCCCCGTCCGAGGTGCCCGAGTCGCCGCAGCCGACGAGGATCCGCCGGGCGCCCGTGTCGAGGGCGGCGCGGATCAGCTCGCCGACGCCGTACGTGGTCGTGGCACCCGGGTCGCGCAGGCCGTGCGGGACGAGCGAGAGGCCCGCGACCGCCGCCATCTCCACCACCGCGGTGTCCCCGCCGCCGAGGAGGGCGAAGTGCGCGGCGATGGTCTGCCCGACCGGGCCGGTCGCCGCGGTGGTGACGATCCGGCCCCCGGTCGCGGCGGCCAGGGCCAGAGCCGTGCCCTCACCGCCGTCCACCAGCGGGACGAGGTCGATGTCGGCGCCGGGCAGGACCCGGCGTACGCCAGCCGCGATGGCCTCGGCGGCGGCCTCGGCGGACAGGGACTCCTTGAAGCCGCTGGGGGCTACGACGACACGGTTCAGCACGGAAGGCTCCTCAACGGGTGACGGACACGCCGAGCAGCGGCCACACCGCGACGGCGAAGAACAGGACGAGCGCGGCGGTCAGCGGCGCCAGGACGGCGGACAGCCGCAGCAGGTCGCGCGGGGCGTAGGTCGGGGTGCCGGGGAGCTGCGCGAAGAGCGTGACCGGCTTGGCCGAGGCGGGCAGGGTGTGGCAGAAGCCCGCGGCGGCGGTCGAGGCGAGGGCGGCGGCGACCGGGTTGACCCCGACGCCGGCGGAGGCGGCCACGACCAGCGGCACCAGCACCGACGAGCGGGCCGAGCGGGACTGCAGGACCAGATGGGCCGCGGTGCTGACGGTGATCACGACCGCCAGGAACACCATCGGGGACGCGCCGGCCGGCAGCCCGGAGACCAGCCACTTCGCCGCTCCCGAGTCGGCGAGCGCCACCCCCATCGCCATCGTCGCGGCCATGAACAGCAGCAACGACCAGGGGACGGTCTTCAGCGCGTCCTTCAGGCGCACGGTGCCGAGGGCGGGCGAGGCGGCGATGACCGCGCCGATCAGCGCGACCAGGGCCGGCGGCACGCGGTGCAGCGGCTCACTGCACCACAGGGCGATCACGGTGGCCAGCAGCAGGACGCAGCGCTTCTCGGCCTGGCTCCAGGGGCCGGTGACCGGCTGTTCGCTGTGCCGCTGGATCTGCTCGGGGGTGATGTGGACGGGGCCGGTGCGGTCCGCGCGCCGGGTCGTCGTCAGCAGGACCAGCTCCGCGGCCAGGTGGGAGGAGGCCACGGCCAGCGGCAGGCCCAGCAGCAGCCACTGCGTGAAGCCGATGTGCTGTCCGGTCGTCTCCCACAGCACCGACACCGTGATCAGATGGGCTCCCGCGCCGATCAGCGTCGCCACCGCCGACAGCAGGATCACGGTCGGGAACAGCAGGGCCAGCATCACGACCAGTCGCCTCCGGTCGGCCAGGACCTTGGCGAGGGCGAGGAAGACCGGCAGCGCGAGCGCGGCCCGGCCGGAGGTGGCGGGCACCGCGAACGCCGTGACGACCAGGGCGGCCGTCGTCAGGTGCACGAGCTGCCGGACGGTGCGCGCCCCGCTCACCAGGAACACCGCCGCCCGCCCCGCGAGCCCGGTCCGGCTCACCGCGGCCGCCAGCACGAACGCGCAGATCAGCAGCCACACCGTGTCATCACCGAGCGTGCCGAACAGGGTGTCGCTGCTGATCACCCCGGTCACCGTGAGCGCGAGCCCGGCGCCGAGCGCGATGTAGGTGTCGTCGATCGACGTCCCGATCCACGCGCAGGTCGCGAGGACGAACACGACGAGCGTGAGCCGGGCGTCGCCGCCGAGTCCCGGGAAGTTTGTGGGGACGGCAAGGAGCGCGCACATGGACAGGGCGACGCACAAGGCGGTGGTGGTTCGGAGGTTCAGCGTCACACCATCGAGGATTTTCCCGGGCAGTGAGTCGTTGATGAGTTCCACATGAAGGAACTTTCAGGTGCGGTACCTCAGGGGCGCGGGGAACTGCGCGCCAAGCCACGGAAAACCCGCACCCGGCGACGGCGCTCAAGTGGCACTCACGCCAACCGGTACCCCATCCCCCGCACCGTCTCCACCCGCTCCGCCCCCAGCTTCTTCCGCAGCGTCCGCACGTACACGTCCACGATGTTGGACCCCGGATCGAAGTCGTAGCCCCACACGTGGGACAGGATCTGTTCCCGCGACAGCACCTGCCCCGGATGCCGCAGGAACAGTTCCAGCAGCACGAACTCACGAGCCGTCAGATCGACCGTCCGCTCCCCGGACCGCGCACGCCTGGTGCGGAGATCGAGGCTCAGGGAGCCCGACCTGAGCACCGTCACCTCCGGCGCCCGGGCCGCCGTCCGCAGCCGCAGCCGCACCCGGGCGAGCAGCTCCTCGAACCGGAACGGCTTGGTCATCCAGTCGTCGGCGCCGCCCTCCAGACCGGCCACCGTGTCCCGTACGGAGTCCCGCGCGGTCAGCACGATCACCGGCACCGACACCCGCGCCTCGCGCAGCTCCCGCAGGACCGTGAAGCCGTCCCGGCCGGGCAGCCCGATGTCCAGGACGACGAGGTCGAAACCGCCGGTCAGGGCGTACTCGTAGCCCGCGTCGCCGTCGCTGACGACGGTCGTGGTGAAGCCGTTGGAGCGCAGGCCCTTCTCCACGAAGGAGGCGATGCGCTCCTCGTCCTCGACGATGAGGATGCGGTTCACGAGGGGTCCCCTTCCGGTGCCCGGGGTGCGTTCAGGACGAGGGCGAAGGTGGCGCCGCCCCCGGGTGTGCCGTGCAGCCGGACCCGGCCCCGGTGCCCCTCGGCGATCGCCTTGACGATGGACAGCCCGAGTCCGGCGCCGGAACCCCGGGCACCCCGGCGGGCAGTACCGCGCCGGAAGCGCTCGAAGATCACCTCGACGTCCTGCGGCTGCACACCGGGCCCCGAGTCGGCCACGTACAGCTCCAGGTCCGGGCCGTCGGTGCGGGAGCCGATGCGGATGGTCTGGCCGGGCGTGGTGTGCTGCACGGCGTTCTGCGCGAGCTGCACCATGGCCTGGGTGATCCGCTGCGGATCCAGTCCGGCCTCCAGGTCGGCGACCCCGTCGAGCTGCCAGTCGCGGTCGCCCAGGGTGCGGGCCTTGACGTAGACGTCGGCGGTGAGTTCGGCGACCTGGACCGGCTCGGGGCAGACGAAGTCGGGGCGTTCGGCCTTGGCGAGCAGCAGCAGATCCTCGACGATGCGGCTCATCCGGTCCAGCTCGTCGGTGACCAGCCGGACGGTCTCCTCGCGTTCGGCCGGGTCGTCGCCCATGACCTCCAGGTGCCCGCGCACGATGGTGATGGGGGTGCGCAGCTCGTGGCCGGCGTCGTCGACGAATTCGCGCTGTGCGGCGAAGGCCCGCTCCAGCCGGTCGAGCATGCCGTTGAACGTCTCGGCGAGCGCCGCTATGTCGTCGTGGCCGTGCACCGGGATCCGGCGGGTGAGGTCCTGCTCGGTCAGCTGCGCCGCCGCGGCGCGCACCACCCGCACCGGTTTGAGGATCCGCCCGGCGACCGCCCAGGCGATGCCGACGGTCAGCAGCAGGGCCACTCCGGAGATGCCGAGCAGCGTGCGGAACACGCTGTTGACCCGGGCCTGCTCGCGCTCCGGGTGGAACGCCACGACGAACGCGGCGTCCGGCGCCCGGCCCGGCCGGCCCACGGTGACTTTCGCCCAGCGGATCTCGCCCTGCGGCCGGTCGAGCACGCCGGAGGAGTCGGGGGAGCCGAAGATGCGGGCCCGGGCCCCGGGGTCCTCGTGCAGGGGCAGGGCGACGGGCAGGTCGTGCGGCTGGCGGATCTGCCGGGGGCCGGTGCCCGCCCGGCCGACCAGGCCGATCAGCTCCTCGTCCGCGTCGGGGTACTGCCGCTCCAGGAACACCGTCAGCAGCCGGTCCGCGTCGGTGAACGGGCGGCCCGTGCGCGGATCCCCGCCGCGCTCCACGAAGTTCGCGAACTCGCCGGTCTCCTGGGTGAGCAGGCGGTTGATGCGGTGGTCGACGTCCCGCAGCAGGAACGAGCGGGTGGTCATGGCCACCGCGGCGAGCGCGAGCGCCATCACGAGCAGCAGCCACAGCAGGATCCGGACCCGGGCGGAGACCCGCCGGCCGCCGGTGTCAGCCGTCGGAGCCGGGGCCGTCGTCGTCGCCCGGTCCGTCGTCTCCGGTGCCCTGGCCGTGGTCGTCGTCGTCATCGTCACCCGCTGAGCTGTCGGTCACCGGAGGCCGCGAGACGACCTCGTCACCCGGTGTGGCGCCGGGCGGTGTGGCCTTCTGGGAGGGCCGGAGGGTGGAGGTGGGCGTGGGCGAGCGGTGGTCCAGCTCGACCTGCTGGGAGGGCACCCGGGGCGACGCGGGGCTGTCCGCGAGCGCGTAGCTGGTCGCGGCGATGCCCAGCGGGATCAGCACGACGGCGGACAGGGCCGCCATCCGGCGAGAGAAAACCATGGGCCCGATCCTGCGGACGGAACCCGGGGAGCGGGATGAAGCCCGGATGAAGAACTCCTCATCCGGGACCCGGCGGGCAGGACGGGGCCGCTAGTTGTCCAGCCCGATCGAGAAGGCCGCCTCCAGGTCGTGCTGGGAGTACGTGCGGAACGCCACGTGTGTGTCGGTCCCCTCCACCCCGGGGATCTTGCTGATCCGGCCCGGGATGACCTCCGCCAGGTCCTCGTGCTCCTTGACCCGGACCATCGCGATCAGGTCGTAGGTGCCCGTGACGGAGAAGACCTCGCTGACGCTGTCCAGCGCGGCGATCGACTCGGCGATCTCGGGGATCCGGTCCACGCTGGTCTTGATGAGGACGATCGCGGTGATCACGGCTGGTTCTCTCCCTCGGGGGCCGGTGCAGGGGCGGCCTTCACTCTAGTAGGGCTGGTGGGACGGCCGTAGCGGACCGACGCATAGCCGAAGCCCAGACCGAACCCGATCAGGTGGGCGAGGTAGGCCACCCCCGGCCCGTCCGAGGCCCGCCCCGCCGCCAGCCACTGCAGCGCCGCCCAGAACGGCAGCACCACCCACGCCGGGAAACGCACCGGCAGGAAGAAGAGGAACGGCAGGAGACTGGTCACCCGGGCACGGGGGAACAGGTACAGGAACGCACCGAGGACCGCGGAGATCGCCCCCGAGGCACCGACCAGGGACTGCTCGGAGTCCGCGTTGGCGACGGCGTAACCCAGCAGGGCCAGGTAGCCGCAGCCGACGTAGAACAGGGTGAACTGCACTCGCCCCATCCGCTCCTCGGTCATCGCCCCGAAGACGTAGAGGAAGAGCATGTTGCCGAGCAGGTGCACCCAGCTGCCGTGGACGAAGAGCGCGGTGGCGGGGGTCAGGGCCGCCCCCGCGGACCCTTCGAACAGTTCTGCGGGAATCACGCCCCAGCGCCGGAAGTAGGCCCGCTGCACGGCGAGCAGTTCGTCGCCCGTGCCGTACGCCGGATTCAGGCCCGAGGCGGGCCCGGCCAGGAAGGCAAGGCAGCACAGGGCGATCAGTGAGTACGTCACCGGCGCCGACGACCCCCTGGCCGCTCTGCCGGCCCGGACGAGCGACGCACTCCACTTGCGGATCATGAATACAGAGCATGACGTAACCGGACGCAACCACCCAGACCGCCTCGCCGCCGTGGACGCGCGGGCGGCGGGTACCCGCCAGGCCGTAGGGTTACGAGCCACACGCACCGGGGATGCCGGTCGCGTCGCGGACACTAGAAGGAAAGAGAACAGGTCACGATGACGGTTCCCCTGCCGACCGCCGAGACGCGGTGGCGCTGCACCCTCTGCGGCAACCTCACGAGGTTCGACGTGACCCGCTCGGCGAAGGTCGTCGAGTACGTCCACCTCGACCTGGCCGGAGAGCCGAAGGTCGAGGAGCGCGAGGTGCTCAGTGAGACCATCGAGTCGGTGCGCTGCCGCTGGTGCAACGCGGTGGACCAGGTGGAACTCGTGGACAGGCCGGGCGCCGGCTCCTGACGGGAGCGGGCCCCGCTCAGGCATTGGGGTGTGACGGATGGTGGAGACCACGGGCGGGGGGCCGGACGACGGCGCCGCCGAGGTGCTCGACCGTCCGCTGCCCGACGGCGTGCGCCGCAGGGTCGTGCAGATCGTCTCCGACGGCTTCGGCGCGCTGACGGTCGGGGAGCTGCCCGCCCAGCTCCGGCAGTACGCCCGGTTCGCACCGAACCGCCGGGCGAAGTTCGCCGGCAACGCGATGGCGGCCGCGCTGGAGACCGATCCGCTCTTCCGGCAGCGCATCGGGGAGAAGCTCAGAGAGGCCCAGCCGGAACTGACCGGCGCCCTGGACTCAGGCTCCCCGCCCCCGGCCGCGGACCCGCTCGACGTGGCGGCCGCGGCCTACGTACTGCGGCCCCCCGGCTGGGTGAAGCAGGTGACCGCCGCCGGCGAGGAGGCCCAGCGGGCCGACGCCGAGCGCGCCGACGAGGAGGGCCGGGCCGAGCTGGAGCGGCTGCGCGCCGAACTGGACCGGGCCCGCGACCATACCCGAGCCGAGACCGAGCGGCTGCGCACGGAGCTGGAATCGGCCAAGAAGGAAACCGAGTCGCTGCACCGCAAGCTGCGCGCCGCCCTCAGCGACGTCAAGCGCGGCGAGGCCGCCCTGCGCAAGGCGCAGGGCGAGATCGAGGCCGTCCGCGCCGAGGGGAACGCCCAGGTGTCCGCCGCCGAGAGCGAGAGCCGGCGGCTCAAGTCCCGGCTGGGCGAGACCGAGGCCGCCCTGGAGGCCGCGCGCCGGGCCGCCCGCGAGGGCCGCAGCGTCGAGGATATGCGGGTCCGGCTGCTGCTGGACACCCTGCTGGACGCCACCCAGGGGCTCCGTCGCGAACTGGCCCTGCCGCCGGTGTCGGTGCGCCCCGCCGAGACCGTCGACGCCGTCGAGCCGGGCCGGATGTCCCCGAAGGACATCGCCGCCCGCGCCCTGTCCGAGAACGACCCGCAGGTCATGGACCAGCTGCTGGCGCTGCCGCAGGCCCATCTGGTCGTCGACGGCTACAACGTCACCAAGACCGGCTATCCGCAGATGCCGCTGGAGAAGCAGCGCCTGAGGCTGCTCGGGCAGCTCTCCCAACTGGCCGCGCAGAGCGGCGCCGAGGTGACCTGCGTCTTCGACGGTGCCGAACTCGCCGCGCCGGTGCTGCTCGCGCCGCCGCGCGGCGTCCGGGTGCTCTTCTCGAAGCCGGGCGTCACCGCCGACGAGCTGATCCGCCAGCTGGTGCGTGCCGAGCCCCCGGGCCGCCCGGTCATCGTGGCCTCCACCGACCGCGAGGTCGCCGACGGCGTGGCCCGCGCCGGCGCCCGCCCGGTGGCCTCGGCGATGCTCCTGAAGCGCCTTTCGCGGTCCTAGGAGACGTACGTCCCTTGCGTAACCTCCGGGCGTGATGCCCGAATTGATGGGACCTGTGAGCCACGGTGCGTCAAGTGGGTCTCACCGCCCGTGAGTCCAGAGGAAAAGTTGGCCTACCGTGACGCAATTTTTCATCTGAGGATTTGAACTGATCACAGGAAGGTCACTAGGGTCGGGCCGAACCTCCGCTCGGGTGATCACTCATCGGGAGAGACGGCGGAGGGGCTGAGAAGGAGCTTTTCACCCGTGGCGTCCCACCGTCGTCCCAAGCAGCCGAGCCGCGCACGTGTGACCGTGCTGACCACCGCCGCCGCCGCTGCCGTCGCCTTCAGCTCGCAGGCCGCCAACGCCGCCCCCAGCGAGAAGCCGAGCAAGGACGAGGTCAAGGCCAAGGTCGACAAGCTCTACGAAGAGGCGGAGCAGGCCACCGAGAAGTACAACGGGGCCAAGGAGAAGCAGGAGAAGCTCCAGAAGGAGATCTCCACCATCCAGGACAACGTGGCCCGCGGCCAGGAGGAGCTCAACGAGCTCCGCGACAGCCTGGGCCTCGCCGCCGCGTCGCAGTACCGCACCGGCTCCATCGACCCCTCCGTCCAGCTGTTCCTCTCCGCGAACCCGGAGGACTACCTGGACAAGGCCTCCACCCTCGACCAGTTGAGCAGCCAGCAGGTCGAGGCGCTGAAGAAGGTCCAGGAGAAGCAGCGCGAGCTGGCCCAGGAGCGCGCCGAGGCCTCCGAGAAGCTCAAGGACCTCGCCTCCACCCGGACCGAACTCGGCAAGAAGAAGAAGGAAGTCCAGGGCAAGCTCTCCTCCGCGCAGAAGCTGCTCAACACCCTCAGCGCCGCCGAGAAGGCCGCACTGGCCGCCGAGCAGAACCGCGCCAGCCGGACCAGCGAGCGCGACGCCCTCACCGCCGACGTCCCGCCCGGCTCGGGCCGTGCCGCCGCCGCCTTCGCCTTCGCCCAGAGCCAGCTCGGCAAGCCCTACGTCTACGGCGCGACCGGCATGAGCTCCTACGACTGCTCCGGCCTCACCTCCCGGGCGTACGCCGCGGCCGGCGTCCAGATCCCGCGCACCTCCGAGGCCCAGACCGGCGCCGGCACCAAGATCTACTCGGTCAGCCAGCTCAAGGTCGGCGACCTGGTCTTCTTCTTCAACGACCTGCACCACGTGGGCCTCTACGCCGGCAACGGGCAGATCATCCACGCCCCGCGCACCGGCACGGTCGTCCGCTACGAGTCGATGGACACCATCGGTGGCCCGTTCATGTTCGGCGTCCGGGTCTGACACCGTCCCCCGTCGCCGTCCCCCGAAGACCTCTCGGCGTCCTCGAGACCAGGACACCGTGTCCGCCGTCCGGGCGAATCGCAACAGCCCCGAGTGAGCCCCCGCCCCGCCGTTGACCTGCGTCAGCGGCGGGGCGCCGTGCTGAGTACCCACGGATGGTCGTTGGCGGCCCCCTGTCGCGGGGCTACTGTCTGCCGCGTTCCAAGTCCGCCAGCGGAAGGAGAGCTGCTTCCCGTGGGGTCCCATCGCCGCCTTGCACCGTCCGGGTTCGACCGGGGCGCCGGTGCCGCGGTCAGCGTCCTGGCCGTCGCGGCCGCCGCCGTCGGCGCGGTACCGTCCGTCGCCGCACCGTACGACGACACCCGGGCCACGTTGGACCGGCTTTACGAGCAGGCCGAGAAGGCGACCGAGGCGTACAACGAGGCCGACGAGCGTGCCGACGAGCTGCGCGACGAGGTCGGCACCGTCCGGGACCGCATCGCCCGCGGCCAGCACCGCGTCAACACCCTGCGGGACTCCCTCGGTTCGCTGGCCGGCGCCCAGTACCGCGAGGGCGGCATCGACCCGTCCATCGCCCTGCTGTTCTCCGACGACCCGGACGACTACCTCGACCACGCGTCCCGGCTCGACCGCCTCACCGCCCACCATGCCGGTGAGCTGAGGGAGCTCCGGCACGCCATGCGCGAACTCGCCCAGGACCGCGAGGAGGCCGCCGGGAAGCTCCACGAACTGGACCGGAGCCGCGAGGCCGTCACCGCGCACAAGAAGGCCGTCGAGCGGAAACTCGCCACGGCCCGGCGGCTGCTCAACTCCCTGCCGGAGTCCGAGCGCGACGCCTACGGCCGGGCCTCCCGCTCCGGCCGCGGCGGCCTGCCCGGCCCCGGCGGCGCCACCGCCGCCTCGGGACGCGGGTCGGCCGCCGTCGCCGCCGCCCGCAGTGCTCTCGGCAAGCCCTACGTCTGGGGCGCCAACGGGCCCTCAGGCTTCGACTGTTCGGGCCTGATGCAGTGGTCGTACGCGCAGGCCGGGGTCTCCCTGCCGCGCACCTCGCAGGCCCAGCGGTACGCCGGCCGGCAGATCCCGCTGTCCGAGGCGCGCCCCGGTGACCTGGTCGTCTACCGGGGCGACGCCAGCCACGTCGGGATGTACATGGGCAACGGCCAGGTCATCCACGCGCCCTACCCCGGCGCGCCCGTGCGCTACGACCCGGTCGGGATGATGCCCGTCTCGTCGGTCACCAGGGTCTGACCGGGGCGGCCCGGCGCCCGTACGATCGGGAACGTGGCTGGTCGAAGGTCGGGGTCCGTGCTCGTGGCGCTCGTCGTGCTGCTCGTCGCCCTGACCGGGTGCGGCGGGCGGCCCGCGGCCGACCGTGCCACGGCCGACGTCCAGCGGCTTCTGGACCGGCGGGCCGCAGCCGTCCTCGACCGCGACGAGCGGGCCTACGAACGCACGGGCAGGGGGACGGATTTCGCCAGACTGCGCGCGGTGCCCGTGGCCGCCTGGTCGTACCGGGTGACCGGACTGCGCCGCACCGGCGACACGGCCACCGCCGACGCCGAACTGCGCTACCGCGTCGCCGGGTACGACCGGGCGCCGGTGACCGCCGGGCGCACCCTGCGGCTGAGCCGGGGCGCTGACGGGAAGTGGTCCGTCGACACCGACCGGCCCGCGAAGAAGTCCGCGCAGCAGCTCTGGGACCAGGGGGCGGTGCACCTCGTCCGGGGCCGGTACAGCCTCGTGCTCGGCGTCGGGCAGTCCGGGCGGGCGCTGCGGGACTTCGCGGACCTGGCCGACCGTGCCGTGCCCGCCGTGTCGGACGCCTGGGGCACGCGATGGAGCCGGCGGGTCGTCGTGCTCGTACCGAGGTCGCTGGAGGGGATGGCGGGGCTGCTCGGCTCGCCCGCCTCCTCCTACCGCGGGATCGCGGCGGTCACCACCGGTGAGACGGGCGCGCGGGACCGGGCGTCGGCGGACCGGATCATCGTCAACCCGGACGCTTTCGCGCTCCTCGGCGGTCTCGGCGAGCAGGTCGTCGTCACCCACGAGACCACCCATGTCGCCACCCGCGCCCGCACCACGGCCGCCACGCCCCTGTGGCTGTCCGAGGGGTACGCCGACTGGGTCGGCTACCGCGCCACCGGCCGCACCCCTGCCGAGGCCGCGCCCGAACTGTCCCGGGCAGTCGGTGCGGGCCGGGTCCCCGGCGCGCTCCCGGACGACGAGGACTTCGGCTTCACCGGCGACGCGAGCCGCCTGGCCCGTGCCTACGAGAGCGGCTGGACGGCGTGCCGGCTGATCGCCGACCACTGGGGCGAGTCCCGGCTGCGCGACTTCTACGGGGCCGTCGGGGAGCACCGGGAGCGGCCCGGGGCTGTGGAGGACGCGATGCGGAAGGTACTGGGGACGACGCCGGAGGCCTTCACGGAGCAGTGGCGGGCCTATCTGCGGGATCAGCTGGGCTGACCCCGGGGCCGGACCGTCCGCGGCCTCACTCCTGCCGGTCGAGCAGCTCGACGGCCTCCCGCAGCCAGGCCCGTTCGGCCTCGCCCGTCGCCCGGGCCACGCGCAGCATGCCCTGGCGGAACAGGTCGTCCGACTCCTCGGCGCGGACCGGCTTGCCGGAGTCGTAGAAGAAGCTCGCCGGGGTTTCCAGGAAGTCCAGCCGGCGGCGCAGCACCGCGGCCTGCTCGTGCCGGTCGGGCAGATGGCGCAGGAACGCGAGGACCGTGTTGAAGCGGACGTGGTCGGTGATCTCCGTCTGCTTCGGGTCGCGCAGGCGCGCCAGCAGTTCCTCCCGGCCTTTTGCGGTGAGGGCGAGGATCCGGCGCGGGGCCGCGCTCGCGCCCGGCTCGGTGTGCTGGTCGAGCAGGCCCGCCGTGGTCAGCCGGGTGATCGCCGGGTAGAGCGCACCGTCGCTGACCGGACGCACATGCCCGGTCAGCGCTTTGATGCGTTCCTTCAACTCGTAGCCGTGAAGGGGCTCCTCGGCCAGGAAACCCAGGATCGACAGCTCCAGCATGGTCCTCCTTGCGGGCGGGTCAGAACGCATGCTACCTCTTACCGAGATACCTCGATCCGAGCTACCTCGAACAGATGTAGATCGGATCGTGTCGGCTCGGACCGAGGTGTGCCGCATCGCGGTTCATCAGGACTCAGGGGGACCGTCACCGTGAACGCCCACCGCGAACAGCTCGTGCTGCTCGCCCGGCCCGTGTACTTCTCGCTCCTCGCCTCCGTCGCCGCCGGGATCATCAACACCGTCTGGGTCGCCCGGCTGGGCGGACCGGCCGTGGCCGCCGTGGCCGTGGCGACCACCACGGAGAACGTGCTGCTCGGCGTCGCCCTGGTCTTCGGCTCGGGCACGACCGTGCTGGTCGCCCACGCCCGGGGCGCCCGCGACCCCGCCGCCGTACGGGCCGCGGTGCGCGGCGGATGGGCGCTGTGGGCGCTGGTGACACCGGTGGTGGTGGCCTGCGGCCTGCTGGGGCGCGAACCGCTGGCCCGGCTGGTGCTGGGCGGGGCCGACGGCGCCGCCCTCCCGCTCGCCGTCGCCTACTTCACGCTCTCCATGCCGGGCCTGGCCGTCTTCTTCGCCCAGCAGCTCGTCGACGGCATCCTCAAGGGCACCGGCGATACCCGCACCCCGATGCGCCTCGCCCTGCTGGCAGGCGGCCTGCTCCTGGCCCTCGACCCGCTCTTCATCCACCTCTACGGCGTCCGGGGTGCCGCAGCCGCGACGGTGCTGTCCCGGTGTGCGGCGCTCGGGGCCGGACTCGTCGCGCTGCGGCGCTCCCCCCTGCTGCGCACGGCCCGCCGGGCCGAACCGGCCGAGTCCCTGGACGCCTCCCTGCGGCGCACGCTGAGGACCGGCCTGCCCATGTCCGCCGACTTCACCGTGCGCCAGACCGGAGCCCTGGTCCTGGTCGCGATCGTGGCGCGGCTCGGGGTGACGGCGGTGGCGGCGTACGCGATCGCCTACAAGGTCATGTACGTGGTGACCATGGCCTTCTACGCCGTCCGGCAGGCCGCCTCCATTCACACCGCGCACACGCGGGGTGCCGGTCGGGACGCCCGGCGGGCGATCGGGCGGCAGGCCGTGCTCCTCTCCGGCGCCGTCGGGCTCGCCGGGGCCGTGCTCCTGGCCGTCACCGCCCCCTGGATCATGGCCGCCTTCGGCGCCGGGCCCCGGGTCGCGGGCGAGGGCGTGCTGTTCCTGCGGTGCGTCGGGCCCTACCTGGTGCTGCTGGGCTGTCTCATCGCGCTCGGCGGGGTCTTCGAGGGCAGCGGGCGGGCCCCGGTGCTGCTGCGGGTGACCGTGCTCGGGACGGCCGTCCAGCTGGGACCGGCATACGCCCTCACGGGGTTCGGGCTGCCCGGGGTGTGTCTCGCGATGGCGCTCGCGGCGGCCGTGCAGTGCGCGTCGGCGGGGCTGCTGTTCCGGCGGGACCCGGCTCAGGAGGAGACGGGGGTCTCGTCGGTGCGGACGGGCTGAGCGGGCACGGGAGCGGGGAGGGTACGCGGCACCGCCGCACGCCACAGGGCGCGGGCCGCGACCAGCGCCGCGGCCACCAGGAGGCCGTTGCGCAGGAACAGCAGGGTGAGGCCGAGGCCGTCGCTGGCCACGACGTTGGCGAAGTAGAACGGGAACTCCAGCGCCGTCACGAAGCACGCCACCAGCACCAGGACGACCGGCAGCCGCATCCGGCTCCCCGGGAAGTACAGGCACACCGCCGCCAGCCCGACCAGCCACACCATGTACTGCGGGCTGATCACCCGGCTGGTGGTGGTGAACATCAGCACCGCCACGAAGGCCGCGTCGGCGAGCGTGTGCTCCTCGAAGCGCCGGGCCAGCAGCCGCCACAGCACCAGCCAGCCGAAGGCCGCCCCGGTCAGGAACAGGGCGCCCGTGCTCACCTCGCTCACATACGGCCCGATGAACTCGATCGAGCCGTAGTTCAGTTTCACCTCGCCCTGCCAGCCGAAGTGCCGGGCGACATGGAAGACCAGTGCGCCCAGCGACTCCACCTCGGTGCCCCGGTCGCGCTGGAAGGTCAGGAACGCGAACGCGCCCGGCATGGTCAGCGCGAACGCACCCGTCACCACGATGCCCGTCACCAGGGCCGACACCCAGGCGCTGCGGCGGCGGGCGGCCAGCAGCAGCATGGCCGGCCAGATCTTCAGCAGGGCGCCGAAGGCTGCCAGGGCTCCCAGCGCCTTCGGGTGCCGGGCGCCCGCGAGGAGGGCGGCCATGGCCACCGCCGTGACCATCACGTCGTAGCGGGCGTAGACCGTCGGGCCGAGCAGCGGTACGCCGATCACCCAGACCCAGGCGCCGCGCAGCGAGCGGCCCGGGCGGCGTCCGGCGTACGTCATCAAGGCCAGCACGGCCAGGTCGGTGACGCAGACCAGCACGAAGAACGCGGTGCCGTAGTCCAGGAAGGGCAGCAGGCCGGGGGAGAGGATCGCCAGCGCGGCGGCGGGCGGGTACTGCCAGGTCACGTCGCGCAGCGGGAACGTTCCGGTGCTGAGGACCTCGTACCAGCCCCGGTAGATCACGTGCACGTCGCTCGTGACGTCCGGGCCCGGGAAGACGTACACCTTCAGGACGAACAGCAGCAGCAACAGTCTCGTGAGACACCAGACCACCGGCAGCCATGCCAGGGACCGCCTCGTGCCCGTCGTCTTCACGTGATCCCTGCCCGTTCGTGCGCCGTGTTGATGGGGCCATGATGGGCCCGTCAGCTGTGAGCGTGCCATACCTGCCGGCGCGTACGGCGGCGAGGGCCGTTGGGTAGGGTCGGCGGCGTGCGCAAGACCCTGATCGTGACCAACGACTTCCCGCCGCGGCCCGGGGGCATCCAGGCGTTCCTGCACAACATGGCGCTGCGGCTGGACCCCCAGCAGCTGGTCGTCTACGCCTCGACCTGGAAGCGGACCCGGGAGGGTGTCGAGGCGACCCGCGCGTTCGACGCCGAGCAGCCCTTCACCGTCGTACGGGACCGTACGACCATGCTGCTGCCCACGCCTGGTGTCACCCGGCGGGCCGTCGGACTGCTGCGGGAGCACGGCTGCGCCTCGGTGTGGTTCGGGGCGGCGGCCCCGCTCGGCCTGATGGCACCGGCCCTGCGCAGCGCGGGCGCCGAGCGGCTGGTCGCCACCACGCACGGCCACGAGGCCGGCTGGGCGCAGCTGCCCGCCGCCCGGCAGCTGCTGCGGCGGATCGGGGACTCCACGGACACGATCACCTACCTCGGCGAGTACACCCGCTCACGCATCGCCTCGGCCCTGACGCCCGAGGCGGCCGGGCGGATGGCGCAGCTGCCGCCCGGGGTCGACGAGAAGACGTTCCACCCGGGCTCGGGCGGCGAGGAGGTGCGGGCCCGGCTGGGCCTGACGGACCGCCCGGTCGTGGTCTGCGTCTCCCGGCTCGTCCGCCGCAAGGGCCAGGACACGCTGATCCGGGCCCTGCCGCGCATCCTGGCGGCCGAGCCCGACACCGTCCTGCTGATCGTCGGCGGCGGCCCCTACGAGAAGGACCTGCGGCGGCTCGCGCACGAGACCGGCGTCGCCTCCGCCGTGCGCTTCACCGGCGCCGTGCCCTGGTCCGAGCTGCCCGCCCACTACGGCGCCGGCGACGTCTTCGCGATGCCCTGCCGCACCCGCCGCGGCGGCCTGGACGTCGAGGGCCTCGGCATCGTCTACCTGGAGGCCTCCGCGACGGGCCTCCCGGTCGTGGCCGGCGACTCGGGCGGCGCCCCGGACGCGGTCCTGGACGGCGAGACGGGCTGGGTGGTGAGGGGCGGCTCCCCCCAGGAGACGGCCGACCGCATCACCGTCCTCCTCGGCGACGCCGAGCTGCGCCGCAGAATGGGGGAGCGGGGCAGGGAGTGGGTCGAGGAGAAGTGGCGCTGGGACCTGCTGGCGGAACACCTCAAAGACTTGCTGTAGTGCAGTTTGCCTTTCAGGGGCGCGGGGCTGTTCCGATATGCGGCTGCGCCGCGTGGGCGCGAGAAAGCACGAACGACCCCCACCCGCCGTCAAGGATCAAGTCCCACCCCACTAGGCGGAACCCGCAAATCCGCCGATGCTGCGCAACATGACAGCAAACCTGACGCGTCGTCACCTGACAAGACGTCAAATACTCGGAATGGCAGCCCTTCAGACAGCTGCCGCCCTCGGCTTCACCCGCATCGGCCTCCAAAGCGCCCGAGCCGCCCAGCCCGATGCGGTCGACACCGCCCCCGCCATAGTCGTCGGCTCCGGCTACGGCGGTGCCGTAGCCGCCCTGCGCCTCGCCCAGGCCGGCATCCGCACCCTCGTCCTGGAGATGGGCCGCCTCTGGAACACCAACGGCCCCGACGGCAAGGTCTTCTGCACCACCAGCGCACCCGACCACCGCTCCATGTGGTTCCGCGACCGCACCGAGGCACCCCTCGGCACCTTCCTCTGGCTGGACGTCGTCAACCGGGACATCGGCCGTTACCCGGGCGTCCTGGACCGCGTGCACTTCGACCACATGTCCGTGTACGTCGGCCGGGGCGTCGGCGGCGGCTCCCTGGTCAACGGCAGCATGGCGGTCACCCCGCCCCGGTCGTACTTCGCCGAACAGTTCCCGACCGTCGACACCGACGAGATGTACGGCACGTACTTCCCGCGCGCCCGGGCCGCCCTGGGGGTGAACACCGTCGACCCGGCCTGGTTCGAGTCGACGGAGTGGTACCGCTTCAGCCGCGTCTCCCGCAAGCACGCCGAGAAGACCGGCCTGCGCACGACCTTCGTGCCCAGCGTCTACGACTTCGGCCACATGCAGCGCGAGGCGGCGGGCACCGCCCCGAAGTCGGCGCTCGGCGGCGAGGTCATCTACGGCAACAACCACGGCAAGCGCAGCCTCGACAAGACGTACCTCGCCACCGCGCTCGGTACCGGCAGGGTCACCATCCACACCCTGGAGAAGGTGCGCGCGATCAGCCGCGCGCCGGACGGCACCTACGTCCTGACCGCCGACCGCATCGACGAGACCGGCCGCGTCGTCGAGACCAAGGAGTACGGCTGCACGTACCTCTTCCTCGGCGGCGGCAGCCTCGGCACCACCGAACTGCTGCTGCGCGCCCGGGAGACGGGCACCCTGCCCGCGCTCGACGCCAGTGTCGGGGCCGGCTGGGGCACCAACGGCAACGTGATGCTCGGCCGGGCCAACCACCTGTGGGACACGGTCGGCGCCAACCAGTCGACCATGCCGGTCATGGGCATCGACGACTGGGCCAACACCGCCAACCCGGTCTTCGCCGAGATCGCCCCGCTGCCGACGGGCCTGGAGCACTGGGTGAGCCTCTACCTTGCGATCACCAGGAACCCGGAACGGGCGTCCTTCTCCTACGACGCCGGCTCCGACCGGCTGCGGCTCGGCTGGACGGCCGCCCACAGCGCGGTCTCCGTCGCCATGGCCAAGAAGCTCTTCGACCGGATCAACGCGGCCAACGCGACGATCTACCGGTACGACCTCTTCGGCTCGAAGAGCAAGGTCTTCGCCGACGACTTCACCTACCACCCGCTGGGCGGCTGCGTACTGGGCCGGGCGACCGACGACTACGGGCGGGTGAAGGGGTACTCCCGGCTGTACGTCACGGACGGCTCGCTGGTGCCCGGGTCGCTCGGGGTCAATCCCTTCGTGACCATCACCGCCCTCGCCGAACGCACGATGGCGCGGGTCCTCGCCGAGGACACCGCGCCATAACCGACCCGGCCGTGGGTCACTTCGCGTAGATGGCCTCGACCTCGTGCGCGTAGTCCTTCGCCACCACGTTCCGCTTCAGCTTCAGCGAGGGCGTCAGGTGGCCCGAATCCTCCGTGAACTGGGAGGACAGAATGCGGAACTTCCGCACCGATTCCGCCTTCGACACCGCGGCGTTGCCGTCGTCGATCGCCGCCTGGATCGCGGCCAGCAGGTCCGGGTCCTCGCTCAGCGACGCCGCGGTGGCACCCGCCGGCTTGCCGTGGTCGGAGCACCAACGGCCGAGGAACTCCTCGTCGATGGTGATCAGCGCGCCCACGAACGGCCGCCCGTCACCCACCACCATGCACTCCGCGACCAGCGCGTGCGCCCGGATGCGGTCCTCGATCACGGCCGGGGCGACGTTCTTGCCGCCCGCGGTGACGATGATCTCCTTCTTGCGGCCGGTGATCCGAAGGTAGCCGTCCTCGTCCAGGGTCCCGATGTCACCGGTGTGGAACCAGCCGTCGGCCAGCGCCTCGGCGGTCGCGCCGGGGTTGTTCCAGTACTCCTTGAACAGGTGCTCGCCGTGCAGCAGCACCTCGCCGTCGTCGGCGATCCGCACCACCGAGCCGGGCAGCGGCTGCCCGACCGTGCCGATCTTCTGCCGGTCCCACGGGTTGAACGCGGTGGCCGCACAGGACTCGGTCAGGCCGTAGCCCTCCAGGACCGTGAAGCCGATGCCGCGGAAGAAGTGCCCGAGGCGCTCACCGAGCGGGGCGCCGCCGGAGATGGCGTACTCGCCCCGGCCGCCGAGGACCGCCCGGAGCTTGCTGTAGACGAGCTTGTCGAACGTCTTGTGCTTGATCTTCAGGCCGAACGACGGGCCCGAGGGGGTGTCCAGCGCCTTGCTGTAGGCGATCGCGGTGTCGGCGGCCTTGTCGAAGATCTTGCCCTTGCCGTCGGCCTGGGCCTTGGCGCGGGCCGAGTTGTAGACCTTCTCGAAGACGCGCGGCACACCGAGGATCAGCGTCGGGCGGAACGCGGCCAGCTCGTCGGTGAGGTCCTTGATGTCCGGGACCGTGCCCAGCTTGATCGGCGCCATCATCGGGGCGATCTGCACCAGCCGGCCGAAGACGTGCGCGAGCGGCAGGAAGAGCAGCACCGAGCACTCGCCGGTGCGGAACAGCGGACGCAGCCGCTCTACGATGTTGCCGCACTCGGCGAAGAAGCTGCGGTGGGTGAGCACACAGCCCTTGGGGCGGCCGGTGGTGCCCGAGGTGTAGACGATGGTCGCCGGGTCGTCGGCCTTGGCGAACGAGCCGCGCTCCTCGACCGTCGCGTCGGTGACGTCCTGGCCGAGCCGGCCCAGCTCGTCGATGCCGCCGCCGTCGATCTGCCACACGTGCTTGAGCGCCGGCAGCCCGTCGCGCACCGACTCGATCGCGGCCGAGTGGGCGTCCGACTCCACGACACAGGCGGTCGCGCCCGAGTCGCCGAGGATCCACTGCACCTGCTCAGGCGAGCTGGTCTCGTACACCGGCACGGTCACCGCGCCCGCGC
This sequence comes from Streptomyces collinus, assembly GCF_031348265.1. Taxonomy (NCBI): domain Bacteria; kingdom Bacillati; phylum Actinomycetota; class Actinomycetes; order Kitasatosporales; family Streptomycetaceae; genus Streptomyces; species Streptomyces collinus. The sequence continues at coordinate 2,366,933 of NZ_CP133771.1, read as the reverse complement.
TCCAGATCGCGAAGTCCAGCAGCGTCCACTCGTAACGGGTGCGGGACATCAGACCCACCCGGTCGCCCGGCTGCACCCCGGCGGCGATCAGCCCCTTCGCCGCCGCGTGCACCTCGGCGAGGAACGCGGTGGCCGTGACGTCCTGCCAGCTGCCGCCGACCTTGCGGGCGATGACGGCGACGTCCGGGTGCTGCGCGGCGTTTCTGCGGACGATGTCGGTCAGATTTCCGTCCGCAGGGACCTCGTACAAAGCCGGAAGGCTGAACTCGCGCAAGACTGCTGCTCCTCATAGGGCGCCGGCGCCACGACGGTGTGTGCTGCGACGGTGCGGTCCAAGGCTCGGGGAGGTGCTCGCGCATTCACTTGTTGAAATGCAGAGCACGACTGGACTGGCCGGACGTTACCCGCCGGTATGGCTTCTACGACAGGGGGTCCCGTCGAGATGTTCGCTGCGTCACACAGTTGGGTATTCCTTCGCGCACAGTAGTCCACGGGCTAACTGACTGGCCAGTAACCGCAGGTAGGGCCGCCACTGTTCACAAGGGCAGCGCTCGACCTACGCTTGATCGTCATGGCACCCACACCAGCCGGAAACCAGCGGACGCGCGTCCACGTGGTCAGCGACGTGCACGGCAACGCCCGCGACCTGGCCAGGGCCGGCGAGGGCGCCGACGCCCTGATCTGCCTGGGCGACCTCGTCCTGTTCCTCGACTACGCGGACCACTCGCGCGGCATCTTCCCCGACCTGTTCGGCGTCGAGAACGCCGACCGCCTCGTCGCGCTGCGCACCGCCCGCCGCTTCGAGGAGGCCCGGGTGCTCGGGGCCGAGCTGTGGGCCGGCCTCCAGGAGAACCGCGCCACGGTGATCGAGAAGGCGGTGCGCAAGCAGTACGCCGAGCTGTTCGCCGCGTTCCCCTCTCCTACGTACGCCACCTACGGCAACGTCGACATGCCGACCCTGTGGCGGGAGTACGCGGGCCCCGGCACGACCGTCCTCGACGGCGAGCGCGTCGAGATCGGCGGCCGGGTCTTCGGCTTCGTCGGCGGCGGCCTGCGCACACCGATGCGGACGCCGTACGAGATCAGCGACGAGGAGTACGCGGCGAAGATCGAGGCGATCGGCGAGGTCGACGTGCTCTGCACGCACATCCCGCCCGAGGTCCCGGAGCTGGTCTACGACACCGTCGCCCGCCGCTTCGAGCGCGGCAGCCGCGCCCTGCTGGACGCCATCCGCCGCACCCGGCCCCGCTACTCCCTCTTCGGGCACGTCCACCAGCCGCTGGTGAAACGGATGCGGATCGGTGCGACCGAGTGCGTGAACGTGGGGCACTTCGCGTCGACCGGGACCCCGTGGGCGCTGGAGTGGTGAGGACGGCCCAGGTCGGGTGAGATCCGCGGGTCCCGTGCGCGGTAGCCTTCACGCTGCACACACGTGCGCAGTAAGACGTCTTACCGGCCCGCATCTGGAGGAGCCACGGCGATGGCGGAACACACCAGCTCGAGCATCACCATCGAGGCCGCCCCGGCCGACGTCATGGCGGTCATCTCCGACTTCGCCCGCTACCCGGACTGGACCGGCGAGGTGAAGGAGGCGGAGGTCCTCAAGACCGACGCCCAGGGCCGCGCCGAGCAGGTCCGTCTCGTCATGGACGCGGGCGCGATCAAGGACGACCAGGTCCTCGGGTACACCTGGACCGGCGAGAACGAGGTGTCCTGGACGCTGGTGAAGTCCCAGATGCTGCGCTCCCTCGACGGCTCGTACATCCTCAAGCCGTCCGGCGCGGGCGGCACGGAGGTCACGTACGTCCTGACCGTGGACGTCAAGATCCCCATGCTCGGCATGATCAAGCGCAAGGCGGAGAAGGTCATCATCGACCGGGCGCTGGCCGGGCTGAAGAAGCGGGTCGAAGCGGGCAAGTAGCCCCGGCCGCGCAGCCGGCCGGCGGCAGCACCGGGCGCTCCGGCGACTCCCGGTACCGTTCAGCCCCATGCGCACCATCCTGATCACCGGCCCCGGCGGCAGCGGTCGTACCACCCTCGCGGCCGCGACCGCCCTGGCCGCGGCGGCCGAGGGCACCCGCACCCTCGTCCTCGGCACCGACCGCACGGACAGTCTCGGTGCCGCCCTGGGGGTGCCGACCGGCCCGGCCCCGGTCCAGGCCGCCCCCGGGCTCACCGCCTGGCGCCCCGACGCCGCCCAGGACTTCCGCAAGGACCTCACCGCACTCCAGGACCGCGCCTCCACCGCCCTGGACCTCCTCGGCGCCTCCCGCCTCGACCCCGACGAACTCACCCCCCTGCCCGGCGCCGAGGAACTGGCCCTGCTGCGCGCCCTGCGCGACGCCGCGCTGTCGGAGAAGTACGACACCCTCGTCGTCGACCTCCCCCCGGCCCCGCAGGCCCTCGCCCTCCTCGCCCTGCCCGAGGAACTCCGCCGCTACCTGCGCCGGCTGCTCCCGGCCGAACGGCAGGCCGCCCGCGCCCTGCGCCCCGTCCTCGGCCGCCTCGCCGGCGTCCCCATGCCCGCCGAGTGGCTCTACGAGACGGCCGGCCGCTGGGACCTGGAACTGGCCGCCGTCGAAGCGGTCGTCGCCGACCGGGACACCGTCGTACGTCTGGTCGCCGAGCCCGGCCCGGCCGGTGCCGAAGCGCTGCGCACCGCCGGCCTCGGCCTCGCCCTGCGCGGTCTGCGCACCGACGTCGTGATCGCCAACCGCGTCCTGCCCGAGGCGTCCCCGGACACCTGGCTCGCCGGCCCCGTCGCCCAGCAGCGCAAGACACTGGAGGAGTGGCGGGAGTCCCACGACGTCCGCACCGTGGCCCACCTCGGACACGACCCGCGCGGCACCGACGACCTCACCGCCCTCGCCGTGCCCGGCGTGCAGCCGGCACCCCCCGCGGCCGACTGGCCCGTGACCGACCGGCTCGACGCAGACGGCGTCCTCGTCTGGCAGATCCCGCTACCCGGTGCCATACGCGAGGAACTGGACCTCGTCCGGCGCGGCGACGAACTCGTCGTCACGGCGGGGCGGTTCCGCCGGATCGTCCCGCTGCCCTCCGCGCTGCGCCGCTGCACCGTCGACGGGGCCGCCCTGCGCGAGGGCGAGCTGCGGATCCGCTTCGTGCCCGACCCCGGACTGTGGCCGCAGAGCAGGTGACACGGCGGGCGGCGGACCGGGGAGGAACGGCCGGCCCCGGCCCGTGAACGCGGTACGCCCGTTCGGGTAACGTCGTAGGGACGAACCGTAGTCAGGAGTCCGTCATGAGCGAAGAGCCCTCCCCGTCCGGCGCCGCCCGCGAAGAGGCCGCGGACGAGGTGCGGGCGAGCGACGCCGACGCCTGGGCGACCGCGTGCGCCGAGGACCTCCAGGCGGAGAAGGCCCGCCGCCGCACTCAGTACGGCAAACCCCCGGGCTCCGCGGCCGACGAGCTGAAGAAGCTCGTCGACGCCGTCGCGGAGAAACTCTCCGGCGTCCAGTCCCCGCTGCTCGGCGCGGTCGCGGGGCCCGCCGCCCAGCAAGTGGTCCGGCAGGTCGTCCAGCAGGCCAAGGACGCCGTGGAACCCGTCATCGAACGCAACCCGGACGTCTTCGACCACCTGGCGGCGGCCGGGAACGAACTGCTCGCCGCCTACCGCTCCGCCGTCCAGGCCCAGGAGCGCCGCTGGACCGGCCGCGACGATCAAGGCGACCCCCGTGACCAGGACGGACGCCGGGACGGCGGCGACGACGCCGGTCCCGGGGAGCGCATCGACCTGGACTGAGTCCCCGGCCCCGGCGAGCGGCGGGCCCGGTGCGGCCGGCCGGGGGTGCCCACCGTGCGGACGACCGCCGACCCGACCGCAGGGCCTCGGGTACCGTTATCCGTAGCGGGGCTCGACCGAAACTGAGGGATTCATGGGACTCACCATCGGCGTCGACATCGGCGGCACGAAGATCGCGGCCGGCGTGGTCGATGAGGAAGGCAACATCCTCTCGACCCACAAGGTGCCGACCCCGGGCACGGCTGAGGGCATCGTGGACGCCATCGCCTCGGCGGTGGACGGCGCTCGCGTCGGTCACGACATCGTCGGCGTGGGCATCGGCGCCGCCGGCTACGTGAACCGGCAGCGCTCCGAGGTCTACTTCGCGCCCAACATCCACTGGCGCAACGAGCCGCTCAAGGAAAAGGTCGAGGCTCGCGTGGGCCTCCCGGTGGTCGTGGAGAACGACGCCAACGCGGCGGCGTGGGGCGAGTACAAGTTCGGCGCGGGCAAGGGCCACCGCAACGTCATCTGCATCACGCTGGGCACCGGCCTCGGCGGCGGCATCATCATCGGCAACAAGCTGCGCCGCGGACACTTCGGCGTGGCCGCCGAGTTCGGGCACATCCGCATGGTGCCGGACGGCCTGCTGTGCGGCTGCGGCTCGCAGGGCTGCTGGGAGCAGTACGCGTCGGGCCGGGCCCTGGTGAGGTACGCCAAGCAGCGCGCCAATGCCACCCCCGAGAACGCCGAGACCCTGCTCGGCCTCGGCAACGGCACGCCCGACGGCATCGAGGGCAAGCACATCTCCATGGCCGCCCGCCAGGGCGACCGGGTCGCCGTCGACTCCTACCGCGAACTGGCCCGCTGGGTCGGCGCGGGCCTCGCCGACCTGGCCTCCCTCTTCGACCCCTCCGCGTTCATCGTCGGCGGCGGCCTCTCCGACGAGGGCGAACTGGTCCTGGGTCCGATCCGCAAGTCGTACAAGCGCTGGCTGGTCGGCGGCAACTGGCGCCCGGTGGCCGAGGTCCGCGCGGCGGAACTGGGCAACAAGGCCGGCCTGGTGGGCGCGGCGGACCTGGCCCGGGAGCCCGACCCGATCATGTAGACGCCCTCGGGGGACGCGCCTCAGGGGAGGCGCCTCAGGGGCGCGGGGCTGTATCGACGTGCGGCTCCGCCGCGTGGGCGCGACAAGCCACGAACGACCGGCACTCGCGCCCAACCCCGCGCCCCGCCCCTCCGGGCGTAAATTGATCACATGTCGCTGCTCCCCAACTCGCGTACAGAACCCGACGGTTCCGCAGTCATCAGGGTTCTCGGCTACAACATCCGCTCCATGCGCGACGACACCGATGCCCTGGCCCGCGTCATCAGGGCCTGCGAGCCCGACCTCGTCCTCATCCAGGAAGCCCCGCGCTTCTTCCGCTGGCGCAAGAAACTCGCCCGCCTGGCCCTCGCCTCCGACCTGGTGATCGTCACCGGCGGCGCCACCACCACGGGACCGGCCATCCTCAGTTCGCTGCGGGTGACCGTCGAACGCACGGAGGACATCCTCCTGCCCCCCACCCCCGGTCTGCACCGCCGCGGTTTCGCCACCGCGGTCGTCCGCATCGCCGGCGCCCGCCTCGGCGTGCTCAGCTGCCACCTGTCCCTCCAGAAGGACGAGCGCTACGAGCAGTCCGGCATGCTCCTGGACCGGCTCGCCGGCCTGGGCGTGGAGCACGCGATCGCCGGCGGCGACCTCAACGAACGCCCCGAGGGCCCGGCCTTCCGCCGGCTGGCCGGCCGGCTGACCGACTGCCGGGCCGCGGCCCCCTGGGGCGGCGAACACACCTGGACCCCCGCCGACCCCTACCAGCGCATCGACGCGATCTTCGCGACCGACGGCATCGAGGTCCTGGGCTGCGGCGTGCCGACCGGGCAGCCGGGGGTGTCCGACGCGGACCTGAGGGCGGCCACGGACCACCTTCCGGTCCTGGCCGCCCTCAGGGTTCCCGCTTCCTAGGGTCTAGACGACCGCGCCCCGCCCGGGGTCGTCGTCCTCGTCGTCCGTGCGCATGCGCATCACCAGCGTCGCGAACCCGCCGAGGAACCCGCCGATCCCCAGCGTGGCCAGCCACCACGTCATGTCCCAGCCGAGCAGCACGGCCAGCAGGAGCAGCACCGGCCCGCCGAGCACGCCGAGCCAGGCGAACTTGGACGTCGGGTCGGCGGTCGGCAGCGGGGGCGGCTCCGGGGGCACGAAGTGGCCCTCGTCGTCCTCGTCGAAGTCGTCCTCTGCGGGCTCGGGCGTGGTGTAGTCGCGCGGGCCGACGCCCGGCGCGAACGAGACGGAGCCTCCCAGGGGCTGCACGGCCTTGTCCCCGGGCTCCTCGGCCTCCCGCGGCTCGGCCGGCTTGACGGTGTCGCCGGACTTCACGGCCGTGTCGCCGCCGTCGATCCCGGCGTCGTTGGTCCCGGCCGCCGGCAGGGCCAGGTCCTCGATGGACTTGAACGGCTTGGCGCCCGGCGGGTCCGGCGGCTCCTCGCCATACCCGGCGACGATCGCCGCCCAGGCGGCCTCCTCGTCGAAGGGGACGCCCTGCTCCTCCGGCTCCCGGCCCTCACGGTCGGAGTCGTGCTCAGCCACCTGCGGTCGTCCCTTCCTTGCCGAGCCCGGGCTCCTTGCCGAGGGCGGACGCGATGCGGCCGATGAACGCGAGGCTCTCCTCGTGGATCCGGTCCGCGTCATGGTCCAACGTGGCGACGTGGTAGCTCTGTTCCAGGATGACCTCTTTCACATCCGTCGAGGAGATGCGGCTGAGGATCCGGGCCGAGTCGGCGGGCGGCACCACATGGTCCTGCGGGCTGCGCATCAGCAGCACCGGCTGCGTGACCTGCGGCAGCTCGCGGTCGGTGGCCTGGAAGAACTGCCGCAGCGAGTGAGCCGCGTGCAGCGGCACCCGGTCGTAGCCGAGCTCCCTGCCGTCCGGCTTGGCGATGTCGCTGGCGATGCCCTTCGTCGCGGGGACGAGGTGGCGCACCACCGGCAGGGCGTGCGCGGCCAGGCCGTGCACCTTGTTCGCGGGGTTGACGACCATGACACCGCGGACGGCGTCGCCGTGCTTGGCGGCCAGCCGCAGGGCGAGTGCGCCGCCCATGGACAGACCGGCCACGAAGACCGTCTCGCGGCGCTCGCACAGCAGACGCAGCGCGCGGTCCACCTCCGCGTACCAGTCCTGCCAGCCGGTGATCCGCAGGTCCTCCCAGCGCGTGCCGTGCCCGGGCAGCAGCGGCAGGGAGACGGTCAGGCCGTGCTCGGCGAGGTGCTCCGCCCAGGGGCGCAGCGACTGCGGTGATCCGGTGAAGCCGTGGCAGAGGAGGACGGCGACCTCTCCGCCTTCGTGGTGAAACGGCTCGGCTCCGGCAAGGACCGGCACCTTCGGCCTCCTGGTCGTGAGAAGGGACTGGCACGATCACGGAATGTCACGGAACGTCATGGAAGGGGTCGCACGGCGTTCGCGGGACCTTCACCGTACGCGACCGCACTGACACCGACCAGGGCCGTCGGCGCCTTTGACGGTGCTCCGGGTTAAGGTCTGATCGACACATACAGGAGGCACTCGGTTGTTGTATGGCGCGATGAAGGTCACCATCGGGGGTCCGCTGAAGCTCGCCTTCAGACCCTGGGTGGAGGGCCTGGAGAACGTACCCGCCGAGGGCGCTGCGATCCTGGCGAGCAATCACCTGTCGTTCTCAGACTCGTTCTTCCTGCCCGCCGTCCTCGACCGCAAGGTCACCTTCATCGCGAAGGCCGAGTACTTCACCACGCCCGGCGTGAAGGGCCGGATGACGGCCGCCTTCTTCAAGGGGGTCGGGCAGCTCCCCGTGGACCGCTCCGGGGCGCGCGGCGCGGGTGAGGCCGCCATCAAGAGCGGCGTAGAGGTGCTGGAGCGCGGTGAGCTGTTCGGGATCTACCCGGAGGGCACGCGCTCGCCCGACGGGCGGCTCTACCGGGGCAAGCCGGGTGGCCTCGCGCGCGTGGCGCTCGCCACGGGCGCGCCGGTCATCCCCGTCGCCATGATCGACACGGAGAAGATCCAGCCGCCCGGAAAGGTCATGCCGAAGCTGATGCGGCCCGGCATCCGGATCGGCAAGCCCCTGGACTTCAGCCGCTACCAGGGCATGGAGCACGACCGGTTCGTGCTGCGCGCGGTGACCGACGAGGTCATGTACGAGATCATGAACCTCTCCGGCCAGGAGTACGTCGACATGTACGCGACGGCCATGAAGCGGCAGCTCACGGAAGCGGCGAAGGCGGAGAAGGAAGCCGAGAAGGCGGCCAAGGCCGCTCTCGCGCGGGCCGAGAAGGAACAGGCCGAGAAGGAAAAGCAGGAGCAGGAGCGGCGGCGGACCGAGCCCTAGCCGGGGCTTCGGTCGGGGGGCGGGGGAGATGGCCAAGCGCGAGCGAGTCATGAGGATGTCGGTCGAGCAGCCCCTGTGGCGTGCCCTCACCGGGTACCGGGTGCTCACGATGCTGTACGCGGTCGGCCTGTTCGCCACCGCCTACGACGAGTTCACCCGCCCCTGGGTCGCCGTCGCCTACTTCGCCGTGCTGTGCGCCTGGACCCTGGCCACGCTGCCCCGCGTCGCGAACGCCGCCCGCTGCACCAAGCGGTTCCTCGCCGCCGACCTCACCATCGCCGTCACCGGCATCCTGCTCACGCCCGTCGCCGACGCCCACGAGCGGGTCCAGGCGGGTGGCCCGACGCTGCCGTCGATCTGGACCGCCGGTGCCGTCCTCGCCTTCGCCATCAAGGGCGGCTGGCGCTGGGCGGCCCTCGCCTCCGGCCTCGTGGCCGTAGCCAACCTGGTCGAGCGCGGCAGCCCGGCCCGCGACACCGTCCACAACGTCATCCTGGTCTGCATCGCCTCCGTCGCCATCGGCTACGTCGTCGAGGTCGCCCGGGCCTCCGAGCGCACCCTCGCCCGCGCCCTGGAGATCGAGGCCGCGACGCGCGAGCGGGAGCGCCTCGCCCGGGACATCCACGACAGCGTGCTCCAGGTGCTGGCGATGGTGCAGCGCCGCGGGGCCGTGCTCGGCGGAGAGGCGGCCGAGCTGGGCCGGATGGCCGGTGAGCAGGAGGTCGCGCTGCGCACCCTGGTCTCCGGCGGCCTCGTGCCCGTCTCGCGGGTCTCGGAGGACGCCGCCGAGGGCGCGCTCGTCCGGGCCGTCGACGAGGAGCCGGAGCCGAGCGGCCCCGTCGACCTGCGCGCCCTGCTCGCGCCGTACGCGGGTGCCCTGGTCAGCCTCGCGGAGCCCGGCGCGCCCGTACCGCTGGCGCCGGCCGCCGCCCGGGAGGTCGCCGCAGCCGTCGGGGCCGCCCTGGACAACGTCCGCCGGCATGCCGGTCAGGACGCGCGCGCGTGGATCCTCGTCGAGGACGAGCCGGACGAGGTGATCGTCACCGTCCGGGACGACGGCCCCGGCATCCCGGAGGGGCGGCTCGTCCAGGCCGAGGGCGAGGGGCGGCTCGGCGTCGCCCTGTCCATCCGCGGCCGGCTGCGCGACCTCGGCGGCAGCGCGGAACTGATCTCGGTGCCGGGACAGGGCACGGAGGTCGAGCTGAAGGTACCGAAGGACGTGACGGACACACGGGGGAAGGCGGAGCAGCGATGACGGAGACCAGCGCAGACCGGCAGGACCCGATCAGGGTCATGGTCGTCGACGACCACCCCATGTGGCGCGACGCCGTCGCCCGCGACCTGGCCGAGTCGGGCTTCGAGGTGGTCGCCACCGCGGGCGACGGCGAGCAGGCCGTACGCCGCGCCAAGGCCGCCGCGCCCGACGTCCTCGTGCTCGACCTGAACCTGCCCGGCAAGCCCGGCGTCCAGGTCTGCAAGGAGGTCGTCGGCGAGAACCCCGCGCTGCGCGTCCTCGTGCTGTCCGCGAGCGGCGAGCACGCCGACGTCCTGGAGGCCGTGAAGTCCGGCGCGACCGGCTATCTGCTGAAGTCGGCCTCCACCGGCGAGCTCCAGGACGCGGTCCGCCGCACGGCCGTCGGCGACCCGGTCTTCACCCCCGGCCTGGCCGGACTGGTCCTCGGCGAGTACCGCCGCCTGGCCTCCGAGCCCGCCCCCGCCCCCGACACCGACGAACCCAAGGCGCCCCGGCTCACCGACCGCGAGACCGAGGTGCTGCGGCTGGTCGCCAAGGGCCTGAGCTACAAGCAGATCGCCGAACGCCTGGTCATCTCCCACCGCACGGTGCAGAACCACGTCCAGAACACGTTGGGCAAGCTCCAGTTGCACAACCGCGTCGAGCTCGTCAGGTACGCGATAGAGCGCGGCCTCGACGACGAGTGAGACGCCCGTCACACTGACCCTTCGTCAGGCACCTGCGGCGAAGGGACTGTTCCATGCGCGTCGGAGTACTGACCGGAGGCGGCGACTGCCCCGGCCTCAACGCCGTCATCCGGGCCATCGTCCGCAAGGGCGTGCAGGAGTACGGCTATGACTTCACCGGCTTCCGGGACGGCTGGCGAGGACCCCTGGAGAACGCCACCGTCCGTCTCGACATCCCCGCCGTGCGCGGCATCCTGCCCCGCGGCGGCACCGTCCTCGGCTCCTCACGGACCAACCCGCTGAAGGTGGCGGACGGCATCCGCAGGATCAAGCAGACCCTCGCCGAGCTGGAAGTCGATGCGCTGATCACCATCGGCGGCGAGGACACCCTCGGGGTGGCCGCCCGCCTCTCCGACGAGCACGGAGTGCCCTGCGTGGGCGTGCCGAAGACGATCGACAACGACCTGTCCGCCACCGACTACACCTTCGGCTTCGACACCGCCGTCGGCATCGCGACCGAGGCCATCGACCGGCTGCACACCACCGCCGAGTCCCATATGCGGGTCCTGGTCGTCGAAGTGATGGGCCGTCACGCCGGCTGGATCGCCCTGCACTCGGGCCTGGCCGGCGGCGCCAACGTCATCCTCATCCCCGAGCAGCGCTTCGACGTCGAGCAGGTGTGCGCCTGGGTGACCTCCCGCTTCCGGGCGTCGTACGCGCCGATCGTCGTCGTCGCCGAAGGGGCGATGCCGAGGGACGGCGACATGGTCCTCAAGGACCAGTCGCTGGACTCCTTCGGGCACGTCCGGCTGTCCGGGGTCGGCGAGTGGCTCGCCAAGGAGATCGAGAAGCGCACGGGCAAGGAAGCCCGCACCACGGTCCTCGGGCATGTCCAGCGCGGCGGCACCCCCAGCGCCTTCGACCGCTGGCTCGCCACCCGCTTCGGGCTGCACGCCATCGACTGCGTCCGCGACCGCGACTTCGGCCGGATGGTCGCGCTGCGCGGCACCGACATCGTCCGCGTCCCCATCGCGGACGCCACGGCCCGCCTGAAGACGGTGGATCCGGCGCTGTACGAGGAGGTCGGGGTGTTCTTCGGCTGACGGCCCGGCACCGGGTCAGACCGAGGGCGCGCCCGTGCCCCGCACCTGCGCCACCAGCTCGCGCACCACCGCCGCACCGTTCAGCGTCAGCACCGACTCGGGATGGAACTGCACCCCCGCGAACCCGCGAGCGCGCAGCGCGTGCACCTCCCCGTTGGCGGCGCGAGCGACCTCGACCCCGTGTGCCGACAGCTCGGCCGCCTCCTCGTCGTCGCAGCGCGCCACGAAGCTGTTGTAGAACCCGACGGTCTCCCGCCGCCCGAACAGCTCGATCTCCGTCTGCGCCCCCTGGTACGGCACTTCCTTCCGTACGATGTCCAGCCCCAGCTCGGCCGCGATCAGCTCGTGCCCGAGGCACACCCCCAGCACGCCCTGCCGTTCGCCGCGGATCACCTCGGAGGTGAGGCCGCGCAGGAAGCGCATCTTGGGATCGGCGAGGTCGGACGGGTCGCCCGGGCCGGGCCCGAGCACGACGGGCCCCTCGTGCGCGAGCACCGCCTCCCGCAGTCCCGGCTCGTCGTACCGCCGCACGCTCACCTCCAGGCCGCCGGCGCGCAGCACGTGCGCGAGCATCGCCGTGAACGTGTCCTCGCCGTCGACGACCAGGGCGTGGCCGGTCAGTTCCGCGGAGCGCTCCTGCATCCGCAGCCAGAAGGGCGCGAGCGAGGAGCGGCGTCCGTCGAGCGCGGCACGCACCCGGGGGTCGTCGGCCAGCCGCGGCCGCACGGACTCCTCGCGCGGCCGTCCCGGCCGTACACCCAGGGCCGCCAGGACACCCGCCGCCTTCGCATGGGTCTCCGCGACCTCGCCGGCCGGGTCGGACCCGCGCACGAGCGTGGCGCCGACCGGAACGCGCAGCCGCCCCTCGGAGGAGATGTCGGCGGTGCGGATCAGGATCGGGGAGTCGAGGGTCTGGGCGCCGCCGGAGTCCCGGCCGATCAGGGCCAGCGCGCCCGCGTAGTAGCCCCGCCCCTCGGCCTCGTGCCGTTCGATGACCCGGCAGGCGTTCTGCACGGGCGAGCCGGTGACGGTCGCCGCGAACATCGTCTCCCGCAGCACGTCCCGCACGTCCAGCGAGGACTTCCCGCGCAGCTCGTACTCGGTGTGCGCGAGGTGCGCCATCTCCTTCAGCCGGGGCCCGATCACGACCCCGCCCATGTCGCCGACGGTGCACATCATCTTGAGCTCCTCGTCGACGACCATCGACAGCTCCTCGATCTCCTTGCCGTCGGCGAGGAAGCCGAGCAGATGCTCGGGCGTGGGCCCCTCGGCGGGGTAGCGGTAGGTGCCGCTGATCGGGTTCATGACGACCGTGCCGCCGGACATCCGCACGTGCACCTCGGGGCTGGCCCCGACCAGCGTGCGGTCCCCGGTGTGCACGACGAACGTCCAGTACGCGCCCCGCTCGCCCTCCAGCAGCCGGCGGAACAGGGCCAGCGCGTCGGTCCGCCCGAACCCGGGGATCTCGCCCTCGTAGGTCCGCCGGATCACGAAGTTCGCGCCCTCGCCCCGCCCGATCTCCTCGCGCAGCACGCGCCCGACGATCTCGCCGTACTCCTCGTCGGCCACATCGAAACCGCCGCCCTCGACGCGCACGTCGTGCGCCGGGAGCTGCTCCAGGGCTTCGGCCAGCGGGACGTCGTACGACTCCTCGGGCGTGAGCGCGAGCAGGGGCGTGCCGTCGTCGCGGACGTCGAAGCCGCGCTCGCGGATCTGCCGGAAGGGAACCAGCGCGAGGCTGCGGTCGGGGAGGTCGGCGAGGCGGTCGTGCGGGGCGACCGGGCCGATCAGGACCTCGACCCGTTCCTGGTCGTGGCCCGGGGTGCGGCGGCGCAGCAGGGCGAACGGACGGGGGTCGTCCGGCAAGCCGAGCAGGTTCATGGGTCCGTGCTCCATCTCGGTGAGAGAGGAACGGACCCCGGGAAACACCGAAGGCCGCCCCTCGGGCGGCCTTCGCGAAGTCTTGAGTACGCGCAGTCAGCGGGCCGCCGGATGAGCGGTCCACCACCAGGTCTGGGTCGAGTGCGCGAACATGCGACGCACCCTACCCCATGCCCGAGGAGTGTTCGGGGTGTCTCAATTGCTGGTCATGGGTCAGGACGCCCGACACGACCCCGTAGTGTTGAGGTCGTGACCGTGAACGCTAAGACCAGCGCCTCCGCTGGCAACACCTGGCGAGATCTGCCCGCGGCGCAGCAGCCCGAGTACCCCGACACCGAGGCTCTGCGCGCAGTCGTTGCGGACCTCGCGTCGTATCCGCCGCTCGTCTTCGCGGGCGAGTGCGACCAGCTGCGCGCCCGGTTGGCGGCCGTCGCCAAGGGAGAGGCGTTCCTCCTCCAGGGCGGCGACTGCGCCGAGGCTTTCGACGCGGTGTCCGCCGACCACATCCGCAACAAGCTGAAGACGCTGCTCCAGATGGGCGCCGTGCTCACGTACGCCGCGTCCGTGCCGGTCGTGAAGGTCGGCCGCATCGCCGGCCAGTACTCCAAGCCGCGCTCCAAGCCGACCGAGACCCGCGACGGCGTGACGCTGCCGACCTACCGCGGCGACTCCGTCAACGGCTTCGACTTCACCGAGGCCGCGCGCGTCCCGGACCCCGAGCGGCTGAAGCGGATGTACCACGCGTCCGCCTCCACGCTGAACCTCGTGCGCGCCTTCACCACCGGCGGCTACGCCGACCTGCGCCAGGTGCACGCCTGGAACCAGGACTTCGTGAAGTCGTCCCCGTCGGGCCAGCGCTACGAGCAGCTGGCGCGCGAGATCGACAACGCGCTGAACTTCATGCACGCCTGCGGGGCCGACCCGGAGGAGTTCAAGACGGTCGAGTTCTACGCCTCGCACGAGGCGCTGCTGCTCGACTACGAGTCCGCGCTGACCAGGGTCGACTCGCGCACTGGCCAGCTGTACGACGTCTCCGGGCACATGGTGTGGATCGGTGAGCGCACCCGGCAGCTGGACCACGCGCACATCGAGTTCGCCTCGAAGATCCGCAACCCCATCGGCATCAAGCTGGGTCCGACGACCACCGCCGAGGACGCGCTGCAGTACATCGACCGTCTCGACCCGGACCGCGAGCCGGGCCGCCTGACCTTCATCGTCCGCATGGGCGCCGACAAGGTCCGCGACAAGCTCCCCGAGCTGGTCGAGAAGGTCACCGCCTCCGGTGCCACCGTCGCCTGGATCACCGACCCGATGCACGGCAACACCTACGAGGCGGCCTCCGGGCACAAGACCCGCCGCTTCGACGACGTGCTCGACGAGGTCAAGGGCTTCTTCGAGGTCCACAAGGCCCTCGGCACCCACCCGGGCGGCATCCACGTGGAGCTGACCGGCGACGACGTCACCGAGTGCGTGGGCGGCGGCGACGAGATCTTCGTCGACGACCTGCACCAGCGCTACGAGACGGCCTGCGACCCGCGGCTCAACCGCAGCCAGTCGCTCGACCTGGCGTTCCTCGTGGCCGAGATGTACCGGGACCAGTGATGTACAGGGGCCAGTGACGGGTCCGCCTCTTACCGGGGCATGGACTGGGGCGCGGATCACACGATCCGCGCCCCTCTCCACTTTTGTGCCCCGGACCCGACGGGTAAGGTTAGGTTAGCCTCACCGATCAACGGGGACGGCATATCTGAGAACGACCCGTCGGAGGTGAACCGCGTGTACGTCTGCAGTTGCTTCGGGATCACCGAGCAGCAGGTCAAGCAGCACGCGGACGGCGGCGCCTGCACCCCCCGCCAGATAGCCTCCGCCTGCAAGGCGGGCACGGACTGCGGGTCCTGTGTGCGCCGTATCCAGGCGATCCTGGGCAGGGGAGCCTGCCCTCGCCGTGATCTGGCCGACCGGGGCGAGCCGGTCCTCACGGAGCTGGAAGACGCCGCCTGACCGGCAGCCCTAGCTCGGCTGCTCGATCTGCTGCGCGATGTACAGCGCCTCACCGAGCTTTTCGATCAGCTCCAGCTGCGTGTCCAGGTAGTCGATGTGGTGCTCCTCGTCCTCCAGGATCGACTCGAAGAGGTTCGCGGACGTGATGTCGCCCTTGCTGCGCATCACCTCGATGCCGCGCCTGAGCCGGTCGATCGCCTCCACCTCGACCTGCCGGTCCGCCTGGAACATCTCGGTGACCGTCTGGCCGACTCGTACGTGGAAGAGCCGCTGGTAGTTGGGCAGGCCGTCCAGCATGAGAATGCGTTCGGTGATCTTGTCCGCGTGCTTCATCTCATCGATGGACTCTTCACGCGTGTACTTGGCGAGCTTGGTCCAGCCCTTGTTGTCCTGGATCCGGTAATGCAGCCAGTACTGGTTGATCGCCGTCAGCTCGCCGGTCAGCTGCTCGTTGAGGAATTCGAGGACCTCGGGGTCGCCCTGCATCGCAGAGGCTCCTTCCACGCGGGGGAACTGGCAGGTTGCGCCGCATGATTCCACTGGTGAAGAAGATCGTCCAGTAAGTCTGCACTTAGTAAGTAAGGGCATGCTTAGTTGAGTTTGCCCCTTTTCGAAGTGAGCCCGGTCAGGGGCATCACCCGGGGTCTGTCAGGATGGAGTCATGGGTCAGCCGCTGGAACACGAATCGGGAGAAGGGCGCGATCCAGCAGGAGCGACGCAGCCGGAGCTCCCCCCGGGACAGCGGCTGCAACGCGGCTGGCCGGTCACGCACTACGGACCCGTCCCCAAGTTCCGGCCCGAGCGCTGGGAGTTCCGGGTCTTCGGCGCCACCGCGGGCGGCGGCAAGCACTGCTGGACCCACGAGGAGTTCACGGCCCTGCCCCACACCACCGTGGTGGCCGACCTGCACTGCGTGACGAAGTTCAGCATGCTGGGCGCCGAGTGGGGCGGCATCCCCGCGCGCACGCTCCTCGACCTCGCCCCGCCCGCCGACGACGTCACCCATGTGATGGTGTGGGCCGAGTACGGATTCAGCTCCAACCTGCGCCTGACCGACTTCGCCGACGAGCAGGTCCTCTTCGCCACCCACAAGGACGGCGAACTGCTCACCGCCGAGCACGGCTTCCCGCTGCGCCTGATCGTGCCCCACCTCTACGCCTGGAAGGGCCCCAAGTGGGTGCGCGGCGTGGAGTACATGACCGCCGACCGGCGGGGCTTCTGGGAGGAGCGCGGCTACCACAACATCGGCGACCCCTGGCAGGAGCAGCGCTACTCGTACCAGGAGTTGCCCGGGGACGGCCCCGACCTCTGACGGCTCAGCCGTCGCGCAGCTTCTTCAGCCGTTCCACGTCGGCCGCGTGCCCCTGCTTGCCGCCCGGCGTCTCGATGATCAGCGGCACCCCCTCGGTCGCGGGGTGCGTCATCAGGGCGCGGAACGGGTCCTCGCCGATGTGGCCGACGCCGATGTTCTCGTGCCGGTCCTTGTGGGCGCCCACCACGTCCTTGGAGTCGTTGGCGTGGATCAGTTTCAGCCGGCCCTCGCCGACGGTGTCCACCAGCAGGTCCAGCGTCTGGTGCATGCCGCCGGGGCCGGTCAGGTCGTGCCCCGCGGCATAGATGTGGCAGGTGTCCAGGCACACGCCGAGCATCGGGTGGGCGTCCAGCGCCTCGAAGTACGGGCCGAAGTCCCACGTCCGCGAGCACAGCGAGGCGCCCTGCCCGGCCGTCGACTCCAGCAACAGGTACGGGTCGTCGTCGTGGGTCAGCTCGTCCAGCAGCGGCAGCAGGTGCTCCCGTACCTGCTTCAGCGCCACGGACCGCTCCCGGCCGCCGGTCGCGCTGCCCGTGTGCACGACCACCCCGTGCGCCCCGATCTCCCGGCCGCGCCGCAGCGAGTGCCGCAGCGACTCCACCGACCGCTCCACGGTCGCCTCGGTGTGCGAGCCGAAGTTGATCAGGTAGGGGGCGTGCACATACGCCGGGACCGACTCGGCCGCGCACGCCGCGCGGAACGCCTCGTCCTGCTTCGGGTTACCGGTCGGCGTGGCCCAGCCGCGCGGGTTGGCGACGAAGACCTGGACGGCCTCCGCCTTCAGGTCACGGGCGTACGACAGGCCTACGGAATGGAGCCCGCCGGCCACGGGGACGTGACCGCCCACGGGGTTGCGGGAGGGGCCGGACAGCTGACTGTTCACCCGTTCAGGGTGTCATGCGTCCGGCCCTGCCCCGGCCGCGGGCCGCCGCCCGTGCCCCTCACCTGATCTTGATGGTGATCGTCGAGCCCTTGGGCGCCGTCGCACCGCCGTCGACGGACTGGCTCTTGACCTCGTCGCCGAACAGGCCGAGCAGACCGCGGTCCTCGTCGACCTGGAATCCGGCGCCCTCCAGCGCGCGCGTGGCGTCGTCGACGCTGGCGCCGACCACGTCCGGGACCTCGACCATCTCGGGGCCCTTCGACAGCGTCAGCGTCACGGTGTCGCCCTCGGCCGCCGTGCTGCCGGACTTCGGCGTCTGCCGGACGACCTGGCCCTTGTCGTACTCGGAGGAGTTGACCCGCTCGGTGGCGATCCTCACCTTGAGGCCGGCCTCGGTCAGCTCGGACCTCGCGTCGGCCTCGTCCGAGCCGGTGACGTCGGGGATGTCGATGGGGCTGCCCTTGCTGACGACCAGCGCGACGGCCGTGCCCGAGCGCACCTTCGTGCCGTCGGCCGGCCGCGCGGAGACCACCGAGCCGCGCGGTACGTCCTCGCTGAACTCCCGCGTGACCATGCCCGGCTCCAGCCCGCCCTCCTTCAGCAGGGCACGCGCCTCGTCCAGCTTCTGGCCCGCCAGAGCGGGCACCCGCACGGTCTCGGGGCCGTCGGAGACGGTGATGCTCACCGAGTCGTTGCCGCGGATGCGCTCCCCGGCCTTCGGGTCGCTGCTGATGATCTGGCCGCGCTCCACCGTGTCGCTGTAGGCGTGCTCGACCTTGCCGAGTTCGAGACCGGCGTCCTCCAGCCGGTTCTCGGCCTGCTCCTGCGTCTTCGCCAGCAGCGGCGGGACCTCGGTGAACTGGCCGGAGTTGATGTACCAGACGCCCGCGCCGATGCCCAGCACGAGCAGCACGGCGACGACGATCGCCGCCGGCCCGCGCCGGGACCCCGGGCGGCGCCGGGACGGCGGGGGCGGCGGCGGGGACGCGAACCGGCTGGTGCGGTCGAGGGCGGCCCCGGAGGCCTCCTCGTCCTCGTTCACCGGCAGCGGGCGCGGTGTGGTCAGGGCGCGCGGGATCACGGTCGTCCGGTCGTCGCCGTTGTCGTGGTCCACCGCGAGGGCCTGCGGCGGCACGGCGTCCAGCTGCTCCTCGCTCAGCCGGCCGCGTCCGTCGCGGACCTGCGCGAGCAGCGCCACCGCGTCGTGCGGACGGACCGCCGGGGTGCGGGCCGTCGCCGAGGCCACCAGCTCGTCCAGCTCGTACGCCATCCCGGGCACGGCGGCCGAGGGCGGGGGCACGTCCTCGTGCAGGTGCTTGTAGAGGATCACGGCGGGGGAGTCCCCGTCGTGCGGCTTGTCGCCCGTCAGCATCTCGTACAGCATCACGCCGCACGCGTACACGTCGACGCGGGGATCGGCGGTGCCGTCCTCTATCTGCTCCGGGGCGAGGTACGAGACCGTGCCGAGGACGGTGCCGGTGGTGTTCGTCACCGTGTCCACGGCCCGGACCAGACCGAAGTCGGCGACCTTGACCCGGCCGTCGTCCCCTATGAGGACGTTCTCGGGCTTCATGTCGCGGTGCACGAACCCGGCGCGGTGGGCGGCGCCCAGAGCGGCCAGCACCGGCTCCAGGATGTCCAGGGCGGCGCGCGGCTGCAGGGCACCGCGCTCGCGCAGCACGTCACGCAGCGTGCAGCCCGCCACGTACTCCATCGCCAGGTACACGTACGAGCCGTCGGTGCCCTGGTCGAAGACCTGCACCACGTTCGGATGGGCCAGCCGGGCCACCGACTTCGCCTCGCGGATGAACCGCTCGACGAACGAGGCGTCGACCGCGAGCGCGGGGTGCATCACCTTGAGCGCGAGGACCCGGTCGAGCCGGGTGTCCACGGCCCGGTAGACCGTGGCCATCCCGCCGACCGCGATCCGCGCGTCGATGCGATACCGGCCGTCGAGCACCTGCCCGACCAAGGGGTCCTGAAGGGTCGTGTCCACGCAGGCGAGTGTACGAGCCGCCACCGACAGCTCTCCCGCCCCGCCCGATTTCGGGGCGGGACTGCAGCCGACCTGTGACGTGTGGACAAGTCCCTACTGGAAAGCGGGCCGTTCCGGGTCCAGGGCGGCCCTGCCCTCCGTCGGCGACGACGCCTCCGCGAAATGCCGCCGGGGGATCCGCCCGGCCCGGTACGCCAGCCGCCCCGCCTCCACCGCGTGCCGCATGGCGTCGGCCATCAGTACGGGTTCCTGGGCCCGCGTCACCGCCGAGGCGAGCATCACACCCGCGCACCCCAGCTCCATCGCCAGCGCAGCGTCCGAGGCCGTACCCGCGCCCGCGTCCAGGATCACCGGCACGCGCGCGTGCTCCACGATCAGCTGGAAGTTGTGCGGGTTGCGGATCCCGAGACCGGAGCCGATCGGCGAGCCCAGCGGCATGATCGCCGCACAGCCAGCGTCCTCCAGCTTCCGGGCGAGCACCGGGTCGTCGTTGGTGTACGGCAGCACCGTGAACCCGTCGTCGACCAGCGTCTCGGCCGCCTCCAGCGTCTCGATCGGGTCCGGCAGCAGCGTGCGCTCGTCGGCGATGACCTCCAGTTTGACCAGGTCGGTGCCGAGGGCCTCGCGCGCGAGGCGGGCCGTGAGGACGGCCTCGCCGGCGGTGAAGCAGCCCGCCGTGTTGGGCAGCACCCGGATGCCGAGCCTGTCCAGGACGGACAGCACCGAACCGTGCACCGAGGCGTTCACCCGGCGCATCGCGACGGTCGTCAGCTCCGTCCCCGAGGCGACGAGCGACCGCTCCAGCACATCCAGGCTCGGCGCCCCGCCCGTGCCCATGATCAGACGGGACGTGAACGACGTACCACCG
Organism: Streptomyces collinus; assembly: GCF_031348265.1. Taxonomy (NCBI): domain Bacteria; kingdom Bacillati; phylum Actinomycetota; class Actinomycetes; order Kitasatosporales; family Streptomycetaceae; genus Streptomyces; species Streptomyces collinus. The sequence goes on along the minus strand of NZ_CP133771.1, from coordinate 2,346,823 downwards.
AGGACGAACGGATCGTCGGCCATGGTCAGCCTCCTTGGACGGCCGTGAGGACTTCCACCCGGTCTCCCTCGGAGAGCGGCGTGGCGGGCCACTGCCTGCGCGGGACGACGGTCTCGTTGAGGGCGGCGGCCACGCCCGAGGGCGAGGCGGTGAGCGACCTCACGACGCTGTCCAGAGCGGTGCCGGGCCGGACGTCCCGGGGCTCGCCGTTGACGGAGATGTTCATGCGGGCTGCTCCGTGAGTGCGGTGGCGGGACTGAAACGCTTCGGCGTGAAGGCGCGCGCCTCCTCGGGGAGTTCGCCCGTCGCCAGGACGTGCGCCATGGCGTCGCCGGTCACGGGTGTGAGCAGGACGCCGTTGCGGTAGTGCCCGGTGGCCAGCAGCAGGCCCTCCAGGCCGGTGGGTCCGAGCAGCGGGGCGTTGTCGGGGGAGCCGGGCCGCAGCCCGGCCCGGGTCTCGGTGAGCGGCAGTTCGGTGATGCCAGGGACCAGCTCGTGCGCGTCGCGCAGCAGCTCGTACACGCCGCCCGCGGTCACGGTGGTGTCCCAGCCCAGCTCCTCGCTGGTCGCCCCGACGACGAGTTCGCCGCTCTCGCGCGGCACCAGGTAGACGTGACTGCCGCGCACCACCGCGCGCACGGTCCGGCTCAGGAACGGCCCGTGCCGCAGCGGCATCGTCAGCCGCAGGACCTGCCCCTTCACCGGCCGCACCGGAGGCAGCACGTCCTCCGGAACCCCGGCGAGCCGCCCGCTGAGGCTGCCCCCGGCGAGCACCACCTGCCCGGCGGCTGCCTCGGTCCCGTCGGCCAGCACGGCACCCGCGGCCCGGTCCCGTACGACGGTCAGCCGCTCGGCCCACGTCCGGTGGACGACCACGCCCGCCCGCTCACAGGCGGCGACCAGGGCACCGGCCAGCCGCCGGGGGTCGATCTGGTGGTCGCCGTCGACCCGCAGCCCGCCGCGCACGCCCGGCGCGAGCATCGGCTCCAGACGCCGGCACTCGCGCCCGGACAGCCACTGCGACTCCAGGCCCGACTGCTGCTGCAAGGCGTGCAGTTCGCGCAGGTGGGCCCGGTCGTCGGCGTCGAGGGCGACAGCGAGCGTGCCGCAGCGGCGGTAGCCGAGGTCCTGGCCGGTCAGCTCGGTGAGCTCGGCGGCGAAGTCCGGGTAGCGCCGGGCGGAGGCGAGGTTCAGGCCGAGCAGGGTCTGCTCGCCGTAGTGCAGTTCCGTGACGGCGGCCAGCATGCCGGCCGCGACCTGTGCGGCCCCGCCGCCCGGCTCGGGGTCGACGACGGCCGTGGCGAACCCGCGCTGCGCGGCCCGCCAGGCCGTGACCAGGCCGATGATCCCGCCCCCGATGACGAGGACGTCCGACGATGTGGACGTAGGCGACATGGGCGTCCAGCCCCTCCCTTCGCCGGCATGACCCGGATCAGGTTCGTACGGTCGGAGGCCGCCAGCCTCCCTCTCAGCCCGGTGCGTCCGGGCTCCCGCGAGTGCTTTACGTTGGCCACCCTAGCCCGATGCCCCGTGCCGCAGTAAGGGAGCCTCCGTCCATGTCCCGGTCCCTCGACGGTCTCGTCCTCGCCCCGGTCGCCGACCAGGCACCGGGCCAGGTGGGCACCCGCACCCGCTTCACGTACCACGAGCGGCAGGGCGAGATCTGGGCCGAGTACGCGGGCGGCGACGTCGTACGCGGCCATCTCGTGGGTACCCGGGAAGGTGACCGGCTGGACTTCCGGTACGTCCAGCTCAAGCGGGACGGGACCACTTCCTCGGGGCACTGCGTGTCGGCGGTCGTGGAGCTGCCCGACGGGCGGGTGCGGCTGGAGGAGACCTGGGAGTGGGAGTCCCAGCAGGGCAGCGGCACGAGCGTTGTGGAGCAGGTCACGGAGCATGAGGACTGACTGACAATTCGTCAGGTGTCTATGGTGATCAGGTGAGCGAGCAGACGCAGGAACCAGGTTCGTCCGCGCCGCGGCGCGTCGTCGTGGCGGGTGCGGGCATGGCCGGGGTGCAGACCGCCGTCGCCCTGCGCGAGCGGGGCTTCACCGGTGACGTGATCCTGCTCGGCGCCGAGCCCCACCAGCCCTATGACCGGCCCCCGTTGTCCAAGGCCGTCCTGCTCGGCAAGTCCGAGGGTTCCGCCTTCGACGTCGACTTCGAAGCCCTCGGCGTCGAACTGCGGCTCGGCTGCGAGGTGCTGGGCCTGCGCCCCGCCGACCATGAACTGGACACCGAGGACGGACCCGTGCCGTACGACGTCCTGGTCGTCGCGACCGGCGCCGAACCGGTCCGGCTGCCCGGCGCGGAGGGCGTGCCCGGCGTGCATCTGCTGCGCACCCTGGACGACGCCGAGCGGCTGCGGCCGGTCCTGGCCCGGCGGCACGACATCGTGGTCGTCGGCGCGGGCTGGATCGGCGCCGAGTTCGCCACGGCCGCCCGCGAGGCGGGCTGCGCGGTGACCGTCGTGGAAGCCGCGGAACGGCCGCTCGCCGGAGCACTGCCCGCCGAGGTCGCCGCCCCGATGACCGGCTGGTACGCCGACGCCGGGGTGACCCTGCGGACGCACGCGCGCGTGGAGCGCGTCGAGCCGGGCGCGGTACTCCTCGACGACGGCTCGCGGCTGCCCGCGGGCGCCGTGGTCGTCGGCATCGGCGCCCGCCCCGCGACGGCGTGGCTGGCCGGTTCCGGGATCGAGCTCGGCTCGCACGGAGAGATCGTGGCCGACGAGCATCTGCGCACGTCCGTGCCGGACGTGTACGCCGTCGGCGACTGCGCCTCCTTCCCCTCGGGGCGCTACGGCGAGCGCCTGCTGGTCCACCACTGGGACAACGCCCTCCAGGGGCCGCGCACGGTCGCCGTGAACATCGTCGGCCGGGCCACGGGGGAGACGCCGGCGGTGTACGACCCGGTGCCGTACTTCTGGTCCGAGCAGTTCGGGCGGTTCGTCCAGTACGCCGGGCACCACGCGGCGGCGGACACGATCCTGTGGCGGGGCGACCCCGCCGGACCGGCCTGGACGGTCTGCTGGCTGCGCGGCGAGCGGCTGGTCGCGCTGCTGGCGGTGGGCCGGCCCCGGGACCTGGCGCAGGGCCGCCGCCTGATCGAGTCGGGCACCGCGATGAATCCGGTGCTGCTGGCGGATCCGGCCAGGCCCATGAAGGCGGCGAAGGCCTGACATCCGGCGCCCTCGCAGGCCGCCCGGACGGCCCTGCCGGGCCCGGCGCGTCCGCCCGCGTGGACCGTGCCGACTTCCGACTGTCAGTGGCAGATGGCAGGCTGGTTTCCGTGACCGAGATTGACGCAAAGATCGATGCTCTCGTCCCCGCCTGGCTCACCCTCCCCGACATCGCCGAACAGTTCGGCGTCGAGGTGACGCGTGTGCGGCAGCTGGTCAAGGAAGGCCAGCTCATCGCCGTACGCCGCGGTGAGAACCGCGCGCTGCACGTTCCCGCCGCCTTCATCGACGGGGACAAGGTCGTCAAGGGCCTGTCCGGGACCTTGACGCTCCTGCGGGACGACGGCTTCACGGACGAAGAGATGCTGGAGTGGCTCTTCACCCCGGACCCCAGCCTGCCCGGCACCCCCGCGCAGGCGCTCAGTGAGAATCGCGGCACGGAGGTGAAGCGCCGCGCCCAGGCGCTCGCGGTCTGACCCGGCCTCGACCGGACAGCCGTCCGGCGCCGTGCGAGCGGGGCCGGACCTGAACAACCGCCCGAAGGGGCCGTGACCCGAGGGGCCACGGCCCGGGGGTGGCCCGTGCCCGTCCGGGCCGGTGGGCGTCCCCGCGGGAGCAGCGGGACGGCCACCGGGGTCGTGGCGGCACCCGCGGGCAGGCGTAGGGTGCCCGAGGCGTTCGCAGCGGGACACGGCGCTCCCGCGCCGCTCGCCGCCGGTCCCCGCGCGGGCGCTCCCGCGCGCCGCCGACGCACGGACGGGCTCACAAGCCCGCACGCCGCCGACGCACGGACCGGCCCACCGGCCCGCCCGCCACGACACCCAGGGGGACATGCATGACCGGCACCGCCGCCGCCACCGCCCGGGCCCAGCTCGCCGACGCCCGGGTCTACCTCTGCACCGACGCGCGCAAGCGGCAGGGCGACCTCGGCGCGTTCCTCGACGCCGTACTGTCCGGCGGGGTCGACATCGTGCAGTTGCGGGACAAGGGCATGGAGGCCGGCGAGGAGCTGGAGCACCTGGCTCTCTTCGCCGACGCCTGCGCCCGGCACGGCAAGCTGCTCGCGGTCAACGACCGGGCGGACGTCGCGCACGCCGCCGGCGCCGACGTGCTGCACCTCGGCCAGGGCGACCTCCCCGTTCCCGCGGCCCGCGCGCTCCTCGGCGACGACGTCCTGATCGGCCGCTCCACCCACGCCGAGTCCGAGGCCGCCGCGGCCGCCGTCCAGCCGGGCGTGGACTACTTCTGCACCGGCCCCTGCTGGCCGACCCCCACCAAGCCGGGCCGTCACGCGCCCGGCCTGGACCTCGTCCGGTACACCGCCGCTCTCGGCACCGACCGCCCCTGGTTCGCCATCGGCGGCATCGACCTCGGCAACCTCGACCAGGTCCTCGAAGCGGGCGCCCGGCGCGTCGTGGTCGTACGGGCGATCACCGAGGCCGACGACCCGGGGGCCGCGGCGGCCGTGTTCGCGAAGCGGCTGCGGGAGGTCTAGGGCCTGTCCGAACGGCAGGCCCGGCCGAGACGGTTGTCCAAGGGGTGGACAACAAGGGGACAATCCGGGCAAATCCCGGCCCATGGTTGGGGGACCGACCTCCCCTGGCTAACCTGCCGGTATGGCCCTCGGCACCGCATCCATCAGGTCGGACCACGCCCGCACCGTCCGCGACATGCTCGCGGCCGGCAAGACGACGTACTCGTTCGAGTTCTACGCCCCCAAGACCCCGAAGGGCGAGCGGAACCTGTGGAACGCGCTGCGCCGGGTCGAGGCGGTGGCGCCCGACTTCGTCTCCGTGACCTACGGCGCGGGCGGTTCCACCCGCGCGGGCACGGTCAAGGCGACCGAGGCGATCGCCTCCGACACCACCCTCACCCCGATCGCCCACCTCACCGCGGTCGACCACTCGGTGGCCGACCTGCGCAACATCATCGGCCAGTACGCCGACGCCGGGATCCGCAACATGCTCGCCCTGCGCGGCGACCCGCCCGGCGACCCCATGGGCGACTGGGTGCCGCACCCCCGCGGTCTCGCCTACGCCGCCGAACTCGTGGAGCTGATCAAGGCGTCCGGCGACTTCTGCGTGGGCGTCGCCGCCTTCCCGGCGATGCACCCGCGCTCCGCCGACTGGGACACCGACGTCCGCCACTTCGTCGACAAGTGCCGGGCGGGCGCGGACTACGCCATCACGCAGATGTTCTTCCAGCCGGAGGACTACCTCCGGCTGCGCGACCGGGTCTCGGCCGCAGGCTGCGACACCCCGATCATCCCCGAGATCATGCCGATCGCGAGCGTGAAGACCCTGGAGCGGATCGGGTCCCTCACCAACGCCGCGTTCCCGGCCGCCCTGAAAGAGCGGATCCTCACAGCAAAAGACGATCCGGCCGCTGTACGCTCCATTGGTATCGAATTCGCCACGGAGTTCTGTGCGCAGCTGCTCGCCGAGGGGGTGCCCGGCTTGCACTTCATCACGCTCAACAACTCCACCGCGACACTGGAAATCTACGAAAACCTTGGCCTGCACCATCCATCGCAGGCCTAGACCGTTCGCATCGGTATACGACACACTGCGTAGCGGCCACTGGGAGAGGGGCGTACATGGGCTGGGCGGTCCTCTACATCGCGTTCGGCATCGTCGCGCTGTGGCTGCTGGGCGAGGTGCTGCTGCAGTACAAGGCGCGGCTGCGCTGGCGGCTGCTGGCCTTCGCCGGGTTCCTCGGTGTCGTCGTCGGTGTTCTGATCCCGTCGGTCGTCGTGATCGGCCTCGGCGCGGCCGCCTTCGCCGTCGGGCAGACCTACGTCACCCTGTCGTTCCGCAGCGGCTTCGCGGCCGGCTGGGCGATGAACGCGCCCGCGCTGGGCGGCAGCAAGCGCCGCCGCGGTGAGCGCGGCCGCCAGGAACCGACCCTGGAGGTCTCCGGCCTGGAGGCCGAGGGCGGCTACGACGACGAGGCCGGCGCCTACCGCCGCGACACCGCCGCCTACGGCCAGGACGACGACTACGACCGCGACGACGTCTTCACCCCCGCCCGCCCCGCTCACCAGCCGACGGCCGCCGAGACCACGGCCGTCTACGAGCCGCAGCCCATGCCGGAGGACACCGGCTCCTACGGCACCTACGACAGCGGGTACCAGGCCACGGGACAGCAGGCCCACGACCAGTACGCCGCCCAGGCCGCCGACCAGTCCTACGCCTACGACTACTCCGGCTACGGCCAGCAGCAGGGCTACGACGCCACCGGCCAGCAGCAGTACGCCGCCTATTCAGACCCGTACATCGGTTCGTCGAACTACGGCCAGGGCACGTACGACGGCACCTACGGCGACCAGCAGTACTACGGCCAGCAGCAGGGCTACGACGCCACCGGCCAGCAGCAGTACGCCGGCACCTACGGCGGCGAGACCCCGCCCGGCGGGGTGTGGGTCCCGCAGCAGCGCAACACCGACGAGTACGGGCAGGAGCTGCCGCCGGAGCAGCCGTACCCGTACCAGGGTGGCGGGCAGCAGCCGCAGGGCAACGGCTTCGACGAGCAGTACCGTTTCTGAGGCGCAGGTCGCGCCGAGGCGTCTTCCGGGGCTTCGGTCCCGCCGGGGCGTCGCGTTCACTGCGAGCCGCGGAACTCCGGCCCCTCCACGATCAGCCCCGCGACCAGCGCGCCCGACATGCCCGCGTGCGGCAGTCCGCCGCCGGGGTGCGCCCAGCCGCCCACGGTGAACAGGCCGGGCACCCGTGTGCCGTTGGACGGATGCAGCAGCTGCCCGCCGGCCGCCGCCAGGGCCGGCACCGGCACCGCCCCGCCCTCCGCACCCGTCTCGTCCGCGGTGTCGGCCGGGGTGCGTGTCTCATGCCAGAGGAGGCGGTCGCGCAGACCGGGTACGGCCCGTTCGGCGGCGGTGATCATGTGGTCCACGAGGTCGCCGTGAGGTGGGCCGGGCCGCGCGGGCACCGCCGTCGTGACGGTGACCGCCTCGTGGTCCGCCGGAGCCGGGCGGGGGTCGTCGGGCCGTAGCACCGTGACCGTCGGACGGCGATTCCCGGCAGCCGTGCCGAACAGGGCCTCCAGCTCGGCCTCGCGGTCCGGGGTGTGCACCACCGTGCGGTGTGCCGTGCCCGCGGGGCGGGGGCCGCGCAGGGCGAGCAGGAGCGTCAGCCGGCCGGCCGCGGCGCCCTGCGGCGGAACCTCGCTCTCATCCCGCAGGAGGGTGCCGGCCGTCATCCGGGCCAGGACGCCGGGCGCGACGCCGGCGACCACGAAGTCCGCCTCCGCGACCGACCCGTCGGCGAGCTCCACCCCGGACGCCCGGCCGTCCTTCTCCAGCACGCCGGTGACCTCGGCGCCGAAGTGGAACTCGACCCTGCGGGCCAGACACCGCTCGTACACCGCCCGCGCCAGCTCGCGCAGGCCGCCGCGCACGTACCAGGTGCCGAAGGCGTGCTCCATGTACGGCAGAACGGCCGCGCTCGCCGGGGCGGCCCGGGGGTCCAGGCCGTATCCGAGGGCGTGGCTCTCCAGGAGTGCCGCGAGCCGGGGGTCGCGCAGCTCCCAGGCGCCGACCTCGGCGAGGGTGCCGGCCCGGCGGGTGCGCAGCAGCCGCTTGTGCGGCACCGACGGGTAGGGCTCGCGCTCGGCCAGCACCTGCCAGTTCGGCCAGAGGGGCTCCTCCAGCAGCGGCCGGCGGGTCCGGTCCCAGGCCTCGCGGGCCCTGACCAGGAAGTCGCCCCAGCGCTTCCCGGCGCCCGCGCCGAGCCCCTCGTCCAGGGCGGCGACGACGCCCGCGCGCGAGGCGTTCGGCAGCGACACCGCCGTGCCGTCCGCGAACACGTGCCGGGACGACGGATCGACCTGGACCAGCTCGACGCAGGACTCCAGCGGCTCCTTGCCGGTCTTGACGAACAGGTCGCGATAGACGGCCGGCAGCGGCAGCAGGGCGGGGCCGGTGTCGAAGGAGAAGCCGTCGCGCTCGAAGCGGCGCAGCGCTCCGCCGTAGGTGTCCGTCCGCTCGTACACCGCCACCCGGTGGCCCGCGACGGCCAGCCGGGCGGCAGCCGTCAGCGCGCCCATCCCGGCGCCGATCACCGCAATCCGTGCCATGCGGCGACTTTATCGGCCTCCACCGACAGCCTCCGCCGACGGCCCCCTGCCGCTACCTCCCGACGGCCCCTGCCGGTGGCCTCCGAGTACGGGCGCGGAGGTGATCGTGACCAGGCGGCGGCACAGCGCTGTGGTGCCGCGTGCGCAGGACTGAGTATCCGTACCTAGCCGGGGAGTTGAGTACGCGCGCGGATGGGGGACGACCTGCGCGGACGGGAGAGTGGAGACACGGAAAGGGGCACGGCTCCGGCACCGGCGACACGGGGCGCCGGAACGGAGCCGGCCCACGATCCGCTCCTTCCGCCGGCGGTGTCGGCGGGAGCGAGGCACGGGGGAGAACCGGGGGATAACCGGGGGACGACCGCAACGGGGGTCCTGCGGGGGGAACGTACGGGGGAGCAGGAAACGGGGGAGCACGGAAGGCGCCGGTTCGAGGTGGCCCGCGGGGGACGCGGCCACAGCGGACCGGCGCCTTCGCACGCTCGCCGCAGGCGGGGTCAGCGGCAGCCGCTGACCCGCCCCTGGAGCAGCCGCGACAGGGCCGCGTGGACGTCGTCCAGGGAACGCTCCGGCTGGAACGACTTCCAGTCGAGCGCGGCGACCAGGACCATGCCGACCAGTGCCGCCGCCGTCAGCGGCACGTCGATCTCCTCGCTGAACTCGCCGTTGCCGACACCCTCGCGCAGGACGTCCTCCACGACCGCGACGGCCTGCTGCCGGACCACCATCAGCGTGGACTGCCACGCCCGGTTGGTGCGCCACAACTCGGCCACGTACAGCTGGGTGAAGGCCGGGTAGCGGTCGATGAAGACCAGCCCCGCGCGGATCATCGCGTCCAGGGCGTCGACCTTGCTGCCGCCCTCCCGCGCGGTCCGCTCGGCCGCTTCCCGCAGGGAGGCGGTCAGCAGACCCACTCCGTGCCGCAGCAGTTCCTCGAAGAGGACGGACTTGCTCGCGAAGTTGTAGTAGACCGTGCCCTTCGCGACCCCGGCACGCTCGGCGATCTCGTCCACGGTCGTGGCGGAGAACCCCTGCTCGGCGATGAGCGTGACGGCCGCCTCGTAGAGCTTCTGCCGGGTGGCCTCGCGGCGCGTGCTGCCGCCCGACGCGGCACTGCTGCTTTCCATGGCCCTGATTGTCACAGGAACCTTTCCGGGGGACGTGACGGCGGGGGCGCCGGCGGGCGCGGCGGCGGGGCTCACAGGCTCAGTTCCGGGTGCAGCCGGTCCAGCGTCCACACCTGGCGCCGCCGGGCCGCCACGGCGGTCAGCGCGAGGGCGCCCGCGGTGAACGCCGTCAGCACCACGCACCCGTGCCACACCGGTTCGAGACCACCGCCCGTGATGAGCCGCCTCAGGGCCTCGACGACGTAGCTCATCGGCAGGAACGGGTGGAGCGCGTTGAAGAACCCGGGGCTGGTCTGCACGGGGTACGTGCCGCCCGCCGAGGTCAGCTGGAGCATCAGCAGCGCGAGGACCAGGATCCGGCCCGCAGCCCCGAAGCGCGCGTTCAGCCACTGCACGATCGCCGCGAAGCACGCCGTCACCAGGAACAGGAAGCCCACCGTCCCGGCAGCCCGTGCCATCTCCAGGCCGACCGCCCAGTGCAGCACCGACATCAGCGCCACCGTCTGCAGCACCCCGATCGCCACCACCGGCAGCCAGCCCGCCAGCGCGATCCGCCACGCCGGCGCGCCCGCCGCCAAGGCCCGCCGGTTCATGGGCGCGATCAGCATGTACGCCACCATCGCGCCCACCCACAGGGACAGCGGGATGAAGTACGGCGCGAACCCGGTGCCGTAGTTGGGCGCCTTGTGCAGGTCCTGGGATGCGAGCCGGACGGGGTCGGCCATGACCTCGGTGCGCCGGTCGCGGTCCTGCTCGTCGTAGTCGGGGATCTTCTCCGCCCCGTCGTGCAGGCCGCCGGCGAGCTTCCCGGAACCTCCGACGAGCTTGTAGATGCCGCCGTTGAGGTCGTCGGCGCCCGTCTTCAGCTTGCCGACGCCCTTGTCCAGGCCGACGGCACCGGTCTTGGCCGTGCCGATGCCCTTGTGCAGCTTCTTCGCCCCGGCGGCGACCTCGGCCGCCCCGTCGTTGAGCTTGTTGATCTTCTTGACGGCGTCGGTGAGGTCCTCGGAGAGGTGCGGGGCACGGTTCGCGAGGGCCTGCGACTGCTTCTGGAGGGTGGCGAGGTTCTTGTCGAGCTTGTCCAGGTCGCCGTCCTGGTTTGCGATCACTGTGTTGACGTCGTCCGCGATGGTGGTGACGTCGGCGGCGGCGTCCTTGGCCTTCTTCAGGTCGGAGCAGGCCGCGTCGGGCAGGACGGGGTCGTCGCAGCGCCGGGCGTAGACGTCGTTCAGCGTGCCGGATGCCGCGCGGGCGCCCTTGGCGGCGGTCGGAGCCGTCTTCACCAGGGTGTCCAGGTGCTTGCGGGTCACCCTGGAGGAGTCGGCGACCAGCTGCGCGGTGTCGCCGATGGTCTTCTCGTTGCCCTTCAGGAAGGGGCCGACCTTGTCGGCGGTGCCGTTGACCCGGTCGGCGAGCTTCTGCGTGCCCGCGGCGACCTGCTTCGCGCCGTCCGCCACGTCGCCCGCGCCGGTGTGGAGCTTCGTCAGGCCCGTGGAGAGTTTGCCGCTGCCGGTCTTGGCCTTCCTCAGGCCGTCGGCGAGGTCCTTGGAGCCCTTCTCGGCCTTGCCGATGCCGCCCTTGAGCCGGTCGGCGCCCTCTGCCGCCTTCACGGTCTTGCCGTGGATGTCGGAGAACGACACGAAGATCTTGTCCAGGAACGACCGGGACGTCTTCGTGGACGCCGCCTGCCGCACCTCGCTGAAGACCGTCCGGGAGATCTGCCCGACGATGTAGTTGTTCGCGTCGTTCGTGCGCACCTGGAGGGCGCCGGTCTCCGGGCTGTTCCCGGAGCTGGAGGCGATCCGCTCGCTGAAGTCGGCGGGCAGGGTGAGCGACAGGTAGTAGCTGCCGTCCTCGACGCCCCTGCGGGCCTCGGCGGCACTCACCTCCTGCCAGTCGAAGGTCTTGCTGTCGTGCAGGCCCTTCGTGATGTCGTCGCCCGCCGTGATCTTCTTCCCGTCGGCGGTCGCCCCCCTGTCGTCGTTCACCAACGCCACCGGGATCTTGTCCAGACGGCCGTACGGGTCCCAGAACGACCACAGGTACAGCGCGCCGTACAGCAGTGGCAGCACCAGCAGCGCGACCAGAGCGGCGCGCGGCAGCTTCCCCCGCCCGAAGCGGCGCAGCTCAAGCGCGGCCAGTCTCGGCGAGCGCATCGGCCTTCTCCTCTCCCTGGTCGGCCTGGTCGGCCTGGTCGGTCTGGTCGGTCCGGTCGGCCTGGTCGGTCTGATCGGTCCGGTCGGTTCCCCGATCGGTCCGGCCGTCCTCGGGGGCCGGTTCCTCGGGGTTCTCGGCGGTGGAGAGCTTGACGGCGCCCTCGGGGGCCTCGCTGCACACGGCCACGACCGTCGTCCCGGCATCGGCCAGGGACCTGAGCAGCGCCCAGGCCTCCTCCCGCTCACCGTCCGCGAGCTTGAGGTCGGTGTCGTCGATGCCGAGCAGCCGCGGCCCGCCGACCAGGGCGAGCGCCACCGACAGCCGCAGCGCCTCCAGGCGCTCCAGGTCCCGTACGGCCGTGCGCGGCCCCTTGGGCAGGGCCTCCAGGTCGAGACCGGCGGCTTCGAGGGCGGCGTCGACGCGCTGCCCGGCCTCCGCCGCCCGCTCGCTGCGGGGCCGCAGCAGGCCGCGCAGTGACGCGCCGAACCGCTGCTGGAGCAGCGCCCGCTCCCGCAGGTGCTCACCGACGGTCAGCGCCGGATCGAGGTCGGTGACCCCCGGGACGTGCGCCAGCGCGCTGACGCCGCGCACCGCCGCCATCTGCTTCGGCAGCCTCGCGTCGCCCACCGAAGCGGTGCCCTCCGAGATCTTCATCCGCCCCGTCAGCGCGAGCAGCAGGCACGTGCGGCCGGACCCGGACGGGCCCTCGACCGCGACGAGCGCCCCCGGCCCGGCGTCGACGGAGATCCCGCGGACCGCCCACCCCCGTGGCCCCTTGATCCCGAGGCCGTCGGCGACGATCCGCACCCCTCCCGCGTGTTCCCCCACGAGTCTCCCCTGAATTTGAACTGACTGGTCAGTGCAAAAACTACTCCGAACCTACGAGCGAGGCAAAACAGCAGGTCAGAACGGATTGTCAGTGCCATACCTCACGATGGGTCACATACGGCACTCCGTGACCGGACGTGCCGTCACACAGACGACAGGAGGTTCGTCATGGCCAGCTATAACGCAGCAGCCGCCCGTCGGCGCCGCGCCACCGGCCCTGCCCCCTCACTGACCGGCCCCGCGAGCGACGTGCACCCCGTGCTGCGCCGGGCCACGGCCCCGCCCGCCGCCCTCGACCTGCTCGCCCAGGCCCGCGCGAGCCTCGACGAGGCCACCTCACTGGAGACACCGAACGAGCGCTACGCGACGGCCCACCTCGCCGCCCTGCGCACCGCCGCCGCGGTACTCGCCGCCCGGGGGCGCCCGGAGACCTCGCCCCGGGCCCGGGCCAAGATCCGGAGCGCCTGGGAAGTGCTCCCCGAGATCGCGCCCGAACTGACCGAGTGGAGCGCGCTGTTCGCCGCGGGCGCCCGGCGCCGGGCCCGGGCCGAGGCCGGCATCCAGGGCGCCGCCACCGGCCGGGACGCCGACGACCTGATACGGGACACGGCGATGTTCCTGCGCCTCGTCGAACGGATGCTGGTCCTCCAGCCGGTCCTCCCGCAGCCCCGCCCGGACCAGGACCGGCCGGAGGGCCCCGGCCCGGGGAGGGACATGCCGGACGCGGGCTGAGCGGGCGGCGGCGGCAGGGGATCGGTCGGCGGCCCTGGATCCGGTTGGCAGCCTGGGTCCGGTCGGCGGCCCTGGACCGGTTGGCGGCCAGCAGCCCTGGTCCGGTCGGCAGCCTTGGGCCGGTCGGCAGCCGGGCTGGGAGCGCCTGACCCGGGGTCCGTCCCGGCACCGGGTCATCCGGACGCCACGGCGTAGGCAATAGGGTGGGGGACGCCTGAAGTCTTCCCTCCCCGCTGGCCGGGGCCGGGGAAGACGCCCCGTTCACGCCGCCCCGCAAGAGGCGGTGCCGCGCCGAGGAGTCAACTGCCGTGTCGGACCCGATGCGCCCCCGCGCCTCACTCCGTACCGCCGTGGTCTGGGAGGTCCTCCAGGACGCCCTGGACCGCCGGGCCAAGGCCACGGGTCGGGAGTCGCTGGACGTCCTCGACACCGGAGGCGGCAGCGGCAACTTCGCGGTGCCCGTCGCCCGTCTCGGCCACCGTGTCACCGTCGTCGACCCCAGCCCCAACGCGCTGTTCGCCCTGGAGCGCCGCGCAGCCGAGGCCGGCGTCGCCGACCGGGTCGAGGGCGTCCAGGGCGACGCCCACGGCCTGTTCGACGTGGCCGAGCGCGGTGGCTATGACGTGGTGCTGTGTCACGGCGTCCTGGAGTACGTGGACGACCCGGCCGAAGGCGTCCGCAACGCGGTGGCGGCCCTGCGCGCGGAGGGCGTCCTCAGCCTGCTCGCCGCAGGCCTCGGCGGTGCCGTGCTGGCCCGTGCCCTCGCCGGGCACTTCAAGGAGGCCCGGCAGGCACTCGACGACCCGAACGGACGATGGGGCACGGGTGACCCCGTGCCGCGCCGCTTCACCGCCGAGCAGCTCACGGGCCTGGTCGAGGCCGCGGGGCTGCGCGTCGGCGCGGTGCACGGGGTGCGGGTCTTCGCCGACCTCGTGCCCGGCGTCCTCGTGGACACCGAGCCCGGAGCCCTGGAAGCGCTGCTGAAGCTGGAGGAGGCCGCGGCCGAGCTCCCCGCCTTCCACTCGGTGGCCACGCAATTGCACGTGCTCGGTGAGACGGGCGGGACCGGTGCGACAGGTGGGGCCGGCGAGACCGATGGGGCTGCCGAGGCCTGAGCCGCTTCGTGAGGCACCGCCGCTGATCAGCGCCTTGGCTGCGCATGGAGTACGCCACAGGCCCCCCGAATGGGGGCGGCGCGCCGTATGATCGAGGGAGACCGTTCCGGCATGACGGGTCGGCCGCCGGGGAATGGAAGCCTCAGCGAGCCGGGACGCCCATGGCGGGGTCCGGTTGGTCAATTGGCGCAGAGGGGCGGGTTTCACGGGGGCGATTCCCTGCCTATCCTGAAGGGACCCCCCGGGTCGCCCCGGCGACTGCACGATGAGGAGGACTCCGTGCCGCTCTCGGAGCACGAGCAGCGCATGCTCGAGCAAATGGAGCGAGCGCTGTACGCCGAAGATCCCAAGTTCGCGACAGCGCTTGAGGGAAGCGGGCTGCGCACGTACACCCGGCGACGGGTCTACCAGGCGGTCGCCGGCTTCCTCGTAGGTATCGCGCTCCTCATGGCTGGAATGGTCGCCAAGCAGGTCTGGCTCAGTGTCGTGGGCTTCCTCGTCATGCTGGGCTGCGCGGTGCTCGCCGTCACCGGCTGGCGCAAGGCTCCCAAGCCGGGTGAACAGGTCGGCGGTGCCGCCGGGCCCCAGGCCCGCCGACAGGGCCGGCAACGCCGCTCCGTGATGGACCGCATCGAGCAGCGCTGGCAGAAGCGCCGCGACGAGCAGGGCGGACACTAGCCCTCCGCGCAGCCCCTCTCCAGGCCTACGTCCGCATACGTACGTCAGGGGGTGACCACCGAGCTGGTGGTCACCCCCTGACGCATGCGTCGGCAGCC
The DNA here is from genome assembly GCF_031348265.1 of Streptomyces collinus. Taxonomy (NCBI): domain Bacteria; kingdom Bacillati; phylum Actinomycetota; class Actinomycetes; order Kitasatosporales; family Streptomycetaceae; genus Streptomyces; species Streptomyces collinus. The sequence goes on along the minus strand of NZ_CP133771.1, from coordinate 2,331,816 downwards.
GGGGCCAGGCCCTCGCTCCGCTCGCTTCCGTTGCAGCGTTCGCAGCTTTCGCAGCTACGGGCCCACATCGGAGGCGGCACTGTCGGCCGCCCCGGTTGGGCATAGGCAGGCCCGGTAGGCGAAGGCCGTCCCGGCCCCAGGTTCGCGAAGGCCGTCCCGGCCCTGGGTAGCGAAGGCCGGCGGGTACGCGAAGGGCCGTCCCGACCTTGGGTTCCCGAAGGCCGTCCCCCCCGTCCACGCGAAGGCCGGCCGGCGCATTCGCGCCGGCCGGCCTGAGCCGCTCGTATCCCTCAGCCCTGCTGCTGGCCCGACGCCTTCCGCCAGGTCGGCCGCAGCGCCACGGCCCGCTCCCTGACGTCCGTCCACCAGGCCGACGCCGCCCACACCACCCGCACGGTGGAGCGGGGAGCCACGAGCGCCCGGAGCCGGGCCGGGCGGCCGGCCGCCGCGCTGAGGCCCGCCGTCGCCCGCCGGACATCGTCCGTGAGGCCGGCCACCGGGCGGGGATGCGGTGCGTACAGGACCTGCTCCACCGCGTTCGCCACCCGGTGCACCGAGTCCGCGGCCGTCGCGTCGAGCTCGCCCAGCCGGACGATCCGGGCGGCCGCCTTGCGCGCTGTCTGGGACTCCTCCGGCGTGATGCCGAAGTCCCACGCCGTGTCGGTCAGCTCCTGCCAGACGGCCAGCGTGTGCCGCGCCGCGTCCGCCTCGCTGCGGCCGTGCGCCCCGAGTCGCACCGAGCGCGTCCGCAGCCGCCACAGCATCGGCGCCAGGGGCAGAGCGAGGACGGCGAGACCGGCGAGGGCCCACACCAGGAACGCGTACCACCTCGGGCCGTCGTCGTCCGTGGGCAGCGCCGCCTCCGGCGACTCGCTCGCGCAGCCGCCGTCCAGCTTCTTCTGCTCCGGGGTGCAGGACTCGCTCGCCGACGGCGCCGAGGAAGGCGCGGTGGACGTCGTCTCGGACGGCCGCACCGGGTCCGGCACCGAGCTGTCGGGGCTGTCCGGCAAGGTGTACGACGGCATCGAGCCGCGGTTCGGGGTGGGCTCGAAGCGGGTCCAGCCCACGCCCTCGAAGTACAGCTCCGGCCAGGCGTGTGCGTCGCGCAGCCCCACCGACACCGAGCCGTCCGCCTGCGGGGACCCGGGCGCGAAGCCCACCGCGACCCGGGCCGGGATGCCCAGGGAGCGGGCCATCGCCGCCATCGCGAAGGAGAAGTGCACGCAGAAGCCCTGCTTGTCCTTCAGGAAGCGGGCGATGGCCTGCGAGCCGCTGCCCACCTGCACCTGCGTGTCGTACTCGAAGCCGCCGGTCACGGCGAACCAGTCCTGGAGCTTGACCGCCTGGTCGTACGGGTTGGCGGCGCCCGAGGTGACCTGGCGGGCGGTGCGGCCCACCACCGACGGCAGTGAGTCGGGCAGTTCGGTGAAGTCGCCCTCGATGTCCGCGGGCGGCGGCCCCGCCGCGGCGAGCTGCTCCGCCGTCGGCTGCATGTTCAGGCTCTTGACCTGGTACGTCAGGCCTCTGGTGTTCTGTCCGTGGTCGCCGACCAGGGTCATGCCCACTGGCTCGTAGCGCCAGTTGCCGCTGATGCGGACACCGCTCGGCGGGTACGGCATGGGCAGCCAGTCCTGGGCGTACCAGTCGGCCGCCGTGATCGTGGTGTCGACCTCTTTGCGCTTGACGTCCGGGCTGAGGCCGACCGGGTCCGGGAAGGTGCCGTCGGGGACGGCGGTGATGGACCGCCGGGACGGCTTCCACGTGGTGCCGTCGAAGTCGTCCAGGGACACGATCCGCAGATACAGGTCCGAGACGTCTTCCATCTTCGTCCGCACGGACAGGACCTGCTGGTCGTCGTCCGCGTTCAGGCTGTCCCGCAGCGACACCAGCGGATTCACGGCGGAGATCGTGCCCCCGCCGCCGGGGCCGCCGCCCGCGCCGGCTCCCACGGAGTCCAGCAGGCCGCCGTTCATCGCGGGCAGGCCGAGCGGCACCACCAGGGCGATGCCCAGCGCGACCACGCCGATGCGCCGGCCGGTGCGGACCGGGGCGACCGCGCCGCTCGGCTCCCCGCCGGACGTGCGCGGAGCGCCGCCGAAGACCCGGCCCCACTGTGAGAGCCGGTCCCGGCCCTCGGCCAGGAGCAGCATCAGATAGCCGGCCGCCGCCACCAGGAACCACAGCCAGTCGGTGCCTCCGTCGGACAGTCCGGCGGCCACGGAGTACAGCGCGAGCAGGGGCAGACCGGCCGGGGCGGCGCTGCGGAAGGTCACCGCGAGGGTGTCCACCAGCAGTCCGATGACCAGGACCCCGCCGATGAGCATCAGCCGGATGCCGTCGGACTCCAGGGGGGCCGGGATCGCGTACCGGGCGATGTCGTCCCCGCCCTGCTGGAGCAGGACCGCGAAGCGGTCGAAGGCCTGCGGCCCGGGGATCAGTCCAACCAGGGCCTGCTCACGGGCGAACACGAAGGTCAGCAGCGCGACGGTGACCACGGCCTGCGCCGCGACGGTCAGCGGCCGGGCCAGTGGCACCCGGCGGGCAGCTGCACCCACGCCCGCCTGCAGGGCCAGCAGGAAGGCCGCCTGCACGATCCAGGTGGCCGGCTTGACGAGGGGCAGCAGGGCGCACGCGGCCATCAGCGTGGCCGCCCAGGCGCCCAGCGTCAGTCGAACCCGCCCGCTCATCTCGGTCCCTCCCCGCCGCTCGCGGCGGCCACGCCCCTGCGCTCCCGGTCGGCCTGCCGCCACACCTCGTCCACAGAGGCCCCCCGCGGCACCCGCAGGGCCGTCCAGCCGGCCTCGCGCAGCATGCGCAGCCGGTCCTCGCTCCTGTCCAACGGGCCCGGGACGTCGCTCGGTTCCCGCACCCAGCTCTCGCTGTCCAGCACGAAGGCGACCGCGCCCGGGCTGCGCTGCCGCATCCGGCCCAGCACCGCCGCCTGGTCCTCGTCCAGGTCGCCGAGGAAGGCCACCAGCAGCCCCTCGTTCCCGCCGCGCAGCACGTCGTAGGCCCGGGACAGGCCGGCGCCGTCGGAGTGGTCGATCACCGCGAGGGTGTCCATCATCAGCCCGGCCGCGTCCGCCGACTCCTGGCTCGCGCCCGCGAAGCCGTCACCGCCCTCACCGGGCACCGCGTTGCCGGTGTCCGTCAACAGCCGCACCGAGTAGCCCCGTTCGAGCATGTGCACCAGCACGGACGCGGCTCCCGAGACGGCCCACTCGAAGGCCGAGTCCGGTCCCGCGCCCTGGTAGGCGATGCCCCGGGTGTCCAGCAGCACCGTGCAGCGGGCGCGCTGCGGCTGCTCCTCGCGGCGCACCATCAGCTCGCCGTAGCGGGCGGTGGAGCGCCAGTGCACGCGGCGCAGGTCGTCGCCGTAGCGGTAGCCGCGCGGGATCACGTCGTCCTCGCCGGCCAGCGCGAGCGAACGCTGCCGGCCGTCGCCGTACCCCTTGGCCTCACCGCTGAGGCGCACCGGCGCCAGCGCCTCCACACGCGGGATGACGGTGAGGGTGTCGAACGTCGAGAAGGACCGGGTCAGCTCGCACATGCCGAACGGGTCGGTCAGGCGCAGCTGGAGCGGGCCCAGCGGGTAGCGGCCGCGCAGGTCGGAGCGCACCCGGTAGGAGACCTCGCGCCGGCCGCCCGCCTCGACCCGGTCCAGCACGAAGCGGGGCCGGGGGCCGAGCACGTACGGCACCCGGTCCTGGAGCATCAGCAGGCCCGTGGGCAGCCGCGAGACGTTGTCCATCCGCAGGTGGACCCGGGCCTCGCTGCCCGCGGGCACGCGCGCGGGGGAGAGCCGGCGGCTGCCCGCGACCCGGTAGCGCGTGCGGTACAGCACCGCCGCGCACACCAGCGGCAGCACCGCCAGGAGGAGACCGACGCGCAGCAGATCGGCCTGCCCGAGCACGTACGAGCAGACCGCCGCCGCGACACCGGCGGCCAGGAAGGAGCGTCCGCGGGTGGTCAGACCGGCCAGGGCGGTACGGATGCCGCCCTTCTCGCCCCGGTCGGCTTCCGCGTGCCCCGTCCCCGCGGTGGTCATCACAGCCTCCGCGGCGGCTGCTGGGGATAGGCCGGCGCCGCACGGTCGAGACCGCCGAAGCCGCTCTGCTGCTGTGGCGCCGCGGTCGGCACCGGGGTGCGCTGCAGGATCTCCTCGACGACCTGCTCGGAGGTGCGCCGGTTGAGCTGGGCCTGGGCCGTGGGCAGCAGGCGGTGGGCCAGGACGGCGACGGCGAGGGCCTGCACGTCGTCCGGCAGCGCGTACTCCCGGCCGCTGAGGGCCGCGGACGCCTTCGCCGCGCGCAGCAGATGCAGCGTCGCGCGCGGGGAGGCGCCGAGTCTCAGGTCGGGGTGCGTGCGCGTGGCGCCGACCAGGTCGACCGCGTAGCGCCGGACCGGCTCGGCGACGTGCACGCCGCGCACCGCCTCGATCAGCTTGAGGATCTCGTGCGCGTGGGCCACGGGCTGGAGATCCTCCAGCGGCGAGACGCCGCCGTGCACGTCCAGCATCTGCAGCTCGGCCTCCGCGCTCGGGTAGCCGACCGACACCCGGGCCATGAAGCGGTCGCGCTGGGCCTCCGGCAGCGGGTAGGTGCCCTCCATCTCGACCGGGTTCTGCGTCGCCACCACCATGAAGGGGCTGGGCAGCTCGTAGGTCTTGCCGTCGATGGTGACCTGGCGCTCCTCCATCGACTCCAGGAGCGCGGACTGCGTCTTGGGCGAGGCGCGGTTGATCTCGTCGCCGATCACCACCTGCGCGAAGATCGCGCCCGGCTTGAACTCGAAGTCACGGCGCTGCTGGTCCCAGATGGACACACCGGTGATGTCCGACGGCAGCAGGTCCGGCGTGAACTGGATGCGCCGCACCGAGCAGTCGATGGACCGTGCCAGTGCCTTGGCCAGCATCGTCTTGCCGACACCCGGGACGTCCTCGATCAGCAGATGTCCCTCGGCGAGCAGTACGGTCAGCGAGAGCCGTACGACCTCGGGCTTGCCCTCGATCACGCCTTCCACAGACTCCCGCACGCGCTCCACCACGGCGGTCAGATCAGTGAGGCTCGCTCGATCGTCATAGGTCGTCACCCGGCCCTCCTCGGCCTTTCCCGCGCTCCCAAGGAGCACGGGATACCCCATTTTCCCGGGCCGACGCCGCATGACGCAGGCCGGCCCACCCCGAACCACGGACACCACGCGTGAAAAGTTCCGCGTGACGCCACTCCCGCATTCTTGCTGCCGTTACCGTTTCGTGTCACTCGACTGTGGACAACTGGCTGCGATATGTCGGTCTTGCGACCATTCGAACGCGTGACTGACAGGCTTTCGACAGCTACAGCAGGTGGCTTTCCGGGGTGGACGGCCCACGGCGCCCAGGCCTGCGGGCCGGGTCAGGAGGCCGGGTCGACCTCGCGCAGCAGGCCGGTCTTCACGTCGAACACGAATCCGCGCACGTCGTCGGTGTGCGGCACGAAGGGCGAGGTCCGCACCCGCTGCATCGACTGCCGCACGTCCTGGTCGACGTCCCGGAAGGACTCCACGGCCCACGCCGGGCGCTGGCCGACCTCGGCCTCCAGCTCGTTGCGGAAGTCCTCGGTGAGGCTCTCCAGGCCGCAGCCGGTGTGGTGGATGAGCACCACGCTGCGGGTCCCCAGCTTGCGCTGGCTGATGGTGAGCGAGCGGATCACGTCGTCGGTCACGACGCCGCCCGCGTTGCGGATCGTGTGGCAGTCACCCAGCGCAAGACCGAGCGCCGCGTGCAGGTCGAGACGGGCGTCCATACAGGCCACGACCGCCACCTGCAGCACGGGCCGGGCGTCCATCCCGGGGTCCGTGAAGGCGTCGGCGTACCGGCCGTTCGCCTCGACGAGACGGTCGGTGACCGTGCCGCCGGCCGCTATGGCGCTCTCCGAACCTGTGGGAACCGATGCAGAAGTCGTCATAGGTATGACGTTACTGGTCACACCCCGTCCAGGCCTCCTGTGGGAGTGGACAAAGAATGCCGTCGAGAGGCGGTTGTGAGGTAACCCACAAGAGTGGCGTCCCGGTCTCCGCGCGAACGGCGGCGACGCGCAGGCCGGTTGATTGACCGCGCGACGGGGTGGACTAAAGTGACGCGAAGCGGGAGGCGAGACTCTCCCCGCTGGACTGATTTCTTCGGAGACCCCGGCGACGACCGGAGATCTCCCCGCGTGCGCGGCGCGTACGTACGGCTCGGCCTCCTCCCGCTCCCGGCCGGCTGACGCTTCCGGCGCCGGCGGGCCGCCCCTTCACCGGGGCCCCAGTGACGCTGGGAACGGGCGGGGACCCGGCGGTGCGTACGGCCGCGCCGGATCTGAGAGGGCCCCTTGAGCGAGAGTCGACACGTCCCGGTGATGCTCCAGCGGTGCCTGGACCTGCTGGCACCCGCCCTGGAGGGCCCGGACGCCGTGGTCGTCGACTGCACCCTCGGCCTCGGCGGGCACAGCGAGGCACTCCTCGCGAGGTTCCCCGACGCCCGGCTCGTCGCCCTCGACCGCGACAAGGAGGCCCTGCGCCTGTCCGGCGAGCGCCTCGCGCCCTACGGCGAACGCGCCACCCTCGTCCACGCCGTCTACGACGAGCTCCCCGAGGTGCTGCACCGGCTCGGCATCGCGCGCGTGCAGGGCGTCCTGTTCGACCTGGGCGTCTCCTCCATGCAGCTCGACGAGGCCGACCGCGGCTTCGCCTACGCCCAGGACGCCCCGCTCGACATGCGCATGGACCAGACGACCGGCGTCAGCGCCGCCGAGGTCCTCAACACCTACCCGCCGGGCGAACTCGTGCGCATCCTGCGGGCCTACGGCGAGGAGAAGCAGGCCAAGCGGATCGTGAGCGCGATCGTGCGGGAGCGGGAGAAGGAGCCGTTCAGCAACAGCGCGCGGCTCGTCGAACTGATCCGGGACGCGCTTCCGCAGGCCGCCAAGCGCACCGGCGGCAACCCGGCCAAGCGCACCTTCCAGGCCCTGCGTATCGAGGTCAACGGCGAGCTCTCCGTCCTGGAGCGGGCGGTCCCGGCCGCCGTGAAGGCGCTCGACGTGGGCGGACGGATCGCCGTGCTGTCGTACCACTCGCTGGAGGACCGGCTGGTCAAGCAGGTCTTCGCAGCAGGCGCCGCCACCACCGCGCCGACCGGACTGCCCGTCGTCCCCGAGCGCTACCAGCCACGGCTCAAGCTCCTCACACGCGGTGCCGAACTCCCCACCGAAGAGGAGATCGCCGAGAACCGGCGGGCGGCACCGGCGCGGCTGCGCGGCGCCGAGCGCATCAGGGAGGACGTCGAGTGAGGCGTGTGCAGGCCGGACCGAGGGAGCGTGCGTGAGCGGCAAACCCGAACTGAAGGGGAGGGCGGCCCGACTCGCGCGGCTCCTCCCGACCGGCCCCGGGCAGGCGGCCCGCACGCCCTTCGTCCTCCTGGTCTTCCTCCTCCTCGGCGGCGGTCTCATCTGCCTCCTGGTGCTGAACTCGGCCCTCAGCGAGGGTGCGTTCAAGCTCGACGACCTCCAGCGCGGGACCAAGAACCTCACCGACGAGGAGCAGGCCCTCCAGCGGGACATCGACGCCTACTCCGCCCCCGAATCCCTGCAGCGCCGGGCCCGCGAGCTCGGCATGGTGCCCGGCGGCGACCCCGCCTTCCTCGATCGCGACGGCACCGTCAAGGGCGTCCCCAGTCCCGCCCCCGGCGTGAGGAAGACCGCCGCCCACACCCCCCTGGTCCTCGCCCCCGAGGCCATGACCGACGGCCCTACTCCGACCGGCAGGTGACGGAAGTGTCCGACAGGGAACCGCCACGCCGCCGCGTGCCCGGCCCCGCCAGGCCCGCCCGCCCTGACGCCCGGCGCCGTCCCGGCCCCGGTGCCCGTCCGGCCCGGCGGCCGGGGCAGGGCCGCCCGGCGGCGCCCAGGCCACTGCGGCTCGGCAGCCCCCGCCCCCGCCTGCGCCTGGTCGGACTCGCCCTGACCCTGGTCCTGGCCGCCTTCGTCGTGCGGCTCTTCCAGGTGCAGGCCGTCGACGCGAGTACGTACGCCGCGAAGGCCGAGCAGAACCGCTACGTCGGGCAGGTGCTGGCAGCGGACCGGGGCGAGATCACCGACCGGTCCGGGGTGGCCCTCGCGACCAGCGAGGACGCCTACGACATCACCGCCGACCCCACGATGTTCGCCCCGAAGATGCTGAAGATCGGGGACGGACCCGAACAGGCGGCCGCCCTCCTCGCGCCGATCCTCGGCCAGGAGCAGGAGGACCTGGTCGAGAAGCTGCGGCCGGAGAACAAGGCCCTGCGCTACGTGAAGCTGGCCTCCCGCCAGACCCCGCAGGTCTGGAAGCAGATCAAGGACCTCAAGTCGGCGCTCGCCAAGCAGGCGGAGACGGACAAGTCCACGCCCAACGTCCTCTCGGGCGTGTTCTCCGTCGCCACCAGCAAGCGCGTGTACCCCGGAGGCGACCTCGCCGCCGGGATACTGGGCTGGGTCAACGGCGAGGGCAAGCCCGGCGGCGGCATCGAGCTGCAGCTGAACAAGCAGCTCGCCGGCAAGGACGGCAAGATCCGCTACGCCCAGTCCGGCGGCCGTCTCGTGCCCACCGCGGGCTCCACGGAGACTCCTGCGGTCCCGGGCAGCGACGTCGAGCTCACCATCGACCGCGACATCCAGTGGGCCGCCCAGAACGCCATCAGTGACCAGGTGAAGGAGTCAGCGGCCGACCGCGGCTACGTCATCGTGCAGGACACCCGCACCGGGCAGATCCTGGCCATGGCCAACTCGCCCGGCTTCGACCCGAACGACCTGTCCGACGCCGACCCGGCCGCCCTCGGCAACGCCGCCCTCCAGGACGCCTTCGAGCCCGGCTCCACCGCCAAGGTCATGTCGATGGCGGCCGTCCTCCAGGAGAGGGCCGCCACACCGGGGACGCATGTCGTCGTGCCCAACCGGCTGCACCGCGGCGACCGGCTCTTCAAGGACGACATCGACCACCCGACGTGGTACCTGACGCTCAACGGCGTCCTCGCCAAGTCCAGCAACATCGGCACCATCCTCGCCACCGGACAGCTCGGAAAGACCCAGGCCAAGGCCAACAAGGTCCTCTACGACTACCTGCGCAAGTTCGGCCTCGGAAGCTACACCGGGCTCGGCTTCCCGGGCGAGACCAAGGGCATCCTCGCCCCGCCCGACAAGTGGTCGACGTCGCAGCAGTACACGATCCCTTTCGGCCAGGGCGTCTCCATCAACGCCATGCAGGCGGCCTCGGTGTACTCGACCATCGCCAACGGCGGGGTCCGCATCGAGCCCACCCTCGTGCGCGGCACCAAGGGACCCGACGGGCGCTTCGCACCCGCCCCGAAACCCGCGGAGAACCGGGTCGTCAGCGCCAAGACGGCGAAGACCCTCGCCCAGATGCTGGAGTCCGTCGTGGACGACGAGGAGGGCACCGGCACCAAGGCGCGCATCCCCGGCTACCGCGTCGCGGGCAAAACGGGTACCGCCAACCGGGTGGATCCGGCCACCGGCAAGTATCACGGCTACACCTCGTCGTTCGCCGGGTTCGCGCCCGCCGACAAGCCCCGCATCACCGTCTACTGCGCCATCCAGAACGCCACCCAGGGCAGCTACTTCGGAGGTCAGATCTGCGGACCCGTCTACAAGAAGGTCATGGAGTTCGCGCTGAAGTCCCTCCAGGTCCCGCCGACCGGCGCCAAGCCCGCGAAGCTGCCCGTCTCCTTCAAGCAGTGATCAGGGCCGACACGCCCTGACCCGTACTCAGCCCCACCGAGCCACCAGGACCCCCTCCGTGACAACGATCACCCCCGAGCCCGGCAACCAGAGCAGCCCCAGCCCTCGCTTCGCCCGGAGGCGGGTACGCCCGGTACGCTCACCGCCGTGCCACACGCTGATCAGTCCCAAACCACCCAGAAGGGCCATCCCGTGACATACCCCGGGCCGCCCAGGCCGGTGCAGGTCCCCGCCACACCCCTCGCGGAACTCGCCGATCAGCTGGGTGCTTCCACGCCGGAGAGCGCCGCCGAGGTCACGGGCATCACCCATGACTCGCGCGCCGTACGCCCCGGTGACCTGTACGCCGCCCTCCCGGGGGCCCGGCTGCACGGTGCCGACTTCGTCAACCAGGCCGCGGGCCTAGGCGCCGCCGCCGTGCTGACCGACCCGACCGGCGCCGAGCGCGCCGCCGCGTCCGGGCTGCCGGTGCTGGTCGTCGACGACCCGCGCGGGCGGATGGGCGAGCTGGCCGCCACGATCTACGGCCACCCCGGCCGGGACCTGCTCCAGATCGGCATCACCGGAACCTCAGGCAAGACCACCACCGCCTACCTCGTCGAGGGCGGTCTGAAGACGGTCAGGTCCACCGGCCTGATCGGCACGGTCGAGATGCGCATCGGCGACGAGCGCATCAAGTCCGAGCGCACCACCCCCGAAGCCACCGACCTCCAGGCCCTGTTCGCCGTCATGCGCGAACGTGGTGTCGACGCGGTGGCCATGGAGGTCTCCAGCCACGCCCTGGTGCTGGGCCGCGTCGACGGCTGCGTCTTCGACATCGGCGTCTTCACCAACCTCAGCCCGGAGCACATGGAGTTCCACTCCGACATGGAGGACTACTTCCAGGCGAAGGCGCAGCTGTTCACCCCGAAACGGGGCAAACTCGGCGTGGTCAACGTCGACGACGAGTACGGCCGCAGGCTGGCGAAGGAAGCCGGCGTCCCGGTCGTCACCTACTCCGCCGAAGGGCACCCCGACGCCGACTGGCGCGCCGAGGACGTCGAGGTCGGGCGGCTCGACTCGACCTTCACCGTCATCGGCCCCAAGGGCGAGCGGATCGCCGCCAAGTCGCCGCTGCCGGGTCCCTTCAACGTTGCCAACACCCTCGCCGCGATCGTCGCCCTCGCCGTCGCCGGCCTCGACCCGCAGGCCGCCGCCGACGGCGTCGCCGCCGTCCCCGGTGTCCCGGGCCGTCTGGAGCGCGTGGACGCGGGGCAGCCCTACCTCGCGGTCGTCGACTACGCCCATAAGACCGACGCCGTCGAGTCCGTGCTGCGCGCCCTGCGCAAGGTCACCGAGGGCAGGCTGCACATCGTCCTCGGCTGCGGCGGTGACCGGGACAAGACCAAGCGCGAGCCCATGGGCGCCGCTGCGGCGCGGCTCGCCGACACCGCCGTACTGACCTCCGACAACCCCCGCGGCGAGGACCCCCTCGCGATCCTCGCCACGATGCTCCAGGGCGCGGCCTCCGTGCCCGCTCACGAGCGCGGCGAGGTGCAGGTCTTCGAGGACCGGGCCGCCGCGATCGCCGCCGCCGTCGCCCGCGCCGAACCCGGCGACACCGTGCTGGTCGCGGGCAAGGGCCACGAGCAGGGCCAGGACATCGCCGGGGTGGTCCGTCCGTTCGACGACCGCCAGGTGCTGCGCGAAGCCATCCAGAAGACCCAGGGATGAAAATCCAGAAGACCCAGGGGATGAACTTGTGATCGCCCTCTCCCTCGCCGAGATCGCAGAAGTCGTCGGCGGGCAGACGCACGACATACCGGATCCGTCCGTCCAGGTCACCGGCCCGGTCGTCCGGGACTCCCGCGAGGCGGGGCCGGGCAGCCTGTTCGTGGCCTTCGCCGGGGAGCGCGTGGACGGCCACGACTTCGCGGCGTCGGTCGTCGAGGCGGGAGCGGTGGCCGTGCTCGGCACCCGCCCCGTCGGCGTACCGGCCATCGTCGTGGACGACGTCCAGACCGCCCTCGGCGCCCTCGCCCGGCACGTCGTACGCCGCCTCGGTGCCACCCTCGTCGCCCTCACCGGCTCGGCGGGCAAGACCAGCACCAAGGACCTCATCGCGCAGGTGCTCCAGCGCAAGGCGCCGACGGTGTTCACGCCCGGCTCGCTCAACAACGAGATCGGACTGCCGCTGACCGCGCTGAGCGCCACCGAGGAGACCAGGTTCCTGGTCCTGGAGATGGGCGCCCGCGGTATCGGGCACATCAGCTACCTCGCCGGCCTGACGCCCCCCAAGGTCGGCCTGGTCCTCAACGTGGGCAGCGCCCACATCGGCGAGTTCGGCGGCCGCGAGCAGATCGCGCAGGCCAAGGGTGAGCTGGTCGAGGCGCTGCCGTCCGAGGCCGACGGCGGCACCGCGATCCTCAATGCGGACGACCCCTACGTACGGGCCATGGCCGCCCGTACGAAGGCGAAGGTGATCTTTTTCGGAGAGTCCGGCGAAGCGGACGTTCGAGCCGAGAACGTGCGACTCACGGACACCGGACAGCCCTCGTTCAGGCTTCACACACCCTCCGGTGCAAGCGATGTGACCATGCGCCTGTACGGTGAGCACCACGTGTCGAACGCGCTCGCCGCGGCCGCCGTCGCCCACGAGTTGGGCATGTCCGCTGACGAGATCGCCGTCGCGCTCTCCGAGGCGGGCTCCCTCTCCCGCTGGCGGATGGAGGTCACCGAGCGCCCGGACGGCGTGACGGTCGTCAACGACGCCTACAACGCGAACCCCGAGTCCATGCGAGCCGCTCTGCGCGCGCTCGCGGCGATGGGCAAGGGGCGTCGTACGTGGGCGGTGCTCGGCAAGATGGCCGAGCTCGGGGACGAGGCTCTCGCCGAGCACGACGCGGTCGGGCGGCTCGCCGTCCGGCTCAACGTCAGCAAGCTCGTCGCGGTCGGTGGCAGGGAAGCCGCCTGGCTGCAACTGGGCGCATATAACGAGGGTTCGTGGGGTGAGGAGTCGGTGCACGTGTCCGACGCACAGGCGGCGGTCGACCTGTTGCGCAGCGAGTTGCGCCCAGGGGACGTCGTGCTCGTGAAGGCGTCCCGTTCGGTCGGCCTCGAGAGCGTGGCGCAGGCGCTCGTCGAGACCGGTGCCGAGGGTGAGGTTTCCGCCCGATGATGAAGCAGATCCTGTTCGCAGGAGTCATTGGTCTCTTTCTCACGCTGGTCGGCACCCCGCTGCTGATCAAGCTCCTCGCGCGTAAGGGCTACGGCCAGTACATCCGCGACGACGGCCCGCGCGAGCACGCCAGCAAGCGCGGTACGCCGACCATGGGCGGCATCGCCTTCATCCTGGCGACGGTCGCCGCGTACTTCCTGGCCAAGGTGATCACGGGTTACCTGGACCCGGACGTCGACGCGGCGCCGACCTTCTCGGGCCTGCTGGTGCTGGGCCTGATGGTCGGCATGGGCCTGGTCGGCTTCCTCGACGACTACATCAAGATCGTCAAGCGGCGTTCGCTCGGTCTGCGCGCCAAGGCGAAGATGGCCGGCCAGCTGATCGTCGGCATCGCCTTCGCGGTGCTGTCGCTGCAGTTCGCGGACGCCCAGGGCCAGACCCCGGCGTCCACCAAGCTCTCCTTCGTCTATGACTTCGGCTGGTCCATCGGGCCGGTGCTGTTCGTCGTCTGGGCGCTGTTCATGATCCTCGCGATGTCGAACGGCGTGAACCTGACGGACGGTCTGGACGGCCTCGCCACCGGCGCGTCCGTGCTGGTGTTCAGTGCCTACACCTTCATCGGCGTCTGGCAGTTCCAGGAGTCCTGCGTGAACGCGGAGACCCTGACGAACCCGACGGCCTGTTACGAGGTGCGCGACCCGCTCGACCTCGCGGTCGTCTCCTCCGCGCTGATGGGCGCCTGCCTCGGCTTCCTGTGGTGGAACACCTCGCCGGCCAAGATCTTCATGGGCGACACCGGTTCGCTCGCCCTCGGCGGTGTGCTCGCCGGTCTCGCGATCTGCTCCCGCACCGAGCTGCTGCTCGCCATCCTCGGCGGCCTGTTCGTCCTCATCACCATGTCCGTGGTGATCCAGGTCGGCTCCTTCCGCCTCACCGGGAAGCGCGTCTTCCGGATGGCGCCACTTCAGCACCACTTCGAACTCAAAGGCTGGTCCGAAGTGCTCGTGGTGGTTCGTTTCTGGATCATCCAGGGCATTTGCGTGGTAGTCGGACTCGGTCTCTTCTACGCGGGATGGGTAGCGGACAAGTGATCTCCTCGGAGCCCTTCGACTTCCAGGGCAAGCACGTCACCGTCGCCGGGCTCGGCGTCTCCGGCGTCCCGGCGGCCAAGGCGCTGCACGGCCTCGGCGCGAGCGTCACGGTCGTCAACGACGGTGCCGACGAGCGCGCCCGGGCGCAGGCGGCCGAGCTGGAGGCGCTCGGCATCACCGTGCGCCTCGGCGACGGCGACACCCTGCCCGAGGGCTCCGAGCTGATCGTCACCGCGCCCGGCTGGAAGCCGGACAAGCCGCTGTTCGCGGCGGCGGAGCAGGCGGGCGTGCCCGTCTGGGGAGACGTCGAACTGGCCTGGCGCCTGCGCGGCCCCGACGCCGCCCCGTGGCTCGCCGTCACCGGCACCAACGGCAAGACCACCACCGTCCAGATGCTGGCGTCGATCCTGAAGGCGGCGGGCCTGCGCACGGCGGCCGTCGGCAACATCGGCGTCTCTCTGCTGGACGCGGTGCTCGGCGAGGAGCAGTACGACGTCCTGGCCGTGGAACTCTCCAGCTACCAGCTGCACTGGGCGCCCTCCCTGCGCGCCCACTCGGCGGCCGTGCTGAACCTCGCCCCCGACCACCTCGACTGGCACGGCTCCATGGAGGCGTACGCCGCCGACAAGGGCCGTATCTACGAGGGCAATCGCGTCGCCTGCGTCTACAACGCGGACGCCACCGACAAGCCGTCCACCGAGGACCTGGTCCGCGAGGCCGACGTCGAGGAGGGCTGCCGCGCCGTCGGCTTCACCCTCGGCACCCCGGGCCCGTCCCAACTCGGCGTCGTGGAAGGCCTCCTGGTCGACCGCGCCTTCGTCGAGGACCGGCACAAGAACGCCCAGGAGCTCGCCGAGGTCGGCGACGTCAACCCGCCGGCCCCGCACAACATCGCCAACGCCCTCGCCGCGGCGGCCCTCGCCCGCGCCTACGGCGTGCCCGCCAGGGCCGTGCGGGACGGCCTGCGGGCCTTCACCCCGGACGCCCACCGCATCGCGCACGTGGCCGACGTGGACGGGGTCGCCTACGTCGACGACTCCAAGGCCACCAACACGCATGCCGCGGAAGCCTCGTTGGCGGCCTACGAGCCGATCGTGTGGATCGCGGGCGGCCTCGCGAAGGGCGCGACCTTCGACGAACTGGTCGCCAAGTCGGCGAAGCGGCTGCGGGGCGCCGTACTGATCGGCGCGGACCGCGCGCTCATCCGGGATGCCCTCGCGCGACACGCCCCACAGGTACCCGTCGTCGACCTCGACCGGAACGACACTGGGGCGATGCGCGCGGCGGTCCGGGAGGCGCGGAAACTCGCTCACGCGGGCGACACGGTGCTGCTGGCTCCGGCCTGTGCCTCCATGGACATGTTCGCCAACTACAACAAGCGCGGGGACGCTTTCGCGGACGCCGTCCGTGAGCTCGGCTCCGCCGACGGCTGACCCGGGTCCGCCTCGCCCGGCGGCGGTGCCGGGTGTACCTGGGAGGGACGCGTGACACGGATGTGGCTGGTGCCCGAGCGGCCAGGGGGCGTGCACCGCGCAACGCTCCCCTCCGGCACGGCGGGGTGAGCCGCGATGCCCACCAGCCGCACCGGACGGCCTCCGACCCCACGCGCCCCCAAGCGCCCCGCCGCGCCCCGGCTCGCGCGGGAGAACCGCGTCCTGAGCCTCTACGCCCGCGCACGCAGGGGCTGGGACCGGCCGCTGACCGCCTACTACCTGATCCTCGGCGGCAGTCTGCTGATCACCGTGCTGGGCCTGGTGATGGTCTACTCGGCCTCCCAGATCACCGCGCTGCAGATGTCGCTGCCCGGTTCGTACTTCTTCCGCAAGCAGTTGCTCGCGGCGGGGATCGGCACCGGTCTGCTGCTCGCGGCCTCGCGGATGCCGGTGAGACTGCACCGGGCGCTCGCCTACCCCATCCTCGCGGGCGCCGTCTTCCTCATGATCCTGGTGCAGATCCCGGGGATAGGGGTGTCGGTCAACGGCAACCAGAACTGGATCTCCCTCGGCGGCTCCTTCCAGATCCAGCCCAGTGAGTTCGGCAAGCTCGCCCTCGTGCTGTGGGGCGCCGACCTGCTCGCCCGCAAGCAGGACAGGAAGCTGCTGACCCAGTGGAAGCACATGCTCGTGCCGCTGGTGCCGGCCGCGTTCATGCTGCTCGGCCTGATCATGATCGGCGGCGACATGGGCACCGCGATCATCCTCACGGCCATCCTGTTCGGCCTGCTCTGGCTGGCAGGCGCCCCTACGCGGCTGTTCGCCGGGGTGCTGTCGATCGCCGCCGTCCTCGGCCTGATCCTCATCAAGACCAGCCCCAACCGCATGGCCCGGCTGCAGTGCCTGGGCGCCACCGAACCCCAGTCGGGGCCCGTCGACTGCTGGCAGGCCGTGCACGGGATCTATGCCCTCGCCTCCGGCGGAATCTTCGGTTCCGGGCTGGGTGCGAGTGTGGAGAAATGGGGCCAACTCCCCGAAGCCCACACCGACTTCATCTTCGCCGTCACCGGTGAGGAACTGGGCCTGGCGGGGACGCTGTCGGTACTCGCCCTCTTCGCGGCTCTAGGCTATGCGGGTATCCGCGTGGCCGGACGCACGGAGGACCCCTTCGTGAGGTATGCCGCGGGAGGCGTGACCACCTGGATCACGGCCCAGGCCGTGATCAACATCGGTGCGGTGCTCGGTCTGCTGCCGATCGCCGGAGTCCCCCTCCCGCTGTTCTCCTACGGGGGATCCGCCCTGTTGCCGACCATGTTCGCCATCGGGTTGCTGATCGCCTTCGCGCGTGAGGACCCCGCTGCGCGGATGGCGCTTGCGATGCGGCAACCCCGCTTTGGTAGAAAGCGGGGGGCGGGGGGCACCGGTTCCGGTCGGAGTCCCCGGAGATGGAACACGATGCGACGGCGTGCCTCGGCGGCGCGCTCGTCCGGAGAGCGGTGAATTTCGGTGCATGTCGTACTCGCCGGCGGAGGAACCGCGGGCCACATCGAGCCCGCGCTCGCCCTCGCGGACGCCCTGCGCAGGCAGGACCCGAGCGTGGGCATCACGGCCCTGGGCACGGAGCGCGGCCTGGAGACCCGTCTCGTACCCGAGCGCGGGTACGAACTCGCGCTGATCCCCGCCGTTCCGCTGCCGCGCAAGCCCACCCCCGAACTGATCACCGTCCCGGGCCGGCTGCGCGGCACGATCAAGGCGACCGAGCAGATCCTGGAGCGCACCAGGGCCGACGCCGTGGTCGGCTTCGGCGGCTACGTCGCCCTGCCCGGCTACCTCGCGGCCAAGCGCCTGGGCGTGCCGATCGTGATCCACGAGGCCAACGCCCGCCCGGGCCTGGCCAACAAGATCGGCTCGCGGTACGCCAGCCAGGTCGCCGTCTCCACGCCCGACAGCAAGCTGCGGGGAGCCCGCTACATCGGCATCCCACTGCGCCGCTCCATCGCCACGCTCGACCGGGCCGCCGTACGCCCCGAGGCCCGGGCCGCGTTCGGGCTCGACCCGAACCTGCCCACGCTGCTGGTCACCGGCGGCTCGCAGGGCGCCCGCCGCCTCAACGAGGTCGTCCAGCAGGTCGCGCCCTGGCTCCAGCAGGCCGGGATCCAGATCCTGCACGCGGTCGGCCCGAAGAACGAGCTGCCGCAGGTCCACCAGATGCCGGGAATGCCCCCCTACATCCCGGTAAGTTATCTGGACCGGATGGACCTCGCGTACGCCGCGGCCGACATGATGCTCTGCCGTGCGGGCGCGATGACCGTCGCCGAACTCTCCGCCGTCGGGCTCCCGGCCGCCTATGTCCCGCTGCCCATCGGCAACGGCGAACAGCGGCTCAATGCCCAGCCGGTGGTCAAGGCCGGCGGCGGACTGCTGGTCGACGACGCGGAGCTGACCCCCGAGTGGGTCCAGCAGAACGTCCTGCCCGTGCTCGCCGACCCGCACCGGCTGTACCAGATGTCCCGCAGTGCCGCCGAGTTCGGCCGCCGGGACGCCGACGAGCTGCTCGTCGGCATGGTGTACGAGGCGATCGCCGCCAGTCGTGCACACCGATAGGACTGTATGACGGAAGGCAGGGGAGCGTGGCCGGATCGACCACCGCCGAACGCGGTGAACGCCAGCAGGAGTCGTCCGGCCCGCCGCCCCGCCTGCGGTCGAGGCGGGCCAGGCTCCGCGCGATCGTCCTCCTGGGCCTCGCCCTGGTCTTCCTCGGCATCCCGACGGTCTGGCTCTTCTACGGCTCCGACTGGCTGCGCGCCGAGCAGGTCTCCGTGTCCGGCACCCGGGTTCTGACGCCCGCTCAGGTCGAGTCCGCCGCGGAGGTTCCACTCGGGAAGCCGCTGATTTCCGTCGACACCGGTGCGATCGAGACACGATTGCGCCGGAAATTGCCCCGAATCGACGCGGTTGACGTGGTCCGTTCCTGGCCTCATGGAATCGACCTGAAAGTGGTGGAGCGGACTCCGGTTCTGATTGTCCACAAGGGTGAAAAGTTCGTCGAAGTGGACGATGAAGGTGTCCGCTTCGCCACGGTTTCTGAAGCCCCGAAAGGCGTCCCCGCGCTGGAATTGACGCTCTCCCGGTCCAGCTCCGCCGCCGCGAGCCTGCGCCGCTTCGGCGAGTCCCGGCTGGTGCGCGAGGCGGTCCGTGTCGCCCGCGCGGTTCCGGCCGCCGTCGCGCGCGAGACACGGACCGTCAAGGTCCGTTCCTACGACGACATCTCGCTGGAGTTGAGGGACGGCCGCACGGTCGTCTGGGGGAGCAGCGAGAAGGGCGCCGCGAAGGCCCGTACCCTCACCGCCCTGATGAAAGCAACGCCCGATGCGGGGTACTTCGACGTGAGTGTGCCCACCGCCCCGGCGTCATCGCGGAGTTGACGCACATCAGCGCAGGCCAGCACCCTGGTTGGGCAGTGCTACGGCTGATCACATAGGGTGAAAAGAAAAACGGGAGGTTCGGCGTGTTCGTTGAACGTGCGCCACTTGTCGACTTAGTGTCCTGTTCAGAAGACTCCAAGGAACAGACACACTGGTAACCCTAAACTTCAGGGTTAGGGTTCGGGTCGGCGATACGGACCGTCCCATTCGGCATCAGTCGTCGGGTCGCGGGGCGCAAGGCGTCACGCTGATCCGTCGACACGTAACTCGAGGCGAGAGGCCTTCGACGTGGCAGCACCGCAGAACTACCTCGCAGTCATCAAAGTCATCGGTGTCGGCGGCGGTGGTGTCAATGCCATCAACCGGATGATCGAGGTCGGTCTCAAGGGCGTCGAGTTCATCGCCATCAACACCGACGCGCAAGCTCTGTTGATGAGCGACGCCGACGTCAAGCTGGACGTCGGCCGTGAACTCACCCGCGGACTCGGCGCCGGAGCCAACCCGGCCGTCGGCCGCAAGGCCGCCGAGGACCACCGTGAGGAGATCGAGGAGGTCCTCAAGGGGGCCGACATGGTCTTCGTGACAGCCGGTGAAGGCGGCGGCACCGGCACCGGCGGCGCGCCCGTCGTGGCCAACATCGCCCGCTCGCTCGGTGCCCTCACCATCGGTGTGGTCACGCGTCCGTTCACCTTCGAGGGACGGCGCCGCGCGAACCAGGCCGAGGACGGCATCGCCGAACTCCGCGAAGAGGTCGACACCCTCATCGTCATCCCGAACGACCGGCTGCTGTCCATCTCGGACCGCCAGGTCTCGGTGCTGGACGCCTTCAAGTCGGCCGACCAGGTCCTGCTCTCCGGTGTCCAGGGCATCACCGACCTCATCACCACCCCGGGCCTCATCAACCTCGACTTCGCCGACGTCAAGTCGGTCATGTCCGAGGCCGGCTCGGCCCTGATGGGCATCGGCTCGGCCCGCGGCGACGACCGCGCGGTGGCCGCCGCCGAGATGGCGATCTCCTCGCCGCTGCTGGAGGCGTCCATCGACGGCGCCCGCGGTGTCCTGCTCTCCATCTCCGGCGGCTCCGACCTCGGTCTGTTCGAGATCAACGAGGC
Organism: Streptomyces collinus; assembly: GCF_031348265.1. Lineage (NCBI taxonomy): Bacteria > Bacillati > Actinomycetota > Actinomycetes > Kitasatosporales > Streptomycetaceae > Streptomyces > Streptomyces collinus. The sequence goes on along the minus strand of NZ_CP133771.1, from coordinate 2,311,849 downwards.
CGCCCAGCTGGTGAGCGAGGCCGCGCACCCCGAAGCCAACATCATCTTCGGCGCGGTGATCGACGACGCCCTAGGCGACGAGGTCCGGGTCACCGTGATCGCGGCCGGCTTCGACGGCGGCCAGCCGCCCGCCAAGCGGGACAACGTCCTCGGCTCCTCCTCGGCCAAGCGCGAGGAGCCGGCCCCGGCGCGGCAGACCGAGAGCCGCCCGTCCTTCGGATCGCTCGGCAGCGTGACCCCGAAGGAGGACCCGGAGCCCGCTCCGGAGCCGGTCAAGGACATCCCGGTCGCGCCGCCGGTCACGCCGGCGCCGCGGACCTACTCGGACAGCGCGGCCGAGGAACTGGACGTACCGGACTTCCTCAAGTGATCCTTCAGTCGTGATAGGACAGCGCGAAAGCGCGAGCGGCGCGCACTTCGGCTTCACCGACCGGTGGGGCGGGGTGAGCGCCGCTCCGTATGAGGAGCTCAACCTCGGCGGAGCGGTCGGCGACGACCCCGACGCCGTACGCACCAACCGGGACCTGGCCGCGGGGTCCCTCGGCATCGAGCCGGACCGGGTCGTCTGGATGAACCAGGTGCACGGCGCCGACGTCGCGGTGGTGGACGGACCGTGGGGATCTTCGGACCCGGTCCCGTCGGTCGACGCGATCGTCACCACGCGCCGGGGGCTCGCCCTCGCCGTGCTCACCGCCGACTGCGTGCCGGTGCTGATGGCCGATCCCGTCGCCGGTGTCGCCGCCGCGGCCCACGCGGGCCGGCCCGGCATGATCGCCGGAGTGGTCCCGGCCGCGCTGCGAGCGATGACGGACCTGGGCGCCGAGCCCTCCCGGATCGTCGCCCGCACCGGGCCCACCGTCTGCGGCCGGTGTTACGAAGTGCCCGAGGCGATGCGCGCCGAGGTGTCCGCCGTCGAGCCGGCGGCGTACGCCGACACGAGTTGGGGCACACCGGCGGTCGACGTGAGCGCCGGAGTGCACGCCCAGCTGGATCGGCTCGGGGTGCGCGACCGGGAGCAGTCGCCGGTGTGCACGCTGGAGTCGCGCGATCACTTCTCGTACCGCCGCGACCGCACCACCGGTCGGCTCGCGGGTTATGTGTGGCTGGACTGATAGGGCATGACGGACCGTAAGGACGAACTCGCCGCGAATCTGGCGAAAGTGGAACGGCGCATCGCCGACGCGTGCGCCACGGCTGGGCGGGCGCGCGACGAGGTGACCCTCATCGTGGTCACCAAGACCTATCCCGCGAGTGATGTGCGGATCCTCGCCGAACTCGGCGTGCGGCACGTCGCCGAGAACCGCGACCAGGACGCGGCCCCCAAGGCCGAGGCCTGCTCGGATCTGCCGCTCACCTGGCACTTCGTGGGTCAACTCCAGACCAACAAGGTGCGATCGGTGGTCGGTTACGCGGATTTCGTGCAGTCCGTCGACCGTTCCAAGCTCGTCACAGCTCTGTCGAAGGAGGCCGTCCGGGCCGGGCGCGATGTGGGGTGTCTGCTTCAGGTGGCACTCGACGCCGATGAGAGCGGCCGGGGCGAGCGGGGCGGGACCGGGCCCGGCGGAATCGGGGAGTTGGCCGATCTCGTTGCCGGGTCCCCGGGTCTGCGGCTCGACGGACTGATGACCGTCGCGCCGCTCACGGGGGAGTACGCGGGACGCGAACAGGAGGCCTTCGAGCGGCTGATGGTTTTGTCGACCGACCTGCGCCGGAGTCATCCGGCTGCCACCATGGTCTCGGCAGGGATGAGTACGGACCTCGAACAGGCCGTGGCGGCCGGAGCGACACATGTGCGCGTCGGCAGCGCGGTACTCGGAGTCCGCCCCAGGCTCGGGTAACGTCGCCAAGAAGTCGGACCACAGCAGAAAATATGGTCATTGCCGCCGAAAGGCGGATTCAAGGACCTCGTGGATCGCGGGCACTTGGCAGTCGTCAGCCGATCCACCACAGAGCGGAGGACTCAGAGCATGGCCGGCGCGATGCGCAAGATGGCGGTCTACCTCGGCCTCGTGGAGGACGATGGGTACGACGGCCGCGGATTCGACCCCGACGACGACTTCGAACCCGAACTGGACCCGGAGCCCGAGCGGGACCACCGACGGCACGAGCCGTCCCACCAGCCGCACGTCTCACATCAGCCCCAAAGGGACGAAGAGGTACGAGTCGTACAGCCGTCCGCGCCCCGCGAACAGGCCGCCCGCTCCGCTTCGCTCCCCGCGGAATCCAGCCGCCCGGCGCGCATCGCGCCCGTGGCATCCATCACACAAGAACGCGCAAGTCTGGAGAAGAACGCACCGGTGATCATGCCCAAGGTCGTGTCCGAACGAGAGCCTTACCGGATCACCACGCTTCACCCACGGACCTACAACGAGGCCCGTACCATCGGGGAACACTTCCGTGAAGGCACCCCGGTGATCATGAATCTGACTGAGATGGATGACACAGATGCAAAGCGACTTGTCGACTTTGCCGCCGGTCTGGTGTTTGGTCTTCACGGCAGTATCGAGCGGGTGACGCAGAAGGTGTTCCTGTTGTCGCCTGCTAACGTCGATGTCACGGCGGAGGACAAGGCCCGCATCGCAGAGGGCGGGTTCTTCAACCAGAGCTGAGACGCACCACCGGAAACAGCAGTACCGAGCAGGGCACAGGGGAGAGGGAAGCAAGAGGTCATGAGCGTGGTTCTGGATGTCGTCTACATCGCGCTGATGTGCTTCCTCATCGTGCTCATCTTCCGGTTGGTCATGGACTATGTCTTCCAGTTCGCCCGCTCATGGCAACCCGGCAAGGCGATGGTGGTCGTTCTGGAGGCCACCTACACTGTCACTGATCCACCGCTCAAGCTTCTGCGGCGGGTCATTCCGCCGCTGCGTCTCGGGGGCGTGGCGCTAGACCTGTCCTTCTTCGTACTGATGATCATCGTCTACATCCTGATCTCGATCGTGAGCCGGCTGTGATGAGCGATGTGACCTACCGTCTTGCCGAATGCCGACGACTACGTTGAGGTGAAGAGATGCCGTTGACCCCCGAGGACGTGCGGAACAAGCAGTTCACGACCGTCCGCCTCCGAGAAGGCTATGACGAGGACGAGGTCGATGCCTTCCTCGATGAGGTCGAAGCCGAACTGACCCGCCTACTCCGTGAGAACGAGGACCTGCGCGCCAAACTGGCCGCGGCCACGCGCGCTGCTGCGCAGAACCAGCAGAACATGCGCAAGCCTCCGGAGCCGCAGCAGGATCAGCAGCAACAGCAGCAGCAGGGTATGCGCGGTCCGGGTGGTCCTGTCCCCGCCGGCATATCGGGCCCGCCGCAGCAGCAGATGGGTGGCCCCATGGGTGGTCCGCCCCAGCTGCCGAGCGGTGCCCCGCAGCTGCCCGCCGGTCCCGGCGGTCAGGGTGGACCCCAGGGTCCCGGTCCGATGGGCCAGGGTCCGGGTCCGATGGGCCAGCCCCCGATGCAGCAGCAGATGGGCGGCCCCATGGGCGGCCCCGGCCCCATGGGCGGCCCGATGGGCGGCCCCGGTCAGGGAGGCCCCGGTGGCGACAGCGCCGCCCGTGTCCTCTCGCTGGCCCAGCAGACCGCCGACCAGGCGATCGCCGAGGCCCGTTCCGAGGCCAACAAGATCGTCGGCGAGGCGCGTTCGCGTGCCGAGGGTCTGGAGCGTGACGCCCGTGCCAAGGCCGACGCCCTGGAGCGGGACGCGCAGGAGAAGCACCGCGTCGCGATGGGCTCCCTGGAGTCCGCCCGCGCCACGCTGGAGCGCAAGGTCGAGGACCTGCGCGGCTTCGAGCGCGAGTACCGCACGCGCCTGAAGTCGTACCTGGAGTCGCAGCTGCGCCAGCTGGAGACCCAGGCCGACGACTCGCTGGCCCCGCCGCGCACTCCGGCGGCCGCGTCCCTCCCGCCGTCCCCGGCGCCCTCCATGGCTCCGGCCGGCGCGAGCGCCCCGTCCTACGGCGGCGGCAACCCGACGATGGGCGGCGCTCCCGGCCCGGCTGCTCCGTCCTACGGCGGCCAGCAGCAGATGTCGCCGGCGATGACCCAGCCGATGGCGCCGGTACGCCCGCAGGGCCCGTCGCCGATGGGCCAGGCGCCCTCGCCCATGCGGGGCTTCCTGATCGACGAGGATGACAACTGACGGCCTGATGGCCAGTAGTACGGCATAGACGTCGGCAGCGTTCAGGGCGGGGCCCCGGGTATGAACCCGGGGCCCCGCCCTTTTGCCACGCGCGTTCGTGCGTACGCAACGCCGAAGGCCCGGTCCCGCCAAGATCTTTGGCGGGACCGGGCCTTCGGGCTGTTCGGCCTGTGGGTTACGCCTTGCGCAGGCGGAACGTGAGGGTGAGGCCCTCGTCCGTGAACGGGGCGCCGTAGCCGCTGTCCGCCTCGCCCTGGGCGAAGTCGGCCGCCAGCACCTCGTCGGCGATCAGACCGGCGTGGTCGGTCAGGGCCGCCGCCGTCGCCTGGTCCATGGCCGTCCAGCGCAGTGCGATGCGGTCGGCCACGTCGAGGCCGCTGTTCTTGCGGGCCTCCTGGATCAGGCGGATCGCGTCACGGGCCAGGCCCGCACGGCGGAGCTCCTCGGTGATCTCCAGGTCCAGCGCGACCGTCGCGCCCGAGTCGGAGGCCACCGACCAGCCCTCGCGGGGGGTCTCCGTGATGATGACCTCGTCCGGAGCCAGCGTGATGGTCTCACCGTCGACCTCGACCGACGCCGTGCCCTCGCGCAGGGCCAGCGACAGGGCGGCCGCGTCCGCGTTCGCGACGGCCTTGGCCACGTCCTGGACGCGCTTGCCGAACCGCTTGCCCAGCGCGCGGAAGTTGGCCTTCGCCGTGGTGTCGACCAGGCTGCCGCCGACCTCGCTCAGCGTCGCCAGCGACTCGACGTTCAGCTCCTCCGTGATCTGCGTGCGCAGTTCGGAGTCCAGCGTCTCGAAGCCCGTCGCCGCGATCAGCGCGCGGGACAGCGGCTGGCGCGTCTTGACGCCCGACTCCGCGCGCGTGGCACGGCCCAGCTCCACCAGGCGGCGCACCAGCACCATCTGCCTCGACAGCTCCGGGTCGATGGCGGTGAGGTCCGCCTCCGGCCAGGACGACAGGTGGACCGACTCCGGAGCGCCCGGGGTGACCGGGACGATCAGGTCCTGCCAGACCCGCTCGGTGATGAACGGGGTCAGTGGGGACATCAGCTGCGTGACCGTCTCGACGACCTCGTGCAGCGTGCGCAGGGCGGCCTTGTCGCCCTGCCAGAAGCGGCGACGCGAGCGGCGCACGTACCAGTTGGACAGGTCGTCGACGAACGCGGACAGCAGCTTGCCGGCGCGCTGGGTGTCGTAGGCGTCCAGCGCCTGGGTGACCTGGTCGGTGAGGGCGTGCAGTTCGGACAGCAGCCAGCGGTCCAGGACCGGGCGGTCGGCCGGGGCCGGGTCGGCCTCGGACGGGGCCCAGTCCGACGTACGGGCGTACAGGGCCTGGAAGGCGACCGTGTTCCAGTACGTCAGGAGCGTCTTGCGGACGACCTCCTGGATCGTGCCGTGGCCCACGCGACGGGCCGCCCACGGGGAGCCGCCGGCCGCCATGAACCAGCGGACCGCGTCGGCGCCGTGCCGGTCCATGAGCGGGATCGGGTCCAGGGTGTTGCCCAGGTGCTTGGACATCTTGCGGCCGTCCTCGGCGAGGATGTGGCCGAGGCAGACGACGTTCTCGTACGACGACTTGCCGAAGACCAGCGTGCCGACCGCCATCAGCGTGTAGAACCAGCCGCGGGTCTGGTCGATGGCCTCGCAGATGAACTGCGCCGGGTAGCGGGCCTCGAACAGCTCCTTGTTCTTGTACGGGTAGCCCCACTGCGCGAACGGCATCGAACCCGAGTCGTACCAGGCGTCGATCACCTCGGGCACGCGCGTGGCCGTCTTTCCGCAGCCGCCCTGCGGGCAGGCGAAGGTGACGTCGTCGATGAACGGGCGGTGCGGGTCCAGGCCCGACTGGTCCGTGCCGGTCAGCTCGGACAGCTCCGCGAGGGATCCGGCGCAGGTGAGGTGGTCGTCCTCGCAGCGCCAGATGGGCAGCGGGGTACCCCAGTAGCGGTTGCGGGACAGGGCCCAGTCGATGTTGTTGTTCAGCCAGTCTCCGTACCGGCCGTTCTTGACCGTGTCCGGGAACCAGTTGGTGCCCTCGTTCTCCGCGAGGAGGCGGTCCTTGATCTCCGTGGTGCGGATGTACCAGGAGGGCTGCGCGTAGTAGAGCAGCGCGGTGTGGCAGCGCCAGCAGTGCGGGTAGCTGTGCTCGTACGGGATGTGCTTGAAGAGCAGGCCGCGCTCGTCGAGGTCGGCGGTGAGCTTCTCGTCGGCCTTCTTGAAGAAGACGCCGCCGACGAGCGGGACCTCCTCCTCGAAGGTGCCGTCCGGGCGGACCGGGTTCACGACCGGCAGGCCGTAGGAGCGGCAGACCTTGAGGTCGTCCTCACCGAAGGCGGGGGACTGGTGGACCAGACCCGTGCCGTCCTCGGTGGTGACGTACTCGGCGTTGACCACGAAGTGCGCCTCGGCCGGGAACTCGACCAGCTCGAACGGGCGCTGGTAGGTCCAGCGCTCCATCTCGGCGCCCGTGAAGGTCTGGCCGGTGGTCTCCCAGCCCTCGCCGAGGGCCTTGGCGAGGAGCGGCTCGGCGACGACCAGCTTCTCCGAACCTTCTGGGCCCTTCGTCGCCACGACGTAGGTGACCTCGGGGTGCGCGGCGACCGCCGTGTTGGACACCAGGGTCCAGGGCGTGGTCGTCCAGACCAGGAGCGCGGCCTCGCCGGCGAGCGGGCCGGAGGTGAGCGGGAAGCGGACGAAGACCGACGGGTCGACGACCGTCTCGTAGCCCTGCGCCAGCTCGTGGTCGGACAGGCCCGTGCCGCAGCGGGGGCACCAGGGGGCGACGCGGTGGTCCTGGACCAGCAGGCCCTTGTTGAAGATCTCCTTCAGCGACCACCAGACCGACTCGATGTACTCGGGGTCCATCGTGCGGTAGGGGTCCTGGAGGTCGGTCCAGTAGCCCATGCGGGTCGTGAGCGCCTCGAAGGCGTCCGTGTGCCGGGTCACCGACTCGCGGCACTTCTCGTTGAACTCCGCGATGCCGTACGCCTCGATGTCCTGCTTGCCGGAGAAGCCGAGCTCCTTCTCGACGGCGAGCTCGACCGGGAGGCCGTGGCAGTCCCAGCCGGCCTTGCGGGCGACGTGGTAGCCGCGCATGGTCCGGAAGCGGGGGAAGACGTCCTTGAAGACGCGGGCCTCGATGTGGTGGGCACCGGGCATGCCGTTGGCGGTGGGCGGGCCCTCGTAGAACACCCACTCGGGGCGGCCCTCGGACTGCTCCAGGGTCTTGGCGAAGATCTTCTGCTCGCGCCAGAAGTCGAGCACGGCGTGCTCGAGGGCGGGCAGGTCGACCTGGGCGGGCACCTGGCGGTACGTCGGCGATGTCATCAGCGGGGTTCCTCCGGCGGACTTGCTGCCTTCCGTCCGGAGGGACGAGAGCTACGTCTGCCTGCGCCGCCTTCGGCGCGCTCCCGCGGTACCACCCTCCTTGGCCCTCCGGCACGGGGTGTGCGCCGGCGAGCCCCCTCATTGGGGTCGCGATGCCGGGTCTACCGGCCGCTGCGCTCGGCTGCGGCGTTCTTCCGGCGGCTCCGGGGTGATCTTCACGTCGCGCTCGCCCCCGGGCTCACACCGTCCCCGGGTCGCTCTGGGCTGCGTACGCCGCTACTCGTCCCCATCCACGCTTTTCGCTCCGCCCAGTGTACGGCGCCCCGCGGACGGCGGCCGACCGGTTTTCCGGGCCGCCGGGCCGCGCGGGGCTCCGGCGGGTACCGGGCGGGGTGCGATATGGGTTTGATGGCCCTAATGGGGTGGTATAGGTGTTCGGATCCTGGGACGTCTGGCTCGGCGGATTACCGGGCGGGGAGCTGGGCACAACGGATGCAGGTTCGCCGCGGCGTGCGCGAGGCGGGCGAATCAGGCGGTGTGCCCCGTTGCCGCGGGACTGAAGTCGATTTATCGTCCCAGCACGATTCGCGAGCAAGATCACAATATGTGAAGGGGCCGCGACCATGGTGGCGAAGAAGACCGCCGTACAGCAGCCGGCGTCCGGCAGGTCCGCGGAGGCCTCCGGCGGCGCGGCCAAGGACGTGGGCGGGAAGAAGTCCACGCAGGGGGGCTCGGCGGGGCGGACGGCGAAGGAGGGCCCGGGCAAGGCGGCCGGGGTCACGCCGTCCGGGGCCAGGTCGTCCGGGGCCAGGTCGTCCGGGCCTGAGCCGCCAGGGGCCGAGCCGTCCGGGGCCGAGGTGGCCAGGGCCGAGCAGAGCGCGGCCAAGGCGGCATCGGCCGGAGCGGCTGGGGGGAAGAGGGCGGCGGCCGGGGCATCGGCGCACGGGGCATCGGCCAAGGCGTCAGCTGCGAAGGCACCGGTGAGGAGGACACGGGCCAAGGCCTCGGCCCACGACGCGCCGGCCGATCCACCAGCGGAGACGGAGACGGAGACGGAGACGCAGACGGAGTCGGCCGAGTCATCGGCGGAGAGGGCACCGGCCGAGAAGGCGGCAGGAAGGAAGGCGGCAGGGAAGAAGGCGGCCGTCAGCAAGACCGCCTCGGCCGGGAAGGCCACCGCCCGGAAGGCCGCCGCCGAGAAGGCCCCGGCCCGGAAGGCCACCGGAGGCAAGAGCACCACCACCAGGACCGCGGCCGGTAAGGGCGCTGCCCGGACCGGCGCGGTCACACAGGACACGGCCATGAGCAGCACGGCCAAGAAGGCGGGTGCGGCCGAGGCCGCGCAGCAGACGGGAGCGACGACGGTGGTTGCGAAGAAGACTCCTGGCACGGCCACGGCGGCGAAGACCGCCGTTCCGAAGGCACGGATCGCCGCGGCGGAGCCCGGTGAGCTCGCGGTACGCGCGGGCGAGGACCCCTGGACGGCGGAGGAGGTCGAGGAGGCGCGGTCCGAGCTGACATCCGAGGAGACCCGGCTGCGCGAGGAGATCACGTCGTCGGAGCGGTCGCTGGCCGGTCTGATGCGGGACTCCGGGGACGGCGCGGGCGACGACCAGGCGGACACCGGCACCAAGAACATCACCCGCGAGCACGAGCTGGCCCTGGCCGCGAACGCTCGGGAGATGCTCCTCCAGACCGAGCGCGCCCTGGAACGCCTGCACGCGGGCACCTACGGCCTGTGCGAGAACTGCGGCAACGCCATCGGCAAGGCCCGCATGCAGGCCTTCCCCCGGGCCACACTCTGCGTGGAGTGCAAGCAGAAGCAGGAGCGCCGGTACTGACCGGCCGCCGAATGCCTCCTGAGCACGTGCGACGTACGGGGTGTGCCGTACCCTCGTCCTCAGTCAGGCACCTAGGTTGAGGGACTCACGTGGCAGAGGCGGAGCGCATCATCGGTACGCCGGACACACCGGACGCGGCCGGGGGCGGCAATGAACGGCCCGACTCCGAGGGCACCCCGCCCGACGAGTCCGGCGCCGGGCGGGGCCGGCGCCGGATCGCGGTGCTGTTCGCCGTCGCCTCGCTCGCGTACGCCCTCGACCTGATCAGCAAGTTGATCGTGGTGGCCAAGCTGGAGCACCACCCGCCCATCGAGATCATCGGGGACTGGCTGAAGTTCGAGGCGATCCGCAACGCGGGCGCGGCCTTCGGCTTCGGCGAGGCCTTCACCGTGATCTTCACGATGATCGCGGCGGCGGTGATCGTGGTGATCGCCCGCCTCGCCCGCAAGCTCTACAGCCTGCCCTGGGCGATCGCGCTCGGCCTGCTGCTCGGCGGTGCGCTGGGCAACCTCACCGACCGGATCTTCCGGGCGCCGGGCGTCTTCGAGGGCGCGGTCGTGGACTTCATCGCGCCCAAGCACTTCGCCGTCTTCAACCTGGCCGACTCGGCGATCGTGTGCGGCGGCATTCTGATCGTGCTGCTGTCGTTCAAGGGCCTCGACCCGGACGGGACCGTCCACAAGGACTGAGCGCGCGTACAGTGCTGTCGGAGGCGTCCGGCATACTCGACGGGTGAGCACGCTTCCCGAGATCCGTACCCTGCCCGTGCCCGACGGCCTGGAGGGCGAGCGCGTCGACGCCGCCATCTCCCGCATGTTCGGCTTCTCCCGTACCAAGGCTGCCGAGCTCGCCGCCGCGGGGAAGGTCACGGTCGACGGGTCGGTGGTCGGCAAGTCGGAGCGCGTGCACGGCGGCGCCTGGCTGGAGGTCGAGATGCCGCAGGCGCCCGCGCCGGTGCAGGTCGTGGCCGAGCCGGTCGAGGGCATGGAGATCGTGCACGACGACGATGACGTGGTCGTGATCGTCAAGCCCGTCGGCGTCGCCGCGCACCCCTCGCCAGGCTGGACCGGGCCGACCGTCATCGGGGGCCTGGCCGCCGCCGGGTACCGGATCTCCACCTCCGGCGCCGCCGAGCGCCAGGGCATCGTGCACCGGCTCGACGTGGGCACCTCGGGCCTCATGGTGGTCGCCAAGTCGGAGCGCGCCTATACCTCGCTCAAGCGCCAGTTCAAGGAGCGCACGGTCGACAAGCGGTACCACACGCTCGTCCAGGGCCACCCCGACCCGACCAGCGGCACCATCGACGCGCCCATCGGCCGGCACCCCCAGCACGACTACAAGTGGGCCGTCACCGCCGAGGGCAAGCCGTCCGTCACGCACTACGACCTCATCGAGGCGTTCCGCGCGGCCTCGCTGCTCGACGTGAAGCTGGAGACCGGCCGCACGCACCAGATCCGCGTCCACATGGCCGCCCACCGGCACCCCTGCGTCGGCGACCTCACCTATGGCGCCGACCCGACGCTCGCCAAGCGCCTGGGCCTGACCCGGCAGTGGCTGCACGCGGTGCGGCTCGGCTTCGAGCACCCCGGGGACGGGCAGTGGGCGGAGTTCTCCTGCGACTACCCGGAGGACCTGCAGAAGGCCCTGGAGCAGGTCCGCGAGGAGACGTACGCGTGAGCACCCCGTACGTGGTGCGCCTCGCCGAGGACCCTGCCGACCGGGAGGCGTGCTTCGCGGTGCGCAAGGAGGTCTTCGTCGGCGAGCAGGGCGTACCGGAGGACCTGGAGTACGACGCGTACGACGCCGGCGCGGTCCATGTGCTGGCGGTCCGCCAGGACGGCGTGCCGCTCGGGACGGGGCGGCTGCTGCACGGGGAGCCGGCCGTGGCGCAGACCGGCGCCGGCCCGTCCGTGGGCTCTCTCGGCCGGCTCGCCGTGACGGGAGCCGCACGCGGGCTCGGCGTCGGTGCCGCGCTGGTGCGGGCCATCGAGGACGCGGCCCGCGCCCGGGGGCTCGCGGCCGTGGACCTGCACGCGCAGACGCACGCGCTCGGCTTCTACGCGCGGCTGGGCTACGAGCCGTACGGGCCCGAGTACTTGGAAGCGGGCATTCCGCACCAGGGGATGCGGCGTTCGCTTTAGCCCCTCGTGGTGGGTGCCGAAACGGTTTGTCCCGGGAGTTGCGTGGCAGGCTTGAGGTCAGTCGTGTGAACATTTGACCTTCCGGAGCGCTGACCGTGGATCAGTTGGCCCTGCTGTTCGTGCTGCTGCTCGGGGCCGTGATCAGTGTCCCCGTGGGGGACCGCTTCAAGGTGCCCGCGCCGGTGCTGATGACGCTCCTGGGGATAGTCCTCGCACTGCTGCCGTTCGTGCCGAACGTCGAGATCGCGCCGGACCTGATCCTGCCGCTGCTGCTGCCGCCCCTGCTGTACGCCGCCGTGCGGCGCACGTCCTGGCGGCAGTTCGCGGCCAACAAGAGGCCGATCTTCCTGCTGGCCGTGGCCCTGGTGTTCGTCACCATGGCCTGTGTGGCCGCCGTCGCCGACGCGATCGTGCCGGGGCTGCCGCTCGCCGCGGCCTTCGCGCTGGGCGCGCTGGTGGCGCCGCCGGACCCGGTCGCGGCGACCGCCGTGGCCGGGCAGCTGGGACTGCCGCGCCGGCTGGTGTCGATCCTGGAGGGCGAGGGCCTGTTCAACGACGTGACGGCCATCGTCCTCTACCACGTGGCGATCGCAGCCGCCGTCAGCGGGACGTTCTCGCCCTGGAAGGCCGGGCTCGATCTGGTGCTGTCGGCCGTGGTGGCGGTGGCCGTGGGCCTCGTGCTGGGCTGGGGCGCGAACAAGCTGATGGAAGTGCTCGGCGACGCCACCCTGCAGATCGGGCTGACCCTGCTGGTGCCGTACGCCTCGTACGTCATGGCCGAGGAGCTGCACGGGTCCGGCGTGCTCGCCGTGCTCACCACCGCGCTGTTCCTCGCGGAGTACGGCTCCGACGCCGACGACGTCATGACGCGGCTGGCCGGGCACACGTTCTGGAACATCGTCGACACCCTCGTCACCGGCGTCGCGTTCGGGCTGGTCGGTCTTGAGTTGCACAACGCGATCCGCACGGCCTCCGGGCGGTGGGGCGAGCTGCTGGGCTGGGCGGCGGTGGTGGTGGTCGTCGTCGTCTTCGCCCGGCTGCTGTGGCTGCTGCCGGCGACCTGGCTGACCAAACGGCTGCACGCGCGGCGGGACTACGACGAGGACATCCCGGTGAGCTGGCGCGAGACCGTGGTGATGTGGTGGTCGGGGATGCGCGGGGTGGCCTCGGTCGCGCTGGTGCTGGCCATTCCGCTGGAGACCGACGGGGGCGCGCCGTTCCCCAGCCGGGACGAGATCATCTTCATCGCGTTCGGGGTGATCATGGCGACGCTGGTGCTGCAGGGCCTGACATTGCCGTGGCTGGTGCGGTGGCTCGGGGTGAAGGCCGACACGGACAAGGAGAAGGAGTTCGCGAAGGACCTGGCGATCCGCGCTGCCAAGGCGGCCAAGCAGCGGCTGCGGGAGATCGAGGGGACCGAGGAACTGCCGGAGGAACTGTCCGAGCAGATGCTGCGGCGGGCCTACGACATCGGGGTGCGGATCAGTCCCGAACTGGCGGAGGACGAGCGGCGGGAGGCGTACCGCGAAGGAGCCCGGCGGGTGAAGCGGGTCCGGCGGATCCAGCAGGAGATGCTCAGTGCGGCGCGGCACGAGGTGCTTGCGGCGCGGAGTGAGCCCGGGGCGGATCCCGAGGTGGTCGACCGGGTTCTGCGGCACCTGGACGTCCGCAGCCTGAGGTGAGCCGCGGCTCACCGGTGGTGGTTTGACGGTGGGCGCCCGGGGCGTCGTAGGGTCGTCCGTATGGCACGGAATGTAGTAATCAGTGGTGGGGGTACGGGAATTGGGCTCGCGGCGGCCCGGGTGTTCGCCGCCGGAGGGGACCGGGTGCTGCTGCTCGGGCGGCGGGCCGATGTGCTGGAGAAGGCCGGGGTGTCCGGCGCGCTGACGTACGCGGCCGATCTCACCGAGCCGCAGGACGTGCACGGTGTCGCCGCTTTCGTCGAGCGGGAGTTGGGGGCCGTGGACGTGCTCGTGCACAGCGCCGGGGGCAGCGGGCTGCTCGAACCGGAGGCCCCGGGTGACGATCCGCTCGCGGCCGTCGCGCACACCTGGAGCGTGAACTTCCGGCTCAACACCCTGACGGCGGTCCTGCTCACCGAGGCGCTGAAACCGCGGCTCGCCGAGCCTGGCGGACGCGTGCTGTTCCTCAGCTCCATCGCCGCCTACCGGGGATCCGGGAGCGGGGCGTACGCGGCGGCCAAGGCGGGGCTGCACCCCTACGCCCACGATCTGGCCAGGGAGCTGGGGCCGCGCGGCATCACCGCGAACGTGGTCGCGCCCGGGTACATCGAGGACACCGAGTTCTTCGGGGACGCGATGGCCGAGGAGCGGCGGGAGCGGCTCATCGGCGAGACCTCGACCGGCCGGGCCGGGACCCCGGGGGACGTCGCCCAGACCCTGCACTGGCTGGCCTCCCCGGGCGCCGGGCACATCACCTCACAGATCATCCAGGTCAACGGCGGCGCCGAGCGCGGCCACTGACCGGCGGAAGGGAAATGGGGCACCCCGCGCCGCGGGGTGCCCCATTTCCCTTCCGTGTGAGGGGTCAGTGCTCCGGCCGCCCCGAGTTGTGGTTGCTGTGGTAGCGGCGCTGCTGGGCCGGGACGCCGTCCGGGGACGAGCGGTGGCCGCTGCCGTTGCCGTTGCCGTCGGAGGACGGCGGAAGGACCGCGTCCGCCGTGTTGACCCGGGGCAGGGCGTACGGGTGCTCGTCGGCAAGCCAGCCCATCATCTGTTCGCGGACCGTGACCCGCACCGTCCAGATGTCGTCCGCGTCCTTGGCCGTCACCAGGGCCCGCACCTGCATGGTGCTCGGGGTGGTGTCCGTGACCGACAGGTTGTAGGCGCGGCCGTCCCAGGCGGGGCACTCGCGCAGGATGTCGCGCAGCTTGTCGCGCATCGCCTCCACAGGGGCGGAGTGGTCGACGTGCCAGAAGACGATGCCCGTCATCTGCGGGGTGCCGCGCGACCAGTTCTCGAACGGCTTGGACGTGAAGTACGACACCGGCATGGTGATGCGCCGCTCGTCCCAGGTGTGGACGGTCAGGAAGGTCAGGGTGATCTCCTCGACCGTGCCCCACTCGCCGTCGACCACCACCGTGTCCCCGATGCGCACCATGTCGCCGAAGGCGATCTGGAACCCCGCGAACATGTTGCTCAGCGTGGACTGCGCGGCGACACCGGCGACGATGCCGAGGATGCCGGCCGAGGCCAGCAGCGAGGCGCCCGCCGCCCGGAACGCCGGGAAGGTCAGCAGCATCGTCGCCACCGCCACCACACCGACGATCGCGGACACCACCCGCATGATCAGCGTCACCTGGGTGCGCACCCGGCGGACCCTGGCCGGGTCGCGGTGGGCCCGGGCGCTGGCGTACCGGCTGTACGACGTCTCGACGATCGCCGCCGCGATACGGATGACCAGCCAGGCGGCCGATCCGATCAGGATCAGGGTCAGCGTCCGGCCGACTCCTTCGGCGCGGCTCTCCAGCAGGTCCGCCTCGTCGTAGGACCCTCTCAGCAGGGCCGCGAAGAGGACGATCATGTAGGGGATGCGGCCACGGCGGAGCAGACCCCACAGCGGGGTCTCATGGTGCCGTTCGTCGGCCTTGCGCAGCAGGAAGTCGGTGGCCCAGCCGATCACCAGCGTGAGCACGACCGAGCCACCGACCACGATCAGCGGTCGTAGCAGGTTCTCCATGCCACCGAACCTAACCGGCCATCGGGGTGCATGAACATGTGACTTCCGCTGCGTCGTGGGTAGTGCCGGGATCCCGGCTTGTCACACCCGGCTGGCACCATGGCCTCATGAACATCATGCTGTTCCACTCGACCCAGGGTCTGCGGCCCGCGGTGCTCCAGGCCGCTGACAGACTGCGCGCGGCCGGACACGAGGTGTGGACACCCGACCTCTTCGAGGGGCACACGTTCGACACGGTCGAGGAGGGCATGCAGCACCAGGAGAAGATCGGCAAGGACGAACTGCTGAAGCGTGCGGTGATGGCCGCCGCGCCCTACTCCGAGCGCGGGCTGGTGTACGCCGGGTTCTCGCTCGGCGCGTCCATCGCCCAGACCCTCGCCCTCGGCGACGACAAGGCGCGCGGCCTGCTGCTCCTGCACGGCACGTCGGACATCGCGCCGGACGTCACGGCCGAGGACCTGCCGGTCCAGCTGCACGTGGCCGAGCCGGACCCCTTCGAGACGGACGACTGGCTCAGCGCCTGGTACCTCCAGATGGGCCGCACCGGCGCCGACGTCGAGGTGTACCGCTACGCCGGGGCCGGCCACCTCTACACCGACCCCGACCTGCCGGACTACGACGAGGAGGCCGCCGAGGCCACCTGGCGGGTGGCGCTCGGCTTCCTCGAAACCCTGTAGCGGCGGTTACACCGGGTCGTAGGTGCGCTCGACCTTCTGCGTGCCGCTGCGGGTGCGGTACGAGCGGGACCACTTGGCGCTCGCGTCGCGCTTCGCGCGGTCGGAGACGACGTAGAAGTCCATCTGCGCGCGCTCGGCCGTGATGTCCAGGACGCCGAAGCCGTGCCGGTCGGTGTCGACCCAGTGGACATGGCGGTTGGCGGCGCGGATGACCGGCGCGGCGACCGCGGAGACCGTGCCCTCCGGAACCTTGACGATGTCGTCGAGGTTGTCCGAGGTGACCGAGGTGACGACGAACTCCGTGGCGGCCGACGGGGACAGCGGATACGTACCGGCGTCCACCGGCACGTCGTTGGCCCAGGCCATGTGGATGTCGCCGGTGAGGAAGACGGTGTTGCGGATCGCGTTCGTCCGCAGGTGCGCCAGGATCTCGCGGCGGTCGTCGGTGTAGCCGTCCCACTGGTCGGTGTTGAGGGCGAGTCCCTCCTGGGGCAGGCCCAGCAGCTTGGCCAGCGGCTTCAGCAGATCGGCGGAGAGCGAGCCGATGGCGAACGGCGAGATCATCACCGAGTTGCCGACCAGCCGCCAGGTGGTGTCGGACGACGTCAGCCCCGCCTTGAGCCAGTCCAGCTGGGCACGGCCGGTGAGCGTGCGGTCCGGGTCGTCGACCTCGCCGTTGCCGACCTTGACCTGCTGCGAGCGGAAGGAGCGCAGGTCCAGCAGGGAGAGGTCGGCGAGCTTGCCGAAGCGCAGCCGGCGGTAGGTGGTGCCCGCGATCGCCGTGCGCACCGGCATCCACTCGAAGTAGGCCTGTTTGGCGGCGGCCTGACGGGCGGACCAGGTGCCCTCCGCGCCCTCCGTGTGGTTCTCCGCCCCGCCCGGCCAGGCGTCGTTAGCGAACTCGTGGTCGTCCCAGATCGCCACGACCGGGGCCGCGGCGTGCAGCGCCTGAAGGTCCGGGTCGGTCTTGTACCGGGCGTGCCGGGTGCGGTAGTCGGCGAGCGTGACGATCTCGTGGGCCGGGGCGTGCGGGCGGACGACCTTGCCGCGGGTGCCGTACTCGCCGGTGCCGTACTCGTAGATGTAGTCGCCGAGGTGCAGCCAGGCGTCCAGGTCGCCGCGGGCCGCGAGGTGGCGGTACGGGGAGAACCAGCCGGCCTCCCAGTTGGCGCAGGAGACCACGCCGAAGCGCAGGCCCGTGACGGCCGCGTCGTGCGCGGGGGCGGTGCGGGTGCGTGCGGCGGGGGAGTCGGTGCCGCCGGCGGAGAAGCGGAACCAGTAGTCGGTACCCGGCTTGAGGCCGCGGATGTCGGCCTTCACGGTGTGGTCGGAGGCGGCCGTGGCGGTGGTCGAGCCCTTGGCGACGACGGTGGTGAACGCCTTGTCCTCGGCGACGGTCCAGCTCACCTCGGTGTCCGGGCCGGCTCCGGAGCCGGGTATCGCCTCCGGTACCGGAGTGACGCGGGTCCACAGCAGGACGCCGTCCGGCAGCGGGTCCCCGGAGGCGACGCCGTGCAGGAAGGCGGGAGCCTGGTCGACGGCGCGCGCCGGCAGGGTCGCCGCCAGTGGGCCGGCCAGGACAGCGGTCGCCGCCGCGGCCTTGACGACCGTACGGCGGCGCGGGGTGAGGGAGTTGATGCCCTCTGACGTATTCGATGATCTGTATCGACTGGTCACGACCGATCAGGTTACTGGTCGGTATGGGCCGGAGCGGGCGAACTCCGGAAGTTCGCCCGCTCTTCACACGCCGACCGGTCCCTGACCGGCCGTCACTTCTTGAGGGCCTCGCCCACGACCCGGTTGAAGTCGGCCACCGTCATCAGCGGTGTGCCCTGGCTGTCGGCGGTGAGCTGCTTGCCGTCCATGACGAAGCCCGGAGTGCCCTTCACGCCGTCCTTGTTGTCGTCGAAGGTCTTCGACATGGCCATGGCCCAGGCGTCGTAGGTGCCCTTCTCGACCGCGTCCTGGAACTTCTTGTTCCCCTTCAGCTCGGGGACGGCGTCCGCGACCTTGATCAGGTAGCTGTCGTCCTTGAACTTGTCGGTCGTCTCCTCCGGGTGGTACTTCGCCGAGTACAGCGCGGCCTTGTAGTCGAGGAACGCCTGGTCGCTCACGTTCAGCGCGGCGCCCATGGCGCTCAGCGCGTTCTTGGAGCCCTCGCCGTTGTCCTTGTTGTCGATGAAGGTGGCGCCGACGAACTGCATCTTGTACTTGCCGTCGTCGATGTCCTTCTTCACGGTCGGGCCGACGGTCTGCTCGAACTGGGCGCACACGGGACAGCGCGGGTCCTCGTAGATCTTCAGCGTCTTCTTCGCCGAGTCCTTGCCGATGACGACCGTGGTGCCGTCGGTGCCCGTGGTGTTGGCCGGCGTGACGACCTTCTCGTCCTTGACCGCCTCCCAGTGGGTGGGCTTGTTGGCCTGGACGACCGCGTACCCGATGCCACCGGCTATCGCCAGGACACCGACGATGGAGCAGGCGACGATGACCTGCCGCTTGGTCTTCGCCCGCTTGGCCTCGCGCTCGCGCTCGATGCGCAGCCGCTCGCGGGCCGCGGTCTTCGCCGACTGGCTGTTGCGCTTGCTCATGGTGATGTTCTCCGTAGGGGACGCGCACACCTGGGGTGTGCGGAATGCGTAGGGGGACTGCTGGTGCTCGGAAGTGCCGCACCGGGGGCGAAGGCGCCTCCCGCGACGCGGGTGCCTTACTGCGCGAAGGCGGGTGAGCACGGCGGTCCACGCCGTCCCAGGGAGTACGCGAGGATCCGGTCGCGGGCGGTGGGGGTGCGGTCGGCGGTACGCGCCGGCAGGCGCCGCCCTGCCGGGGCCCGCTCCACCGCGACCGCGGCGACCGCCAGCAGCAGCGGCCGGAACGTCGTCGCCGTCACCGCCCGCAGCAGCTGGGCCAGGGCCCGCTCGCCGCGGCGCAGCCAGACGGCGGCGAGGAGCCCGACGCCGACGTGCGCCCCGAGCAGCAGCCAGGCCGTGGCCGGTTCGGCGTGGGCGACCGCGGCCGCCAGCCGCTCGGTGCCGGTGGCCCCGGCCATCCGGGCCAGGGGCGTGCCGACCTCTCCGCCGCCGCAGAGCACATCCAGGCCGACCGAGCGCAGGGGCCCGGCGACCGGGCCGCCCGCGCGGCCGTAACAGGCGTGCTGGCCGGTGGTGAACACCGTGTCGGCGGTCAGTTCCAGCGGGATCAGCAGGGCCGCGATCCGACCGAAGGAGCGCTCCCGGCCGGCCAGGGCGAACGCGATCACGAACACGGCGGCGGCGACCGCGGCCACCGTGCCCACCGGCAGCGGGGCCCGGGACAGCAGCACGTGCGACGCGGTGCTGAGCGTCACGACCACGGCCGTGAACAGCGCCGCGCGTACGGCTCTGAGGCGGATCCCGGATATGTCCATAGCGAAAGGAGAGTCTGTCATGGGGGCCGGTAAGGGACCCCTAAAGGATGCCTGTGAGAGGCCTTGCCGTCACAGCCCCGGAATCCGTCCGTTGCGGAACAGGTCCACGAAGGTCTGGTGGTCGGCACGCGCGCGTGCGCCGTAGGTGTGCGCGAAGTCGACCAGCAGGGGGGCGAAGCCCTCCTCGTCGGCCGCGAGCGCCGCGTCGATGGCCCGCTCCGTGGAGAACGGCACCAGGGACTCACCGGACTGGTCGTCCGCCGCCGAGTGCATCGTAGCCGTCGCCCGGCCGAGGTCGGCCACCACCTGGGCGATCTCCTCCGGGTCGTCGATGTCTCCCCAGTCGAGGTCCACCGCGTACGGCGAGACCTCGGCGACCAGCTGTCCCGCGCCGTCCAGCTCCGTCCAGCCCAGCCATGGGTCGGCGTGCGCCTGCAGGGCACGCTGGGAGATGACCGTGCGGTGCCCCTCGTGCTGGAAGTAGCCGCGGATCTCCGGGTCCGTGATGTGCCGGGAGACGGCCGGGGTCTGGGCCTGCTTGATGTAGATCACGACATCGTTCTCCAGGGCGTCGCTGTGCCCCTCCAGCAGGATGTTGTACGACGGCAGCCCCGCCGAGCCGATGCCGATGCCGCGCCGGCCGACCACGTCCTTCACGCGGTAGGAGTCCGGGCGGGCCAGCGAGCTGTCCGGGAGCGTCTCCAGGTAGCCGTCGAAGGCGGCGAGGACCTTGTAGCGGGTGGCCGCGTCCAGCTCGACGGAGCCGCCTCCGGAGGCGAAGCGGCGCTCGAAGTCGCGGATCTCCGTCATCGAGTCCAGCAGGCCGAAGCGGGTCAGCGAGCGGGCGTCACGCAGCGCGTCCAGCAGCGGGCCCTGCGCGGTGTCCAGCGTGAACGGCGGCACCTCGTCGCTCTTCGCGCCCGTCGCCAGGGCGTGGATCCGCTCGCGGTAGGCGACCGCGTAGATCGTCACCAGCTCGGAGATCTGCTCGTCGCTGAGCGCCTTCGCGTAGCCGATCAGCGCGATGGAGGCGGCGAGGCGCTTGAGGTCCCAGGTGAAGGGGCCGACGTAGGCCTCGTCGAAGTCGTTGACGTTGAAGATCAGGCGGCCGTTGGCGTCCATGTACGTGCCGAAGTTCTCCGCGTGCAGGTCGCCGTGGATCCACACGCGCGAGGTGCGCTCGTCCAGGTACGGGCCGCCCTGCTTCGACCCGAACTGATCAGACACGGTCAGGTCGTGGTAGAAGAGGCCCGCCGTCCCCCGGTAGAAGGCGAAGGCCGAGGCCGCCATCTTGCGGAACTTCACGCGGAACGCGGCCGGGTCGGCGGCCAGGAGCTCGCCGAAGGCGGTGTCGAAGACGGCGAGGATCTCCTCACCGCGGTGCTCGCCGTCGAGCTGCGGGAACGACATCGCTGGGTGCCTCCTGGTGCATGCGTGTCAGGGCGGCAGGTCCGCCCTGGATCCTAACGTGCGGCGGCCCGCGGGAGTGCCCGCGAACCCTCGCATGAAGGTACGCGGGTCGGCCCTCCAGGTGTCAGTGCCGAGGCATAGACTTCGACGCTGCCCCCAGACTGTCCGCAGCCTGCCGGGCCCCATGTGTCGTATGTTTCCTCTGGAGGCCGCAGCCGTGTCAAAGCCGCCGTTCACGCACCTGCACGTCCACACCCAGTACTCGCTGCTGGACGGTGCCGCGCGGCTCAAGGACATGTTCAACGCGTGCAACGAGATGGGCATGACGCACATCGCCATGTCCGACCACGGCAACCTCCACGGCGCCTACGACTTCTTCCACACCGCCCAGAAGTCCGGTGTGACCCCGATCATCGGGATCGAGGCCTATGTCGCGCCCGAGTCCCGGCGCAACAAGCGCAAGATCCAGTGGGGCCAGCCGCACCAGAAGCGGGACGACGTCTCCGGTTCCGGTGGTTACACCCACAAGACGATGTGGGCCGTGAACAGCACCGGCCTGCACAACATCTTCCGGCTGTCCTCCGACGCGTATGCCGAAGGCTGGCTGCAGAAGTGGCCCCGGATGGACAAGGAGACCATCGCCCAGTGGTCCGAGGGGATCGTCGCCTCCACCGGCTGCCCCTCCGGCGAGGTCCAGACCCGGCTGCGCCTCGGCCACTTCGACGAGGCGCTCAAGGCCGCCGCCGACTACCAGGACATCTTCGGCAAGGACCGCTACTTCCTGGAGCTGATGGACCACGGCATCGAGATCGAGCACCGGGTCCGCGACGGCCTCCTGGAGATCGGCAAGAAGCTCGGCATCCCCCCGCTGGTCACCAACGACTCGCACTACACGTACGCGCACGAGGCGAGCGCCCACGACGCCCTGCTGTGCATCCAGACCGGCAAGAACCTCTCCGACCCCGACCGCTTCCGGTTCGACGGCACCGGCTACTACCTGAAGTCCACGGACGAGATGTACGCCATCGACTCCTCGGACGCCTGGCAGGAGGGCTGCGCCAACACCCGCCTGATCGCCGAGATGGTCGACACCACGGGCATGTTCGAGAAGCGCGACCTCATGCCCAAGTTCGACATCCCGGAGGGGTACACGGAGGTCAGCTGGTTCCGCGAGGAGACCCTGCGCGGCATGCACCGCCGCTTCCCGGACGGCATCCCGGACGACCGCATGAAGCAGGTCGAGTACGAGATGGACACCATCATCTCGATGGGCTTCCCGGGCTACTTCCTCGTGGTCGCCGACTTCATCATGTGGGCCAAGAAGCAGGGCATCGCGGTCGGCCCCGGCCGAGGCTCCGCGGCCGGCTCGATCGTCGCCTACGCCCTCGGCATCACCGACCTCGACCCCATCCCGCACGGCCTGATCTTCGAGCGGTTCCTCAACCCCGAGCGCATCTCCATGCCCGATGTCGACATCGACTTCGACGAGCGCCGGCGCGTCGAGGTGATCCGCTACGTGACGGAGAAGTACGGCGCCGACAAGGTCGCCATGATCGGCACGTACGGCACCATCAAGGCCAAGAACGCGATCAAGGACTCCGCGCGCGTGCTGGGCTACCCGTACGCGATGGGCGACCGCCTCACCAAGGCCATGCCCGCCGACGTCCTCGGCAAGGGCATCAACCTCGACGGCATCACCAACCCCGAGCACCCCCGCTACTCGGAGGCGGGCGAGATCCGGGCGATGTACGAGAACGAGCCGGACGTGAAGAAGGTCATCGACACCGCCAAGGGCGTCGAGGGCCTGGTCCGGCAGATGGGCGTGCACGCCGCCGGCGTGATCATGTCCAGCGAGACCATCACCGACCACGTCCCCGTCTGGGTCAGGCACACGGACAAGGTCACCATCACCCAGTGGGACTACCCGAGCTGCGAGTCGCTCGGCCTGCTGAAGATGGACTTCCTCGGCCTGCGCAACCTGACGATCATGGACGACGCCGTCAAGATGGTGAAGTCCAACAAGGGGATCGACATCGATCTCCTGAGCCTCCCGCTCGACGACCCCACGACCTTCGAACTGCTCCAGCGCGGCGACACCCTCGGCGTCTTCCAGTTCGACGGCGGCCCCATGCGCTCCCTGCTCCGGCTGATGAAGCCGGACAACTTCGAAGACATCTCCGCCGTGTCGGCCCTGTACCGCCCGGGCCCCATGGGCATGAACTCCCACACGAACTACGCGCTGCGCAAGAACGGCCAGCAGGACATCACGCCCATCCACCCCGAGCTGGAGGAGCCGCTCAAGGAGGTCCTGGACGTCACCTACGGCCTGATCGTCTACCAGGAGCAGGTGCAGAAGGCCGCCCAGATCATCGCCGGCTACTCGCTCGGCGAGGCCGACATCCTCCGCCGCGTGATGGGCAAGAAGAAGCCCGAGGAGCTGGCGAAGAACTTCGTCCTCTTCCAGGAGGGCGCCCGCAAGAAGGGCTTCAGCGACGAGGCCATCCAGGGCCTCTGGGACGTGCTGGTCCCCTTCGCCGGCTACGCGTTCAACAAGGCGCACTCCGCCGCGTACGGACTCGTCTCGTACTGGACGGCCTACCTCAAGGCGAACCACCCCGCCGAGTACATGGCCGCGCTGCTCACGTCCGTGAAGGACGACAAGGACAAGTCGGCCGTCTACCTCAACGAGTGCCGCCGCATGGGCATCAAGGTGCTCCCGCCGGACGTCAACGAGTCGATGTCCAACTTCGCGGCCCAGGGCGACGACGTGATCCTCTTCGGCCTCTCCGCCGTCCGCAACGTCGGCACGAACGTGGTCGAGTCGATCATCAGGTGCCGCAAGGCCAAGGGGAAGTACGTCTCCTTCCCGGACTACCTCGACAAGGTGGAGGCGGTGGTCTGCAACAAGCGCACCACCGAATCGCTGATCAAGGCCGGCGCCTTCGACGCGATGGGCCACACCCGCAAGGGTCTGACCGCGCACTACGAGCCGATGATCGACAACGTGGTCGCGGTCAAGCGCAAGGAGGCCGAGGGGCAGTTCGACCTCTTCGGCGGCATGGGCGAGGCCGAGACCAGCGAGCCGGGCTTCGGACTCGACGTGGAGTTCTCCCCCGACGAGTGGGACAAGACCTATCTGCTCGCCCAGGAGCGGGAGATGCTCGGTCTGTACGTCTCCGACCACCCGCTGTTCGGCCTGGAGCACATCCTGTCCGACAAGGCCGACGCGGGCATCTCCCAGCTGACCGGAGGTGAGCACTCCGACGGCGCGGTCGTCACCATCGGCGGCATCATCTCCGGCTTGCAGCGCAAGATGACCAAGCAGGGCAACGCCTGGGCCATCGCCACCGTCGAGGACCTCGCCGGCTCCATCGAGTGCATGTTCTTCCCCGCGACCTACCAGCTGGTCTCGACCCAACTCGTCGAGGACGCCGTGGTGTTCGTCAAGGGCCGTCTCGACAAGCGCGAGGACATCCCGCGGCTCGTCGCGATGGAGCTGATGGTGCCGGACCTGTCGAACGCGGGCACCAACGCGCCCGTGGTCCTCACCATCCCGGCCACCCGGGTCACCCCGCCGCTGGTCAGCCGCCTCGGCGAGGTGCTCAGCCACCACAAGGGCGACAGCGAGGTCCGGATCAAGCTCCAGGGACCGACCAAGACGACCGTGCTGCGGCTGGACCGGCACCGGGTGAAGCCGGACCCGGCGCTCTTCGGAGACCTGAAGGTGCTGCTCGGGCCGTCCTGCCTGGCCGGGTGAAGCACGGATCTCGATGCGCTTGAGGGGCGTACCCGCAATCGGGTACGCCCCTCGTGCGTGTGCGTGTGTGTGGGCTCAACAGCCCGTCACGCAGACGTCAGTTGTGGCCGAAGCTGCGCTTTCGCTTGCCGGACGGCGCCATCTCGCCGGGGGTCGCCTCGACCTCGGCCTGGGGCTCCGTCTGCGATGCGGGGCTGCGGTCGGCCCGCTGACCACGCTCGGTCGGACGCTGCTGCTTACGGTCACGGTTCTTGTTCTTGGCCATGGTGATGCCTCCTGTGGGGGACTAGGGGCCAGGGCCGGGACCAGATTCACACAGGCCGACAACGATCGCATGTCGGACAATTACCGTGTGTGACAGGGGTGGTCGGAGCCGCACCTCCCGAAACGCCACGCCGAAGATCGAGTTCCGGCCGTTAACCTCCGCGCCGTCGGGCAGACTCGAAGCAAGCCCGAAGCAAACCTCCTGGGAAGAGGGTGAGTCGCGTGGACCGCTGCATCGTCCTGGTGGACGCTGGGTATCTGCTGGGAGCCGCGGCGAGTCTCCTCGCCGGAGAGCCCTCGCGGTCCCGGATCACCGTCGACCACACCGCCCTCATCCAGGGGCTGCGCGAACGCGCCGAATCCGACACACAGCAGCCGCTGCTACGCATCTACTGGTTCGACGGCGCCCCGGACCGCGTCCCGCAACCCGAGCACCGCAGGCTGCGCGTGATGCCCCGGGTCACCGTCCGGCTCGGCGCACTGACCCGCAGCGACGGCCGCTGGGCCCAGAAGGGCGTGGACGCCGCGATGCACGCCGAGCTGACCGAACTGGCCCGCAACCGAGCCTGTTCCGACGTCGTCCTCGTCACCGGCGACGGCGATCTGCTGCCCGGCATGATGGCCGCCAAGGAGCACGGCGTCGCCGTCCACCTGTGGGCCGTCCAGGCCGCCGACGGCGACTACAACCAGTCCGAGGACCTGGTCGCCGAGGCCGACGAGCGGCGCGTCCTGGACCGCACATGGATCACCAAGGCCGTCCGCGCGAAGGACTACACCGGGGCGTGCGCGCCGCAGCCCGCGCCCCGGCCCGAGATCGCCGCGATCCTCTCCGCGCCGCTGCCCGAGTCCGCGCTCGGTGCCACGTCCGACCGGCCCGCCCCGCAGCCCCGCCACCCGGCGGAGACCGGTCCCGGGCAGAACGGCACCGAGGAGCGGGTGCCCGCCGCCAAAGGGGTCCCCACGCCCAAGGACCTGGCCGCCCTGCGGGCCCCCGGCACCCAGCCCGCCCAGCAGCCCGCCTCCGCCACCCTCCGGTGGTCCTCCGACAAAGGCTGGGTCGACCGGCCCACGGCCGAGCCCCCCGAGGCCGCTTCGATGCCGACGCTCGCCCAGCTGACCACGGCGGAGCAGCGGTGGGCCGACCGCGAGGAGGACATCACCACCGTCGGCGGTGACCCCTTCGAAGTGGGGCAGGTCTTCGCGAGGCGCTGGGTGGAGCGCCTCGGCGACCAGAACCACCTGCAGAAACTGTCCGGGATGTACCCGCGCATCCCGCACCGCGTCGACGGGGAGCTGCTGCGCTACGCCGCCCGGTTCGGCCTGCTCGCCCACAAGGACGACCAGATCGACGAGCGGGACCGCTACGCCATCCGGGCCGGCTTCTGGCGGGAGATCAGCGTGCGCACGGGCGTGGAGCACCCACCCCTCGACGACTGAGGGGCCCCTGAGTCCTTTGCCGACGGATTTCCCGGTATGGACCGACCCGAGAACGGACCAGGGTCGCCGACCCCGTAGTCTCGTCCCTTGTGAGTAAGCGCGCGGCACAGGCATTTCGGCACGATGGTGACGTCGTGTGCGCGGTGCGCGGGCTGACCAAGACCTATCCGGCGGTCCGGGGCCGGCGCGGCACACCCGGAACACCCGAGGTCCGGGCCACGGACGACGTGACGCTGGACATCCGCCGCGGCGAGATCTTCGGCCTGCTCGGTCCCAACGGGGCCGGCAAGTCCACCCTCGTGCGCCAGCTGACCGGGCTGATGCGGCCCGACCGTGGCAGCGTGGAGATCCTCGGGCACGACATCGTCCGCCACCCCGAGCGGGCCGCGCGGATCCTCGCCTACCTCGGGCAGGAGTCGACCGCCCTCGACGAGCTGACCGTCTCGCTCGCCGCCGAGACCACCGGGCGGCTGCGCGGCCTGGACGTACGGCAGGCGCGGGCCGAGCGGGACGCCGTCCTCGACGAGCTGGGGCTCGCGCCGCTCGCCGGGCGGCCGCTGAAGAAGCTCTCCGGGGGCCAGCGGCGCCTGGCGTGCTTCGCGGCGGCCCTGGTGGGGGAGCGGCCGCTGCTCGTGCTCGACGAGCCGACCACCGGCATGGACCCGGTGGCGCGGCGGGCCGTGTGGTCCGCTGTCGACCGGCGCCGGGCCGAGCACGGGACGACCGTGCTGCTCGTCACCCACAACGTCATCGAGGCCGAGACGGTGCTGGACCGGGTGGCCGTCCTCGACCGGGGGCGGGTGATCGCCTGCGACACCCCCGCCGGGCTCAAGGAGCAGGTCGCCGGTGAGGTGCGCGTCGACCTGGTGTGGCGGGACGCGGCTCCGCTGCACGTGCCCGAGGTGGCCGCGCTGAAGGACCGCGTCGTGGAGTCGGGCCGCCGCTGGACGCTGCGGCTCGGGCCCGAGGAGGCCCGGGCGGTCGTCGCGACCGTCACCGGCGGGGCCGCCTTCGCCGCCCTGGACGACTTCACCCTGGCCACGCCGAGCCTGGAGGACGTGTACCTCGCCCTCGGCGGTGCCGTCCAGCAGGGGCTGGTGAAGGTGTGAGCGCGAGGACACCGGGCGCGCGGGCCGTGAGCAGACCGGCCGCCGCATACGTACCGAACAGGCGACTGCCGCAGTGGACCCGAGCGAAGGGAAGCAGCGCGACGTGAGTGTCGTACCCGCCGATGTCCTGCCGGGCAGTGCCCTGGCCGTGGAGGAGCCCGCCGCGTGCGCGGCCGAGCTCGGACCTCGGGCGCGGCTGTGGCCGTCGCTGGCGGCCGTGTACCGGGCCCAGCTGTCCCGGGCGCGGGTGGCGCGGATCCCGCTGCTGTTCGTGGCGACCTTCCAGTCGGTCGGGATCATGATCCTGATGCGCGGGGTCGTGGACGACGGGGCGGAGGCGCAGGCCGTCGTCGCCGGGTCGTCGGTCCTGGTGGTGGCCTTCGTCGCGCTGAACCTGCTCGCGCAGTACTTCGGGCAGCTGCGGGCCAGTGGCGGGCTCGACCACTACGCGACGCTGCCGGTGCCGCCGGCGGCCGTGGTGCTGGGCGCGGCGGGCGCGTACGCCTCGTTCACCGTGCCCGGGACCGTCGTGACCGCGGTGTTCGGCTGTGTGCTGTTCGGGCTGCCGATGGCCCATCTGTGGGTCCTCATGGCGGTGATCCCGCTCGCGGGCGCCGCGCTGGCCGGGCTCGGTGCGGCGCTGGGACTGCTCGCGCCCCGGCCTGAACTGGCCACGCTGCTCGGACAGCTGGGCATGTCGGCGGCGCTGCTGCTGGGCGTGCTGCCCGCGGACCGGATGCCGGAGGTCGTGCGCTTCACGCGGGACCTGCTGCCGTCGACGTACGGCGTGGAGGCCTTCGCGCGGACCTTCGGACCGCATCCCGACTGGGCCTTCGTGCTCGGTGACCTCGCCGTGTGCGGGGTGGTGGGCGTCGTCTCGCTGGCCGTGGCGACCTGGGCCTACCGCCGGGCGGCCGTCCGGTGAGCGAGGAGGGATCCTCCGGTGACGCGGCACACAAGCGGACCTGGCACGATGGCAGGGTGACCGCACCACTGACTCCGCCACCGCCGCCGCACGAACACTCCGCACAGGGGCCGTGGCAGCCGCCGGCCGCCGGGCCGCAGGCTCCCGGGTCGCAGCACGCCGAGTACGCCGGGCACGGCTGGTACGGACAGGACGGCCCCGGCATGAAGACGGAACTGCGGGAGGCCGCCGTGATCGCGGTGGCCGTGGCGCTCGGCGGGGTGCTGCTCGGAGTGCTGTGGTGGTGGCTCGCGCCGCACGTGCCGCTCGTCGGCGACGTGGTGGAGAAGAGCTGGGTCGTCTACCTCAAGGACACCGAGGGGGAGCAGGCCATCGGGGTCGACGGCACGTTCACGCTCCTCGGGCTGGGCTTCGGCGCCGTCAGCGCCCTGGTCGTCTTCCTGCTGCGACGGCGCGGAGGCGTGCCGCTGGTGATGGGGCTGGCCCTCGGAGGGCTGCTCGGCTCGCTGCTCGCCTGGCGCGTCGGGGTGTGGCTCGGGCCCGCCCAGGACGTGATCGCGCAGGCTCAGGCCGTCGGGCGGGGCGTGACGTTCGACGCGCCCCTGAAACTGGGCGCGAAGGGGGCGCTGCTGGCCTGGCCGCTCGCCGCACTGGTGCTGCACCTCGGGCTCATGGCGCTGTTCGGACCCCGGGATCCGGAGCCGGAGTTCGCGGCCGGGCCGTACCAGGAGCCCTCCACCCGCGGTTAGGGCCCTTCTGGTGGGTCTCCGCGGCGTCGCGATGCCCGGCACGCCGAGAGCACGCACCGAACACCGCTCCTTCCTCCACGGAGATCCATCAGAAGGGCCCTAACGGCCGACAGGCGCGAGGACCGCCTCCGTCAGCTTCTGGAGGTCCTCCGGAGCGAGCTCGACCTCCAGGCCCCTCCTGCCCGCCGACACGCAGATCGTCGCGTGCGCCGCGGCCGAGGCGTCGAGGACCGTCGGCAGCGTCTTGCGCTGGCCCAGGGGCGAGATGCCGCCCCGGACATAGCCCGTCGTGCGCTCCGCCAG
This sequence comes from Streptomyces collinus, assembly GCF_031348265.1. NCBI lineage: Bacteria > Bacillati > Actinomycetota > Actinomycetes > Kitasatosporales > Streptomycetaceae > Streptomyces > Streptomyces collinus. The sequence goes on along the minus strand of NZ_CP133771.1, from coordinate 2,282,671 downwards.
GGCCGGGTCGGCCATCGCCGCGCGCTTGCCGCCCACGGCCGCCGCCAGGGCCTTCAGGTCGAGTTGGCCGGCCACCGGGACCACCGCGACCGTCAGCGTGCCGTCGACGTCCGCGACGAGGGTCTTGAAGACGCGGTCGGGCGAGACGCCCATCGCCTCGGCGGCCTCCTCGCCGTAGGAGGGGTGCGCGGGGTCGTGGTCGTAGGCGTGGACGGTGTAGCTGACGCCCGCCGCCGTCAGGGCCACGGTCGCGGGTGTGCCGCCGGACTGCTGCTTCTTCGACTTCTTCGCCATGGAGCGGCATCCTTCCAGACGGTGGAACGCGGACCGCCCCGCCCGGAGAGGTCCCGGACGGGGCGGCACACGAGGTTCTGCTGAGCCTGGGTCAGCAGGTCGCCCACGGGGTCTCGAAGGTTCCCTGGCCCTCGACCTTGATCAGGCCCTTCCAGTCAATGTCACAGCGGTAGCTCATGGTCCAGGTCTGGACTTCCCGGTCGCCCGTCGAGATGGTCTCCGTCGGGCCGAACGTGCTGCCGCCATTGGTGGTGCGGTAGCCCAGCTTCGCCCGGATCTGCCCGCCGGACTTCTTCGTGTAGAAGACCTCGACGCGGCTGGGGCTCGTGTTCAGCGATATGCACAGCTGCCCGTTGGTCATTCGGGTGCACTCGACGCGGTCCTGGGCCCCGGCGGGCGCCGAGGGCGCCGCGTGCGCGGGCGCGACCAGGAGCGTGGAACCGATTGCGACACCGGCGGCGACGCTGAGAATGCGCGCACGACTCATGTGTGTATCCCCCTTGATGCGGTCATGGCCATGATCATGGCCGGTCGGCTTGATCATAGGCAGGTCGATCACGGGGGCCCCACAGGTTTTCAGTCGTCCCGGTGGCCGGATCCGTCCCTTGCGTTCCGGCGGGAAACCGTCCTCCTCGTTTCCGTCGAGACGTGTCTTTCCCTCAGTTGAGGCTCATCGGTCCGCGCGTCAGCTCCGACGCCGGCAACGACGGCAGGCTACGGATGATCGCCGTCTCGGAGCGGAGCAGTCTCAGCTCGTCGCGCAGGCGGGACGCCGTGTCGGGGGCCTGGAGCAGACGCTGCTTCGCCGGGGTGTCCAGCATCATCGCGGCCGCCACGAGGTACGACACCACGCCCGGCTCGTCCGGCAGTTCGGCACCCGTCGCCAGGGACCGCTCCCGCGCCCCGGCCAGCCGCTTCTGGTACTGGCGGAAGGACCGCAGCACGCCCTCGGCCAACGGCGCGGCCTCGTCGCCCGGTTCCTCCTCCAGCGGCTCCAGTTCGGCCGTCAGGAAGGGCCCGGACGCCTCGACCGACAGCAGCTTCACCCGGGTGGTGCCGGTCGCCAGCACCTCGAAGGAGCCGTCGGTGCGCTCCCGGATCGTCGCCGCGTCCGCGATGCAGCCCACCTTGTGGAACGCCTTGACCGGGTCCGGGCCGAAGCCGGCCGCCGGGCCCCGCTCGGGCAGGGCCGTCGGGTCGGGCATGCCGGGCGCGGTCGAGGCCACCTCGTGGCCGTCGCGGATCGCCACGACGGCGAACCGGCGCGGCTCGTCCTCGGGCGTCTTCAGCAGCTCGCGCATCATGGCGCGATACCGCTCCTCGAAGACGTTGAGCGGGAGCACGAGCCCCGGGAACAGCACCGAGTTCAGGGGGAAGAGGGGGAGCCGGACGGTGGTCACGACGTAAAAGCCTAATGGTCGCCGGGACGGACTCGCCCGCCCCGTTCATTCCGTGGATGCCCGGACGGGTTCCCGGCCGCCCCGACCCGGATGTCCTCGCGCACCCGCAGGAAGTGCCCGAGGGGGTCGTCCGACATCCGGTCCCAGGGGAAGGAGGTGGCGTACGGGCCGTTCAGGCGCAGTTGCTCGACGGCGTCGGGCCAGCGCTCCAGGCGCACCAGGACGAAGATCAGCAGGTTGCGCATCCGGGCCGGCCAGGGGTCGGCCGCCGGCAGCCGCGGGGACAGCGCGATCGCCCGGTCGGCCGCGGTGTCCAGCCGCTCACGCGGGATCTCGGGCCCGCAGTCGTCCGTGAGGTAGCCGAAGGCCGCCCGCAGCGGCAGGGCCTGGACGAGCGCGCCGGCGGGAGCGTCCTGGGCGGCCCGGTCGGCGAAGTCGAAGCACTCGTGGTGCGATCCGTGCCAGTAGGTGGCCAGGTAGCGCAGGGCCGCCACATGGCACCCGTAGTGGTGCGGGGCACGGCGGACGGCCGCCGCCCACAGTTCCTCGAAGTAGGTGTGCCCGGCCTGTGCGCCCCGGGCGTGGTCGAGCGCGATCCGCCACGGCACGGGGTCCCGCTGGTCGCCCCGGGCCGCTGCCGTGATCAGCGGGCTCACCTCGCGCAGCAGCTCGGCCCGGGCCGGTGACTGCCAGGCGCGGTCCACCGCCAGCTGGGCCCCGACCAGGAGCGCGTCGGGGTCCTGCGGGGCGGTGGCGAGCCAGGCGTCCAGCCACTCGGGCCGCGAGCGCGCGAAGGCGGCCAGCCGGGTCACGTACCGGTCGCGCCGCTCCCACTCCGAGGCCACGCGGGTGGCCAGGAGCAGCGAGGCGGCCGGGACGTGGTCACCCCGGGCGGCGGCGACCAGCGCCGGGCTCAGCCGGGCGTCGGGCGCGTCGAGCAGCACCTCGTCGTCGGCGCACGGCTCGCCGACGAGGTGGGGGGAGGTCCTTGCCATCCGGCTCGCACGGATGAACGGGAGCTGCATTGCCATGGTGCCGACCATTGAAAGTCCGCTGCTCATGACGGCGCCAGACTGTTCATGGAACCTACGGAAAGTTGTACATCCAATGGTCAAGAGAACGTAAAACCGTGACAGTTCGATAACTGTGGTCACACCAGCACCATCAGTTGCGGCGCAACAGCCGTGTCGCGCCCGCCGCCACCGTCGTCGCCAGGATCCAGCCCAGCAGGATCATCGCCGTCGCCAGCCACTGCCAGCCCCCGCGCAGCTGCCAGAAGCCCACCTGGCCCAGGTCGATGACCGGCAGCAGCAGATCGAGGGTGAAGAGCGTGGGGTTCCACTCCGGGTGCTCGCCCCGCTTCATCGGCGGATGCCCGGCCCGCGCGAAGGCGAAGGAGCCCGCCGCCCACAGCAGAGCCATCCACACCGCGGCCCGGCCCGGACGGTATCCGTAGGCCACCGTCCAGTCCTGCGCGTACCCCCACAGCTTGGCCGCCATCGGCAGGCTCTCGCGATGCCGGCGCTGCTTGGCGAGCAGCACCTCCCGGGCGTCCTCGTCCTCCCCGCCGGCCCGCAGTACGGCCGCGAGCCGCTCGTACGGCTCCGGGTTGTATTCGGCGGTCGCCGCGGCCACCCAGTCCAGCCGCTCGACCAGCGGGAACGGTCCGCGCGGCACGAGGTTCTCGTAGGCGAAGCCGCCCATGTGCAGCCGCCCGGGGCCCGGCCAGGCGTCCGCCCGGTCCATCAGGTTGATGACCTTCGCCCCGGACAGCACCACCCGGCCGCGCGCCGGCTGCTCCCCGAGGAACCGCAGCTCCGGCGTCTGCACCCGGCGCAGCGACAGCTCCTGGTCGTCCGTGAGGGTGAACCTGGCCCGCTCGAAGTCGACGGCGTCACCGAACCGGCCGTCGTCCAGCCGGATCCCGCCCTCGCACGCGAAGCGCTGGATCCGCGTCCCCTGCGCCGGGGTCATCCCGCTCATCGCCTGGGCGCCGACCCCCGCCGGCGTCAGATACAGACTGCGCTCCACGGTCAGCTGCGGGGCGTTCAGCGCGAGCCGCTCGTACGGGTTGGACAGACGCGCACCGCGCAGGCTCAGGGAGACGCCGACGGTGGCGGCGCGCAGGCTCAGCTCACCGTGCGACTCCAGCAGCTCGGCCTGTAAGTCCTGGCCGACGGTCAGGCCGTCCGCGGCGATCGACCGGCCGCTGTGATCCCGGTGCGCGATCGCCTGGTTGAGCATCAGGTCCGTGCCGATCTGCGCGTCCGTGAGCCGGATGCCGTGGTGGAAGCGGCAGCGCGGCAGATGGAGATCGCCCTCCGTGTGCACCCGGGCCGCCTCCAGCCGGGGCACCGAGCAGTCCACCATCCGCAGGGTGGTGAAGCGGGCCTCCGGCAGCAGCACGTCCTGCTCGAACCGGCACCGGCGCATCTCGACGTACGGCACCACCGTGCCGCCCGCGAGGTCCAGGGACCCGCTGACCTGCACCCCGGTCAGCTTCAGCGACGACACACGGCCGGCCAGGGCGGGCGGGCCGTCGAGGAGCAGCCAGCACACGATCCGGGCCCGGACGGTCCGCTCCTCGCCCCACGGGTGCCCGCCGTGCGGATCGTCGGCCACGGCATCGCCGCAGCTCAGGTCGTACACGGTGCCGTTGCGGAAGGCCTGCCACATGCCGGCCTCGGTCGCGGTCAGGTCGTCGGGCACATCCCCGGCACGGACGCCGGCCCCCTCGGTCACAGCTCTTCCATCCTCCCCAGGTACTCGCGGGTCACTTCCCTCGTACACCTGTTTTGCCCGCTGTGTGACCCACCGAACACACCACGTGAAGGTGATCTCCCGGCGTCCTGCGGCGTTCTGTATCAGCCATTGATACGCGCGAACGACGCCTCACCCGGGTCTGAGAGAATTGAGCACGTGATCTCCCGAATCGATCTGCGCGGCGACGCCCTCGTCGAAGGCCCCGCCCTGCGCGACCTGCTGCCCCGAGCCGACTTCGATGTTGCGGCCGCCCTGGAGAAGGTGCGTCCGATCTGCGAGGACGTGCATCATCGGGGCGACGCGGCGCTGATCGACGCAGCCGAGCGGTTCGACGGGGTCAGGCTCGACCAGGTACGGGTGCCGGCCGCCGCGCTCACGCGCGCGCTGGAGGAGCTCGACCCGGCCGTGCGCGCGGCCCTGGAGGAGTCCATCCGCCGCGCCAGGATCGTCCACCGCGAGCAGCGCCGCGAGACGCGCACCACCCAGGTCGTGCCCGGTGGCAGCGTCACCGAGAAGTGGGTGCCGGTCGATCGCGTCGGGCTCTACGCGCCCGGCGGCCGGTCCGTGTACCCGTCCTCCGTGATCATGAACGTGGTGCCCGCGCAGGAGGCCGGCGTCGAGTCCGTCGCGCTCGCCTCTCCCGCCCAGGCCGACTTCGGCGGCCTGCCGCACCCGACGATCCTCGCCGCCTGCGCGCTGCTCGGCGTCGACGAGGTGTACGCCGCCGGCGGCGCCACGGCCGTCGCGATGTTCGCCTACGGCACCGAGTCCTGCGCGCCCGCGAACATGGTCACCGGCCCCGGCAACATCTGGGTCGCCGCCGCCAAGCGCTACTTCACCGGCCGGATCGGCATCGACGCCGAGGCCGGCCCGACCGAGATCGCCGTCCTCGCCGACGACACGGCCGACCCGGTGCACGTCGCCTCCGACCTGATCAGCCAGGCCGAGCACGACCCGCTGGCCGCCGCCGTCCTGGTCACCGACTCCGTCGAACTCGCCGACGCGGTCGAGAAGGAACTGGAACCGCAGGTCGCGGCCACCAAGCACGTCGACGACCGGATCGTCCCGGCCCTGTCCGGCAGGCAGTCCGCGATCGTGCTGGTCGACGGCGTCGAGGAGGGCCTCAAGGTGGTCGACGCGTACGGCGCCGAGCACCTGGAGATCCAGACGGCCGACGCCACCGCCGTCGCCGACCGGGTCCGCAACGCCGGCGCGATCTTCATCGGCCCCTGGGCGCCCGTGTCGCTGGGCGACTACGCGGCCGGCTCCAACCACGTCCTGCCCACCGGCGGCTGCGCCTGCCACTCCTCGGGCCTGTCCGTCCAGTCCTTCCTGCGCGGCATCCACATCGTCGACTACACGCGGGACGCGCTGGCCGAGGTGGCCCCCCACGTGGTGACGCTGGCGGAGGCGGAGGACCTGCCGGCCCACGGCGCGGCGATCAAGGCGAGGTTCGACTGGAAGGTTCCCCCGGGCAAGTGAACGACGTACGCATCGACGATCTCCCCGTGCGGGACGAGCTGCGCGGCAAGTCCCCCTATGGCGCGCCCCAGCTGGACGTCCCCGTACGGCTGAACACCAACGAGAACCCCTACCCGCTGCCCGAGCCGCTGGTCGAACGGATCGCCGAGCGGGTCCGCGAGGCGGCCCGGAACCTCAACCGCTACCCGGACCGGGACGCGGTCGAGCTGCGCACCCGCCTGGCGGAGTACCTGACGGACACGTCCGGCCATGAAGTCGGCGTCGCCAACGTCTGGGCGGCCAACGGCTCCAACGAGGTCATCCAGCAGCTGTTGCAGACCTTCGGCGGACCGGGCCGCACCGCCATCGGCTTCGAGCCGTCGTACTCGATGCACGGCCTCATCTCGCGCGGCACGGGCACCGGCTGGATCTCCGGCCCGCGCAACGAGGACTTCACGATCGACCTCGCCGCCGCCGAGAAGGCCATCGCCGAGAACCAGCCGGACGTCGTCTTCGTCACCACCCCCAACAACCCCACGGGCACCGCCGTCCCGCCCGAGACGGTCCTCGCGCTGTACGAGGCCGCACAGGCGGCCAAGCCGTCGATGGTGGTGGTCGACGAGGCGTACATCGAGTTCAGCCACGGCGACTCGCTGCTGCCGCTGATCGAGGGCCGCCCGAACCTCGTCGTCTCCCGCACCATGTCGAAGGCGTTCGGCGCGGCGGGCCTGCGCCTCGGCTACCTCGCGGCACACCCGGCCGTCGTCGACGCCGTCCAGCTGGTCCGGCTGCCCTACCACCTGTCGGCCGTCACCCAGGCGACCGCCCTGGCCGCCCTGGAGCACACCGGCACCCTGCTGGGCTACGTCGAGCAGCTCAAGGCCGAACGGGACCGCCTGGTCACCGAACTGCGCGCGATCGGCTACGAGGTGACCGCGTCGGACGCGAACTTCGTACAGTTCGGCCGGTTCGAGGACTCCCACGAGACCTGGCAGAAGATCCTCGACCGGGGCGTCCTGGTCCGGGACAACGGCGTGCCCGGCCGGCTCCGGGTCACCGCCGGAACCCCCGAAGAGAACGACGCGTTCCTCGACGCGGTACGTGCACTGAAGAAGGAGCAGAGTTCATGAGCCGCACCGGACGCGTGGAGCGGACGACCAAGGAGACCTCGGTCCTCGTCGAGATCGACCTCGACGGCACCGGCAAGACGGAGATCTCCACCGGCGTCGGCTTCTACGACCACATGCTCGACCAGCTCGGCCGCCACGGTCTGTTCGACCTCACCGTGAAGACCGAGGGTGACCTGCACATCGACTCGCACCACACCATCGAGGACACCGCCCTCGCCCTCGGCGCCGCCTTCAAGCAGGCCCTCGGCGACAAGGTCGGCATCTACCGCTTCGGCAACTGCACGGTCCCGCTGGACGAGTCCCTCGCCCAGGTCACCGTCGACCTGTCCGGCCGCCCCTACCTCGTGCACACCGAGCCCGAGAAGATGGCGCCGATGATCGGCGAGTACGACACCACCATGACCCGGCACATCCTGGAGTCCTTCGTGGCCCAGGCGCAGATCGCGCTGCACGTGCACGTGCCCTACGGGCGCAACGCGCACCACATCGTGGAGTGCCAGTTCAAGGCGCTCGCCCGGGCCCTGCGCTACGCCTCCGAGCGCGACCCGCGCGCGGCCGGCATCCTCCCGTCCACGAAGGGCGCCCTGTGAACGGCATCTCCACCCTGCTGATCGTCGTAGGGCTGTTCCTCGTCGGCGGCATCTACTCCTTCATCAAGCAGAAGATGCCCAAGGGCCTGATCGTGCTGCTGTCGATCGGCGCCGCGATGTGCCTGGTGGCCGGCGTCGTGAGGCTGGAGGTGTGGAATTGAGCAGCCCCCAGAAGCAGAAGAAGGTCGTCGTCTTCGACTACGGCTTCGGCAACGTCCGTTCCGCCGAGCGCGCCCTCGCCCGCGCGGGAGCCGACGTGGAGATCACCCGGGACTACGACAAGGCCCTGAACGCCGACGGCCTGCTCGTCCCCGGCGTCGGTGCCTTCGCCTCCTGCATGACCGGCCTGCGCGAGGCCCGCGGCGACTGGATCGTCGACCGCCGGCTGTCCGGCGGCCGCCCGGTCATGGGCATCTGCGTCGGCATGCAGATCCTCTTCGCACGCGGCATCGAGCACGGCGTGGAGAGCGAGGGCCTCGACGAGTGGCCCGGCTCCGTGGAGCCGCTCCAGGCCGACATCGTGCCCCACATGGGATGGAACACCGTCGAGGCGGCCCCCGGCTCGCAGCTGTTCGCCGGCCTCGACCCGGACGCCCGCTTCTACTTCGTGCACTCCTACGCCGTGCACGACTGGTCGCTGGAGACGCTCAACCCGGCGATCGCGGCCCCCAAGGTCACCTGGTCCACCCACGGCAAGCCGTTCGTCGCCGCCGTCGAGAACGGCGCCCTGTGGGCCACGCAGTTCCACCCCGAGAAGTCCGGCGACGCCGGAGCCCAGCTCCTCACCAACTGGATCGGAACCCTGTGAGCAAGCTCGAACTCCTCCCCGCCGTCGACGTCCGCGACGGCCAGGCCGTCCGCCTGGTGCACGGCGAGTCCGGCTCGGAGACCTCCTACGGCTCCCCGCTGGAGGCCGCCCTCGCCTGGCAGCGCTCCGGAGCCGAATGGCTGCACCTGGTCGACCTCGACGCCGCCTTCGGCACCGGGAACAACCGCGAGCTGATCGCCGAGGTCGCCGGCGCCATGGACATCAAGGTGGAGCTGTCCGGCGGCATCCGCGACGACGACACCCTCGCCGCCGCCCTCGCCACCGGCTGCAAGCGCGTCAACCTGGGCACGGCCGCCCTGGAGACCCCGGAGTGGGTCGCCAAGGTCATCGCCGAGCACGGCGACCAGATCGCCGTCGGTCTCGACGTCCGCGGCACCACCCTGCGCGGGCGGGGCTGGACCCGCGACGGCGGCGACCTCTACGAGACACTGGCGCGCCTCGACAAGGAGGGCTGCGCCCGGTACGTCGTCACCGACATCGCCAAGGACGGCACGCTCCAGGGCCCCAACCTGGAACTGCTGCGCAACGTGTGCGCCGCCACCGACCGCCCGGTCGTGGCCTCCGGCGGGGTTTCCTCGCTCGACGACCTGCGCGCCATCGCCGACCTCGTCCCGCTCGGTGTCGAGGGCGCCATCGTAGGGAAAGCGCTGTACGCGAAGGCGTTCACCCTGGAAGAGGCCTTGGAGGCTGTGTCGTCATGACCGTACGGCGTGTGCAGAGCGGAAGTCCCTGGGAAGAGTCCTTCGGTTTTGCACGCGCCGTCGCGGCGGGCGACCGCGTGCTGGTAGCGGGCACGACCGCCTTCAAGGGCGACGTGCTCTACGGCGAGGGCGACCCCTACGAGCAGACCAAGGTGGCCTTCACCACCGCCCTGGAGGCGATCGCCGAGTTCGGGCTCACCCCCGAGTCCGTGATCCGCACCCGGGTGTGCCTGGCACACGCCCGGGACGTCGACGCGGTGGGCAGGGCCCACAAGGAGCTGTTCGACGCCGTACGCCCGGTCACGACCCTGCTGGTCGTGCAGGGCTTCATCGACTCCCGGGTCCTGGTGTCGGTGGAAGTGGAAGCATTCAGAGGGACACCCTCAGAGGAACACTAGAGGAGCACGATTCATGACCCTGGCGGTCCGAGTCATCCCCTGCCTGGACGTGGACAACGGCCGGGTCGTCAAGGGCGTCAACTTCCAGAACCTGCGCGACGCGGGCGACCCCGTCGAGATGGCCAAGGTGTACGACGCCGAGGGCGCCGACGAGCTGACGTTCCTGGACATCACCGCCTCGTCGGGCAACCGCGAGACCACCTACGACGTCGTGCGCCGCACGGCCGAGCAGGTGTTCATCCCGCTCACGGTCGGCGGCGGCGTGCGCACCCCCGAGGACGTGGACAAGCTGCTGCGCGCCGGTGCGGACAAGGTCGGCGTCAACACCGCCGCCATCGCCCGCCCCGACCTGATCCGCGAGATCGCCGAGCGCTTCGGCCGCCAGGTCCTGGTCCTGTCGGTCGACGCCCGCCGCACCGAGTCGGGCTCCTTCGAGGTCACCACCCACGGCGGCCGCAAGGGCACCGGCATCGACGCCGTCGAATGGGCGCACCGGGCCGCCGAACTGGGCGCCGGCGAGATCCTGCTCAACTCGATGGACGCCGACGGCACCAAGGACGGCTACGACCTGGAGATGATCCGGGCCGTCCGCAAGCACGTCACGGTCCCGGTCATCGCCTCCGGCGGCGCCGGCCGGCTCACCGACTTCCCCCCGGCCGTCGAGGCCGGCGCGGACGCGGTGCTGGCCGCGTCGGTGTTCCACTTCGGGGACCTGCGGATCGGCCAGGTCAAGGAGACGCTGCGGGGAGCGGGCCACCCGGTGCGGTGACGCCCCCGTCTGCCGGGAGCCCCGGCCGCGTGGTGCGGCCGGGGCTTTCTCAGATCCCGAGCTGCTTGGACTCGTGGAGCTTCGCGATCGCGTTCTCGTCGCCGTCCAGGTCGACCTTGGCCGCGCTCTGACGGCCGTAGGAGAACAGGACCAGCTCGGACGGCTCGCCGGTCACGGTGACCACCGGGGTGCCGCGGTGCGCGACCGCCGTCTGGCCGTCCGGGCGGCGCAGGACCAGGCCCGTCGGGACCCCGCGGCCCATCAGACGGGCGGTGCGCTCCAGACGGGACCACAGGGCGTCCTGGAACACCGGGTCGAGATCGCGCGGCGACCAGTCGGGCTGGGCGCGGCGCACGTCCTCGGTGTGGACGTAGAACTCGATGATGTTCGACGCCTCGTCGACCGGCTTCAGGGAGAAGGGCGAGAAACGCGGCGGGCCCGTACGGATCAGCTGGATCAGCTCCTCGTACGGCTTGTCGGTGTACTCCGCCATCACCTTGTCCAGACGCGGCGCGAGCTGCTTGATCAGCATCCCGCCGGCGGCGTCCGGACGGCGCTCGCGCACCACCACGTGCGCGGCGAGGTCCCGGGTGGTCCACCCCTCGCACAGGGTGGGCGCGTCCGGGCCCGCGGTCTCCAACAGATCGGCGAGGAGAAGTCGTTCACGCTTGGCATGGGTCGACATGCGGCCCAGCCTACGACCGCCCGTCTGGTCCGCACAGCGGACACTCCACCCGGCCTGTCAGTGGCGCGCGGCACAATGGTCGGCATGACCAGCACGCCCGCCCGTCGCCCGGCCACCGCCCCTCAAGGAGGCGCTGCGCGCCACGGTGATCCGTCCAGTCGCCTCGACCCGGAGATCGCCGCGCGCCTCAAGCGCAGCCCCGACGGCCTCCTGCCCGCCATCGCCCAGCAGTACGACACCGGAGAGGTGCTCATGCTCGGCTGGATGGACGACGAGGCGCTGCACCGCACCCTGACCACCGGCCGCTGCACCTACTGGTCGCGCAGCCGCCGGGAGTACTGGGTCAAGGGCGACACCTCCGGCCACTTCCAGTGGGTGAAGTCCGTCGCCCTGGACTGCGACGCCGACACCGTGCTCGTCAAGGTCGACCAGGTCGGCGCCGCCTGCCACACCGGCGCGCGCACCTGCTTCGACACCGACGTGCTGCTCAAGGACGGCGGTCCCGACGGCTCCGCCACGGATCAGTAAGGTCAGCCGCCATGGACCTCGAGACCTTCCGCAAGCTCGCCACCGACCGGCGGGTCATCCCCGTCACCCGCAAGCTCCTCGCCGACGGCGACACCCCGGTCGCGCTCTACCGCAAGCTCGCCGCCGAGCGCCCCGGCACCTTCCTGCTGGAATCCGCGGAGAACGGCCGCTCCTGGTCCCGGTACTCCTTCGTGGGTGTGCGGTCCGCCGCGACGCTGACCGCACGCGACGGGCAGGCCCACTGGCTCGGCGCCCCGCCCGTCGGCGTCCCCACCGACGGCGACCCCCTCGCCGCCCTGCGCGCCACCATCGAGGCCCTGCACACACCCCACCAGGAGGGCATGCCGCCCTTCACCGGCGGCATGGTCGGCTACCTCGGCTACGACATCGTCCGCCGCCTGGAGAAGATCGGCCCCGGCGAGCGCGACGACCTGAAGCTGCCCGAGCTGACCATGCTCCTCACCAGCGACCTGGCCGTCATGGACCACTGGGAGGGCTCGGTCCTGCTGATCGCCAACGCGATCAACCACAACGACCTGGACACCGGCGTCGACGAGGCCCACGCCGACGCCGTCGCCCGCCTCGACGCCATGGAGGCCGACCTCTCCCGCCCGGTCGCCCAGCCCCCGGCCGTCCTGCCGCCCTCCGAGCTCCCCGAGTACACCGCGCTGTGGGGCGGCCCCGACTTCCAGGTGGCCGTCGAGGACATCAAGGAGCGCATCCGGGCCGGCGAGGCCTTCCAGGTGGTCCCCTCCCAGCGCTTCGAGACGCCGTGCACGGCGAGCGCGCTGGACGTCTACCGGGTCCTGAGGGCCACCAACCCGTCCCCGTACATGTACCTCTTCCGCTTCGACGGCTTCGACGTCGTCGGCTCCTCCCCGGAGGCCCTGGTCAAGGTCGAGGACGGCCGGGCCATGGTCCACCCCATCGCCGGCACCCGCTGGCGCGGCGCCACGCCCCAGGAGGACCAGGCCCTCGCGGAGGAGCTGCTCGCCGACCCCAAGGAGCGAGCCGAGCACCTCATGCTCGTCGACCTCGGCCGCAACGACCTGGGGCGGGTCTGCGAGCCCGGCTCGGTCGAGGTGGTGGACTTCATGTCCGTCGAGCGGTACTCGCACGTGATGCACATCGTCTCGACGGTGACGGGCCGCGTGGCCCCCGGGCGCACCGCCTTCGACGTCCTCACCGCCTGCTTCCCGGCCGGCACCCTCTCCGGCGCCCCCAAGCCCCGCGCCATGCAGATCATCGACGCACTCGAACCGTCCCGGCGCGGGCTGTACGGGGGCTGCGTCGGCTACCTCGACTTCGCCGGCGACTCCGACACCGCCATCGCCATCCGCACCGCCCTCCTGCGGGACGGCACCGCCTACGTCCAGGCCGGGGCGGGCATCGTCGCCGACTCCGACCCCGTCGCCGAGGACACCGAGTGCCGCAACAAGGCGGCCGCGGTGCTGCGGGCCGTCCACACGGCGAACCGGCTCGGAAAGGCCTGAGATGAACCCCGGGTGACGGTTCGCCCGGGGTTCAGGCGATAGTGGGGTACGTGACTGCTGTACCTCACCCCCGTTCCGAAGCCCCCGGATCCGCCCGGGCCGGCCGCCTGAGCCTCGCCGTCGCCCTGCTGAGCGGCGCGCTCGGCGCCGCCGTGGCGCTGCTCGCCACCCGGCAGCAGTGGTCGCAGGGCACGGCGACGGTGGCCGGTGGCGCCTTCCCCCTGACCGCCACGGGCAGCGACGTCACGGGCGTGCCCGCGGCGCTCGCCATCGTGGGCCTCGCCGCGCTCGTCGCCGTCTTCGCCGTGCGCCGCGCCGGCCGCTTCGCCGTCGCCGCGCTGCTGGCCCTCTCCGGCGCCGGCATCATCACCGCGGCCCTGCTCGGCGCCTCCGACAGCTCCGCGCTCGACGAGCAGGCCGCCCAGGCCTCCGGCGACACCTCGGCCTCCGTCGACACCCTCAGCCACACCGCCTGGCCGTACGTCGCGGTCGTCGGCGGTGTCCTGATCCTCCTGGCCGGGCTGCTCGCCCTGCGCTACGGCCGGCTGTGGCCCGCCATGTCCGGCCGCTACGAGCGGGGCGGCACGCCCCAGCCGCGCCGCAAGGCCCCCGCCGTCGACCCCGACCGGCCCGAGGACCTGTGGAAGGCGCTCGACCGCGGCGAGGACCCGACCGGGGCCTGAGCCCGCACGGGGGACCGGGCCGGCCGGGGGAGTACCCCCGCTCACCGCGCGGGCGTGGGTGCGGGACAATGGGCCCGAGCGTCCTGCTCAGACACGCACACAGCAACGAGGAGCAAGCAATGGCGGGCAGCAGCCACGGTCACACCCCGGCCGCCTGGACCGGTGTCACGATCGCCTTCATCGGTTTCTGCGTCTCGGGCGCGTTCATGGTGCTGGACCAGCCGGTGGGCTTCTGGGCGGGCATGGTGGTCGTGCTGCTCGGCGGTGTCGTCGGCGGCATCATGCGGATGATGGGCCTCGGCCAGCCGAAGGAGGCGCACCAGCCGCACCGGATGACCGGCGACCGCGAGCCGGCCGGCGCCGGGAGCTGACCCCGCGCCACAGCACGTCCTCGCGTGAGGGGCGGCCGGCACGGTGGTGCCGGAACCGCCCCTCACGCGTGTGCGGGGCACAATGCATACCGTGAACGCCGAGAGCCGAAGGGTGACACCGAGCGTGCCGAGCCGCCTGGCGGTCCCCGCCGGGGTGCTCGCGGCCGTCGCCGCCGCCTTCGCCTACGTGGGCACCGTGGACCCCAACGAACCCGGCCACTACCCCGCCTGCCCGCTGCTGCGCTACACCGGCCTCTACTGCCCCGGCTGCGGCGGCCTGCGCAGCGCCCACGCCTTCGTCCACGGGGACCTCCTGGCGGCGCTGCACGCCAACGCGCTCGCGACCCTCGGCTATCTGGGCTTCGCCGTGCTGTGGACCGTCTGGGTGGTGCACGCGGTCCGCGGGCAGCCGCTGCGGATCGCCCCCCCTCCGGGACTGATGTGGAGCCTCGGAGCGTTGCTGCTGGTCTTCACGGTTGTCCGGAACCTGCCCTTCGGTGGCTGGCTCCATCCTTGATCAACGGGCTGATGTCCAGGTAGTGGGACCGGCGTCAACCGGATGTGAGGCCTACGCCCCGCTGCGGATACCATCGCAGTGACCATCGGTTTCCGATCGGTCGCTGGAACTGTCAAGAGTCTGGAAGGGGGCCGCTCGCGTGAGTGTGCTCGACGAGATCATCGACGGAGTCCGTGCCGACCTCGCGGAGCGGCAGGCGCGCGTCAGCCTCGACGAGCTCAAGGAGCGCGCGGCGAAGGCACCCGCGGCCAAGGACGGCGCGGCCGCTCTGCGCGGCGACGGCGTCAAGGTCATCTGCGAGGTCAAGCGCTCCAGCCCCTCCAAGGGCGCGCTGGCCGCGATCGCCGACCCGGCCGGACTCGCCGCGGACTACGAGGCGGGCGGCGCGGCCGTCATCTCCGTCCTCACCGAGGAGCGCCGCTTCGGCGGCTCGCTCGCCGACCTGGAGGCGGTCCGCGCCCGGGTGGACATCCCGGTCCTGCGCAAGGACTTCATCGTCACGTCGTACCAGCTGTGGGAGGCCCGCGCCTACGGTGCCGACGTGGTGCTGCTGATCGTCGCCGCCCTCGACCAGCCCGCCCTGGAGTCCCTCATCGAGCGCGCCGAGTCCATCGGGCTCACGCCGCTCGTCGAGGTGCACGACGAGGACGAGGTCGAGCGCGCGGTGGACGCCGGCGCCCGCGTGATCGGTGTCAACGCGCGCAACCTCAAGACCCTGGAGGTCGACCGCGGCACCTTCGAGCGGGTGGCGCCGGAGATCCCCGACCACATCATCAAGATCGCCGAGTCCGGCGTCCGCGGCCCGCACGACCTCATCGCGTACGCCAACGCCGGCGCCGACGCGGTGCTGGTCGGCGAGTCCCTCGTCACCGGCAAGGACCCGAGGACGGCGGTCTCGGACCTGGTGGCGGCCGGTGAGCACCCCGCACTCCGGCACGGCCGGAGCTGATCACCCGCTAGGCTTGCCCCGATGACTCCCACCCTGACGACCGTGGACCGGTACGCCCGCCTCGCGCGCGGCTGCCGCCCCCGCGGCTGCCGCGCCCCGGCCCGCCGGGTCCACGGCCGCCGCGTCCGGTACGTCATCGGTGACGAGCCCGGCCAGGTGAACGGCATGCGATGGCAGCGCCCCTCCAGGGGCGCGGGGCTCTGTTTGATGTGCGGCTACCGCCGCGCGGGCGCGACAAGCCACTGACGGCCCGCGGCCGACAACAGGTCCCCGCTCCCACGGCGATTAGTGCATTCCACACACACTCACCGTGAGGTATTCGCATGCCCAGTCAGTTCTTCATCCCCGACCCCGAGGGTCAAACGCCCAACCCCGAAGGCTACTTCGGGGCCTTCGGCGGCAAGTTCATCCCCGAGGCCCTCGTCGCCGCGGTCGACGAGGTCGCCGTCGAGTACGACAAGGCCAAGCACGACCCCGAGTTCGCCAAGGAACTCGACGACCTCCTGGTCAACTACACCGGCCGCCCCTCGGCGCTGACGGAAGTACCCCGTTTCGCCGAACACGCCGGAGGCGCCCGCGTCTTCCTCAAGCGCGAGGACCTCAACCACACCGGCTCCCACAAGATCAACAACGTCCTCGGCCAGGCCCTGCTCACCCAGCGCATGGGCAAGACCCGGGTCATCGCCGAGACGGGCGCCGGCCAGCACGGCGTGGCCACCGCCACCGCCTGTGCGCTGTTCGGCCTCGACTGCACGATCTACATGGGCGAGATCGACACGCAGCGCCAGGCCCTCAACGTGGCCCGCATGCGCATGCTCGGCGCCGAGGTCATCGCCGTGAAGTCCGGCAGCCGCACGCTGAAGGACGCCATCAACGAGGCCTTCCGCGACTGGGTCGCCAACGTCGACCACACCCACTACCTCTTCGGCACCGTCGCCGGGCCGCACCCGTTCCCGGCGATGGTCCGCGACTTCCACCGGGTCATCGGCGTCGAGGCCCGCCGCCAGCTCCTGGAGCGCGCCGGACGCCTGCCGGACGCGGCCGTCGCCTGTGTCGGCGGCGGCTCCAACGCCATCGGTCTCTTCCACGCCTTCATCCCCGACCCGGACGTCCGCCTCATCGGCTGCGAACCGGCCGGGCACGGCGTCGAGACCGGCGAGCACGCCGCGACCCTCACCGCCGGCGAGCCCGGCATCCTGCACGGCTCCCGCTCGTACGTCCTCCAGGACGAGGAGGGCCAGATCACCGAGCCGTACTCGATCTCGGCCGGTCTGGACTACCCGGGCATCGGCCCGGAGCACTCCTACCTGAAGGACTCCGGCCGCGGCGAGTACCGCGCGGTCACCGACGACGCCGCGATGCAGGCCCTTCGCCTGCTGTCGCGCACCGAGGGCATCATCCCGGCCATCGAGAGCGCCCACGCGCTGGCCGGGGCCCTGGAGGTCGGCAAGGAGCTGGGCAAGGACGGGCTGATCGTGGTCAACCTGTCCGGCCGCGGCGACAAGGACATGGACACCGCCGCGCGCTACTTCGGCCTGTACGACACCGACGCCGAGGTCGCCGAGGACGCCTCCGGCACCGCCGAGATCGAGGGGGACGCCAAGTGAGCGGCGCTGCTTTGAACAGTCAGAGGGGCCGGCTGTTGGGTGACACCCTCGCCGCGGCCAAGTCCGAAGGGCGCTCCGCCCTCATCGCCTACCTCCCGGCTGGGTTCCCGACCGTGGACGGCGGCATCGAGGCGATCAAGGCCGTCATCGACGGCGGCGCCGACGTCGTCGAGGTGGGCCTGCCGCACAGCGACCCCGTCCTCGACGGCCCGGTCATCCAGACCGCCGACGACATCGCCCTGCGCGGCGGCGTCAAGATCGCCGACGTGATGCGTACGGTCCGTGAGGCGCACGCCGCCACCGGCAAGCCCATCCTCGTCATGACGTACTGGAACCCCATCGACCGCTACGGCGTCGAGCGGTTCACCGCCGAACTCGCCGAGGCGGGCGGCGCCGGGTGCATCCTGCCCGACCTGCCCGTGCAGGAGTCGGCCCTGTGGAGGGAGCACGCGGAGAAGCACGGTCTGGCCACCGTGTTCGTCGTCGCGCCCAGCAGCAAGGACCAGCGGCTCGCGCAGATCACCGCGGCGGGCAGCGGCTTCGTCTACGCCGCCTCCCTCATGGGCGTCACCGGCACCCGCACCAGCGTCAGCAATCAGGCCCAGGACCTGGTAGAACGCACCCGGGCCACGGGGACGGACCTGCCGGTCTGCGTCGGGCTCGGCGTCTCCAACCCCGCCCAGGCCGCCGAGGTCGCGCGCTTCGCCGACGGCGTGATCGTCGGCTCGGCCTTCGTCAAGGCGATGCTGGACGCACCGGACGAAGCGGCCGGTGTGGAGGCCGTGCGGGTCCTCGCCGGCGACCTCGCCAAGGGCGTGCGCGGACAGGCGTAAGAAGCCGGGACGTCATACAGGTCCCCCGTACGGGTGGACCTGGGGCCGGGGAGGCGCGCTGCGCCTCCCCGGTTCGTTTCCGGGATGTGAGCGAGAAGAACCGTGAGGGAAAGCGCACCGCCCGGGAGAAGCTGGCGGTCGAGCGCGAGAAGCAGAGGTCCGCGGACAAGCGCCGCCGCGCGCTGATCGTGGGCGGCGCCGTCGTGGCCGTCCTGGGACTCGCGGCGGTGATCGGCGTCGTCGCGGCCAACGCCGGCAAGGACGACGACAGCGAGGCCTCGGGCCCGGTCGTGGCCCCCTCGGGAGCGCAGGGCAAGGACGGCCTCGCGATCCCGGTCGGCAAGGACAGCGCCAAGTCCACGCTCACGGTGTGGGAGGACTTCCGCTGCCCCGCGTGCAAGTCCTTCGAGACGGCGTACCGGCCGGTGATCCACGAGCTGACGAACGCCGGTCAGCTGAAGGTCGAGTACCACCTGGTCACCCTCATCGACGGCAACATGGGCGGCACCGGCTCCCGCAACGCCGCCAACGCCGCGGCCTGCGCCCAGGACGCCGGGAAGTTCCCCGCGTACCACGACGTGCTGTTCGACAACCAGCCCCCGGAGGTCGACGACGCCTACGCGGACGACGGCAAGCTGATCGAGCTGGCCGGCAAGGTCGACGGCCTGGACACCCCGGCCTTCCGCGCGTGCGTCGAGGACGGCAAGCACAACGGCTGGGTCGCCAAGTCCCACCAGGCCTTCGACAAGGCCGACTTCTCGGGCACGCCCACCGTGCTGTTCGACGGCAAGAACATCTACCAGGACCGGACGATGACCCCGGCCAAGCTGAAGCAGATGGTGCAGGAGGCCAACCAGGGGTGAGGGACCTTCTCTCGCCCCCGTTATGTACCCGTAGCCGGGCCGCCCGCCCCCGGCCCGGTGCGGCACGGTAGCGTCGACCTTGCCATGGAACTTGCCTTCATTCCCAGCCCGTCGCGCGGGGTGCTGTACCTCGGCCCCATTCCGCTGCGCGGCTACGCGTTCTGCATCATCATCGGCGTCTTCGTCGCGGTCTGGCTCGGCAACAAGCGCTGGATCGCCCGGGGCGGGCGGGCCGGCACGGTGGCCGACATCGCTGTCTGGGCCGTGCCCTTCGGCCTCGTCGGCGGCCGCCTCTACCACGTGATCACGGACTACGAGCTGTACTTCAGCGAGGGCCGCGACTGGGTGGACGCCTTCAAGATCTGGGAGGGCGGCCTCGGCATCTGGGGTGCGATCGCACTCGGCGCGGTGGGCGCGTGGATCGGCTGCCGCCGCCGTGGCATCCCGCTGCCCGCGTACGCCGACGCCATCGCCCCCGGCATCGCCTTCGCCCAGGCGATCGGCCGCTGGGGCAACTGGTTCAACCAGGAGCTGTACGGCAAGCCCACCGATCTGCCCTGGGCCCTGGAGATCACCTCCTCGGCGGACGGGCGGGTGCCGGGCACCTACCACCCGACGTTCCTGTACGAGTCGCTGTGGTGCATCGGCGTGGCGTTCCTGGTCATCTGGGCGGACCGCCGCTTCCGGCTCGGACACGGCCGGGCGTTCGCGCTGTACGTCGCCGCGTACTGCACGGGCCGGGCGTGGATCGAGTACATGCGGGTCGACGACGCCCACCACATCCTGGGCCTCCGGCTGAACGTGTGGACCGCGATCCTGGTGTTCCTGCTCGCGGTGACGTACCTGGTGCTGTCGTCGAAGAAGCGGCCCGGGCGGGAGGACGTCGTGGAGCCGGGCGCCGCGGCCTCCGGTGAGGACGCCGACAGCGATGAGAAGTCCGGGGACGCCGGCAAGGACGACGAGATCGCGGACGAGTCCGGGACGGACCCGGCGAGGAACGAGGCCGGGTCCGGGAAGAAGACCTGACGGCCCGCGCCCCCTAAGACATGCCGAGAGCGCCCGGGAGTCGTCCCGGGCGCTCTCGGCATGTCAGCGGCGGCGGGCCAGGGACAAGGTGCGCCGGGCGGCCGTCACCACCGCCGCGTCGACGAAGCGGCCGTCCGGGAGGGCCTGGGCGCCCTGCTCCGCGGCGGCCGCCTTGAGGACCGTCTCCGCCCGCTCGATGTCCGCCTCGGTGGGCAGGAAGGCGCGTTCGATCACCGGGAGCTGGCGGGGGTGGATCGCGGCGCGGCCGAGGAAGCCCAGGGCACGGCCGTGGGCACAGGAGGCGGCCAGCCCGTCCAGATCGCGGGTGTCCGGGTGGACGGACTGGGGCGGCGGGGGCAGACCGGCGGCCCGGGCCGCCACGACCACCCGGGAGCGGGGCCAGTCGAGGCCCGTGTCGTCGCGCATGCCGAGGTCGGCCCGCAGGTCGGCCTCGCCGAGGGCGACACCGCGCAGGTTCGGATGGGCGGACGCGATGGCGTACGCCCGCTCCACGGCGAGGGCCGTCTCCAGGAGGACGTACAGGTCGGCCGAGGCGGCCCGGCGTGCGACGTGGGTGACCTCGGAAGGTGCGGTGATCTTGGGGAGGCGGAGGCCGCAGAGCCCGGGAGCCGAGGCCAGGGCCGCGATGTCCTGCTCGCCCCAGGGGCCGTCCAGGGCGTTGACGCGCACGTGGACCGGAACGGCCGGCGGGCCGGCGAGCAGCTCGGCGGTGGCCGCGCGGGCGTAGGCCTTGCGGTCGGGGGCGACCGCGTCCTCCAGGTCGATCACGACGACGTCGGCGCCGGAGGTGAGGGCCTTCGCCACCACGTGGGGGCGGTCGCCCGGGGCGTAGAGCCAGGTGAGCGGGAACGCCGTCACAGGGCGCCCTCCGCGCGCAGCGCCGTGACGTCGTCCGGGGTGAGGCCCAGTTCGGTCAGGATCGCGTCGGTGTCGGCGCCGTGCGGGCGGCCGGCCCAGCGGATCGCGCCGGGCGTGGCGGAGAGCCGGAAGAGGACGTTCTGCATGCGCAGCGGGCCGAGCTCGGGGTCGTCGACGGTGGTGATGGTGTCCAGGGCCTGGTACTGCGGGTCCGCCATCACGTCCCGGACGTCCTGGACCGGGGCCACCGCCGCCTCGGCCTTCTCGAAGGCGGCCAGGACGTCGGTGCGGGTGCGCGCGGCGATCCAGCCGCCGACCGCATCGTCCAGGACGTCGGCGTGCCGGGCGCGGTCGGCGCCGGAGGCGAACCAGGGCTCGTCGATCAGTTCCGGGCGGCCGACCAGGTGCATCACGCGTTCCGCGACCGACTGGGCCGAGGTGGAGACGGCGACCCAGGTGCCGTCCGCGGTGCGGTAGACGCCGCGCGGGGCGTTGTTGGGGGAGCGGTTGCCGGTGCGGGGCTGGACGTGCCCGAGTTGGTCGAACCAGAGGGGCTGGGGGCCGAGGGCGGCCAGGATCGGCTCGATCAGGGCCATGTCGACGACCTGGCCTTCGCCGGTGTGCCCGCGGGCGGCGAGGGCCGTCATCACCGCGTACGCCGTGGTCAGGCCCGCGATGGAGTCGGCCAGGCCGAACGGCGGGAGGGTCGGGGGTGCGTCCGGTTCGCCGGTGATCGCGGCGAAGCCGCTCATCGCCTCGGCGAGGGTGCCGAAGCCGGGGCGATGAGCGTAGGGGCCGAACTGGCCGAAGCCGGTGACGCGGGCCAGGACCAGGCGCGGGTTGACGGCCGACAGCTCCGGCCAGCCCAGGTCCCACTTCTCCAGGGTGCCGGGGCGGAAGTTCTCGATGATCACGTCGGCGGTCTCGGCCAGGCGCAGGAGGGTGGCGCGGCCGCCGGGCTTCGACAGGTCGAGGGTCATGGTGCGCTTGTTGCGGCCGAGCATCTTCCACCACAGGCCCACCCCGTCCTTCGAGGGGCCGTGGCCGCGGGAGGGGTCCGGCTTCGTCGGGTGCTCGATCTTGACGACCTCGGCGCCGAAGTCGCCGAGCAGGGTGGCGGCCATCGGGCCGGCGAAGAGGGTGGCGAGGTCGAGGACGCGCAGGCCGGTGAGGGGCGCTGTCGTGGGCGCGGTCATGGGCGGAGCATCTCCCGGTGCGTGAGGTGGGCGAGGGTGTCGAAGCCGATGCCGTTGAAGTCGCCGACGGACGTCGACAGCCGGTTCTTCAGGGGTGCCGTCCAGCGGCCCGGGAGCGCCGCGGGGTGTCCGGCCAGCAGCCCGGCGACCGAGCCGGCCGTCGCACCGTTGGAGTCGGTGTCCCAGCCGCCGCTGACGGCACGGCAGACGGAGCCGGCGAAGTCGCCGTCCGCGTGGGTGAGGGCGGCGGCGATGAGGGCGGTGTTGGGGACGGCGTGGACCCAGTGGTGGGTGCCGGCGTACATGGCGTGGAGTGCGTCGACGACCGTGTCGAAGTCCCTGTGCTCGTGGGCGAGTTGAACGGCCTGGCGGACGGCGCGGGCCAGGCGGGAGCGTGGGGGGACGACGGTGAGGCCGGTGCGCAGGCAGGTGTGGACGTCGTGGTCGCCGGTCGCCGCCGTGGCGATGACGGCCGCCGTGAACATCGCCGCGTAGACGCCGTTGGCGGTGTGCGTGAGGGTCGCGTCCCGGTGGGCCTGCCCGGCTGCCGCGGCCGGCCGGCCGGGGTTGGTCCAGCCGTGGACGTCGGCGCGGATCAGGGCGCCGATCCACTCGCGGAACGGGTTGCGGTGGCGGGCTGTGTGCGGGGGTTCCAGGCCCTTGAGCAGGTTGCGGTAGGCGAGGCGTTCCGCGGTGAAGGTGCGGCCGGCGGGGAGTTCGTCGAGCCAGGTGCGGGCCACGTCCGTGGTGGTGAAGCTCCTGCCGTGGCGCCGGAGGAGGACGAGGTTGAGGAGGGGGTAGTCGAGGTCGTCGTCCTCGGGCATGCCGTCGATGTTCTCGGCGAGGGAGGTGGATGCCGAGCGGCGGTTCCAGGGGTGCTCTTCGAGGAGGTCCGCCGGGACGCCCCGGGCGGTGAAGTAGGCGGTGAGGGGCCAGTTGCCGGTGGCCCGGGCGAGTCGGCGGATGGCGTCGAGGGGGAGCTTCTCGACCGGTTTGCCCAGGAGGCAGCCGGTGGCGCGGCCGAGCCAGGCGGCTTCGAGGCGGTGCGGGGTGGTGCCGGCCGGGGTGTCCACGGGCTCCGGCCAGTCGGGGCAGGCGGCTCTGATCCGGTCCAGGTCCGTCGGTTCGTCGTCCGCCAGCGTGCTCGGCAGGTCGGCCAGTTCGTCCAGGAGGTCTTCCGCCAGCCGGCGCAGGTAGCGGGAGGCCGGGGTGGGGGACGTGCCCGCGGTGGCCGGGGCCTCGGGGCCGCCCGCCGCTCGCCAGCGGGCCGCGACGGCCTTCGGTTCGCGGCCGTCCTGGGCCGCCTGGCGGAGTTCGTGGCCGATCAGGTCCTCCGGCTGGACCCAGGTCAGTCGGAGCATTCCTGGCCTCCGAGGGACGCGAAGGCCTGCTCGTGGGTGCGCCGGCGGGCCACGTCCTGGGCGAAGATCTCGCGGGCCACGGCGGTGAGGGCGGTCGCCGGTTCCCAGAGGTCCAGGCGGCTGGCCTCCGCGACCGTCTTGGCCCAGTCCTCCGGGACCGGTGAGCCCAGGGCGCCCGCCAGGGCGCCGGCCATGGTGGCGATGGAGTCGCAGTCGCGGCCGTAGTTCACCGCGCCGAGGACCGCGTGCCGGTAGTCGCCCCGCGCCACCAGCACCATGCCCAGCGCGACCGGGAGTTCTTCGATCGCGTGCAGGCGGGAGGGGCGGCGGGCGCCGAGCGAAGGGGTGCGGTAGTCGGGACCCACCGTGTCGTAGGGGGCGACCGCCTCGCGCAACGGGCGCAGGGCCGACTCGAAGTCGGTGTGGCGGGACGCCTCCTCGCAGACCCGCTCGATCGCGGCCCGGGTGCCGTCCTTCGCGAGGGAGAGGCACGCCGAGACGACCGAGTCGGGGGTCGCGCCCGGCGTGCACGCCGCCGCCACCGCCGCCGCCAGGACGCCCGCCGCCTCACGGCCGTACGACGACTGGTGCGCGCCCGCGATGTCGAGGGCCTCGGCGTACGCCGCCCGCGGGTCCGCCGCGTTGACCAGGCCGACCGGGGCCATGTACATCGCCGCCCCGCAGTTGACGATGTTGCCGGTGCCTGCCTCGCGCGGGTCGGCATGGCCGTAGTGGATCCTCGTCACCAGCCACTTCTCCGCCAGGAAGATCCGCTGGAGGGGGAGGGCCTCACCCTCCAGGTCCGGGATCCAGCGCGGCTCGGTCATCAGGTCCGGGACCAGGTGGTCGGCGATGGCGTAGGCGTCGAGGTGGTCGCGGACCCGGGTGTAGACGCGGACCAGGGCGTGTGTCATCAACGTGTCGTCGGTGACGTGGCCGTCGCCCTTGTGGTACGGGGCGAGAGGGCGGGCCGTGCGCCAGTCGTCGCCGTGCCAGGGGCCGACGATGCCGTGGACGCGGCCGCCGTGACGTTCGAGGATCTGCTCGGGCGAGTAGCCCTCGACCGGGCCGCCGAGCGCGTCACCGACGGCGGCCCCGACCAGCGCGCCGCTGATCCGCTCGTCCAGGAGGATGTTTTGGTGTGGTTTGGGCTGCATGGCCGCATCATCCACCCGGACGGGCCGGTTGTACGGCTTCCAGGAGTCCGGCGAGTTCCACGAGGTCCGTGCCGGTGAGGCGGGGCAGGACACAGCCGGAGAGGGTGCGGCAGGTCTCCCGCCAGGCGGCGGGGATCGACGC
Source organism: Streptomyces collinus (assembly GCF_031348265.1). Taxonomy (NCBI): domain Bacteria; kingdom Bacillati; phylum Actinomycetota; class Actinomycetes; order Kitasatosporales; family Streptomycetaceae; genus Streptomyces; species Streptomyces collinus. Next base: position 2,258,046 of record NZ_CP133771.1, on the reverse strand, counting down.
GGCGCCGCCCAGGGCGCCGGTGAGGGCGCCCGCCAGGGCCGGGGCGGAGTCGGCGACGCGGGACAGGCAGGCCGCCGCGGGGATCGCCTCCGCGATGCGGCCGCGGGCCGCGGTGGCCAGGGCGAGGGCGACCGGGACGGTTTCGGCGGCGGCGATGCCGTAGCTGTAGACGTGGTCGACGATCTGGTGCTCCAGGGGCGGGACGAGGGCGAAGGCGCTGTCCGCGTCGGCGGCGAGCCGCAGGGCGTGCCGGGCGTTGCGGCCGATCTCCGTCTCCTGGGGGAGTTCGGCGAGCGCGGCGGTGACACAGGCGTCGATGTGCGCGCCGGCCAGGGCGAGGGCGAGGGCCGCCGCCATGGCGCGGGCGCCGTGCACGCCGTCGCCGTCCTGGGTGTAGCGGGCGTCGAACTCGGCGAGGCCGGCGGCGCTGCGGGGGTCTCCGGGGTGGGCCACGGCCAGGACGCAGGCGCGTACGCAGGCGGCGTCGTCGAAGTAGTGCGGGTTGTCGTGGCCGGTGGCGGGCGGGCGCAGGCCGGTGGCGAGGTTGCCGAGGCCGGCACGGACGGAGATGCGGGCGCGCAGGGGAAGGACGGCGGACTCGATCTCGGGGGCGCGGTCCGCCGCGGCGGCGACCTCGGCGGCCAGGGCGTTCCAGGTGAGGTCGATCGCGGCGCGGGTGCGGCGTTCGCGGCTGAGGTCGTTCAGGACGGTGTCGTCGCCCGCGCGCAGGAGGGCTTCCGCTGCGAAGGCCGCCCACTCGGCGTCGTCGGAGGGGCCGAGGCGGAGGGGCTCGGGGGGCTGGTTCAGGGCGATGGGGACGGGGAGCGTGGTCGTGGCGTTGTGCTCGGCGAAGGTGTCGAGTTCGCGGGTGAGGCGGCGGGTCCAGTCGGGCATGCGGGCGGCTCTGTGGCGGGCGGCGGGCCAGCCGGCGGCGTCGCCGGCGGCGAGTCCCAGCAGGAGTCCTTCGGGCCGTCTCGGGGCCTCGGCTTCGCCTTCGGCCCGTTTGTCTCCCGCCCGCGCACCGCCCGTGACCGTCACCCGTAGGGCCCTGGTCTCCCGTGGGGCGGCTTCGCCGTCGGCGGCTTCCGCTTCGTACGTCGTCATGAGGGAACCTCCGCCGATGTCAGCAGGTCCGCCACGTCCAGGACGTGGTAGCCCGCCATCGCCGGGAGGCATCTGCCGTGGACCGGGCCGATGGGGGTCGTCCAGGCCTGCGGGATCGCCGACACTCCCCGGGTCGCGCCCGCGAGCGCCCCCGCCACCGCCGCCGTCGTGTCCGCGTCGCGGCCCATGTTCACCGCCGTCAGCACGGACTGCTCGAAGTCGCCGTCGGCCGCCGCGTACGCGCCGAAGGCGAGGGCGACCGCCTCGGGGGCCAGGTCGGTCCAGGGGTAGCCGCCGATGACGACCGCGGAGCGCACCGCGCGTTCCCCGTGGTGCGCCACGACCACCGCGCGGCGCAGGCTGCGGGCCGTCCAGGAGTCGTCGGGTACGACCGCGAGGGCCGCGGCGACGACGGCGGTCGGCGGGGCTCCCGCCATCGCCGCCGCGACACCCGCCGCCACCGCCTGGCCGCCGTAGATGCCCTCGCCGTCGTGGCTCACCGAGCCGTCGATCGCGACCAGCCGGGCCGCCTCCGCCGGGCGGCCCGCCGCGAACACCCCGAAGGGGGCCGCGCGCATGGCCAGACCGTCGCTCCAGGCGTGCCGGTGCTGGGCGGAGATCGGGGCGGCCAGGCCGCGGCGCAGGTTCTCCAGGGTGCCGCGTTCGCTGAAACCGGCACCCCGGAAGGGCCCCTCGTCGCGGTCGGCGATCCACTCGTGCCAGGCCGCTTCCACATGGGCCGGGGTCAGCGCGGAGCCGTGCCGGGCCAGCAGGAGGCCGGAGAAGATCGCGTACTCGGTGTCGTCCGTGCCGGCCGGCTTCTCGGCGACGTAACCGGTGATCCGGCCCCACCGCGCGCGGATCTCGGAGGGCTTCATGTTCTCGGCCGGCGCGCCGAGGGCGTCACCGACGGCCAGGCCCAGCAGTGCGCCGCGGGCCCGTTCGCGAAGTGCGGCGGCGTCACCGGGCGCCGGCACGGAGGGGATGCAGGCGATCGATGCCATACGGCATGTGTCCCACTCCGGTGACTCCGCCGAGCCTCAGGAGCCCCAGCATCACCCGGTCGACATCTGCGCACGGTAATGATCAAGTGAGCGCGAAACGGCAAAACCGCAGGTTAGCGCAGCCTTTCCTTGCTGGCGACGATGGAATTCGAGGCGTAGTTTTGGCGCTGTAAAACTCTGGAACGTGTCCAAAGAACGGGGAGTGGGGATCTTCCATGGCCATCATCGAGACCGAGGCGACGCTGCACGAGGCGCACCGGGACAATCACACGCACCGGGACGTGAACGGCGGCTGGCTGCGTCCCGCGGTGTTCGGTGCGATGGACGGCCTCGTCTCCAACCTCGCCCTGATGACCGGTGTGGCCGGCGGGGCGGCCGGACAGCACACCGTCGTCCTCAGCGGACTCGCGGGTCTGGCCGCCGGCGCCTTCTCCATGGCCGCCGGCGAGTACACCTCCGTCGCCTCGCAGCGCGAGCTCGTCCAGGCGGAGCTGGACGTGGAGCGGCGCCAGCTGCGCAAGCACCCCAAGGACGAGGAGGCCGAACTCGCCGCCCTCTACGAATCGCGGGGCGTCGAGCCGCGACTGGCCCGCGAGGTTGCCCGGCAGCTGTCGAAGGACCCCGAGCAGGCGCTGGAGATCCATGCCCGCGAGGAGCTGGGCATCGACCCCGGCGATCTGCCCTCGCCGACCGTGGCCGCGGTGTCGAGTTTCGGGTCCTTCGCGCTGGGCGCGCTGATCCCCGTCCTGCCCTATCTGCTGGGAGCGAGCAGCATGTGGCCCGCGGTGATGCTGGCGCTGCTGGGGCTCTTCCTGTGCGGTGCGGTGGTGGCCAGGGTGACGGCACGCACCTGGTGGTACAGCGGGCTGCGGCAGCTGTTCCTGGGAGGCGCGGCGGCCGGTGTGACGTACGCCCTGGGCACCTTGTTCGGAACGGCCGTAGGATAGCGCGGCTCGGACTTATGCATGGGACCGCATAGGTAGCCGTTACTCACTGGTTTCGAGTGTGCAATCACCGGGCATGAGCCGTAAGCGCTGCGGGCAATGACGCTCGCCGCGCACCTCAGCGGGTCGGGCGAAGACGCCTGTCCCGCTCCCCGGGCCGATGGAAACCGATCTGACCGATCGCTTCGTGCGGCCCCTCCATAGCTTCCACCGCTGGCGCGGTACCCCCGCCGCGCACCCGCGGTGTCCGCATGCTGGAACGGATTATCCCGGTTCCCGAGAACCGCTCCATCATGTAACCTGCACGAAATTTTGCGATCACGCGAGGGCCAACGTCGTCCCTCGGCACTTGCACATGCCACATGACGACGACGGGAGAGCCGATGCGTACGCCGCGCCAGCCGTCCCAGCATTCCGCGAATGGCCAGAACTGGTCGTTCATGGATGCTCGCCCTGCTGCGCAGGGTATGTACGACCCCCGCAACGAGCACGACGCCTGTGGCGTCGGCTTCGTCGCCACCCTCACCGGCGAGGCGTCCCACACCCTGGTGGAACAGGCTCTGACCGTCCTGCGCAACCTCGAACACCGCGGCGCCACCGGTTCCGAGCCCGACTCCGGTGACGGCGCCGGCATCCTGTCGCAGGTCCCGGACGCCTTCTTCCGCGACGTGGCCGGATTCGAACTGCCCGCCGCCGGTTCCTACGCCGTCGGCATCGCCTTCCTGCCGGAGGACGCCACCGCCGACGCCGTCTCGCAGATCGAGACGATCGCCGCCGACGAGGGCCTCACCGTCCTCGGCTGGCGCGAGGTGCCGGTCGCCCCCCAGCTGCTGGGTGCCACCGCCCGGTCGACCATGCCGGTCTTCCGCCAGATCTTCGTCAGCGACGGCGCCGCGGTGCCCGTCACGGGTATCGCCCTCGACCGCAAGGCCTTCGTGCTGCGCAAGCGCGCCGAGCGCGAGGCCGGCGTCTACTTCCCGTCGCTGTCCGCGCGGACGATCGTCTACAAGGGCATGCTGACCACCGGCCAGCTGGAGCCCTTCTTCCCGGACCTGTCCGACCGCCGCTTCGCCTCCGCGATCGCGCTCGTGCACTCCCGGTTCTCGACGAACACGTTCCCGTCGTGGCCGCTGGCCCACCCCTACCGCTTCGTCGCGCACAACGGTGAGATCAACACCGTCAAGGGCAACCGCAACTGGATGGTCGCCCGCGAGTCGCAGCTCGTCTCGGACCTCTTCGGATCCGACGACAAGGCCATCGACCGGATCTTCCCGGTCTGCACGCCGGACGCCTCCGACTCCGCCTCCTTCGACGAGGTCCTCGAACTCCTGCACCTGGGCGGCCGTTCCCTGCCGCACTCCGTGCTGATGATGATCCCGGAGGCGTGGGAGAACCACGACTCCATGGACCCGGCCCGGCGCGCCTTCTACCAGTTCCACTCCACGATGATGGAGCCCTGGGACGGCCCGGCCTGTGTCACCTTCACCGACGGCACCCAGGTCGGCGCGGTCCTCGACCGCAACGGCCTGCGCCCCGGCCGCTACTGGGTCACCGACGACGGCCTCGTCGTCCTCGGCTCCGAGGTCGGCGTCCTGGACATCGACCCGGCCAAGGTCGTCCGCAAGGGCCGCCTCCAGCCCGGCCGCATGTTCCTCGTCGACACCGCCGAGCACCGCATCATCGAGGACGACGAGATCAAGGCCGAGCTCGCCGCCGAGAACCCCTACGCGGAGTGGCTGGAGGCCGGCGAGATCGAGCTGGAGGACCTGCCCGAGCGTGAGCACATCGTGCACACGCACGCCTCGGTCACCCGCCGCCAGCAGACCTTCGGCTACACCGAGGAGGAGCTGCGCGTCCTGCTCGCGCCGATGGCCAAGGCCGGCGCCGAGCCGATCGGCTCGATGGGCACCGACTCGCCGATCGCCGCGCTGTCGGACCGCCCGCGCCTGCTCTTCGACTACTTCACCCAGCTGTTCGCGCAGGTCACCAACCCGCCGCTGGACGCCATCCGTGAGGAACTGGTCACCTCCCTGCGCTCCTCGCTGGGCCCGCAGGGCAACCTGCTCGACCCGAGCGCGGCCTCCTGCCGCAGCGTCCTGCTGCCCTTCCCGGTGATCGACAACGACGAGCTGGCCAAGCTCATCCACATCAACGCCGACGGCGACATGCCCGGCTTCAAGGCCGCGACGCTGTCCGGCCTGTACCGGGTGCACGGCGGCGGTGACGCGCTGGCCGCACGGATCGACGAGATCTGCACCGAGGCCGACGCCGCCATCGAGAACGGCGCCCGCCTGATCGTCCTGTCGGACCGGCACTCGGACGCCGAGCACGCGCCGATCCCGTCGCTGCTGCTCACCGCGGCCGTCCACCACCACCTCATCCGCACCAAGCAGCGCACCCAGGTGGGCCTGCTGGTCGAGGCCGGTGACGTCCGCGAGGTCCACCACGTCGCCCTGCTCATCGGCTACGGCGCCGCCGCGGTCAACCCGTACCTGGCGATGGAGTCCGTCGAGGACCTGGTCCGCGCAGGGACGTTCCTGCCCGGCATCGAGCCCGAGAAGGCCATCCGTAACCTGATCTACGCCCTCGGCAAGGGCGTGCTGAAGGTCATGTCGAAGATGGGCATCTCGACCGTCGCCTCCTACCGCGGCGCCCAGGTCTTCGAGGCCGTCGGTCTCGACGAGACCTTCGTCGAGAAGTACTTCAACGGCACGGCCACCAAGATCGGCGGTGTCGGCATCGACGTCGTCGCCAAGGAGGTCGCCGCCCGGCACGCCAAGGCCTACCCGGCCTCCGGCATCGCCCCGGCGCACCGCGCCCTGGAGATAGGCGGCGAGTACCAGTGGCGCCGCGAGGGCGAGCCGCACCTGTTCGACCCGGAGACGGTCTTCCGCCTCCAGCACTCCACGCGCTCCGGCAAGTACGACATCTTCAAGAAGTACACCGAGCGCGTGAACGAGCAGTCCGAGCGGCTCATGACCCTGCGGGGCCTGTTCGGCTTCAAGTCGGACCGGCAGCCGATCTCCATCGACGAGGTCGAGCCGGTCTCCGAGATCGTCAAGCGCTTCTCCACGGGCGCCATGTCGTACGGCTCCATCTCCCAGGAGGCGCACGAGACCCTCGCCATCGCCATGAACCAGCTGGGCGGCAAGTCCAACACCGGTGAGGGCGGCGAGGACCCGGAGCGCCTGTACGACCCGGCCCGTCGGTCGTCCATCAAGCAGGTCGCCTCCGGCCGCTTCGGTGTGACCTCCGAGTACCTGGTCAACTCCGACGACATCCAGATCAAGATGGCCCAGGGCGCCAAGCCCGGCGAGGGCGGCCAGCTGCCCGGCCACAAGGTCTACCCGTGGGTCGCCAAGACCCGGCACTCGACGCCGGGCGTGGGGCTCATCTCCCCGCCGCCGCACCACGACATCTACTCCATCGAGGACCTGGCCCAGCTGATCCACGACCTGAAGAACGCGAACCCGCAGGCGCGGATTCACGTGAAGCTGGTCTCCGAGGTCGGCGTCGGCACGGTCGCCGCGGGTGTCTCCAAGGCACACGCGGACGTCGTCCTGATCTCCGGCCACGACGGCGGCACGGGCGCCTCGCCGCTCACCTCGCTGAAGCACGCCGGCGGCCCCTGGGAGCTCGGCCTGGCCGAGACCCAGCAGACGCTGCTGCTCAACGGCCTGCGTGACCGCATCGTCGTGCAGACCGACGGCCAGCTGAAGACCGGCCGTGACGTCGTCATCGCCGCGCTGCTCGGCGCCGAGGAGTTCGGTTTCGCGACCGCGCCGCTCGTCGTCTCCGGCTGCGTCATGATGCGCGTCTGCCACCTCGACACCTGCCCGGTCGGTATCGCCACGCAGAACCCGGTCCTGCGCGAGCGCTACTCCGGCAAGGCCGAGTACGTCGTGAACTTCTTCCAGTTCATCGCCGAAGAGGTCCGCGAGATCCTCGCCGAGCTCGGCTTCCGCTCCATCGAGGAGGCCGTCGGCCACGCCGAGACCCTCGACGTCACGCGGGCCGTCGACCACTGGAAGGCACAGGGCCTGAACCTGGAGCCGCTGTTCCACGTGCCCGAGCTGCCCGAGGGCTCGGTGCGCCACCAGGTCATCGCGCAGGACCACGGCCTGGAGAAGGCGCTCGACAACGAGCTGATCAAGCTGGCCGCCGACGCGCTCGCCGCGTCCGGAGCCACCGATGCCCAGCCGGTGCGCGCCCAGGTGCAGATCCGCAACATCAACCGCACGGTCGGCACCATGCTCGGCCACGAGGTGACGAAGAAGTTCGGTGGCGCGGGACTGCCCGACGACACCATCGACATCACCTTCACCGGCTCCGCCGGCCAGTCCTTCGGCGCCTTCGTCCCGCGCGGTGTCACGCTGCGCCTGGAGGGCGACGCCAACGACTACGTCGGCAAGGGCCTCTCGGGCGGCCGGATCGTCGTCCGCCCGGACCGCGCGGCCGACCACCTCGCCGAGTACAGCGTCATCGCCGGCAACACCATCGGCTACGGCGCCACCGGCGGCGAGATGTTCCTGCGCGGCAAGACCGGTGAGCGGTTCTGCGTCCGCAACTCCGGCGCGACGGTCGTCTCCGAGGGCGTGGGCGACCACGGCTGCGAGTACATGACCGGCGGTCACGCGGTGGTGCTCGGCGAGACGGGCCGCAACTTCGCGGCCGGCATGTCCGGCGGTATCGCGTACGTGATCGACCTGGACCGCGACAACGTCAACGTCGGCAACCTGGACGCCGTCGAGCCGCTCGACGACACCGACAAGCAGTGGCTGCACGACGTGGTCCGCCGCCACCAGGAGGAGACGGGCTCGACCGTCGCCGAGAAGCTCCTGGCCGAGTGGGACACCGCCGTCGAGCGCTTCAGCAGGATCATCCCCAGCACCTACAAGGCAGTGCTCGCCGCCAAGGACGCCGCCGAGCGAGCCGGTCTCTCCGAGACCGAGACCCACGAGAAGATGATGGAGGCGGCGATCAATGGCTGACCCGAAGGGCTTCCTGAACCACGGGCGCGAACTCGCCAGGTCCCGCCCCGTCGAGGAGCGCGTCCGGGACTGGAACGAGGTCTACGTCCCCGGCTCCCTGCTGCCGATCATCAGCAAGCAGGCCAGCCGCTGCATGGACTGCGGCATCCCGTTCTGCCACAACGGCTGCCCGCTCGGGAACCTGATCCCCGAGTGGAACGACTACGCCTACCGCGAGGACTGGGCGGCGGCTTCCGAGCGTCTGCACGCGACGAACAACTTCCCGGAGTTCACGGGCCGCCTGTGCCCCGCCCCCTGCGAGTCGGCGTGTGTGCTCGGCATCAACCAGCCGCCGGTCACCATCAAGAACGTCGAGGTCTCGATCATCGACAAGGCGTGGGAGACCGGGGACGTCGCCCCGCAGATCCCCGAGCGCCTGTCTGGCAAGACCGTCGCCGTCATCGGCTCCGGCCCGGCGGGTCTCGCCGCCGCCCAGCAGCTGACCCGCGCCGGCCACACCGTCGCCGTCTACGAGCGCGCGGACCGCATCGGAGGCCTCCTCCGCTACGGCATCCCCGAGTTCAAGATGGAGAAGCGGCACATCAACCGCCGCATCGAGCAGATGCGCGCGGAGGGCACCCGCTTCCGCACCGGCATCGAGATCGGCCGCGACCTCAAGGCCACGGACCTGAAGAAGCGCTACGACGCGGTCGTCCTGGCCGTCGGCGCCACCACGGCCCGCGACCTGCCGGTGCCCGGCCGCGAGCTCAAGGGCATCTACCAGGCCATGGAGTACCTGCCGCTGGCCAACAAGGTCCAGGAGGGCGACTACGTCACCACTCCGATCTCGGCCGAGGGCAAGCACGTCGTGGTCATCGGCGGCGGCGACACCGGCGCGGACTGCGTCGGCACCGCCCACCGCCAGGGCGCGGCCTCCGTCACGCAGCTGGAGATCATGCCCCGCCCGGGCGAGGAGCGGAACGAGGCTTCCCAGCCGTGGCCGACCTTCCCCATGCTGTACAAGGTCACCTCCGCGCACGAGGAGGGCGGCGAGCGGGTCTACTCGGTCTCGACGACCCACTTCGAGGGCGACGAGGACGGCAACGTCCAGTGGCTGCACCTCACCGAGGTGGAGTTCATCGACGGCAAGCTGACCCCGAAGCCCGGCTCCGAGCGCAAGATCCCCGCGCAGCTGGTCACCCTCGCCATGGGCTTCACCGGCACCGACCGGGAGAACGGCCTGGTCGAGCAGTTCGGCCTGGAGCTCGACGAGCGCGGCAACATCGCCCGCGACGCCGACTTCCGGACCAACGTGCCGGGTGTGTTCGTCGCCGGTGACGCCGGCCGCGGCCAGTCGCTCATCGTCTGGGCCATCGCGGAGGGCCGCTCGGCGGCGCGCGGGGTGGACCGTGCCCTCACGGGTGCGAGCGAGCTGCCGGCGCCGATCCGTCCGACGGACCGCGCGCTGATGGTCTGACAGCACCTCACCAGACGTCCCGTACAACGGCGTGCGGAACACAGACGGCGCCTGCCCAACAGTCCCCGACCGGACGACCGGGCAGGCGCCGTCGCTTTCCCCGGGCGGGCACGACGCCCCTTACGGGCCCTGGTCACGGCACCTTGTACGTGTCCCCGTAGACGGCCCACTCCAGCGGCGTCTCGAGACGCAGGTTGCCCTCGTTCAGGAAACGGCGCTGGGCGGTGTCGAGGCGGCTCGTGTCCATGCGCTCGGTGGCCATGGCGGTACGGCGGATGTCGAGGAAGGCGTCCAGGTACGCCTTCTCACTGCCGCCCTCGGCCGGCGTGTCCGCCACGCGCAGCGCGCGTTCGCGCAGGCCGTAGAAGCCCTCGGGGCCGGCGTCGGGGCCGTGGAAGATCAGGGCGTCGTAGTAGACGAACTGGCCGAGCGTGCCCAGGCCGTCCAGCTTGGCGAGGCGGACCGCCGGGTCGAAGGAGACACGGTCACGGTGCTCGTCCTGGGCCCTGCGGAAGGCCGGGAGCTTCGCCTCCCTCTTCCAGGCCGCGGTGAAGCCGGGGTCCAGGCCCGCGTGGGAATCCGTGCCGTCGACCTCGCGCAGGGCCGGCAGGTAGCGGGCCAGGCCGTTGTCCGGGTGGGTTTCGGTGTAGCGCTCGACAAGGGCGAGCAGATCGTGGGTGCCGGTGCAGAAGCCGACGATCCCGGCGGTGTATCCCCGCCCGTCCTCCAGGTCCTCGATGGAGCCGTAGAGGGCGCGCCAGTTCAGCGTCGACTGGTGGGCGCTCGCCACGATCCGCAGAGCCAGTTCCTTCTTCTCCGGGGCGGCCAGGCCCGCGGGCAGCCCGGCGATCACCTTGTCGTCCTCCGCCCGCTCCTCCTCGGCCCGGTCCTTGGCCTCTTCCCGGGCCGCCTGGGCGGCGGACACGGAGGGTTTCACCACGGGCTCGGCGGAGTCCGCGGGTACGAGGAAGTAGGCCGCCGTGGCGACCAGGGGAACGGCGACGAAGAACGCCACACCGGTACGCTTCACTGGGGTCACCCTGCCTGTCAGCTCCGTCACGTTCCCCGCCGTCCCGGCCGCCTGGAGCACCAGCGGCCCGACCCACGCCCCCACCCGCACCGGCGCGGCGCCAGGTCCAGGGGCGCGTAAGCGTACGCCGGCGTCCGCGCGCGTCCACCGGCAGGTCGTAGGCGCCAGAGGCCGCTCCCGCGCTGGCCGACCTCTGCAAGCGCGCCGGGGCGTCCCCTCGCGCAGCACGGCCTGGACAGGCTGCGAGCCGCGGTCCACCTCGTGGCCGACTACTCCGGCTCGATGAGGCCGTACCGCAAGGACGGCAGTGTGCAGGCGCTGTCCGTCCACCAGGGGCGGACCGACCGGCCCGTGGCGGGGCTCGGGCACATGGGAAGACCGGCTACCACCGGGCGACGGACGCCCGGTCGGATGTCCTCAGCCGTTCCCGCCCCGGCTTCCGTTCCTGTCCGGCCACACCTGGATGTGGTCCTCCTCCAGTTCCAGCAGCACCCGGTCCGCCATGCCCAGGGCCGCCGTGTACTCGGCCGGCAGCTGGAGGCGGCCCGCCCGGTCGAGCATCGCGTACTCCCGGGCCACCAGGGACTCCCGGCCCGTCTCGTCGACCTCCGTACGGCGCAGCACCTCCGTCGAGGTGCGGCCGTCACGGATCGCGACCGTGCGGCGGACCTCACCGGCGACCGCCTGGTCGTGCGTGACGATCACGATCGTCGTGCCCAGCTCCTCGTTGGCCCGGCGGAACGCCGCGAAGACCTGCTGCCCGGTCGCCGAGTCCAGCTCGCCGGTCGGCTCGTCGGCGAGCAGGACGGCGGGGGAGTTGGCGAGGGCGACGGCGATCGCGACGCGCTGCTGCTGACCACCGGACATCGCCTGCGGCCGCCGGTCCCGGCAGTCCGCGACGCCGAGCAGGGACAGCAGCTCGTCCGCCCGCCCGGCCCGCTTCCGCCGGGAGACGCCCGCCAGCTGCATGGGCAGGTCGACGTTCTGAGCGGCCGTCAGATACGGCAGCAGGTTGCGTGCCGTCTGCTGCCAGACGAAGCCCACCACCTCACGCCGGTACCGCAAGCGCGCCTTCGCGTCCATCGCCAGCAGATCGCGGCCCGCGACCTTCGCGGCCCCCGCGGTCGGGACGTCCAGACCCGCGAGGATGTTCATCAACGTCGACTTGCCGCTGCCGGACGCTCCCACCAGGGCCATCAACTCGCCCTCCCGCACCAGGAGATCGAGTCCCTGGAGGGCCTGCACCTCCACCGCGTCCCCGCCGCCGCGCCGGGCGAAGATCCGCACCAGCCGGTCGCAGGCGATCAGGGCGTCGTGCCCGTACGCCGGCCCTTCGCGGCGCCGCGCCACCCGCCGCTCCAGTTCCTCCAGCGACTCCGTCGTACCGCTCATCGCATGTCTCCCGCCCTGAGGTGGCTGATCGGTGTCCGGCGCCCCGCCCACCAGGCCTGCGCGACGGCCACCGCCCCCGCCAGCAGCATCGCGCCCGCGGCCGGCAGGGCCAGCGACCACAGGTCGGTCCGCAGCACGGCATCCGGCGGCGTGACGCCGGACGTGTCCGCCAGGGCGAGCCGGTCCAGGTCGATGCCCGGGGCGAGGAGCCCCACCGTCGCCCAGCCGACGGCCATGCCCCCGCCGGCGGCGAGCAGCGTCTGGGGCAGCGCCTCCAGGCCGAGCAGGTGACGCCCCTGGCGGGTCGTCATACCGAGGGTGCGCAGCCGGGCCAGCAGCGCGGCCCGTTCCGGCGCGGACCGCACCAGGCCGAGCACCAGGGCGAGCACGGCATAACCCGCGCCCGCGGCGACGGCCCAGAGGTAGATCCGTTCGGCACCGGCCTGCAACGGCGCGTCGGACAGCGCCGCCCGTGCCTCGCTCCGCAGGGTCACCGAGAGGCCGGAACCGGCGCCGCGCACGGCCGCCCGGAGCGCCTTCGTGTCGAGCCCGGCACCGGCCGCGAGCAGCGTCGACGGGCCGGCCGAGTCCTTCAGTCCCGCCGCGTCGACCAGGAGGAACTCGCCGTCGGGGACGGCCGGGGTGCGGGGACGCACCGCGGTGATCCGCACCGTGAGAGGCCCGGCGTCGGTGACGATCCGGTGCGGTGCCCGCCCGAGCCGCTCGGCGACCTCCGGGGAGGCGACCGCGTCCAGCACCCCGTCCCGTATCCGCAGCCGGCCGGCCTCGAAGCCGCCGAGCCCCATCCGCCCGGCCAGCTCCCCGTACGCGTCCGGCTCGACCCCGGCCACGGTCAGCGACCGCGCCTCGTCGGACGCGCTCTCCGAGGCGAACACGGTGCCCACGGCGGTCACCTGCCGCACGCCCGCCACCTCCCTGACCGCCGGCGCCAGTCCCGCAGGGAGCGGGGAGCCGTCGGCGGTGGTGACCAGGGCGTCCGCGCCCGTCTCCAGCAGCGCGGCCCGGTCCCGGGCGTCCGCCACGCCGGCCAGCACGGACCCCCCGAACGCGGCCGTCGTCAGGGCCGTCAGCAGGGCGAGCAGCGGCAGCGTGGCGACCGCCGCCGGTGAGCGGCCCGCACGGGCCAGCGACAGGAACCCCACCACCCCGCGCAGCCGCCCGGCCGGGCCCGCGGCCCACCGCAGGGGCAGCGGATACAGCCGGACGAGGACCAGCGCCGCCACCAGGGCGACGAGCACCGGGGCGGCGCTCACCAGCAGATCACCGTCCCCGGCCGGGCCGCGGCGGCGCAGCGTCAGCACCGAGCCGGCGGCCAGTACCAGCAGGGTCAGTTCGGCGACCGTACGGCGCCCGCCGGGCCGGGCCCGGGCCAGGTCGTCGCGCCCCTGATGCGCCCGGGGCCTGCGATGCGCCACCGCCGCACGCACCGGCAGCGCGGCACAGGCGAGCACCGCCACGGCACCCGCCCCGAGCACGGCGGGCAGCAGCCGGGCCTCGTCCACGACGAGTACGGCGAGCAGCAGACCGCACGCCGCCGCGGGCACCGCCGGCACCGCGTTCTCGGCCAGCAGCCGCCCGGCGATGCCGCGCAGGGAGCCGCCCCTGGCCCGCAGCAGGGCGAGTTCCCCCTCGCGGCGGGCGGCGGCCAGGCCACCGCTCATCACCAGGACGACGAAGGCGACCGCGGCGATCCCGAAGGCCGCCACGGCGACCACCGGCGCGACGGCGTCACGCGTCTCGGCGTAGGCGCCCACGACCTGCTCCAAGCCGGTGGACAGCTGCGCTGTCGGACCGGCGACGCCGCGCATCCGCACCAGGGCGGGCCCGTCCTCCAAGGACGCGATCCCGTCGGCCAGGGCCGCGGTGTCCGCCCCGGTCAGCCGCCCGGTCGCGGGCGCGAACCGCCAGTACCGCTCCGGCTCTCCCTGACCGCCCAGCAGGGCCGGGGCGGCACCCGGCGCCAGCAGGACGCCCGCCTCCCAGTAGAACTGCGGCGGACGGCCGCCGTCGCTCGCCATGGCCGGTGTCCGCAGGACCGGCTCCGCGGACCAGTAGCTCCGCTCCGGATGCCGGGGCTGGAGGACGCCGGTGACGCGGACGGTCAGGGGTCCGTCCGTGAAGCCGTCCAGCGTGAGGGTGGAACCGGTCCGCAGCCGCAGCGTGCGGGCCGTCTCGGCGGTCACGGCCCCTTCCACCGACCGGGTGTCCACGCTCACCGAACCGTCGGCGGTGGGCAGCCGGCCCTCCCGCACGGTGGCGTGAGCGGCGGCTCCCGACTGCGCGAGCAGGGTGAAGCGGGGCAGCAGCCCGTCGGGCCGGGGCAGCCACGCGTCCAGCGCCTGAAGGCTCTTGCCGGTGCGCACCCCGTACGCCGACTCGGCCGGGTCCACCCGCAGCGGCTCGGGCAGCAGCGCCCGCGCCCGGCCGTAGACCGCCGCGAGCGCATCCGGCCGGACCTCGTCGGCCCGGGCCTCCTCCGGACGGTTGAGTCCGGGCTGCTCCGTCTTCAGCTCCAGCACGGTCGACTCGGGGGCGGCGGTCGCGACGGCCTCGCGCAGCCCGTCCGTCTCGTACGCCTCCACGGCCCGGGGCAGGACGGCCGCGAGGAACGCCGTGACCAGCACCAGCACACCGAAGACGACGGCGGGCCAGGGCGCGGCCCGAAGCCGGGTCCGTACCCAGGAGGCTCCCTGTGCGTTCGGCGGCATCTCAGTCCTCCCCCTGGTGGCGCAGCGCGACGGCCGGCTCGGCACGGCGCAGCGCCGACGCGACGGTGATCAGCAGCAGCGGGGCGGCCACCCCCGCGAGGAGCAGCGCCACCTGAAGCACCGGGAGTTCGACGAGGACCGGCGGGAGAGGCCGGGCGGCACCGGAGGTCAGCACGATCAGCGGGACGACGGCCCGGGTCAGGACCGTGCCGAGGCCGAGTCCGGCGAGCAGACCGGCACCGATGAGCAGGCTCTGCTCCGTCGCGACCAGCCGGGCGAGATCCCGGCGGGGCGCGCCCAGGGCGCGCAGCACCGCGAACTCCGCGGACCGCTCCCGCCGCGCCCCGGCGGCACTCACCGCGAACCCCCCGGCGGCGAGGGCCGCGGCCGCCACCGCCACCGCCGTCAGCGCCGAACGCGGCCCGGCGCCGAGCGGATCCCGCAGCAGCTCGGCCGCGGCCTCGTCCCGCACCAGCACCTGCCCGGGTTCGAGGTCGGGGCGCTCCCTGAGCGCCGCTGCGACCTCGGCCTCCTTGCCCGGGGCGGTGCTCACCCACCACTCGGTGGGGGTGAGCGGCGTGCTGGCCCGCTGCGCCAGCACGGCGTCGACGACCCGCAGATCGAGCAGCAGCGCCCCACCGGACAGGGTCTCCCCGGCCAGGTCGGTGGCGGTGGTCGGCAGCTCCTGGACCGACCGCACGATCCGCACGCGCAGCTGTTCCCCGGACAGCGGTACGTCGATGGTGTCGCCGGGCCGGGCTCCCGCCGCCCGCAGGAAGTCCCGGCTCGCGACGGCGGAGAGGCTGCGCGGCACCTCGGCGCCGGCGGTGTCGACGCGGACGGTGAAGACCGGCTGGGCGCCCCAGCCGTCGCCGCGGTCGGCGCCGGTGCCGTACGACACGGCCAGCGGCGCGCTTCCCGCCGCGGCGGGCCTGGTGGCCGCACGGGAGACGACCTCGCCGTTCTGCGTCACGACCCGGCTGCCCTGCCACCGCGTCCCGGCAGCGAGGGCGACGGTCCGCGCGGCGCCGTCGCCGCCGGTGGCGAGCAGCCGCTCGACGGTGAACCGGTGCCGCTCGGCGCGGCCGACGGGAGAGGTGTCGTCGAGCTGCAACCCGGTCAGCCGCAGCGGCCCGGCCGGGGCCGCGCGGCGGCCCGCCGCGGTTCCGTCCAGGTCGAGCGCCACCCGGTGGACCCGGCCGTCTACCGGGACGGTGCCGCCGCCCAGCCGGTACGCGATGCCGTACCGGTCCTCCACGACCACCGTGAGCAGCGGTGCGCGATCGGAGGGGGAGCGCTTCGTCCGGGCCCGCTCGTCGGTGATCCGCACGTCGAGGGCGATCCGCCGGGTGCCGTCGGGAAGCCGCACGGCCCGGTCCCCCTCCGGGGCGGGCGGGGCCAGGGCCCGCAGCAGCCGAGCCGGGGGCTGTCCGGCGAGGTCGCCGCGCATGAGCATCCCGTCCCGGGCGCGGGACGTGTCCAGGGCGAGGACCGTCGCCCGGCGGTCCCCGGAGAGGCTCAGGGTGGCGCGGTGCGCGGGAGCGGCGTCCACCGCGCCGGGCAGCGAGGCGTACAGACCCGTCTGCCCGGGGCTGCCCGGCCGGTAGTCGAGCACCCGTACGGAGGCCCCCGTCCGGAAGTCGGCCTGGTCCTCCTGCGACCGGTCCCAGGACGCACCGTGCCCGATCGCCAGCATGCCCGTCGCCACCGCGATGACCAGCAGCAGCACCGGTCCCGCCCCGCGCAGCGGACGCCGGCTGAACTGCCAGCCCGCCAACGCCGCCGGCAGTCCACGCCCGCTCGCCGACCGCCGCTCCGCGAGCCGGGCCACGAACGGCAGCAGACGCAGCGTCAGGACCGTGCCCGCCAGCAGCGCCAGCGCGGGCGCCGCGACCAGCAGCGGATCGATGCCCAGCTCCCCGGCCCGGTCCCGGCTGAGCACGCCGCCGCCGGTCGCGTCGGTCTGCCGGTCGAGCTGCCAGTACGCCACACCCGCGATCAGCAGCAGCCCCACATCGGCTCCGGCCCGCACGGGCGCGGCCGACGTCGCGGCCCGGACCCGCCGCAGCCGTACCGGAGTTCCCGTCGTCGCCGCCAGCGCGGGCGCCACCACCGCCACCGCGCAGGCCGCCGCCACCCCGCCCGCGACCAGCCACACCCCGCCCGCCGGGGTGGCGCTGAGCCGCAGCCCGATCCCGTCGAGCGAGGACCACCGCGCGAGCAGCCGGGCCAGCGGGCCCGACAGCAGCGCGGCACAGACGGCGGCCGGGACCGCCAGCAGCAGCGCCTCCAGCGCGGCGAGCCCGGCGATCCGGCCGCGCGATCCGCCCCTGGCCCGCAGCAGCTCGGTCTCACCCGCCCGTTCGCTGCCCAGCAGCCTCGCCACCAGCAGCAGCCCGTACCCGGCGAGCAGCACCAGCTGCACCGAGACGATCATCAGCGTCGACCGGGACACCAGCAGGCCCCGTTCGGTCCGGTCGAGCACCTCGGGCAGCCCCGTGCGCACGTCCGCGTCGCCCCCGAGCGCCGGGTCGTCGCGCAGCGCCCCGGCCGCGCGGACCGCCGCCGAGCGCAGCGCGCCGATGCCGTCGGTCGTCAGGGTGCCGAAGCCGGCCGTCGCCACCCAGCCGGTGGCGTCCTCGGAGGCGCGGCCGGAGGCGAGCACCGACCCGTGCGTCAGCAGCGGCCCGTACGTGGTGAAGGCGACCGTGCGGATGCCCCGGCCGCCCAGGGTGTCGGCCTGCCAGTAGGGATCGGAACCGTCGGCCGCCCGGTACACGCCGGTCACCCGGACCCGGAGCGGATCGCCGCCCAGCCGGTCGGTGAGCGTGACCCGCGCTCCGGGCCGCAGCTCCAGCCGGTCGGCGGCCGCCTCGGGCAGGGCCACGGGCACCGCGGCCGCGCGGGACGCCGGGGCCGGGCCCGGCAGGGTGCCCGAGAGCAGTCTGATCCGTGACACGTCGAGGGCGGCGAGGTGCGTGAGGTCGGGCTCCCCGGCGCGGGCCTCGGCGCTCTGCAGGGACCGGGGCAGCGCGTACGGCCCGGACCGCTCCAGCCTGCGCACGGTCACCGGCAGCCCGCCGAAGGCGTCCCGCGCCCCGCGCACCACCGCCCGCTGCGCCGCGTCCCGCCGCTCCCGGGGCACGTCCGCCTCGACGACGAGGGAGGCGGAGGCCGCGGCCCGGCCGCCCAGGGCGCCGCGCAGCGCCGCATTCCCCACGGAGCCGGAGTAGGCCGTCAGGGCGGCGAGCACCGAGGTGGTCAGCAGGACGGCGAGCAGGGCGGCCGTGAGCAGCAGCCGGTGCGCGCGCAGGCGCAGCAGCAGTAAGCCCGTCACTCTTCCCCCACCCGATGCGCGAGCCTCAGATCCCCCAACCCGGCATGCATATCACGGAGTTCGCTGCACGGCACATGAGTTCGAACGCGGGTCGTCCGGCTCTTGACCATGCGGACCGCTTCCGTATGGGATGCGGTGATGACCGAGAACACCAGTCCGGGAACCGGCGCCGCCCTCGCCGACGACGCGTCCGGTGGGCCGATGCTGCGGGTGGAGGACCTGCACCACTCCTACGGCACGGGGGCCGCCGCCGTACACGCGCTGCGCGGCGCCTCCTTCACCGTCCGCAGCGGGGAACTGGTCGCGCTCAAGGGCCGTTCGGGCTCCGGCAAGTCGACGCTGCTCCATCTGATCGGCGGCCTCGACACCCCGCAGAGCGGCCGGGTCGTCGTGGGCGGCACCGACCTGTCGGCGCTCGGCGAGAGCGAGCTGCTGGCACTGCGCCGCGACCGGATCGGTTTCGTCTTCCAGTCCTTCGGGCTCATCCCCATCCTCACCGCCGCCGAGAACGTGGGCGTGCCGCTGCGGCTGCGCCGGGCCGAGCCGCGCGAACGCGAGGAACGGGTGGCGCTGCTGCTGGCCCTGGTGGGACTGGCCGGCCATGAGACGCAGCGGCCCGCCGAGCTGTCCGGCGGACAGCAGCAGCGGGTCGCCATCGCCCGGGCCCTCGCCAACCGGCCGGCCCTGCTGCTCGCCGACGAGCCGACCGGCCAGCTCGACGCCGCCACCGGCCTGGCGGTGATGGAGCTGCTGCGGGCCGTGGTCCGCAGCGAGCGCGTCACGGCCCTCGTCGCCACCCACGACCCCCAACTCCTCGGCCTGGCCGACCGGGTGCTGGAGCTGAGCGACGGGGTGGTCGTCGAAGAGTGAGAGGATGCGGGCCATGGTCGCGATCAGTCTGAGCAAGGTCCAGGAGACCGCTCCCGCGCTGGTGAACCTCTACAAGAGCGCCGGGGTGTCCCTCACCCAGCACGGCCTCGACGGACTGCGGGCCGCGGTCTACCTCGTCGTCGACTACTCCGGCTCCATGAAGCCCTACTACAAGGACGGCAGCGTCCAGGCGCTGGCCGACCGGGTGCTCGGCCTGTCCGCGCACCTGGACGACGACGGCACCGTGCCCGTGGTGTTCTTCTCCACGGACGTCGACGCCGTCACCGACATCGCGCTCGCCGGCCACCAGGGCAGGATCGAGCGGATCGTGTCCGGGCTCGGCCACATGGGCAAGACCGCCTACCACCTGGCCATGGACGCCGTGATCGACCACTACCTCGACAGCGGGACGGCCGAGCCCGCCCTGGTCGTGTTCCAGACCGACGGCGGGCCGATCAACAAGCTCGCCGCGGAGCGGTACCTGTGCAAGGCCGCGAGACTGCCGCTGTTCTGGCAGTTCATCGGGTTCGGCGACCCGGGCAGCAAGCAGTTCGACTTCCTGCGCAAGCTCGACGAGCTGGCCGTACCGGGCAAGCGGACCGTCGACAACGCCGGGTTCTTCCACGCGGGGGAGGACCCGCGGAAGGTGTCGGACGCCGAGCTGTACGACCGGCTGGTCGGCGAGTTCCCGAAGTGGCTCGTGGCCGCACGGGCACAGGGGATCGTGCGGGAGCCCACCGCTCGCTGAGCCGGCCGCTGGTCCCCTTGGCCGAACCCTCCCCTCGCCCCGTTTGCACGACCACGACGCCGTGCCACGCTGGGAAGGATCCGACGGGGAGGCGACGACGCATGGGCGACGACGGCGCACGACGGGTGTACGGGACGGACTCCGCCCACCGGAGGCCGCCCGCGGGCAAGGGCGAGCAGCTCGCCGACTGGGCGGACGGGCGGCTCGGGCTCTACGCCCTGGCCAAGGCCAACATGCGCAAGGTCTTCCCGGACCACTGGTCCTTCATGCTGGGCGAGGTCACCCTCTACAGCTTCGTCGTGCTGATCCTCACCGGCGTCTACCTCACCCTGTTCTTCGAGCCCAGCATGCAGGAGGTCGTCTACAACGGCTCCTACACGGAACTCAACGGCGTCCTGATGAGCAGGGCGTTCGAGTCCACGCTGGACATCAGCTTCGACGTGCGCGGCGGGCTGCTCATCCGGCAGATCCACCACTGGGCGGCGCTGGTCTTCATCACCGGCATGCTGGTGCACATGATGCGGGTGTTCTTCACGGGCGCCTTCCGCAAGCCGCGCGAGCTGAACTGGCTCTTCGGCTGGACCCTGCTGATGCTCGGCATCATCACCGGCCTGACCGGCTACTCCCTCCCCGACGACCTGCTGTCCGGCACCGGCATCCGCTTCGCGCAGGGCGCCATCCTGTCGATCCCGATCGTCGGGACGTACCTGTCGTTCTTCCTGTTCGGCGGGGAGTTCCCGGGCGAGGACATCATCTCGCGGCTGTACCCCGTCCACATCCTGCTGCTGCCGGGGATCATGCTGGGCCTGGTCACCGCCCACCTGATCCTGGTCTTCTACCACAAGCACACCCAGTTCCCGGGCCCCGGACGCAAGGAGCGGTCGGTCGTGGGGATGCCCTTCCTGCCGGTCTACATGGCCAAGGCCGGCGGCTTCTTCTTCCTCGTCTTCGGCGTCCTGACGGTGATGGGCGCGATCGCCCAGATCAACCCCGTGTGGGCCTTCGGCCCCTACCGCCCCGACCTGGTCACCACCGGCGCCCAGCCCGACTGGTACCTCGGCTTCTCCGAAGGCCTGATCCGGGTGATGCCGGGATGGGAGATCAACCTCTGGGGCCACACCCTCGCCCTCGGCGTGTTCATTCCCTTCTCCCTCTTCCCCCTGATCCTGCTCGCGCTCGGCCTCTACCCCTTCATCGAGGCTTGGATCACCGGCGACAAACGCGAGCACCACATCCTCGACCGGCCGCGCAACGCACCCGTGCGCACCGGCCTCGGCGTGGCCTGGCTGACCCTGTACGGGGTGCTGCTGATCGGCGGCGGCAACGACATCGTCGCCACCCATCTGCATCTGTCCATCAACGTGATCACCTGGTTCGTGCGGATCGGCGTGTTCGTGCTGCCGGTCGCCGCGTTCATCGTCACGAAGAAGATCTGTATGGGCCTGCAGCGCCGCGACCGCGCCAAAGTCCTGCACGGCCGGGAGACCGGCACCATCAAACGGCTGCCGACCGGCGAGTACATCGAGGTCCACGAGCCCCTCGCGCAGGCCGAGCTGCACACGCTCACCCAGCACGAGCAGAACCCGCCGTACGAGGTCGGGCGCGAGGTCGACGCGGGAGGCGTCCGCCGCAAGGTCAAGCGCTCCGAGCGACTGCGAGCCCGCCTCGCCAAGGCCATGTTCGGGCCCGACGCGCGGATCGAGAAGCCGACGGTGGAGGAGTACCGGCAGATCACCAGCGGCGATCACCGGCACTGACGACCGGGACCGGGCGCGTGAACTCCCACCCGGCCCGCCCTACGTGTCGCACTCCAGCACGCTGCGGCACAGCGCGCACCGGGCCCGGACCCGGCCCCGTACCGGCACCCTGATCCGCTGGTGGCACGTGGGGCAGGGGAACGACACCCGCAACCGCCCGCCCCCGTCAGGGGAGAACGCGTACCGCACGCCCGGCTGCGGCGGACCCGACGACCCGTGCCGCCGGTCCCGGGCGTACCGCCGGCGCCCCGCCCAACCCGCCGCCGTCAGCGGCGGCTGCCGCTCGTCGAGGCGGGCCAGCTCCATCCCCTTCACGTACGCCGTGTACGCCTGCGCACTGGTGAACCACACCGACGGGTCCTCACCGAAGGCCAGCGCCCGCTTGGCCAGCACGTACCCGAACTCCTCCGGCGTGAGATACCCCAGCTTCTGCGACGACGCCCCGTCCTCCCGGTACGCGTCCAGCAGCAGCCACCCCGCGCCCAGATACGTCGTCGCCGTGTCCGTGAGGATCTCGTTGTCCCGGACGCCCGGGAAGGACAGGTCCAGACGATGCAGGTACACGTGCATCACCTCGTGCGCGAGGGCCGCCCCGATGTCCCGCCGATGCGTACGGAACCGGTCGTTCAGCTCCACGAAGTACTCCGGCCCCGCCGCCAGCTCCACGTTCGCCGCGTGCCGCATCTCCCGGAAACTCACGATCAGCCGGGCATCCGGCAGCCGGTAGTGCCGCACCAGCTCGTGCGCCACCCGCTGCGCCCCCAGATACAGGTCGTCGGTGTCGCAGAACGCCACGTCGACGGGGAGCACGCTGGTCTCGAACGTCCGGACGGTGTCGTACGACAGCCGCTTGTACAGCGCCGTGATGGCGGCCCGCACCGTCTCCAGATGCGGGTAACCGTGCTCGACCGGCCCGTCGCTCGCCACGCCTCACCCCCAAGGACGCCCCGGAACCCGGTTCCACTGTACGAGGACGAGCCCCCTCGCGGACCGGCGCGCAGACGGCGAAAGCCGGTCGCCGCCCCCTCGCGGCGGACGGGCGCACGGACGGCGAAAACCAGTCGTCACCCCCCGGCACCTCCGGCAGAATCCGCGCCGTGACCAGCGAACAGCACACCGTCGCCGCCTCGCTCCGGGTGGGCGGCCAGGACGACGACCTCGAAAAACGGCTCGACGAGGAGCTGACCGCCCTCAACACCGCCGCAGCCGGCGGCGCCGTCACCGAACCCCTCTCCGTCCGCGTCACCGACGACACCGGCGACCTCGTCGGCGGGCTCACCGCCTGGACCTGGGGCACCCTGTGCTCCGTGGACATGCTCTGGATCCGGGAGGGCCGGCGCCACTCCGGCTGGGGAAGCCGGCTGATGCGCGCGGCGGAGGCCGAGGCGGCCCGGCGCGGCTGCACCGACATGATCGTCTCCACGTACAGCTTCCAGGCACCCGCCTTCTACCCGACGCTCGGCTTCAAGGAACGGGCCCGCATCCGGGGCGTCCCCGGCGGCCACGAGGACATCTACTTCCACAAACGACTCTCACCGCCGAAGGATGAGACGGCCGGCGGCCACCCCGCGTGATCCCCGTAGGCTGACGCCCCATGACCACCAGCAACACCGGTTCCCCCGACGCCGACCCCGCCGTCCGCGAAGAGCTCGCCCGGCTGCGCGACAGCATCGACAACATCGACGCGGCCGTCGTCCACATGCTCGCCGAGCGCTTCAAGGCCACCCAGCAGGTCGGCCACCTCAAGGCCCGGCACCAGCTGCCGCCCGCCGACCCGGCCCGCGAGGCCCGCCAGATCGCCCGGCTGCGCTCCCTGGCCGAAAACGCCAAGCTCGACCCGGCCTTCGCCGAGAAGTTCCTCAACTTCATCGTCGCCGAGGTCATCCGCCACCACGAGCGCATCGCGGACGAGACGCTCAACGGCTCCGCCACCGGCGCCAACTGACCTCACGCACGCCCCGGGGGGAGTGACACGGCGGCCCGCACGCGGCATGCTGCGCTGTGCACAGCATGTCAGCTGACGAGCACACCCCGTCAGCGTCCCGGACTTACTCTGGTCCTCCACGAGGGAGGGGCGTCGGGCCATGCCGTCGGATACCAGGATCCTCATCGTCGACGACCACGAGGACACGCTGTACGCGCTGGAGAGCGCCCTGGCCCCGCTGGGCTATCAGCTCGGCCGGGCCACCAGCGGCGACGAGGCACTCAAACAGGTGCTGCGCGGCCAGGTCGGCCTGCTCCTGCTCGACGTCCGCATGCCCGGCGTCAGCGGACTGGAGGTCGTGCGCTACATGCGGCGCGTGGAACAGACCCAGCACATCCCCGTCATCCTGCTCACCGGCTTCGGCGCCGACCACGAACTGACCACCACCGCCTTCGGCCTCGGCGTCGCCGACCTCGTCCTGAAACCCGTCGACCCCTGGGCCCTGCGCACCAAGGTCCGCTACCTCTACGACGCCCACCGGCGCCACCTCGCCCTCGAACGGGAAGTGCGCCGCCTGCGCGCCCTCACCGGGGAGCACACCGAGACCGCCGCACACCCCCGCCCCGGCCTGCCGCACCCCGACGCGCGCGTACCGACACAGCGACCCATGGGGGCGCACGCCGGGGAACTCGAAAAGGACCGCACGTAGACCGGACATTGGGCACGTACCGATCCGCCTCTGTGCGTCGCCGACGCCATCAGGCAGCATGTCTCGCATGTCCGTACTGACGCGCGACGAAGCGCAGACCCGAGCAGAGCTCCTCGACGTCCACCGCTACACCATCGAACTCGACCTGACCGGCGGAGACGAGACCTTCGACTCCCGCACCCTGATCAGGTTCGCTGCCCGTGCGGACGGCACCACCTTCGTCGAGCTCAAGCCCGCCGAGCTGCGCTCCGTCACCCTCGACGGACACCCCCTGGACCCGGAAACCCTGGACGGCAACCGGCTCGCCCTGCCCCGCCTCACCGCAGGCGAGCACGAACTGCGCGTGGACGCCCGGATGCGCTACTCCCGTACCGGCGAGGGCATGCACCGCTTCACCGACCCCACCGACGGCGAGACCTACGTCTACACCCAGCTGTTCATGGACGACGTCCAGCGGGTCTTCGCCGCCTTCGACCAGCCCGACCTGAAAGCCGTCTTCGAACTGTCGGTGAAAGCCCCGCAGGACTGGACCGTCCTCGCCAACGGCATCACCGAACAGGCCGACGGCGTATGGAAAGCGGCCCCCACACCGCTCATCTCCACCTACCTCGTCGCCGTCGCCGCCGGCCCCTGGCACTCCGTGCGTACCGAACACCGCGGCCTGCCCTTCGGCCTGCACTGCCGCCGCTCCCTCGCCCCCTACCTGGACGCCGACGCCGACGAACTCCTCGACGTCACCCGCGCGTGCTACGACCGCTACCACGAGAAGTTCGACGAGCCCTACCCGTTCGACTCCTACGACCAGGCATTCGTCCCCGAGTTCAACGCCGGCGCCATGGAGAACCCCGGCCTCGTCACCTTCCGCGACGAGTTCGTCTACCGCTCCGCCGTCACCGACACCGAACGCCAGACCCGCGCCATGGTCATCGCCCACGAGATGGCCCACATGTGGTTCGGCGACCTCGTCACCCTCAAGTGGTGGGACGACATCTGGCTGAACGAGTCCTTCGCCGAGTACATGGGCTACCAGACCCTCACCGAAGCCACCCGCTTCACCGACACCTGGACCGACTTCGGCGTCACCCGCAAGTCCTGGGGCTACGACGCCGACCAGCGCCCCTCCACCCACCCCGTCGCCCCCGAGGCCGTCGACGACACCGCCTCCGCCCTGCTCAACTTCGACGGCATCTCCTACGCCAAGGGCGCCAGCGCACTGCGGCAACTGGTCACCTGGCTCGGCGAGAAGGACTTCCTCGCCGGCATCAACACCCACTTCGCCCGGCACAAGTTCGCCAACGCCACCCTCGCCGACTTCATCGACAACCTCGCGAGCGCCACCGACCGCGACGTCCACGCCTGGGCCGACGCCTGGCTGCGCACCACCGGCGTCGACACCCTCACCCCGCGGATCACCCCCGGCGAGCACGGCACCTGCGCCCTCACCGTCGACCGGGCCGGCAGCCGCCCGCACCGCATCGCCGCCGGCCTCTACGACCGGGACCTCGGCGACGACGGCGGGCAGCTCGTCCTGCGCGAAAGCCTCCACCTGGACCTCCCGCAGACCGACGCCCACCCCATCGGGAAGCGCCCCGCCCTGCTCCTCCTCAACGACGGCGACCTCACCTACGCCAAGGTCCGCTTCGACCCCGAATCCTTCGAGACCGTCCGCAAGGACCTGTCCGGCCTGCCCCGCCCGCTCACCCGCGCGGTCGTCTGGAACGCCCTGCGGGACGCCGTCCGCGACGGCGAACTCGCCCCCGGCGCCTACCTGGAGACCGCCCGCGCCCACCTCCCGCTGGAGACGGACCTCGCCATCGTCCAAGGCGTCCTCGCCTTCGCCTCCACCTACATCGCCGACCGCTACCTCGCCCCCGACGAGCGGCCCGCCGCCCTCGCCACCCTCTCCGAACTGTGCCGCGACCTCATCCGCCGCACCGAGGACGGCGACAACCCCGGCCTGCGCCTGATCGCCGTACGCCACCGCATCGACGTGGCCGCCCACCCCGACACCATCGCCGCCTGGCTCGCCGAC
The DNA here is from genome assembly GCF_031348265.1 of Streptomyces collinus. Lineage (NCBI taxonomy): Bacteria > Bacillati > Actinomycetota > Actinomycetes > Kitasatosporales > Streptomycetaceae > Streptomyces > Streptomyces collinus. The sequence goes on along the minus strand of NZ_CP133771.1, from coordinate 2,232,019 downwards.
GGCACCGTCCCCGGCGGCCCGGAACTCGACCCCGAGCTGCGCTGGCGCGTACTCGCCCGGCTCGCCGTCCTCGGCGCGACCGACGAGGCCGCCATCGCCGCCGAACTGGAACGCGACCCCAGCGCAACCGGCCAGGAGGGCGCCGCCCGCTGCCGCGCCGCCCTGCCCGACCCGGAGGCCAAGGCTCGCGCCTGGGAGGCCATGTTCGGCTCCGACGACCTGTCCAACTACCTCTTCACCGCCACCGCCCGCGGCTTCTGGCAGCCCGAACAGGCCGACCTGGTACGCGAGTACGTCGCGCGCTACTACCCGGACGCGGTCGCCGTCGCCGACCGCCGTGGCCCCGCCATGGCGGAGGCGGCGGGCCGCTGGGCCTTCCCCGCACACGCCGTCGACACGGACAACCTCCACCTCGGCGAGACCTGCCTGCACGACGGCACCCCGACCCCCGCACTGCGCCGCAAACTCGTCGACCAGCTGGACGACTTGAAGCGGGCGCTCCGCGTCCAGGGAGCCCGGCAGGCCTGACGACGGGCACGGGGGCGGCCACCGTTCCCGCCCCGGGCCAGGGACCGCGACCGACCCTGGCTCGGGAGCCCATACGGCTGCCGGTTCGAGAACCGACCCTCGCGCCGCGCACCTGGGCGACTTGAGGGGGGTGCTCCGGGTCCAAGGGGCCCGGGATGCCCGACGACGTGCACGGGACGGGCAGCGCCCCGCCCCCGCTCGGCCGGCCGCCCTTCCGCCGTCGAGGCGTCCCAGCCGTCCTTCCCGCCCCGGGCCATGGGGCCGCGACCGGCCCGGGTCCGGGGGACACATCGCCGGCTTCGAGTACTGATCCTCGCGCTGCGCCGCAACTCGTCGACCAACGGGACGACTGAAGGGGGGCGTTGCGGGTCCCGGGAGCCCGGGCGGCCTGACGGCGCGCTCGGCGCGGGGAGTGGCCTTCGCCGGACTGCGGGCGGACGCCCTTCCGCTGTCGCAGTGTTCCGGTCGTCCTTCCCGTCCCGGGGCTGCGCCCGGGCCCGGGCCCGGCCATACGGCCGGGTTCGAGACCCGCCGCCAGCGCCCGGTAGTCGGCCCGGCTCCGCTGGGTGTGGTCGCATTCCGCCGTCGCGGCGTCTCCGGCCGTCCTTCCTGCCCGGGCGGTGGGGGCCGCGACTGGCTGGGGCTCGGGGGCCCATCGGCCGGGTTCGAGAGCCGCCGCCAGCGCCCGGTAGTCGGCCCGGCCCCGCTCGGTGCGGCCGTCCTTCCGCTGTCACGGCGGCCCGGCCGCCCCCTCCCGCCCCGGGCCATGGGGCTGCGATCGGCCCGGGCCCGAGGCCTCCACAGTCGTTATCGACAAACCGACACCCGTCGACAGAGATCGACCGCGCCCCGAGGACCATGCGGCCGGATTCCAGGACCGACACCCGCGGACAGAAGTCGCCCAGTGCCCGAACCCATATGGCCGGGTTCAAGAACCAACTCCGTGCCCAGAAGCCGTCCCGGCTCCGAGGGCCCAAGCCCAGAAGCCGTCCCGGCCCCGAGGCCCCCGCGGCCGGTTTCGAGAACTGGCACCCGTGCGCAGAAGTACCTCCACCCGGGTTGGATCGTTGGGCTCTCCGGGCGTGCCGCCACCCGCGCCCCGGAGGTCAGTCCATGAGCACGCCGCCCCTCGCATCGGGCCCCGACGGCCCGCACGCCCTGCGGCCCTTGCTTCACACCGTGCTCGACGCGCTGGACACCGGCGCCCGGGCCCGCGGCGGGCCGCTGCCCGCGGGCGGCCCGGAGCAGGTCGCGGCGCGGCTGCGGGACGCCGTGGGAGACGTCCTCCCCGACCGGGGCGACCCGCACGCCCTCCGCACCCTGGTCCACGCCTTCGCCCGGACCGCCGCCGACCCCGCCCACCCCCTGTGCGCCGCCCACCTCCACTGCCCCCCGCTCGCCGCGGCCACCGCAGCCGACCTCGCGGCCTCCGCCCTCAACCCCTCCCTGGACTCCTGGGACCAGGCCCCGGGAGCGTCGGAACTGGAGAGGCTGATCACGGCGGCACTGGCCCGCGAGATCCACGGAACCGGCACACCGGCAACCCCCGACTCCCTCATCACCACCGGCGGCACCGAAGCCAACCAGCTCGCCCTGCTCCTCGCCCGAGAATCCCAGGGGGCAACCGTCCGGCTCGTCTACGGGGCCAACGCCCACCACTCCCTGCCCCGCGCCGCCTGGCTGCTCGGCCTGCCCCAGCCCGTCGTCGTACCCACCCCGCACGGCACCCTCGACCCCGACGCGCTCGACCGGGCCCTCACCGGCCTGAACGGGCCCCTGCTCGTCGCCGCCACCGCCGGCACCACCGACGCCGGCCTCATCGACCCGCTGCCCGAGATCGCCGCCCACTGCGGGGCCCACAACGCCCGGCTGCACGTGGACGCCGCCTACGGCGGAGGCCTCCTCTTCAGCGACCGGCACCGCACCCGGCTCACCGGCCTCGACACCGCCGACACCGTCACCCTCGACCTGCACAAACTCGGCTGGCAGCCCGTCGCCGCCGGCCTCCTCGCCGTCCGCGACGCCCGCGACCTCACCGCCCTGCGGCAACGCGCCGACTACCTGAACGCCGACGACGACACCGAGGCCGGCCTGCCCGACCTGCTCGGCCGGTCCCTCAGGACCACCCGCCGCCCCGACGTCCTCAAACTCGCCGTCACCCTCAAAACCCTCGGACGCAGCGGCCTCGGCGCGCTCGTCGACCAGGTCTGCGCCCACGCCCGCGAGTTCGCCGCCCTCGTCGACGCACACCCCGGCTTCGACCTGCACGCCCCGCCCGTCATCAGCACCGTGCTGTTCCGGCCCACCGGCGCCACCGACACCACCGTCGCCGCCGTACGCCGCGCGCTGCTCACCGACGGCTCCGCCGTCCTCGGCCGGGCCCGCCTCGACGGCCGGCTCTGGCTCAAGGCCACCCTCCTCAACCCCGCAACCGGGCCCGACGACCTGGCCGCCCTGCTGCACCTCGCGGCAGCGAGCCGAGCCACCCTCGTGGAAGGACACACGCCCCGATGAACCCCGCTCCGGCCCCCGAACCCGACGCCCCCCGCGACCTCGTCGGCATCGGCATCGGCCCCGCCAACCTCTCCCTCGCCGCCCTCGCCCACCCTCTCGGCGGCCTCGACACCGTCTTCTACGACCAGCGCCCCGCCTTCGGCTGGCACCCCGGCCTGCTCATCGAAGGCGCCACCATCCAGGTCCCGTTCCTCGCCGACCTGGTGTCCCTCACCGACCCCACCAGCCCCTGGACCTTCCTCAACTACCTCAGGTCCCGCGAACGGCTCTTCCCCTTCTACTTCGCCGAGCGCTTCCACATCCAGCGCGCCGAATACGACGCCTACTGCCGCTGGGTCAGCGAGAGCCTCCCCGGCCTGCACTTCGGCCACCAGGTCGACGCCGTCCGCTGGAACCCCGAACGCGACGTCTTCGAAGTCGACTACACCCAGCTCGACACCGACGGAGAAGCCGAGGCCCTCGGCCGCACCTACACCCGCAACGTCGTCCTCGGCATCGGTACCGAGCCCCACGTCCCCGACCCCCTCAAACCCCTCGTCGAGGCCCCCGGCGTACCCGTCCTGCACGCCGCCGACTACCTCGACCACCGCGCCACCCTGCTCGCCGCCGAGCACGTCACCGTCGTCGGCATCGGACAGTCCGGCGCCGAGATCTTCCTCGACCTGCTCCGCAACAGGCCCGCCGGACGCGAGAAACTGCACTGGCTGGGCCGCACCGAGGCCTTCGCCCCCATGGAGTACTCCAAGCTCGGCCTGGAGCACTTCACGCCCGACCACACCCGCTACTTCCACGCCCTGCCCGAATCCACCCGCGACCGGCTCGTCGACGGCCAGTGGCAGCTGCACAAGGGCATCGACGCCGCCACCATCGCAGCCGTCCACGACGAGCTCTACCGTCGCACCCTGCACGGCGGCTGGCCCGACGCCGTCCTCACCCCCGGCGTCCGCGTCCGCACCGCAGGCCGGATCGCCACGACCAAAGTGGAACTGCACCTGGAGCACGACCTGCAGAACAGCCGCTCCCGCTGCACCACCGACGCCGTCGTCCTCGCCACCGGCTACCGCGAACGCCCCCTCGACCGGATCCTCGCCGGCCTCGACCCCTACATGCGCCGCGACAACCAGGAACGCCCCCGCATCGACGAGGACCACCGGCTCGTCCTCGACCCGTCCGTCACCGGCACGGTGTACGTCCAGAACGCCGAAACCCACACCCACGGCGTCGGCGCCCCCGACCTCGGACTCGCCGCCTGGCGCAGCGCGATCATCCTCAACGCACTGACGGGCGGGGAAGCTTACGCACTCCCCGCCCGCACCGCCTTCACCACCTTCGGCCTCACCCAGCGGGCCCACGTCCCGCCGCCCCGCGAGGCACCCGCACTGACCCCGCTCGTCGACGACCGAAGGTGACGAAGCACCCGCCTCAGAGGCACCCGCCTCAGAGGCACCCGCCTCAGAAGACGGGCGTGCCCTCCCGCGTGAGCTTCCAGTCCACCGCCGCGAACGCCGCCGGGTCGATCGACCCCTTCGCCTTCACCCAGGCGATCATGGTGTTGCGGATCTCGTCCGAGTTCGACCACAGCAACCGGGCCGCGGCGACATGCGGGAAGTTCCCGCCGCCGTTGGCCCGGTAGTTGTTCACCGCGAACACGAACTGCGCGTCGTCCGCGAGCGGCTGCCCCTCGAACCGCACATTCGTCACCCGCGAACCGGCCGGCTTCGCGATGTCGATCTCGTACGACAGTCCGCTCACCACGTCGTAGTTGTAGTCCGGCGTGCCGTTCGCGTTCGTCAGCTTCGCCGGATCCACCGCGGCGCCCGGCGCGGTCTGCGCGAAGTAGTTCGCCGAGTACTCCAGATACGCCTTCATCTGCGCGCCCGTCATCAGACGCGCCTCCAGCGTGTTCTCGAAGACGTACAGACCCGCCACGTCCCGGATCGTCACCTGGCCCGCCGGGATCCGCGCACTGCGCGAGAAGCACGCCGCCTGCGACAGCACAGGCAACGCGGCGTGCTCCGTGCCCGCCAGCGCCTGCTTCACCGTGTCGGCCTGGATGTGGTTGATCAGATCGATGATCGGCACGTCCTTGTACGGCGCCTCGGCCGACGTCATCTCCGCCGCGTTCGTGCCGATGACCTGGTTGACGTACGCCACGACCTTCTCGTGCTCGTCGGAGAGCAGCTTCGTGATCTTCGGGTCCTCCTCCACGGTGTTGGAGTTCAGGACCTTCGCGCCCACCTTCTCGACCTTCCAGCAGCCCTTCTCCCAGACCAGCTCGAAGTCGAACAGCGTCAGCCGCTGACCCCACTTCAGCGGCTCCGACAGCACGACCTTCTTGCCGGTCTTCTTGTTCGTGACGAAGTACTCCGGGATCTCCGTGTGCGCGTGCCCGACCAGGATCGCGTCGATCCCCGGCACCTGCTCCGCCACCAGGCCCGCCGCGTTCTCGATGTACGGCAGCTGGTCACCGTAGGACGACGTCCCCGACGAACCGCTGTGCGCCGACACGATGACCACGTCCGCACCCAGCGACCGCAGCTTCGGCACCCACTTCGCCGCCTGCTCCTCCAGACCCGGGAACGTCATCTTCCCCTGCACGTTCGCCTTGTCCCAGATGGCGATGCCCGGGTTGGTCAGCCCCAGCACCGCCACCTTCACGTCCCGCCCGTGCGGCGTGCGCAGCCGGTGCATGCTGTACGGCGCGAACGCCGGCCGCAGCGTCTTCGCGTCCAGCGCGTTCGCCCCCAGCAGCGGGAAACGGCACTGCTGCTCGAACTTCCGCAGCACCGGAATGCCGTAGTTGAACTCGTGGTTGCCGAGCGCCGCCGCGTCGTACTCCATGGCGTTCATCGCCTGCGCCATCGGGTGCACCGGGCCGCCCACGGCCGTGATCGGGTCGACCTTGGCGTAGTAGTACGACAGCTGCGTGCCCTGGATGGTGTCGCCCGCGTCGATCAGCAGCGTGTTGCGGCGGCCCTTCTCCGCACGGACCCGGTTCACGAGCGTCGAGACCTTCGCGAGGCCGACGTCGTTGTGGTCCTTGTCGTCGAACTCCTTGTCCGTGAAGTAGTCCCAGTTGAAGACGTTGCCGTGCAGGTCCGTCGTCCCCAGCACGGTGAACGCGTACCGCTTGGCGCCCCGCTTCGCCTCGGCCGCCTGCGCACCCGGCGCCGAGACCGCACCGGCCAGCGCCACCCCCGCCCCGGTCACGGCGGACTTCTCCAGGAACTTCCGGCGGTTCAACGGCATGTCTGGCTCCCCTGCGGAATCTGTGAACGACGCGCGTAGATGACGCGCGTAGATTCTGACCCGTCCATGACCGGCCGCAACAGACCCGGCAGGTTGCGATCTGATGACTCGGCCCCGAGCTTCCCGGCCCCCAACCAGCCCAGACATGACAGAGTGGGGCGTATGACCGCGGCCACGCCAGACGCCTCCCAGCCCGCCGTCCCCTACGGCACACCCGAGGCCCCCCGCATCGCCGTCCGCGGCGAAGCCCGCCTCGAAGTCGACCCCGAGATCGCCCGCATCGGCATCACCGTCGCCGCCCGCGGCCGCGACCGGCGCTCCGCCCTCGACGACCTCACCCGCCGCAACGCCGGCGTCCTCGACCTCGTCAAGTCCTACGGCGACGCCGTCGAACGCCTGGAGACCGGCGCCTTCTCCATCACGCCGGAACTCACCAAACACGGCCGCGGCGAACGCGTCCGCACCTACCACGGCAGCGTCCGCGTCACCGCCGAACTCACCGACTTCACCGCCCTCGGCGAACTCACCACCCGCCTCGCCGACCTCGACCTCACCCGCGTGGACGGCCCCTGGTGGGCCCTGCGCCCCGACTCACCCGCCCACCGCGAGGCCAGGAAGAAGGCCGTCCACGAAGCCGTCCAACGCGCCCGTGAGTACGCCGACGCCCTCGGCACCACCCTCTCCGCCCTCGTCGAACTCGCCGACATCGGCGCCGAGAGCACCCCGCCGGCCTACCCCCAGGCCCCCGGCCGCATGCGCTCAGCCGCCTACGCCGGCACCCCCGAGGAAACCCCGGCCCCCCTCGACCTCGAACCCCAGCGCCAACGCGTCCACGCCCAGATCAACGCCCGCTTCACCATGGTGCCGCCGCAGCTGTAAGCCGCCCCGGGCGGATATCCGAAAACCCGAACGAATTCCTCCCGGTTGCTCATCGGAGCGCCCCACCGCACAATTCAACACTTGTCAATAACGCTTAACGCAAAGTCTGTTGGGTGGCCACGCCCGCCCCATTCTCTACCAGTCGGTAACTCATAAGCTCGTCCCATGCGCCGAGCCAAAATCGTCTGCACCCTGGGACCCGCCACCGACTCGTACGACCAGATCAAAGCCCTGGTCGACGCCGGAATGGACGTAGCCCGCTTCAACCTCAGCCACGGCAGCCACGCCGAACACGAGGAGCGCTACCACCGGGTCCGCAAAGCCGCAGACGAAACCGGCCGCAGCGTCGGCCTCCTCGCCGACCTTCAAGGCCCGAAAATCAGGCTCGGCCGCTTCACGGAAGGTCCCGTACTCCTCGAACGCGGCGACACCTTCACCATCACCGTCGAAGACGGCGTCGAAGGCGACGGCCAGACCTGCGGCACCACCTACGCCGGCCTCGCCACCGACGTCACCACCGGCGAACGCATCCTCGTCGACGACGGCAAGGTCTGCCTCAAGGTGACCTCGGTAGACGGTCCCAAGGTCCACACCACCGTCCTCGAAGGCGGCGTGATCTCCGACCACAAAGGCCTCAACCTCCCCGGCGTCGCCGTCTCCGTCCCCGCCCTCTCCAAAAAGGACGAAGACGACCTCCGCTGGGCCCTGCGCACCGGCTTCGACGTCATCGCCCTCTCCTTCGTCCGCAGCGGCCGCGACATCCAGGACGTCCACCGCATCATGGACGAAGAAGGCCGCCGCCTCCCCGTCATCGCCAAAGTCGAAAAACCCCAAGCCGTCGACAACATCGACGACATCGTCGCCGCCTTCGACGGCATCATGGTCGCCCGCGGAGACCTCGGCGTCGAAATGCCCCTGGAACAGGTGCCGATCGTCCAGAAGCGCGCCGTCAAACTGGCCAAGCGCAATGCCAAACCGGTCATCGTCGCCACCCAGATGCTCGACTCGATGATCGACAATGCCCGCCCCACCCGCGCCGAAGCCTCCGACGTAGCCAACGCCGTCATCGACGGCACCGACGCCGTGATGCTCTCCGGCGAGACCAGCGTCGGCAAACACCCGATCGACACCGTCCGCACGATGGCCCGCATCGTCGAAGCAGCGGAGGAAGACATCCTGGCGAAGGGCCTCCCGCCCCTGACCGAACGCAACAAGCCCCGCACCCAGGGCGGCGCGGTAGCCCGAGCGGCGGCGGAGACCGGCGACTTCCTAGGCGCGAAGTTCCTCGTCGCCTTCACCCAGTCCGGCGACACCGCCCGCCGCCTCTCCCGCTACCGCTCCCCGATCCCCCTCCTCGCCTTCACCCCCGACCAGGCCACGCGCTCACAACTCGCCCTCACCTGGGGCGTGGAGACCTATCTCGGCCCCTGCGTCGACTCCACCGACGCGATGGTCGACCAGGTCGACGAACTACTGCTGCGCTCCGGCCGCTGTGAGAAGGGCGACATGGTCGTCATCACGGCAGGCTCCCCTCCCGGCGTCTCCGGCTCGACGAACATGGTCCGCGTCCACCACATCGCGGAGTAGCCACGTCAGTACTTGGGGCCGACGTAAGCGTCCATGAGAGCGACGGAGGCTTTGCGGGCGACGGAGATGTTGAACGGGTTGCTGTTACGGGTGCAGTGCGTCCACTCGACGCCGAGCTTGTCCAAGGTGTCGGTGTAGAGCCGCCGGATGTCATCGGAGACGTTGGCGAAGAAGTACCGGGGATACTCATAGCGCTTGCGCTCGCCGGCGACCATCCGGGTCGTCCAGTTGGTAATCCGACAGCCGTCGGAGTGGATGAGCCCGCCGATGAATTCCCAGGGGTGGTCGTCGACGATGGCTTGCTGCCAGGGTTCGAGGGCGATCCGGCGTTCGTGCTTCTTGCCGGGGCCGTGCTGGGGGAACAGGCAGTGCAGGTGCTTCGAGTAAACCTTCACGTTGCTGCAGCCGGTTCTGCGGACACGGCAGGTCGAGTTCGCGGGGAAGACCGCCCGCATGGCCGCTTCGCAGGCGTCCATGAGACCGGGCCATGACTCCGTGCAGGCGATCATGAGGTTGGGTACGCGGTGCTCGGAGTAGTGACTGATGTGTCCGTCCCCGAGATACAGACCCAGCAGATAGGAATAGGCGGGCTCGTCCAGATCCCGACCGTCGCACCGGGGGCATTTCGGATCGTGGCGCCCGGGACACTCGCCGCGCTTCGCCCGGTCCAGGTGCTTCCAGTAGCCGATCGTCCCCAGCGGCACGTTGAGGCTCCGGGCTACCTCTGCGTTCCTCGCGCCCCCGCGCAGAAGAGTGATGGCTTTCTGTCGCACGTCAGTGCCATGGAAGTTCATGCGACCACTGTGGGTCACTGACGGTGACAATGGGCAGCAAAAAGCGGAGAACCACGCGAACGTGATCCTCCGCTTCTGATCTTGTGCCCGGTGTGGGATTCGAACCCACATGCCCAAAGGGCACGGCATTTTGAGTGCCGCGAGTCTGACCAGTTCCTCCAACCGGGCAAGTCAGGGGACCGATGAGCAGTGTACCGGTTCACTGTGGGGCCTTGCCGCTAGGTACGCTCTTGGGAGCAGTACCGGCCTGCCCCTACCAAGGAGCCCACGTGAGTGCCCCCGAGTCGCCCCAGCCTGTTGACGTGCCTGAAGAGGACAAGTCGCACGTGCCTCCCATGACGACGCGGGTCGTCATCGCCGAGGACGAGGCGCTGATCCGGCTCGATCTCAAAGAGATGCTGGAGGAGGAGGGGTACACGGTCGTCGGTGAGGCCGGGGACGGTGAGCAGGCGGTGGAGCTGGCCCGTGAGCACCGGCCGGACCTCGTCATTCTGGACGTGAAGATGCCGAAGATGGACGGTATCTCCGCGGCGGAGAAGATCGCGGAGGAGAGCATCGCGCCGGTGCTGATGCTGACCGCGTTCTCGCAGCGCGATCTCGTCGAGCGGGCCCGGGATGCCGGTGCGATGGCGTATCTGGTGAAGCCGTTCAGCAAGACGGACGTCGTGCCCGCGATCGAGATGGCGGTCTCGCGGTTCACGGAGCTGAAGGAGCTGGAGAAGGAGGTCGCCGACCTCACGCTCCGGCTGGAGACGCGCAAGCTGGTGGACCGGGCGAAGTCGATTCTGCAGACGGAGTACGGACTGTCGGAGCCGGCGGCTTTCCGGTGGATCCAGAAGACGTCGATGGATCGTCGGATGTCGATGCAGCAGGTGGCGGAGGCGGTCATTCAGGACGCCGACGAGAAGAAGGCCAACAAGGGCTGAGAACGCTACGCGAGAGGCCCGTGCTCCTTCCCGGAAAAGGAAGGGGCACGGGCCTCTCGGCGTTCGGCGGCGTAGGACGTCAGTCCTCGCCCAGGTACGCCTTGCGTACCGATTCGTCGTGGAGCAGGTCCTGCCCGGTGCCGGAGAGGACGATGTTGCCGACCTCCATGACGTGGCCCTGGTCCGCCAGGGACAGTGCGGCCTGGGCGTTCTGCTCGACGAGCAGGATCGTCGTGCCCTGGGACTTCAGCTCCGAGATCGTCGCCATGATCTTCTGCATCATGATCGGGGAGAGTCCCATGGAGGGCTCGTCGAGCATGAGGAGCTTGGGCTGGGACATGAGGGCCCTGCCCATGGCGAGCATCTGCTGCTCACCACCGGACAACGTGCCCGCCGCCTGCTTGCGGCGTTCCCCGAGGATGGGGAAGAGGTCGTAGGCGCGCTGGATGTCCTTTTCGATGCCTTCCTTGTCCTTGCGGAGGAACGCTCCGAGCTGGAGGTTCTCCGCGATGGTGAGGCGCGGGAAGATGTGCCGGCCTTCGGGGGAGTGGGCCAGGCCCAGGGCGACGATCTTGTGGGCGGGGACCCCGCTGAGGGGCTTGCCGTCGAAGAGGATCTTCCCGGACGTCGGCTTCAGCAGGCCCGACAGGGTGCGCAGGGTGGTGGTCTTGCCGGCGCCGTTGGTGCCGATGAGGGTGACGACCTGCCCGGCGTCGACGCTGAAGGAGATGCCCTTGACGGCTTCGATCTTGCCGTAGGAGACCCGGAGGTCCTCGACTTCGAGGAGTGCGGTCACTTGGCTTCTCCCTTGGTGCTGCTGGTGGTGCTGGTCGCGTCGGCGGCGGCTTCGGCGGCCTCGACCTCGGCGGCTTCGGCTTCGCCGGGGTCGCCTTCGAAGGGTTCGCCGAGGTAGGCGGCGATGACGCGTTCGTCGGCCTGGACGATGTCGGAGGTGCCTTCGACGAGTTTTTCGCCCTGGACGAGGACGGCGACGCGGTCGGAGAGGTTGAAGACGAAGCGCATGTCGTGCTCGATGAGGAGGACGGCGATGCCCTTGTCGCGGATGGCGAAGACGAGTTCTTCGGTGGCCCGCGTCTCCTGGGGGTTCATGCCGGCGGTGGGCTCGTCGAGGAGGAGCAGGCCGGGCTCGGAGGCCATGGCGCGTGCGATCTCCAGCTTGCGCTGTTCGCCGTACGGCAGATTCCGTGCCAGGTGGTCGCGCTTGTGGGCGAGACCGATGAACTCCAGGAGTTCCATGGCGCGTTCTTCGCTGTGGCGTTCGGCCTTCTTGAAGCCGGGGCCGCGCAGGAGGGCGGACCAGAGGCCTTCCTTGGTGCGAGTGTGGCGTCCGACGAGGACGTTTTCCAGGACCGTCATGTTGGCGAACAGGCGGATGTTCTGGAAGGTGCGGGCGATGCCGGCCTGGGTGACCAGGTGGGGCTTGGGCGGGAGCACGGTTCCCTTGTAGGAGACGGTGCCCTCGGTGGGGACGTAGAGGCCGGTCAGGCAGTTGAAGAAGGTGGTCTTTCCGGCGCCGTTGGGGCCGATGAGTCCGACGATCTCGCCGGCGTTGACCGTGAAGTCGACGGAGCGTACGGCGGTGAGGCCGCCGAAGCGCATCGTGACGCCGCGTGCTTCGAGTACAGGTGTGGGCTGAGTGGTCATCGTGGTTACGCCCCCGCCTTGGTGACGGCCGGTTCGTCGGTCAGCGTGGTCTGTTTGGGTACGTCGAGTTGGCCGGTCTCGTGGAATTCGAGCTGGCGCCGGCGGTTGGCGATGATGCCTTCGGGGCGGAAGCGCATCAGCAGGATGAGCGCGACGCCGAAGGCGAGGAGTGACTTCTCCTGGAGGAAGACGAGCTTCTCCGGGAGGAGGTAGAGCAGGGCCGCGCCGAGGAGGGGTCCTGCGACCGTGCCCATGCCGCCGAGGACGACCGCGGCCAGGAGGAACGCGGAGTTGGGCGGGGTGGAGCCGGCGAACTGGTACGGCGTGGGGACGACGCTGTAGGTGACGTGGGCGCTGACGGTGCCGGCGAGGCCGGCGAGGGCGGCGCCGAGGGCGAAGGCGACGAGTTTGACGCGGAAGCCGTTGATGCCCATGGCGGTGGCGGCGGTCTCGTCCTCGCGGATGGCGATCCAGGAGCGGCCGATGCGGGAGTCCGCCGCACGCGTGTAGACCAGGACCACGATGGCCATGATGAGGACCATCAGGAGGTAGTAGTTGGCGAAGCGGCCCAGGGTGAATCCGCCGATGTCGTGGGCTTCTCCGAAGTTGAATCCGAGGAGCTTCAGGTCGGGGATGGAGGGGATGCCGTTGGGGCCGTTGGTGACGTCGGGTCCGGACTGGCCGTCCATGTTGTTGACGGCGATGCGGAAGATCTCACCGAAGCCCAGCGTCACGATCGCCAGGTAGTCGCCGCGCAGGCGCAGGGTCGGGGCGCCGATGAGGACGCCGAAGATCAGCGAGGCGGCGGCGCCGGCCAGGGCGGAGGCCCAGAAGGGCAGGTGGACGCCGGAGATGGTGGAGAACTCGGAGCCGGAGACGAGGGCGGCGGTGTAGGCGCCGACGCCGAGGAAGGCGACGTATCCGAGGTCGAGGAGTCCGGCGAGGCCGACGACGATGTTGAGGCCGAGGGCGACGGTCCCGAAGATCAGGATGTTGACGCCGATGTTGGCGTAGTGGTCGTCGGTCTGGGTGAAGGGGAAGGCGATGGCCGCGGCGAAGCCCATGGCGAGGGTGAAGCTGCGGTTGCCGGCGACGAGTGCGGAGAAGCGGTCGAGGAGGCCCGCGGTGTGCAGGGCCCAGACCGCGAAGGTGACGACGAAGAGGTAGCCGACGAAGAGTTCGCCGTACTCGGTGTCGATGCCGTAGGTGAAGACGCCGAGGCCGATGATGGTGACCACGGTGATGACGGCCCGCTGGATCCAGGGCGCGGTGGCCTGGGGGGCGGGGATGCGCTCGGGCTTGGCGAGGTAGGCCTTGACGGCTTCCTTGGTGCCGTCGGCGGTGGTGCGCTCCTGGGGGAGGGCGAAGGCGCCGATGACGGGCAGCAGGGAGGCTACGGCCGCGACCCAGCCGCCGGGTTCGAGGTTGACGACGCCGCCGAGTTTGGTGCTGATGGCGATGACGGTGAACCAGGTGACGGCGAAGCCGCCGAGTGCGGTGAGGGCGAGCGGCGCGTTGTTGCGGGCGGGCAGCAGCCAGCCGAGGCCGCGGACGCCGTAGGAGGCGAGCGCGAACAGGGCGGTGAGGACGCCGGCGGTGAAGGTCAGCCACTGCAGGCCACCGGGGTAGCCGTAGTAGGTGAGGTCGCCGGGGAATTCGGCGGTCCAGGTCCAGGCGAGGAACGCGGAGGCGGCGGTGGCGATGCCGCCGGCGAGCAGCAGGCCGCGGGCGGCCGCGGTGGGCAGCGGGATGAGACCGCGCAGTGCGGGCGTCGGGGTGGGGACGGCGTCCGGCGTCGGGGTCTTGGTCGTCTCGGTCATGTGATCACGCCCTGTCCGCGACGCGCTCGCCGAGCAGGCCCTGTGGCCTGAAGAGGAGCACGAGGATGAGGAGGCAGAAGGCCCAGACGTTGGCCCAGCTCTGGCCGCCGAGCTGCTGCATGCCCGGGATCTCGTCGATGTAGGCGGAGGCGAGGGTCTCGGCGACGCCGAGGACGACGCCGCCGAGCATGGCGCCGTAGATGTTGCCGATGCCGCCGAGGACGGCCGCGGTGAAGGCCTTGAGGCCCATCAGGAAGCCCATGCGGTAGTCGACGTTGCCGTACTTGAGTCCGTAGGCGACGGCGGCGACGGCGGCGAAGAAGCCGCCGATGGCGAAGGCGATGACGATGATGCGGTTGGTGTCGATGCCCATCAGCTGCGCCGTGTCGGGGTCCTGCGCGGTGGCCTGCATGGCGCGGCCGGTGCGGCTGCGGCGCACGAAGAAGGCGAGGGCGGCCATGCAGAGGACGGCGGCGAGGATGAGGAAGATGTCGGCGTCCTTGATGGTGACGGAGCCGATGTCGTGGGTGGAGTCGAGGCCGGGGAAGGCGCGGGCGCGGTCGGCGCCGGGGTAGAAGTTGCGCACGACCTCCTGGAGGGCCAGGGAGAGGCCGATGGCGGTGATGAGCGGTGCCAGGCGTGGTGCTCCGCGCAGTGGTCGGTAGGCGAACCGTTCCGCTCCGACGGCTATGAGGATGGCGACGAGGGCTCCGCCGAGAAGCATGAGGGGTACCGCGAGGGCCATCGAGGTGCCGTCGGGGAGGATGTAGAAGTAGACCGTGAGGGCGCCGAAGGCCCCGGTCATGAAGATCTCGCCGTGCGCGAAGTTGATGAGCTGGACGATGCCGTACACCATCGTGTAGCCGATGGCGATCAGCCCGTACATCGAGCCTAGAAGCAGCCCGTTGGCCAGCTGCTGCGGCAGGGTGTTCACCGCGTGGCCTCCATGTCGCTGGTGGTCGTGTGCACTGGATGCGTGCGTGGTCGTGTGGGGGTGTGAAAACGGGCCGCGCGGTCGGGGTCCTCCTTCCGCGCGGCCCGGGGTGAGGCTTGCTGGGGGGCCGGTACTACTGCAGGTCGGCGGTGCCGGTCTCGACGGCCTTCCAGGCGCCCTTCTCGACCTGGTACACCGTCAGCTGCTTGTTGGTGGTGTCGCCGTACTCGTCGAAGGCGATCTTGCCGGTGAGGCCTTCGAAGTCGGACTTCTGGACACCGTCGACGACCTTGGAGCGCAGGTCGTTGATGTCGGTGGGCACCTTGCCGCCGTTGGCGTCGGCCGCGGCCTTGACGGCCTTGATGATGGCGGTGGTGGCGTCGTAGGCGTAGGCACCGTAGGCGCCGTAGTCACCCTTGTAGCCCTTGTCCTTGTACGTCTGGATGAACGTCTTGGCGGCGGGCAGGGTGTCGGCGGGGACGCCGATGGCGGTGGCGAGGTCGCCCTCGGAGGACTTGCCGGCGGCCTCGATGTAGGTGGTGGCGAACATGCCGTCACCGCCGAACAGCGGGATCTTGACGCCGGCGTCCTTGAGCTGCTTGGTGATCAGCGCGGACTCGTCGTACTGGCCGCCGTAGTAGAGCAGGTCGGCGCCGGAGTTCTTGATCTTGGTGACGAGGGATCCGAAGTCCTTGTCGCCGGTGTTGACGTGGTCGGTGCCGACGACCTTGCCGCCGAGCTTCTTGTACTGCTCGTTGAAGATCTTCGCGAGACCGGCGCCGTAGGTCTGCTTGTCGTCGACGACGAAGGCCTTCTTTTTCTTGAGGCCGTTGTAGGCGTAGCCGGCCGCGAAGCTGCCCTGCAGTTCGTCGGTGGTGGCGGTGCGGAAGTACGTCTTGAACGGGCGCTTCTTGTCCGACTGCCAGTTCTTGCCCTGGGTCAGCTCGGGGGCCGTGTTCGCGGGGGAGATCTGGACCATGTTGGCCGAGGCGAACACCTGCTGCATCGTCTGGGCGACGCCGGAGTTCAGCGGGCCGACCGCGCCGACGGCGGTCTTGTCGCCGACGATGTTGGTGGCGTTGGTCTGGCCGGTGGCGGGCTGCGCCTTGTCGTCCAGGGCCTTGAGCTTGAACTTCACGCCCGGGACCCAGTTGTTCTTGTTGGCGTCGTCGATGGCGATCTGGGCGCCGTACTGGATGCCGAGGCCGGTGGTGGAGTTCTCACCGGAGAGGGGGGCGTCGACGCCGATGGTCAGCGTGGTGCCGCTCCCGTTGTCTCCGCCCTTGTCACCGCTGTCGTCTCGGGAGCCGCAGGCGGTGAGAGTCAGAGCTCCGGTCGTGAGCACGGAGGTAAGAATCACCATGGAACGCTGTCGCACAATCAGTCCTTTCACAGGCAGGCCCCGCCCTGGTCGGGGGGTGAGTGCCGCGCTGGTACCGAACTCCCGATGGAGGCGGTGACTGGCCGTGACTCTAAGCCCGGGGTAAGGGCAGGGTCAGCGGCGCGGGCTGGCTTGTGACTTTCTTGTTATGACGTGGTGGATGCCCGGTCTCGGCGGCGGGCCCTCTCGACGGGTTTGGTGGATTTTCGCCGAGGTCCGCATTCTGAGAACCCGCACTTCCGGTTGGCCATGGCTGAGATCGTGCGGTAGTGGGGCCGCATGCGGCCGGGAAGAGATCAGAAAGGCCCCGGGCCGTGGGTGCGGCCGGGGATGAATCCGTGGCGTCGTATTGCGTGCGCGTTACGGAGCGTTACGCCGAGAAAAGAGCGGTCGGCGGCCCCGGGGGAGTGCCGGGAATGGGAGTCGGTGATTTCCGGGTGGTGCCGCGGGGGTGTGGCGGCCGGTGCGGGCGGTGATCCCGGCGGCGGCGGGTCCGGTGGTCTTCAGCGGTCGCGGTGAACCGGAAGGTGCCCGTGTTTCCAGGGCAGTTGAGGGGGCCGGCGAGGCCGGGGGCGGTGGCGGCCGGTGACGTGAGCGGGCGTGGGGTGCGGGCCTGTGCCGTGCCGCGGCCCCGGGCGGGAGCCGCGCGCCAACTCTGCTGCACGGCAACCGGGTTGGCCCGTTCGGCGCCCCGCCGCTCCCGCGGGTCGCGGGATACGGCGAGGCCGTCGGCCGTGCCGTGCGGCCGGTGGTGCGGACCCCGGCGTCACGGATGACCGCCGTATGGGTGACGGCGTCATGGATGACGCCGTCACGGATCACTGGCTCACGGCAGCTTCACGAACGGTGAGAGGAAGGCGCGGGCGCCGGGTGTGTCCAGGCGGTACGTCACGTTGGTCGCGTAGCAGGGTGTGTCGCCCGTGATGGTGGTGGCGGCGAGGATGCTCTTGCCGCCTATGGTCGCGAAGTTGGGGCCGCCTGAGTCGCCGTAGCAGGCGCCGCCGTTGCCCTGGGGCGCGGTCATCGCGAGCCGGGCCCAGGAGGCGTTGAGGGCGTCGAAGGTGACGGGTGCCTTCATGCGGACGCCGCCGCCGGGGTGGGTCTGGCCGCCGGGGCCGTTCACGGCCTCCTGGGTGCCGTATCCGGCGACGAGCCAGTCGGTGTCGTTCAGGCCCTGCGGACCGAGCTTGCCGAGCTGATCGGCGGTGGGCAGGGTCGCCGGGGTGAAGCTCCAGCGGGCCTTGATCTGGGCGGCGGACAGCTGGACCACCGAGATGTCATGGGTGTCGGAGGCGGGTCCCGGGTAGTCCGGGTGCGAGTGGGCCGTGCCCGGGACGGCGACGGCGGCGGCCTGTGCGGCCGGGTCGCCGGGGTACTTCTTCGCGGCCGCGTCGAGCCCGGCCTGCACGTCCTGGTCGAGGGACACGTAGAACCGCACGTTGTCCGGCCAGTCGGTGGTGCAGTGCGCGGCGGTCAGGAAGGTGTCCGCGTCGATCATGGTGCCGGAGCAGACCCAGTCGACGCGGTCGGGGGTCGCGGGGTCGCCGTCGGCGTCCCAGGTGGCCACGAGCGCGCCGACCTCGGTGCGTTCGGGGGCGGGGGCGGCGTTGTAGGAGTTGATGGCGGAGGACGGCAGCGCGGTGGCGAGCACGGTGGCGCAGGCCGCCGTGGTGACGGCGATGACGCGTACGGAGGTCAAGAGAAACCCTTCTGCGGTGGGACGGGTCTTCTCCTGTGGGGGGAGCGCCAGTGAAATGCCCGCGGGGCGGTCGCGACAAGAGCGCGCCCGCCCCTCCAGGGTTTTCCCTACGTCCGGATCAGACCGGATCAGCCCGCGGAGCGGATGAGCTCCTCGTCGCCCGGCCGTACGTCGCGCAGCATGCAGGTCAGCCGGGCGGTGCAGACCCGCTTGTCGTTCTCGTCGGTGATCACGATCTCGTACGTGGCCGTCGAGCGCCCCCGGTGCACGGGCGTGGCCACGCCTGTGACCAGCCCGGAGCGCGCCCCGCGGTGGTGGGTGCAGTTCAGGTCGACGCCCACGGCGATCTTGGAGCTGCCGCCGTGCAGCATCGAGCCGATCGAGCCGAGGGTCTCGGCCAGCACCGCGGAGGCCCCGCCGTGCAGCAGTCCGTAGGGCTGGGTGTTGCCCTCCACCGGCATCGTGCCGACGACCCGGTCCGCCGACGCCTCGGAGATCTGGACGCCCATCCGGTTGCCGAGGTGGCCCGCGGAGAACAGGGCCAGGAGGTCCACGCCGAGTGCTGCGTACTCGTCGATGACCTCTTGCGGGAACTTCACATGCTGCTGCTCACCCATCGGGCCCGGCTCCGTTCGTCCTCGTCACTCGGCTGTCTGCGTCACTGAGCGAACGCTCAGTCGGTCGCCGATTGTTCCAGACGCACCACGACGGACTTACTGGCCGGGGTGTTACTGGTGTCCGCGGTGGCGTCGAGCGGCACCAGCACGTTGGTCTCCGGGTAGTACGCGGCGGCACAGCCCCGGGCCGTCGGGTAGTGCACGACCCGGAAGCCGGGGGCCCTGCGCTCCACGCCGTCCTTCCACTCGCCGACCAGGTCGACGTACGCGCCGTCCGCCAGCTCCAGGGCCCGCGCGTCCTCGGGGTGGACCAGGACCACCCGGCGGCCGTTGCGGATGCCCCGGTAGCGGTCGTCGAGGCCGTAGATCGTGGTGTTGTACTGGTCGTGCGAGCGCAGCGTCTGCAGCAGCAGGCGGCCCTCGGGCAGCCGCGGGTACTCCACGGGCGCGGCCGTGAAGTTGGCCTTGCCGGTGGCCGTGGGGAAGCGGCGCTCGTCGCGCGGGGCGTGGGGGAGGGCGAAGCCGCCAGGGCGGGCCACGCGCGCGTTGAAGTCCTCGAAGCCGGGGATGACGCGCGCGATGCGGTCCCGGATCGTCGCGTAGTCCTTCTCGAACTCCTCCCACGGCGTGCGGCTGTTCTCGCCCAGCACGCGGCGGGCCAGGCGGCTGACGATGGCCGGTTCCGACAGCAGGTGCCGGCTCGCGGGCTCCAGGCGGCCCCGGGAGGCGTGCACCATGCCCATCGAGTCCTCGACGGTCACGAACTGCTCGCCGCCGCCCTGCAGATCGCGCTCGGTACGCCCCAGCGTCGGGAGGATCAGGGCACGCGCGCCCGTGACCGCGTGCGAGCGGTTCAGCTTCGTCGACACGTGCACGGTCAGCCGGGCGCGGCGCATGGCCGCCTCGGTGACGTCCGTGTCGGGGGACGCCGAGACGAAGTTGCCGCCCATGGCGAAGAAGACCTTCGCCTCGCCGTCGCGCAGGGCGCGGATGGCGCGCACGACGTCATAGCCGTGCTCGCGCGGGGGCGCGAAGCCGAACTCCTTCTCCAGGGCGTCCAGGAACGCCGGGGCGGGCCGCTCGAAGATGCCCATCGTGCGGTCGCCCTGCACGTTCGAATGCCCGCGCACGGGGCACACACCCGCACCCGGCCGGCCGATGTTGCCGCGCAGCAAAAGGAAGTTGACGACTTCCCTGATCGTGGGGACCGAGTGCTTGTGCTGGGTGAGGCCCATCGCCCAACACACGATGGTGCGTTTCGAGGCCAGGACCATGCGGAGGGCCTTGTCGATGTCCTGCGGGGTCAGGCCCGTCGCCGTGAGCGTCTCGTCGCGGTCGGCGGCGCGGGCGGCCTCGGCGAACTCCTCGTAGCCGTGCGTGTGCTCGCGCACGAACGCCTCGTCGACCGCGCCGTCCGTTTCCAGGATCAGCTTGTTCAGCAGGCGGAACAGGGCCTGGTCGCCGCCGATGCGGATCTGCAGGAACAGGTCCGTGAGCGCGGCGCCCTTGACCATGCCCTGCGGGGTCTGCGGGTTCTTGAAGCGCTCCAGGCCCGCCTCGGGCAGCGGGTTGACGCTGATGATCTTCGCGCCGTTGTCCTTGGCCTTCTCCAGGGCGGACAGCATGCGCGGGTGGTTCGTCCCCGGGTTCTGCCCGGCGACGATGATCAGGTCGGCCTGGTAGAGGTCCTCCAGCAGGACACTGCCCTTGCCGATGCCGATCGTCTCCGACAGGGCCGAGCCGGACGACTCGTGGCACATGTTCGAGCAGTCGGGGAGGTTGTTCGTGCCGAACTCGCGGGCGAACAGCTGGTATAGGAACGCGGCCTCGTTGCTCGTACGGCCGGACGTGTAGAAGACGGCCTCGTCCGGGGAGGCGAGCGCGGCGATCTCCTCACCGATGATGTCGAAGGCGCGCTCCCAGGTGACCGGCTCGTAGTGCGAGCCGCCCTCGGGCAGGTACATGGGGTGGGTGAGCCGGCCCTGCTGGCCCAGCCAGTAGCCGCTGCGGCCGGCCAGGTCGGCGACCGGGTGCGCGGCGAAGAACTCGGGCGTGACCCGGCGCAGGGTGGCCTCCTCGGCCACGGCCTTCGCGCCGTTCTCGCAGAACTCCGCCTTGTGCCGGTGCTCCGGCTCGGGCCAGGCACAGCCGGGGCAGTCGAAGCCGTCCTTCTGGTTCACGCTCAGCAGCGTCAGCGCGGTGCGCTTCACACCCATCTGCTGCTGGGCGATCCGCAGCGTGTGCCCGATGGCCGGGAGCCCCGCAGCCGCGCGCTTCGGCCCGGCGACCTGCGGCGCGTCCTGAACCGGATCGCTCTTGGGCGGCTTCGACGCCATCGCACACTCCCCTTCGACTGCGCTGTGAGGTACGTCTCCGATCCTCGCACGCGAGGGTGACAGCGGTCGCGGTCGGGCCGGGAGGCTCCGAGGGCGGGGTGCGTGAGCGGGGCCCCCGTGGGATGCGCCCGGGCCCGGCACCCGCGGGGGCGGGACCGACTGTCAGTGGGGCGTGGCAGGATCGGGGGCGTGGCAGAGACAGCATCGAAGACGACCGACCAGACCTCCGGCGGCAGCCGGCCGCGACTGATGCTCATGGACGGGCACTCGCTGGCCTACCGCGCGTTCTTCGCGCTGCCCGCGGAGAACTTCACCACCGCGACGGGCCAGCCGACGAACGCGATCTACGGCTTCGCGTCGATGCTCGCCAACACGCTGCGCGACGAGGCGCCCACGCACTTCGCGGTCGCCTTCGACGTCTCCCGCAAGACCTGGCGCTCCCAGGAGTTCACGGAGTACAAGGCGAACCGCTCCAAGACCCCCGACGAGTTCAAGGGCCAGGTCGAGCTGATCGGCGAGCTGCTGGACGCGATGGGCGTCTCCCGCTTCGCGGTGGACGGCTTCGAGGCGGACGACGTCATCGCCACGCTCGCCACCCAGGCCGAGGCCGAGGGCTTCGAGGTCCTGATCGTCACCGGCGACCGCGACTCGTTCCAGCTGGTCAGCGAGCACACCACGGTGCTGTACCCGACCAAGGGCGTCTCCGAGCTGACCCGCTTCACCCCGGAGAAGGTATTCGAGAAGTACGCGTTGACCCCCGCGCAGTACCCCGACTTCGCGGCCCTGCGCGGTGACCCCTCCGACAACCTCCCCGGCATCCCCGGCGTCGGCGAGAAGACCGCCGCGAAGTGGATCAACCAGTTCGGCTCCTTCGCCGAGCTCGTCGAGCGCGTCGACGAGGTCAAGGGCAAGGCCGGCCAGAACCTCCGCGACCACCTGGAATCCGTCAAGCTCAACCGCCGGCTCACCGAGCTGGAGCGCCGGGTCGAGCTCCCCAAGGGCGTCACCGAACTGGAGCGCGCGGCCTACGACCGCAAGGCCGTCGCGATGATCCTGGACACCCTGGAGATCAGGAACCCCTCGCTGCGCGAGCGGCTCTTCGCCGTCGACCCCGGCGCCGAGGAGGCCGAGACCACCCCGGTCAGCACCGAAGGCGTGGAGCTGGACGGCACCGTGCTCTCCACCGGCGAGCTGCCCGCCTGGCTCACCGAGCACGGCACCCAGCCCCTCGGCATCGCCACGGTCGGCACCTGGGCGCTCGGCACCGGCTCGGTCGCCGAGGTCGCCCTCGCCGCCCCCGGCGGACCCGCCGCCTGGTTCGACCCCTCCCAGCTGGACGAGGCCGACGAGCGGGCCTTCGCTGCCTGGCTCGCCGACGCCGCCCGGCCCAAGATCCTCCACAACGCCAAGGGCGCCATGCGCGTCTTCGCCGAGCACGGCTGGAGCGTCGGGGGCGTCACCATGGACACCGCGCTCGCCGCCTACCTGGTCAAGCCGGGCCGCCGCTCCTTCGACCTGGACGCGCTGTCCCTGGAGTATCTGCACCGCGAGCTGACCCCGGCCGCCGCGGCCGACGGCCAGCTCGCCTTCGGGGCCGACGACGGCGCCGAGGCCGAGGCCCTGATGATCCAGGCCCGGGCCGTCCTCGACCTGGGCCAGGCCTTCGAGAGCCGGCTGGAGGAGGTCGGCGCCGCCGACCTGCTGCGCGACATGGAGCTGCCCACGTCCGCGCTGCTCGCCCGCATGGAGCGGCACGGCATCGCGGCCGACCGGCCCCACCTGGAGGCCATGGAGCAGATGTTCGCCGCCGCGGTCCAGCAGGCGGTCAAGGAGGCCCACGCGGCGGCCGGGCACGAGTTCAACCTGGGCTCGCCCAAGCAGCTCCAGGAGGTCCTCTTCGGCGAACTGGCCCTGCCCAAGACCAAGCGGACCAAGACCGGCTACACCACGGACGCCGACGCCCTGGCCTGGCTCGCCGCGCAGACGGACAACGAACTGCCGGTGATCATGCTCCGCCACCGCGAGCAGGCCAAGCTCCGCGTGACCGTCGAGGGCCTGATCAAGACCATCGCAGCGGACGGCCGCATCCACACCACCTTCAACCAGACGGTCGCCGCCACCGGCCGCCTGTCCTCGACCGACCCGAACCTCCAGAACATCCCGGTCCGCACCGACGAGGGCCGGGCGATCCGCCGCGGCTTCGTCGTCGGCGAGGGCTTCGAGTCGCTGATGACGGCCGACTACAGCCAGATCGAGCTGCGTGTGATGGCGCACCTCTCCGAGGACGAGGGCCTGATCGAGGCGTTCACCTCCGGCGAGGACCTGCACACCACGGCCGCCTCCCAGGTCTTCGCGGTCGAGCCGACCGCGGTCGACGCCGAGATGCGCCGCAAGATCAAGGCCATGTCGTACGGCCTGGCCTACGGGCTCTCGGCCTTCGGCCTGTCCCAGCAGCTGAACATCGAGGCGGCGGAGGCCCGCGCCCTGATGGACGCGTACTTCGAGCGGTTCGGCGGCGTACGGGACTATCTGCGCAGGGCGGTCGACGAGGCCCGGGCCACGGGCTACACGGCGACGCTCTTCGGGCGCCGCCGCTACCTCCCCGACCTCAACAGCGACAACCGCCAGCGCCGTGAGGCCGCCGAGCGGATGGCCCTGAACGCGCCCATCCAGGGCACCGCGGCCGACATCGTCAAGATCGCCATGCTCAAGGTCGACGACGCCCTGAAGGACGCCGGCCTCGCCTCCCGCATGCTCCTCCAGGTCCACGACGAAATCGTGCTGGAGATCGCCCCCGGGGAGCGGGCCGCAGCCGAGGAGCTGGTCCGCCGGGAGATGGCGAGCGCTGTCGATCTCCGCGTCCCTCTGGGTGTCTCGGTGGGCGCGGGCCCGGACTGGGAGTCGGCGGCGCACTAGTCGGCCGGCCGGTAGGCCGGCTGGGCGGGTGGCCGCCGGGCGGATCGGAGCGGTGGCCCGGGTGCGCGGGGGGTTTCCCGCGGCCCGGGTCCCGCGTCCGCCGGAGGGGCCGAGGTCCCGCATGTCCGCGGTTCCGCATGTCCGAGGCGCCGGAGTCTCGCGTGAGCCGGGCCTTGGGGGCACGCCTCACCCGGGGCACCGGCTCGCCCTGGTCACCCGCCCCGCCCCGGCCCCCACTGAACCGTCACTCGCGTGGCCCCCGAGAAGGCGCCTCCGCCCACGGTGCTCGCAAAGATGCGGGGCATGGGTATACGCACGTTCCTCAGCCGCACGGCATCAGGCGGGGCACCGCCGCCGGTCCCCGCGTTCGAGGCCGCCGCGAGTACGGTTCGCGTCCCCGTCACCTTCGCCTTCACCTCGGCCCTGCGCCTGGCGACGGCGGAACTCCGGCAGCGCCTGTCCCCCCACCGACGGCGGCCCACCGGCTCCACCGACACCGGCGCCCTGACCGCAGCCACGGTTCTTCCCGGCGCAGACGACCTGCCCGCCGCTCCCGCGCTCGTCGGCACCGACGGTCTGGCCGCGCTGACCGCTCTCGCCGACGCGGATGCTCTGACGGGCCTCACCGGCACCGATGTTCTGTCCGCCCTGAACGGTCTCACCGACACGGATGCTCTCGCTGCGCTCACCGGCCTATCCGGCGCCGACGCTCTGGCCGCGCTCACCGGCCTCACCGACAGGGACGCTCTGGCCGCGCTCACCGGCCTCACCGACAGGGACGCTCTGGCCGCGCTCACCGGCCTATCCGGCGCCGACGCTCTGGCTGCCCTCGTCGGTGTCATCGGCGCGGACAACACGCTGACCGTCGCCGGTCCGTCCGGCGTCACCGGCACCGTACCCGCCGGGGCCCGACCCCCCTGCGCCCCCAAAACCCCGGGCAAACCCTCCCGCCCCTGGGCCCGAGTGGCCCGTGACTACCTGACCCTGGTCCTCACCCTGCTCCCACGCCCCCGCCCCGCGCACACCACCATCACCGTGTACATCACGACGGACAGCACGCTCAGCGGGCGGCCGGGCGGCTCGGCTGCGTCTCGGCGGCAGGGGCAGGACCGGTGGGGACCGGAACCGGACGCCGCGCCCTGACCCCCACGGCGTAGAGCAGCAGCGCCGGGACGAGCCCCGCGCCCGCGCCGAAGCACACCGTCGGAATGATCTCCCACGGCTTCGCGGCCGAGCCCCAGTAGGCCCACCACCGCGATGCCCGCTGCACCGCCCCCACCAGCGCGAAGCCGCCGATCAGGGCAGCGGCCGCCCACCGGTCCCGTACCGCGAGGAGGGGGACCCCCACCGGTTCGCGTACGGGCGTCCGCCGCAGCGCACGCGCCACGAACACGGCGATCACGACCGCGGCCACCGCCGAACCGCCGTACTGCAAATACCAGTACAGCGGCGAGCCCGCCACCTCCCGGCCCAGCACCGGAAACAGCCGCATGCCCCACCGGTCGAGATGCGTGAACGCGTCCCACACCACATGGGTCAGCGCACCGAGCACCGCGGACACGTACCACCGCGCCACCAGCGACGACCGCACCCGCTCGCGCGGCGCCCCGCACCGCAGCAGGGCCGCCACCCGCCCCTGCCGGGCCCGCGGCAGCAGCGCGACGAGCGGCTCGCGCATCAGCAGCCACAGCCCCACCAGCGCCCAGGCGATGAGCACATCGACCGTGAAGACCCCCGGGAGAGCGTGCGTGACGTCACCGAACTCCATCGCCCCGGACAGCACACTCGCCGCGTAGTAGGTCATGTCGGGCGCGAAGGAACCCGCCACGAGCACGGCGGGCACCAGCCGGCCCCGGCCGGTGCCGTCGGTGCGTACGGCGGGCAGCACGGCTGCCGCATGGCTCAGCGTGAACGGCAACTCGGCTCCTCGCGACGGTCGTTGCACCTGGCCGGGACGCCCGGCGGTCAGTGGCCCAGTATGCGGGATGCCGCTCCGTCGGCGACGTCAAGAGGCGCACATGACCAACTGGTGAAAAACGGTCACGAACGGGTGCCCG
Organism: Streptomyces collinus; assembly: GCF_031348265.1. Classification (NCBI taxonomy): domain Bacteria; kingdom Bacillati; phylum Actinomycetota; class Actinomycetes; order Kitasatosporales; family Streptomycetaceae; genus Streptomyces; species Streptomyces collinus. Next base: position 2,206,117 of record NZ_CP133771.1, on the reverse strand, counting down.
AGCAAAGGAAGTTGTCGTAGGGTCGCCAGAGTCGCCGCGCGGGGAGTGCGTCGATCACGTGAACGCGGTAAAGAGCAGAGCACGCAAGAGAACAGAGTTGTGGCCGTCGGAGGGCAACCCCTCGGGCGGTTGGATCGTCACAACAGGGCGAACACTGCAGACGTAGACCGGGCGCTCGGGCGTCCACGGGAGGGGTTCACTCTATGGCGGCGCAATTCGGCAGGAGGCTGCGCAAGGGGGCGGCGACCACCGCCGTGGCCGCGGTGGCGGTCGCGGCCCTGTCCGCCTCCCAGGCTCCGGGTGTCAACGACCACGGCAGACAGACCGCCGCCGACGCCACCCCCTCACCCGAAGCGAGTGCCTCCGACGGCAGCGCCACCGGCAACTCGCCGTACTACACGGATCTGCCTCCGCTCAAGAGCCCGAACCCGTCACCCTCCACGGGCCCCGGCCCGGGCGGCACGGGCGCCACGGAAGCCGGCATCCCCGCGACCGTCCTCGACGCCTACAAGAAGGCCGAGACCACGCTGCGCGAGGCCAAGCCCGGCTGCAACCTGCCCTGGCAACTCCTCGCGGCCATAGGCCGGGTGGAGTCGGGACAGGCCCGCGGCGGCCAGGTCAGGGCCGACGGCACCACCATCAAGCCGATCCTGGGCCCGCAGCTCGACGGCAACGGCTTCGCCCTCATCAAGGACACCGACGACGGCGCGTACGACGGCAACAGCTCCTACGACCAGGCCGTCGGTCCCATGCAGTTCATCCCCTCCACCTGGGCCTGGGCCGGCCGCGACGGCAACGGCGACGGCAAGAAGGACCCCAACAACATCTACGACGCCGCGCTCGCCGCCGGCCACTACCTGTGCCGCAACAACTGGGACCTGTCCCAGCAGGACGACCTCGACCGGGCGATCCTCAGCTACAACCAGTCGCGGGAATACCTGAACCTCGTCATGAGGTGGCTGGAGTACTACCGCAAGGGCACCCATGAGGTCCCGGACGGCACCGGCACACTGCCCGGCAACCGCAGCGACGACGGCGCGGGTGCGAGCCCCACGCCCACCACACCGGGCAGCACACCGGGCACCACCCCGCCCGGCAGCCCGACGCCCGGGCCCGACCGCCCCAAGCCGGGCAAGCCCGGGAAGCCCGGCGGCGGTACGCCGGCCCCGAAGCCGCCCACCACCCCGCCCACCACCCCGCCCGGCACGCCGTCCACGCCGCCCACGACGACTCCCACCCCCACCGACACGGTGGACCACCTGGAGGACGCCGGAACCGCGAAGCTCACCGCCATGGCCGGCGACACGTTCGGCAAGCGGATCAGCACCCGCGCCGAGACGGAGGCCGGCAAGGCCGTCGCCAAGGTCAGGGTCCGCTTCACCATCGTCGGCGACACGGACACCACCTTCACCGGCGGTGAGAGCGTGGCCACGGTCGCCACCAACAGCTCCGGTGTGGCCGTGGCGCCCGCCCTCCAGGCGGGGGAGAAGACCGGCGCCGTCACCGTCCGCGCCACCGTGGTGGGCCGTACCGTCCCGGGCCTGGACTACAAGGCCACCGTCACCGAGCGCGCCGCGGACACCCTCGCCCGCACCGATGACGCCGCACTGACCTGCGCCCCGGGCGGCGAGTTCGCGACCCAGGTCGAGGTGAAGGCCACGTACAACGGCGCCGTCGCCGACGGTGTCGCGGCCACCGCCACACTGATCACCTCGGCGGACGACGCTACCGCCAACGACAAGGGCCCCTACTTCAAGGACGCCGACGGCAAGACCGTCCGCACCCTCACGGGCCTGAAGACGGACGCGAAGGGCCTGCTGAAACTGCCGAAGCTGTACGCGGACGACACGACCGGCAACTTCCTGCTCCGCATCACCACGGCCGGCGGAGCGACGCTCACCGTCGAACTGGCCGTGGCGGCGGCCGAGACGTCCTCGCCGAGCGCTTCGGCGAGTCCGAGCGCGTAGCTCTCAGGTACGACAGACGACGCCCCTCTTCCAAGGAGGGGCGTCGTTGTGTGTGCAACGTGTTCTCATCTCCGCCGCCCGTTGCTACGGTGCCGAGAACCTGACGGAGTATCAGTTCCGTCCGTCACGACACCCGTGGGGAGGCTCCGCATGCGCGCCCTCATCGCCGCCGCCACCGGTCTCGCCGTCGCGTTCGCCGTGGTCCTGACGCTGACCGCCCTCGGCACCCCCTCGGGCGGGACGTCCCCGAAGCCACTGCTGACGACCGTGCCCGCACACCCCTGACCGCCCGCCCGGGAGGGAGGCCGAGATGCGCCGCAAGGCCGGCCTGGTCCTGCTCGCCCTCGCCGTGTTCTTCGCGGCCCTGTCCCCGCTGCTGCGCTGGTACGCCTTCCCGCGCCTCGCCAAGGTCCCCGCGAACCAGTACCAGGACATGGTCCTGGAGGCGAAGGACGCCACCCTCCTCGACTACGGCACCATGCGGGCGAAGAAGGTCCCCAAGGTCACCATCGTCCAGACCCTCAAGGGCAACGTTGAAGCCTCCGAGCGGATCGAGGAGTCGGCCGGGCGGGACGTCGTCGTCTGGGACGGCCTGTCCTACGTCGTCGGCCCCGACGGCAAGATGGTCTCCAAGATCCCCGAGCGCTACATCTTCGACGCCCACACCCAGGAACCCGTCCACGCCACCGGCGAAATGGTCGACGGCGACCCGGTGCGCCGCACGGGCATCGAGTTCAAGTGGCCCTTCCTGACGGAGAAGCGGGCCTACGAGTACTTCGACGCCCAGGCCCGCGTCACCGCCCCCATCACCTACGAGGGCACCCGGGACTTCCGCGGTCTGGAGGTCTACTACTTCGAGCAGACCATCCCCTGGACCAAGGTGAAGATCCCGAAGACCCTGCCCGTCGAGGGCCTCGCCCCCGAGGCGGTGGCACAGACCGGCACGACCCGCTGGTACACCACGGTCCGCAAGTTCTGGGTCGAACCCCTCACCGGAGCCCCCGTGTACGGAGAGGAGATCCACAAGGAGGAACTGCGCGGCGGCACCCTCCTCGGCGACCGCGACAAGGTGACCGCGTTCGCCGGCCACGTGAAGATGCGCGAGGACTACATCACGCACACCGTCGACCTGGTGAAGTCCCAGCGCCTGCTCGTCCTGCTGATGACGTCCTACCTGCCCTGGGGCTTCCTGACCCTCGGAGTCCTCCTGCTGGCCCTCGCGCTGTACCTGGAGGCGCGCAGCCGCCGCCCCTCGGGCCCGGCACCCACGGCGGCCGAGGAACCGTCGTCGGTCAGCGCCTGAGCCGCGCGTTGGTGTGCCGGGTCGGCTCGGCACCCGCCGGGTCCTCGGGCCACGGATGCTTCGGATACCGCCCCCGCAGCTCCGCCCGTACGCCTCTGTAGCCGTCACGCCAGAACGACGCGAGATCGGCGGTGACGGCGGCCGGGCGCCCGGCCGGGGACAGCAGGTGCACGAGCAGCGGCACCCCGGCTACCCGCGGCGACTCCTGGAGCCCGAACATCTCCTGCAGCTTCACCGCCAGCACGGGCTGCTCGGGCCGGGAGTAGTCGATCCGGATCCTCGAACCGCTCGGCACCGTCATCCGCTCCGGGGCCAGCTCGTCGAGCCGCCCCGCCTCACCGGAGGCCCAGGGCAGCAGCCGGGCGAGCGCCTGCCCGGCGTCGATCCGCGCCAGATCGGCCCGCCGCCGCGCCCGGCCGAGCTCCGGCTCCAGCCACTCCTCCACGCGCGCGTGCAGCGCGTCGTCGGACACGTCCGGCCAGGGCGCACCGACATGGAGCCGCAGGAACGCCAGCCGCTGCCGCAGGGCATCGGCCTCCGCCGACCACCGCAACAGCCCGAACCCCTCCCGCCGCAGCCCGTCGAGCAACGCGTCGCGCACCAGCGTGGGGTCGGCGTCCTTCAGCGCCCGCACCGTCAGCTCCACGGCTCCCAGCCGCTCCACCCTCCGCGCGACCACATCGCCGCCGTCCCACCGGACCTCGTCCCGCTCGTCGAGCAGCGCGCCCGCGGCGAGCCGGGCCACGTCCTCGTCCACGACCGCCCCCGACTGCACGCGCGCGTGCCCCTTGCCCACGGGCCGGTCCGCCACGGCGACGGCCACCCACTCCGCCCCGCGCAGCGCACTCCCCGCGCCGGCCTCCGCCCGCGTCCCGGACACCATGAGATACGACCCGCCGTCGGCCCTGGCGACCCGCTCGGGAAAGGCGAGAGCGGCGACGAGGCCGGCCTGCTGCTCCTCGGAGAGACCCGCCGGCGTCTCCGGTTCTGCCGCCGCCTTGTCGGACACACCGGAAACGGCGGCCCGCAGCCGCCGAACCTCCGTCCGCCACCGTGAGGAATAGGCGTCACCCCCACGCCGAGCACGACGCAGCGCACCGGCCAGATCATCGCCGTACTCCCGCGGAGCCTCCTCGCTCAACAGCGCCACGACCTCGGCAGCCCTCTCGGCCCCCGTGAACGGGACGGAGTCGAGCAGTGCCCGCCCCAGCCGGGGGTGCACGCCCACCCGGCTCAGCCGGACTCCCCGCTCAGTGGCCCGCCCGTCGGAGTCCACCGCCCCCACCGCCGCCAAGACCTCCCGCGCCGCCGCCATCGCCCCACTCGGCGGCCCGTCCAGCAGCGCCAGACCCGACGCGTCCGGATCCCCCCAGCACGCCACCTGGAGCGCGAACGCCGTCAGGTCGGCCACCTTGATCTCCGGCGACGGAAACCGCGGCAGACGGGCATCCTCGGCCTCCGCCCAGCAGCGGTACACCGCCCCCGGCGCCTCACGCCCGGCCCGCCCCGCCCGCTGCCGCCCGGCCGCCTGCGACGCCCGCACCGTCGTCAGCGCGCTCAGCCCGCGCGCGTGGTCCACCCGCGGCTCGCGCGCCAGCCCGGAATCCACGACGACCCGGACCCCCGGGACCGTCAGCGACGACTCCGCGACGGACGTGGCCAGCACGACCCGCCGCCGCTCCCCGGGCGCCAGCACCGCGTCCTGCACGGCCGCCGGCGCCCGCCCGTGCACCTGGAGCACCTCGACGTCACCGAGCCCGCCGAGCTGCCCGGCGACCCGGGCGATCTCGCCCACACCCGGAAGAAAACACAGCACGTCCCCCTCCCGCTCGGCCAGCGCCCGCCGCACCACGGACGCCACGTGCGCCAGCAGCGCCGGATCGACCCGCATGCCGTGCGGCGGGCGTACGGGCCGCACCGGCGGCGCCCACACGGCCTCCACCGGATACGCCGTGCCCTGCGCCTCGACCACCGGGGCCCCGCCCAGCAGCCGCGCCCACCCCTGTGCGTCGGTCGTCGCCGAGGCGGCCACCAGCCGCAGCTCCGGCCGCAGGGCCTGCCGTACGTCCCAGAGGAAGGCCGCCGCCGTGTCCGCGTCCAGGTGCCGCTCGTGGCACTCGTCCAGCACCACCACGTCCGCGCCGGCCAGCTCCTGGTCCCGCTGCAGCCGCTGGACGAGCACACCGGTCGTCACGACCTCAACGCGCGTGTGCCGCCCGACGACCCGTTCCCCGCGCACGGTGTAGCCGACGCTCTCGCCGGGCTTCTCGCCCAGCAGCCACGCCATCCGCCTTGCCGCGGCCCGGGCCGCGATCCGCCGCGGCTCGGCCACGATCACCCGCCGCTCGGGCCCCTCCCCGAGCAGCCCCGCCAGCGCCAGAGGCACCAGGGTCGTCTTGCCGGTGCCGGGCGGCGCCACGAGGACGGCGGTGCCGTGCCCGTCGAGGGCTTCGCGCAGGGCGGGCAGGGCACCGCGTACGGGCAGGGAGGCCAGGGCGTCGTCACGGATCACGCCATCAGTGTCGTACGCCCGGGGAGAGGTCCCGCCCGCGCGGGGGTCGGTCCCTCCCTCAGCCTTCGGCCGGGGGTGCCCCCGTCTCACTTCGCTCGCACACGAAGATCGCCGTGCCCGGGATCAGGTTCCCGCGCAACGGCGACCAGCCGCCCCACTCGGACGTGTTCCACACGGGCCACTCCGGCTCCACCAGGTCGACCAGACGGAAGCCCGACGCCACGACGTCCCGGACGCGGTCGCCCAGCGTGCGGTGGTGCTCGACGTAGACCGCCCGGCCCTCGTCGTCCTGCTCGACATAGGGAGTGCGGTCGAAGTACGAGCCCGACACCGACAGCCCCTCAGGGCCCGGCTCGTCCGGGAAGGCCCAGCGGATCGGATGCGTCACCGAGAACACGAGCCGGCCCCCGGGCCGCAGCACCCGGCGCACCTCCCGCAGGACCTGGCGCGGATCGGCGACGAAGGGCAGCGCCCCGTACGCCGAGCAGGCCAGGTCGAAGGAGCCGTCCGCGAACGGCAGCGCACCGGCGTCGGCGCACACCAAGGGGAAGGAACCGCCGATGCGCAGGGCGTGCTGGAGCTGCCGGTGCGAGATGTCCAGGGCGACCGGACGCGCACCCTGGGCGGTCAGCCAGCGCGAGCACTGGGCGGCGCCGGCGCCGATCTCCAGCACGTCGCGGCCCTTCAGTCCTTCCGGCGGGCCGAGCAGTTCGGCCTCCACCTCGTCCAGGCCCTCGGGCCCCCAGACGAAGCGGTCGTCGCCGAGGAACGTGCCGTGCTCGATCTGGTACTCGTCCGCGTTGCGGTCCCACCAGCCGCGATTGGCCCGGGAGCTTTCCGCGACATCGGCATCACGCCGGGTGGCCTCGGGTTCGGACGCTTCGGACTCTTGGATGATCGGCTCCCTCGTCGTACTCTTCCGTCCAGCCGGCCCCGGCGGTGTCACAAAGGGGACGTCGTACGGCCCGCGTGGCCTCGGACGACACGACTTGTGCCGGGAATGCGGCGATCCGCCCCGCGTGGGCGGCTTCGCGCATTGACCCTGCCCGGCTGCCCCCGTATGCTACAAGTTGCGCTGCGGGCCTGCGCACCTCAGACGTAGCAGGTCGCGCTCGCATCTGTTGTATGTCCCCTCGGTTGTCGAGGCGCCACCAGTGGTTTTGTGTGGCGCTTCCTTGGCTGTCCGGCTTCTTCAGAGCGAAACGGGCTCCCGGCGTAAGCAGTACCTACGACTCACTGTCCGTACCGGAGCCCTTTCCCACATGACGAGCAGCACCGAGACCACCTCTACCACTCCGCAGGTAGCGGTCAACGACATCGGTAACGAGGAAGCCTTCCTCGCCGCGATCGACGAGACGATCAAGTACTTCAACGACGGCGACATCGTCGACGGCGTCATCGTGAAGGTCGACCGGGACGAGGTCCTGCTCGACATCGGTTACAAGACCGAAGGTGTCATCCCGAGCCGCGAGCTCTCGATCAAGCACGACGTCGACCCCAACGAGGTCGTCGCCGTCGGTGACGAGATCGAAGCCCTTGTTCTCCAGAAGGAGGACAAGGAAGGCCGCCTGATCCTCTCGAAGAAGCGCGCCCAGTACGAGCGCGCCTGGGGCACCATCGAGAAGATCAAGGAAGAGGACGGCATCGTCACCGGTACCGTCATCGAGGTCGTCAAGGGTGGTCTCATCCTCGACATCGGCCTCCGTGGCTTCCTGCCGGCTTCCCTCGTCGAGATGCGCCGTGTCCGCGACCTCCAGCCCTACGTGGGCAAGGAGCTCGAGGCCAAGATCATCGAGCTGGACAAGAACCGCAACAACGTGGTCCTGTCCCGCCGTGCCTGGCTGGAGCAGACCCAGTCCGAGGTCCGCCAGACGTTCCTCACGACCCTCCAGAAGGGTCAGGTCCGTTCCGGCGTCGTCTCCTCGATCGTCAACTTCGGTGCCTTCGTGGACCTGGGTGGCGTCGACGGCCTGGTGCACGTCTCGGAGCTCTCCTGGAAGCACATCGACCACCCCTCCGAGGTTGTCGAGGTCGGCCAGGAAGTCACCGTCGAGGTCCTCGACGTCGACATGGACCGCGAGCGTGTCTCCCTGTCGCTGAAGGCGACCCAGGAAGACCCGTGGCAGCAGTTCGCCCGCACCCACCAGATCGGCCAGGTCGTGCCCGGCAAGGTCACGAAGCTGGTTCCGTTCGGTGCATTCGTCCGCGTGGACGAGGGCATCGAGGGTCTGGTCCACATCTCCGAGCTGGCCGAGCGCCACGTGGAGATCCCGGAGCAGGTCGTCCAGGTCAACGACGAGATCTTCGTCAAGGTCATCGACATCGACCTCGAGCGCCGTCGCATCAGCCTCTCGCTGAAGCAGGCCAACGAGTCCTTCGGTTCGGACCCGGCCTCGGTCGAGTTCGACCCGACGCTCTACGGCATGGCCGCGTCGTACGACGACCAGGGCAACTACATCTACCCCGAGGGCTTCGACCCCGAGACCAACGACTGGCTCGAGGGCTACGAGACCCAGCGCGAGGCGTGGGAGACCCAGTACGCCGAGGCGCAGCAGCGCTTCGAGCAGCACCAGGCGCAGGTCATCAAGTCCCGCGAGGCGGACGAGAAGGCCGCTGCCGAGGGTGGCGAGGCTGCCGCTCCGGCCGCGTCCGGTGGTGGCGGTTCGTACTCCTCCGAGGGCCCGGACAACTCCGGCGCGCTGGCCTCGGACGAGGCGCTGGCCGCTCTGCGCGAGAAGCTGGCCGGTGGGCAGAGCTGAACGCCCACTGAGCTGTAGCTCCTGATCGAGGGGCCGTACCTTTCGGGGTGCGGCCCCTCAGTCGTGTCGTCCCTCGTGCGGCTGCGGGTGGTCGGTGGCTGATCGCGCAGTTCCCCGAGCCCCTGACGGGGCGTTTCCCTCGCTGTCAAGATCATGAATCTCCTCCTGCGGGAATGCCCATGCCCGCAACGGCGTTGTGGAGTGTGAACACGAGGAGGAGCGGTCACTGTGCTTGATCCGCAGGATTTGTACGCCTGGGAGCCGAAGGGGCTGGCCGTCGTCGACATGGCGCTCGCCCAGGAGTCGGCCGGACTTGTCATGCTCTACCACTTCGACGGATACATCGACGCCGGCGAGACGGGCGACCAGATCGTCGACCGGGTGCTCGACTCGCTGCCCCACCAGGTGGTCGCCCGCTTCGACCACGACCGGCTCGTCGACTACCGCGCCCGCCGCCCGCTGCTGACGTTCAAGCGCGACCGCTGGAGCGACTACGAGGACCCCGCCCTTGAGGTGCGGCTCGTCCAGGACGCCACCGGCGCGCCCTTCCTGCTGCTGTCCGGCCCCGAGCCGGACGTGGAGTGGGAGCGCTTCGCCGCCGCCGTGAAGCAGATCGTGGAGCGGCTCGGTGTCCGCCTCTCCGTGAACTTCCACGGCATCCCCATGGGCGTCCCGCACACCCGGCCCGTCGGCCTGACCCCGCACGGCAACCGCACCGATCTCGTCCCGGGCCACGTCAGCCCCTTCGACGAGGCGCAGGTGCCCGGCAGCGCCGAGTCCCTCATCGAGTACCGTCTGCTCCAGGCCGGACACGACGTCCTGGGCGTCGCCGCCCACGTCCCGCACTACATCGCCCGCTCCCCTTATCCGGACGCGGCCCTGACGGTCCTGGAGGCCATCACGGCGGCGACCGGACTGGTCCTGCCGGGTATCGCCCACGCCCTGCGCTCGGACGCCCACCGCACCCAGACGGAGATCGACCGGCAGATCCGCGAGGGCGACGAGGACCTCACCGCGCTCATCGACGGCCTGGAGCACCAGTACGACGCCGTCGCGGGCGCCGAAACCCGGGGCAACATGCTCGCTGAACCGGTGGACATCCCGTCGGCCGACGAGATCGGCCAGGAGTTCGAGAAGTTCCTGGCGGAACGAGAAGGCGACAACTGACCCCGGTGCGGCCCGGCGGCGGCCCTGTCAGCGGCAGGGCCTAAGCTGCGGGACATGCTGAAGGTGGGCCTGACCGGCGGCATCGGCGCCGGCAAGAGTGAGGTGTCACGGCTGCTCGTCGCGTGCGGGGCCGTGCTGATCGACGCGGACCGCATCGCGCGGGAGGTCGTCGCACCGGGGACGCCGGGGCTCGCCTCGGTCGTCGAGGCCTTCGGGGAGGAGATCCTCGCCGCCGACGGCAGCCTGGACCGGCCCCGCCTCGGCGCCATCGTCTTCGCCGACGCGGACAGACTCGCCACCCTGAACTCGATCGTGCACCCCCTGGTGGGCGCCCGTTCCCGCGAGCTGGAGGAGGCCGCCGCCGAGGACGCGGTCGTCATCCACGACGTCCCGCTCCTCACGGAGAACGGCCTGGCGCCGCTGTACGACCTGGTGATCGTCGTCGACACGGCTCCCGAGACCCAGCTCGACCGGCTCGTCCGGCTGCGTGGCATGACCGAGGAGGACGCCCGCGCGCGGATGGCCGCCCAGGCGACGCGCGAGCAGCGCCGGGAGATCGCGGACATCGTGATCGACAACGACGTCCCGCTGGAGGACCTGGAGCGGCGCGTGAAGGACGTGTGGGCCGAGCTGGTGCGCAGGTCACAGGCGCCCGGGCCGTCCCCCGCGGAATAGCGGCACCCCCTGGGGGCGTTGAACCCGTCCAGTGAGGGAAGGACTCTGCCGTGCCCGAGACCAGTGGTTCGACCGGACGTACCCCGGAGACGCATGTCATCGACTTCCGCGCCGCCGAGCACCTGCTCGCGGCGCGAGACCCGCGGGGCGCGGTGAAGCTGCTCGACGGGGTCATCGCCACGCACCCGGAGAACACCGCGGCGCGGCTGCTGCGAGCGCGTGCCTTCTTCGCCGCGGCGCAGCTGAGGCCGGCGGAGCTGGAGTTCCAGATCGTTTTGGAGCGGGAGCCGGACAACGCGTTCGCGCATTTCGCGCTCGCCCGTACCTATGAGCGTCAGGGCCGTCCCGACCAGGCGAAACGCCACTTCCGCCTCGCGGCCGCGCTCGACCCGAACCCGGAGTTCCTGAAGGCGGCGAACTTCGACTCGTGAGCCGTCCCCGTCTGCTTCAGGGGCGTCGGTCCGGCGGCTGATAGGGCGGGATGCCGGGGCCCGGCTGGTAGTGCGGGCCCTGCCGGATGTGCCGCAGGACGACGGCCAGGTCGATCGTGACGATCAGCAGCAGCACACCGCAGGCGATGGCCCACCCGTTCCGCCCGGCGAGCGCGAACGCCACCGTCCCGAAGAGCGCCCAGATAAGCCCCCATACGCTCAGCCAGAAGCGCGCCCGCAGGGCACTGCGCGCGGTCCGCGGTTCATTGCCTGTACGCATCCTCGATCACCACTCCTGCTTGCAACGTACTCTTCGTGGCGAGGGTTCACCAAGGCCGACAGGGGAGCCGCCCATGCTGCCGGACGCCGACACACTGCCCGAGACCCTGCTCGACCTGGCGGTGCCGCACGAGGACATCAACGACCTGGTCGCCCTGCGACGGACGCTCACCGCGGACGCCGGGGCCATGAGGCTCGTGCAGGAGTGCGTCGAGGAGCTGGTACGGGACATCGGAGAGGCCGGGGTCGAGGTGCCGCTCGCCGAGCGCGTCGCCGAAGCCCCGGCCGCGCTGGCTCCGTACTTCGCCGTGTACGTGTTCGTCGCGGCGTTGCCGTACACGCGCTCCTACCACCGGGAGCGGGGTGTCACGGCCGATGTCAGCCGCCGCACCCTCGCCGACCTCGGACGGAACATGGCGTTCCACCGGCGTCGGCACGGCAGGGGAGGGGTGGAGGTCCCGCAGTGGCTCACCCGTCACTTCCGCGGTGAGCTGTACCAGCTGGGGCGGCTCCAGTTCGAGCGGGCCCGCCTCGGGCAGCGGACGGGGCGGGCGGTGGCGAGGTCCGGTTTGGACGTGGTGCCGGGGGAGCCCTGCCTGAACCTGCACATCCCCGACTTCCACGGGCCGCTGTCACCGGCGGCCTGCGACCGGTCCCTCGAACTGGCGCGAAAGTTCTTCGCCCGCCATTTTCCACGGGAACGGTATCGGGTGGCGGTGTGCCATTCCTGGCTGCTCGACCCGCAGTTGAAGCACCATCTGGCCCCGGACTCCAACATCGTCCGCTTCCAGGAACGCTTCGAGCCCGGCCGTGACCCCGGTGAGGAGCCGGAACCGGCGGACACCGAGCCCGTCCGCTTCGTCTTCGGGGACCCGGACCTGCCGGTGGCCGGTCTGCCGAGGCGCACGTCGGTGGAGCGGGCGGTGGGGGACCACCTGCGGGCGGGCGGTCACTGGTACGTGCGGCACGGCTGGTTCCGGCTGTAGCCGTCAGCTCTCAACTCCCCGCCCACGCCCTTCCCTTCGCTCGGTCGGGTGAAGACGGCCGTCACGGGAACGGGCGTGCGGATGCGGCCCGTTGGACGGGCATGGAGATGAAAATGCGTGAGGGGTACGAGGGGACGGGACCCGGGGCCATCACCCCGGACGGCTGCGCGGTGGAGCTCTACTCCCGGTTGCCCGTCGGGGACGAACCGGATGTCATCGCCGCCGCCGTCCCCGAGGGCGCGAGCATCCTGGAGCTCGGCAGCGGGGTCGGACGCATCACCCACGCCCTGCTGGAGCGCGGATTCACGGTCACGGCGGTGGACGAGTCCGCCCCGATGCTGGAGCACGTGCACGGTGCGCGCACGATATGCAGCCCGATCGAGGAACTGGACCTGGGCGAGACGTTCGACCTGGTGCTGCTCTCGTCGTTCCTCGTGCACACGGGAGACGCCGAGGTGCGGCGCGGCATGCTCCGCACCTGCGCACGCCATGTCGCGCGGGGCGGCTGCGTGCTGATCCAGCGGGAGGGCGAGGACTACCACGAGAACGTGCCGCGCGAGCGCAGGGACCCCAGCGGTTTCACCGTGCGGATCGCATCCTCGGAGCCGGTCGGCGACGGGGTCAACTCGGTGCGCGCGGAGTACGAGTTCCCGGACGCGGTCTGGACCCAGACGTTCCGGGCCCGGCCCCTGACCGAGGAGCAGTTCGAGGAGGCCCTCCAGGAGGCGGGCCTGAAGGTGGACCGCACTCTGACAGAGGATCGGATGTGGGTGCGGGCGGTGCCGGCGGTGCCCGCGGAGTTGGGGGGCTAGGCGGTGGTGGTGTGTGAGGGGCTGCCCGGGGGAGGGGATCCGGGGCGGCTGAGCGACTACGACACGGTCGCCACCTCCCTGGCGCTCCTAGGCGACGCGGAGCTGCGGGAACTGGTGGACAGAGCGACACCGTTGGGCACCGGCATCGGCGGATCATCGGCCCGGCTGCACGTGTCCGGCACGCCGGTGCGATGAGTTCCGGGGCGATGGCCGGTCTGTCTCTCCGGCACCGTGACACCACATGCACCGCTTCGCCCAGGAGGGCTTCATGTCCGAGACCACCGCTGCCGTCACCGCCGACTCCACCCCGGCCGGCGTCGTCATCGCCGAGTCCGCGACCGCTCGGGGGCGGCGTGCCCGGATCGCCCTGCGCGCACTGCAGGTTGCGCTCGCCCTCTTCTACGCGATCGCCAGTGCCCTGCCCAAGCTGATCGGGCACGCGTCGGCCGCCGAGTCGTTCGAGCGGCTCGGCTGGGGGAGCGCGGGGATGTACACCATCGGCGCGCTCGAACTGGCCGGGGCGATCGCCCTGTTGATCCCGGTGCTCCAGTCGGTGGCGGCGATGGCGCTGGGGGCGTTGATGGTGGGCGCGTTCGTCGTGCAGATATCCGTCTTCGACGGGCAGTATGCGGCGACGCCGGTGATCCTGATCGTGCCGCTCACCCTCATAGCGTGGGCACGACGGGAGCACAATGCGGATCTGCTTCGGCTGCTGCTGCGCCGGCGGCGGGCGTGACCGGATGGAGGCGTGGCGCACGCGGCTCCGGTGGTGTCGGGGAGGGGTGAAGACCCGTCACCCGGCGCCGCGCCGTGGGGTGGCGCCGGTTCCTCGGCCCGCTCACGGCCTCCGTTCGCGTGAGCCGCTGCCGAAGCCCGCGCCGGGGCCGCCGCCCGGACCAGGGCCGAGACCGGGCACGCTGCCGGGGGCCGTCACGCCGCGGAGGCGTTCCATGTCGCGGCGGTCGCGCTTCGTCGGCCGGCCCGCGCCGCGGTCGCGGATACCGGCGGGGGCGACGGCCTCGCGGGGCGGGGGCGGCGGGGAGTTGTCGACGTAGCACTGGGTGGCCACGGGCGCCCCGACCCGCTTGCGGATCAGCCGCGTGACGATGACGACCCGCTCGCGGCCCTCGTGCCGCAGACGCACTTCGTCACCGACGCGGACGCCGTGTGCGGGCTTCACGCGCTCGCCGTTGACGCGCACGTGGCCGCCCCGGCAGGCGGAGGCTCCCATGGAACGGGTCTTGACGAGCCGTACGGACCAGATCCAGCTGTCGACGCGGACGGTCGTGCCGGCCTGCGGGCCCGCGGCCTCGGCAGCGGCGATCGCCGCGGCGACCTTCGGGTCAAGAGACTGGGGCTCGCTGCCCGCTGAGCCGCCGGCCGGCTCGGGGGACTCGGCCGCCGGGTCTGCGGTCCCGTCCGTCCTGTCGTGCTGCGCACCCTCAGAAGCCATGCCTCGACCTTAGCCCTCCGAGGCGCTCAACCGGACGAAATTTCGCCCCCGAACCCGACTCTGCCAAACAATTTTTGCAAAAACTCTTTTGCTAAGTTGCTCGTCCGCCTAACCTCCCGGCATGGACAGCGACGAGCACAAGCGCGTACTCGATCCCGAGCGCGACACCGCCGCCCTCAAGGCGCTCACCCACCCTCTGCGTATCCAGCTGCTCGGACTGCTGCGGCAGCACGGGCCCGCCACGGCGAGTGAGCTGGCCGCGCGGACGGGGGAGTCGTCGGCGTCGACCAGCTACCACCTGCGGGTGCTGGCGAAGTACGCGTTCATCGCCGAGGCCGAGCACCGCGACGGGCGGGAGCGGCGGTGGCGGGCGCTGCACACCCTCACGTCCTGGAGCAACGAGTCGATGGAGGCCACCGAGGCGGGCCGGGCCTTCGTCGGCCTGGCGCGTCGGCGGCAGATCGAGCACCTGGAGAGGTCCCTCGCCCGGTACGAGGCGGACCTGGCCGCCGGGCGGCTCGGCCAGGAGTGGGTGGAGCCGTCCGGGATCACCGACCTCATGCCCCGGCTGACGGCCGCGTCGCTCACCGAGCTCTTCGACACCGTCGCCGGGAAGCTGGAGGAGCTGACCGCGCGGGACGCGGACGATCCGCGCGCCGAACACGTCGTGTTCGTCGCAGCCGGACTCCCGCTCGCCGCCCCCGAACACGCCGCCCCCGAACACGCCGCCCCCGAACACGCGGACCGCGAGCCGGAAGACCACGAGGCCGAGGACCGGCACCCCGCGGACCTCGACCCCGCAGACCCCGCCCCCGCGGACCGCGAGACCGCAGGCCGTGACCCGGAAGACCGCGCCGTCACAGCCCACGACGCCGAAGATCTCAACCCGTGACGCCGCCCGTGACGCCGCCCTTGATGCCGCTCATGACCGACCCGCCCGGGGAGCGGGCCGCTCGTCGTCGGTACGTCGCCGTCTGCGCGCTCCTCTGGCTGCCGACAGGACTGGGCATGGCCACGATGGTCCTGCTGTTCACCGAGCGCGGCATGTCCCTCGCCGCGGTCGCGGGGCTCTTCGCCGCGCACTCGCTGACCGTCGCCGCACTGGAGCTGCCCACGGGAGGCCTCTCGGACGTCCTCGGGCGCCGGCCGGTCCTGGCCGTGGCCGGAGGACTCGGCGTCGTCGCCTTCGCGCTGACAGGCCTCGGCACTTCCGCCTGGCTGCTCACCGCCGGCATGGTGCTCATGGGCGTGGCCCGGGCCCTGGCCAGCGGAACCGCCGAGGCCTGGTACGTCGACACCGTCCAGGCCTGCTCCGGCCCGGACGCCGAGCTGCGCACGGGCCTGGCCCGGGGCGGCTCCGCGACCTCCGTCGCACTCGCGGCCGGCATCCTGCTCGGCGGCGCCCTGCCCTGGCTGCTCGGTCTGGGGCCCGACCTCGGCGCCCGGCTGAGCGAGGCGACGTCCGGGTCGGTGCTGCCCCTGTCCGTTCCCCTGCTGCTGGGGGCCGGACTGAGGGTCGTGTTCGTCGCGTATGTGCTCACCGCCCTGCGGGAACCCCCGAGGCCGCCGGCCACCCTGCGTTCGGTGCTGCGCGGCGTCCCGGTCACGGTGGTCGACGGGCTCCGGCTGGGCGGACGGGACGCGCTGGTCCGCCGGATCCTGCTCGGTGCCGCGGCCGCCGGAAGCGCCCTGGCCGCCGTCGAACTGCTCGTACCGGGCCGCACGACGGCGCTGACCGGCTCGAACGGCTCCGGAGCGATGGTCTACGCCGCCCTGTCCTGCGCGGGCTTCCTCTGCTCCGGCCTCGGCAGCCACCTCGCGCCGCTCACCGCCCGGCTTGCGGGCAGTGGCGAACGTGCCGTGCTGGTCAGCCTCGCGGCCGGGGCGGGCGGCCTGCTGCTGCT
Organism: Streptomyces collinus; assembly: GCF_031348265.1. Lineage (NCBI taxonomy): Bacteria > Bacillati > Actinomycetota > Actinomycetes > Kitasatosporales > Streptomycetaceae > Streptomyces > Streptomyces collinus. The sequence goes on along the minus strand of NZ_CP133771.1, from coordinate 2,189,869 downwards.
CGGGGTCACCGCCTCCTCCGTCCACCCGGCAGCCACGGCCCTCGCGGCGGCCGGCTTCGGACTGGTGTACCTCGGACTCGGCGCGGCGGCCCCGAACGAGAACGACCTGCTGCACCGCCGGGTCGACGGTGCGGGCCGTGCCACCGCCCTGTCCGTCCAGTCCCTCGCCCAGCAACTGGTCGGCGCGCTCACCGGCCTGGCCGTCGGCGTGCTGCGGCCGGGCCCCCTGCCCTGGCTCCTGACGGGCGCCGCGCTGCTGGCCGGGGCCCTGCTCTGGCTGCGCCGGAGCGACGAGCGGGCCGTGCAGGTCTCCGCAGTCTGAGCCCCGCGGAGGGCGGGTCGGTACCGGTCCGCGTGGACCTCGCCCTCGTGACGACTACGACCCCGCCTGCGCCTACGGTGGAGTGATGGACGCCAGCGGACTCACCCTCCTCGACCGGCGCATCGCCGACTGCCGGGCCTGCCCGCGACTGGTCTCCTGGCGCGAGGAGGCGGCCCGTGTCAAGCGAGCCGCCTACGCCGACTGGACGTACTGGGGCCGTCCGGTGCCCGGCTTCGGGCCCGCGGACGCCCGGCTGCTGATCGTGGGGCTCGCCCCCGCCGCCCACGGCGGCAACCGCACCGGCCGGATGTTCACCGGCGACCGCTCCGGAGACGTCCTCTACAAGGCGCTGCACGACGTGGGCCTCGCCTCCCGGCCGACCGCCGAGCACGCCCACGACGGCCTGGAACTGTACGGCGTGCGCGTCACCTCGCCCGTGCACTGCGCCCCGCCCGCCAACAAGCCCACCCCCGAGGAGCGGGACACCTGCCGCCCCTGGCTCGTGCAGGAACTGCGGCTGCTGCGCCCGACGCTGCGGGCCGTGGTCGTGCTCGGTGCCTTCGGATGGCAGGCGGCGCTGCCGGCGTTCGCCGCGGCCGGCTGGTCCGTGCCCCGGCCGCGCCCCGCCTTCACCCACGGCGCCCGGTACCCCCTGGACGGCCTGGAACTCTTCGGCTGCTTCCACGTCAGCCAGCGCAACACCTTCACCGGCCGGCTCACCCCCACGATGCTGCGCGAGGTCCTGAGCACGGCCGGGCGGGCGGCGGGCCTGCCCACCGGCACTCCCTAGGGAGCCTCCTCGCCGAACAGGTGCCGGACCGTGGAGCGGTAGTTGGTCCGCACGTGCGTCAGCGCGTGCGCGCGGGCCCGTTCCGGGTCGCCCGAGGCGATGGCCTCGTACAGCTCGCGGTGCTCCACGAGGAGCTGCGGCCACTCCTCGTTGCGCCGGGTCATCCAGCGCAGGCGGCCGGCGACCGGTTCCAGGGCCTCGGTCAGCAGGCTGTTGCCCGCCATCGCCATGATGCGGTCGTGCAGACGGCTGTTGACGTCGGTGATCACCTCGGCGTCCCCGGCCTCGGTCGCGGTGGCCGCGCGGTCGACCAGTTCCTGGACCTCCGCCAGGTCCTCCGGCGTCGCCCGGGAGGCGGCGAGTCCGGCGGCGTAGACCTCCAGGGCTTCTCGCAGTTCGAACAGTTCCTTGACGTCGGTCGGGGTGAGACGGCGTACTACCGTGCGGCGGGGTGTCTCGAAATGGACGAAGCCCTCGGCCACGAGGGCCCGGATCGCCTCCCGGACGGGCACGCGCGAGACACCGAAACGTTCCGCCAGCTCGCGTTCGACCAGGCGGTCCCCGGGACGGAGGCTGCCCGCGATGATCTCCTGGCGCAGATCGGCCGTGACGCGTTCGCGTACCGCTCCGAGGGGTTCGATCTTCGTCATGCAGCCCATCTTCGTCGACGCGAGGTGTCTTTTACGCGGCGTTAACAAGAGCGACATCGGTCAGAACGGTTGACGGGGAGACCATGACCGCAGTTTGGTATACCAAACACTCGCAGGGTGCCCCCCCCACCGTCCTGCGGAGCAGTCCTCCGTCGTCCCCTTGCTCATGGAGGCCCCGTGTCACTCGCCGACCGTGCCGCAGACACCGGCACCCCAGCGTTCGTCCCCGATCCCCGGCTCACCAACGAAGACCTCGCGCCCGCCAAGAAGCGCAACTGGAAGGTCTTCGACCTCTTCGCCATGTGGATGTCCGACGTCCACAACCTCGGCAACTACACCTTCGCCGCCGGACTGCTCTTCCTCGGCATGAACGTCTGGCAGATCTTCACGTCCCTGCTCGTCGGGTTCGTGATCATCTACATCGGCATGAACTGGATGGGGAAGATCGGCCAGCGCCACGGCGTGCCCTTCCCGGTGGTCAGCCGGATCGCCTTCGGCATCTGGGGCGCCAACATCCCAGCGCTGATCAGGGCCGTGATCGCCATCATGTGGTACGGCATCCAGACCTACCTCGCCTCGGTCGCCGTCAACGTGATGCTGCTGGCGGCCTGGCCGGGCCTGGAGTCGTGGACGCACAACTCCTTCCTCGGCCTGGACGCGCTCGGCTGGGTCTCCTTCATCGCACTGTGGCTGGTGCAGGCGGCGATCATCAGCCGGGGCATGGAGTCGGTCCGCAAGTTCCAGGACTTCTGCGGCCCGGCGATCTGGTTCGTGATGATCGCGCTGGCCGTGTGGGTCCTCTACAAGGCCGACTGGACGATCTCGCTCACCTCCACCCCGCACCCGGTCTCCGTCGGCGAGCAGTGGCGCCAGTGGTTCGGCGCGATCGGCCTGGTCCTCGCCACCTACGGCACCCTGATGCTCAACTTCTGCGACTTCTCCCGCTTCGCCCCCGACTACAAGTCCGTCAAGCGCGGCAACTTCTGGGGCCTGCCGGTCAACTCCACGGCCTTCGTGATCGTGTCGGTCATCGTCACCGCGGGCGCCTTCGAGGTCTTCGGCAAGGAGATCACCGACCCCGCCTACCTGGTCGCCGAGATCGGCAACACCTGGGTACTGGTGCTGGGCGCGCTGACCTTCGCCATCGCCACCATGGGCGTCAACATCGTCGCCAACTTCGTCTCACCGGCCTACGACCTGGCCAATGTGTGGCCGCAGAAGATCACCTTCAAGATCGGCGGCATGATCAGCACGGTCGCGGCCCTGCTCGTCACCCCCTGGAACCTCTTCTCCAACCCGACCGTCGTGAACTACTTCCTCGGCGGCCTCGGTGCCTTCCTCGGCCCGCTGTTCGGCGTGATCATGGTCGACTACTACTGGGTCAAGCGCGGCCGGGTGAACGTGGACGAGCTGTTCGACGCCTCTCCCGGGGCCCGCTACCACTACCGCAGGGGCTTCAACCCCAAGGCGCTGTGGGCGTTCCTGCCGGCGGCGGGTGTCGCGGCGGTGCTCGCGCTGGTGAAGACCTTCAGCGACGTGGCCCCGTACTCCTGGTTCATCGGCACGGCGCTCGCCGCCGGCCTGTACGCGGCCCTGTGCCGTCCCGAGCGCGCCACCGCGGAGGTCTGAGAGACGTGCGAATCGTCGTCACCAACTGCAACACCACGCAGGAGATGACCGAGGAGATCGTACGAGGTGCCCGGGCCGCCGCAGGTCCGGGCACCACCGTGACCGGACTGACTCCCGCCTGGGGGCCGGCGTCGGCGGAGGGCTGGCTCGACAGCTACCTGTCCGCCGCGGCCGTCCTGGACACGCTGCGGACCTATGACGGAGCGCCGTACGACGCCGTGGTCATGGCCGGATTCGGGGAACACGGCAGGGAGGGCGTGCGGGAACTGGTGGACGTACCGGTCGTCGACATCACCGAGGCCGCCGCACACCTCGCCTGCCTGCTGGGCCGCCGCTACGGCGTCGTGACCACGCTGGAGCGCTCGTGCGGCCAGATCGAGGACAGTCTGGAGACGGCGGGCGTGGCACGGAACTGCGCGGCTGTCGTCGGAACGGGCCTGAACGTGCTCGACCTCGGCGACGACGAACGCACCGAGACGGCGTTCCTGGCCGCCGCCGAACGGGCCTGCGCGGCCGGGGCGGAGGCCCTCGTCCTCGGCTGCGCCGGCATGACGGGGCTGCAACGGGTCGTCGGGGAGAAGCTGGGCCTGCCGGTCGTCGACGGGGTCGCGGCGGCGGTCAAACTGGCGGAGTCCCTGGTGGCACTGGGGCTGACCACGAGCCGGGTGGGGAGCTACGCCGAGCCGCTCCCGAAACGGAGGGCATGGGGCAGGCCCGCGGGGCGGTAGCTCATGCCGGGCCGTCGAGGGTGACGTCGTCGTGATGGGCTCCGTAGAACCCCACCTGCCGGGCCATCACCTCCCGCATCGGCGTGCCCCGCGGGATGCCGTACACCGTGCCGGGGAAGTCCAGCGCCTCCTGGATCTGCCAGAGTTCGTCGTGCTCCCCGGGGGCGAAGAGCCGGGCCCGGGGCGCGCCCGCCGCGATCCAGCCGATGGGCAGGACGGTGCCGGGCGGCAGCACGGAGTTGACGTGCAGCACGCTGTGGATGCGCAGCTCCGAACCGGCACCCGCTACGGCCCCCGGGAAGACGCAGGCGCCCGTGGCCACGAAGACCTCGTCCTCCAGGGTCGCCCCGTTGACATGGGCGTGCGGGCCGATCAGCACCGCGTCACCGATTACGGCGGGGTGCGCGGACCGACCCCGCACCAGCGCGTTCTCCATCACGACGACGTCCGACCCGGTCCGCACCTCGCCGTCCTCCGCGGTGAGCACGGCCCCGTGCAGCACCCGGCTGCGCTCACCGAGGACGACGGCCCCGCACAGGACGGCCGTCGGGGCGACGTACGCGGACTCGGGGACGACGGGACGCCGCCCGCGGTGCTCGATCAACATGGCGGTCCTCGCCTACTCGGGAACGACGGCTGTCGCCGTAATCTCCACCAGCTGCCCCGTGTACCCGAGGCACGCCACGCCGATCAGCGTCGAGGAGTGCGGGCCCGTACTGAGGCCGGACGCCTCGACCACACTCCAGACGGCCGACAGTACGGCCGGTTCACCGCTCACCACGTAGACGTCGGTCGCCACGACGTGCGCCAGATCGCTGCCGACGGCGTCCAGTTGCTCCCGCAGGTTGGCGATGACCTGCTCGGCCTGCCGCACCGGATCCCCCGGCCCGACCAGCGCGCCGTCGGGGCCCAGCGGAACGGAACCGGCGAGGAACGCCAGCCGCGTGCCGGCCTCGACGACGGACACATGGGAGTAGGCGGGAGGCGGGAAGAGGGCCGGGACGGTGACGCGGCGGATCACGTGGGGTCTCCGATCTGCGGGCGGCGACAGGACAACCCGTCGATCATGGGCGCCCCGGCACGCACACGCACCCGTATTTCGGTTCCCGGCGACCGGACCGTCCCCCTACGCTTCCCCGGACCCGTGTGCCCAGCCCTCCGCGCATCCCGACCGCCCGACCCGCCCGCCCAGCCTCCTACGCATCCCGACCGCCCGCCCGCCCAGGAGCCCGCCGTGCCGACCGTCCCGGACCACGCCTTCCTCGCCACCACCGCCGACTGCCTCGCCGCCCTGCCCGCAGTGGAGGCCGTCGCCCTCGGCGGCTCCCGGGCCCTGGGCACCGAACGGCCCGACAGCGACTGGGATCTGGCGGTCTACTACCGCGGCGCCTTCGACCCGGCCGAGATCCGTGCGGTCGGCTGGGAGGGCGAGGTCTGCGAGCTCGGCGCCTGGGGCGGCGGCGTGTTCAACTCAGGCGCCTGGCTGACGATCGAGGGCAGGAGGGTGGACGTCCACTACCGCGATCTGGCCGTCGTCGAACACGAACGGGCCGAGGCGGAACAGGGCCGCTTCCGCGTCGAGCCCCTCATGTTCCACCTGGCCGGCATCCCGACCTACCTCCTTCTCGCCGAACTCGCGATCAACCAGGTGCTGCGGGGCGAACTGCCGCGTCCGGGCGCCTATCCGCCGCCACTGCGCGTCAGCGCCCCGGCGCACTGGCACGGCATGGCCGCGGCCGGCCTCGCCTACGCCAGGGCCGGCCACGCCCCGAAGAACGCCGTCACCCAGGTCGCGGGCGCGATCGCCCTCGCCGCGACCCAGACCGCACACGCGGTGCTGGCGGCGCGCGGGGAGTGGGTCACGAACGACAAGGGGCTGGTGGCGCGGGCGGGACTACAGGAGGTGGACACGCTCGTGCGGAACCTCCCGGACGGCCCGGCCGCGCTCACCCGGGCCGTCACCGACGTGGAGACGCTCCTCGCCCGGGCCGTTCGCGCCGTCACCGCCGGCTGAACTGCACGCGGGTCGGCTGGACGGTGTCCGGGCGGATCGCGAGGCCGTCGACGGTGAGCTGTTCACCGTAGATGTCGGTGAGCCTGAGGGAGCCGCCGCAGCCGGTGCCGTCGGGGGAGAGGAAGTAGTTGTACTCGGTGCGCGTCAGCCGGCTCCAGCCGCCGCCGGACCTGACCTCCAGTCGGGCCAGCGGGTTGCGGTGGCCGAGTGCCTGGATGCCGCACCAGTGGCGGCTGGAGCCGGTCTTGTAGCGGATGGCGACCGAGTCGGACGTGCCGGGGCTCAGCAGGCTCCAGGTGATCGGTATGCGTCCCGCGGACAGGCCGGCGAGCTTCGCGAAGGCCTCCTTGCTGAGGTCGAGTTGCCCGGGGGCGCACGGCAGCGGGCACTCGTTGGTGACCCGGACGGTGACGGAGGCGCCGCTTGCCGCGCGGACCAGGATGTACGCCCCGCACGCCTTTGACGTCTCGTAGTCGGCGTGGTTCATCGCCGCGACCATGAGATCGGGGCTCGGGCCGTACAGGCAGGCGCCGTCACCGTCCTTCGCGTCGTAGTGGGTGGCGACGCCGGTGTAGGCGGTTCCGGGCTTGATCCGTCCCGCCAGGGGTGCGGTGCCGGACGCCGGACGCGGCGCGGACGGCCGGGTGGCGGCGGGCGAGGGCCGCGCCGGCGGAGTGGTCGCGGAGGCCGCGGCGCCCGGGGTGCGCCTCGGCGCCGGGGAGGTCTTCGAGGGCTTCGGTGCCGGTGCGGGCTTGTGTGTCGTCGGCGAGGCGCTCGGGCGGGTGGCGGCCGTCCCGGCAGCCGTCCGTACCGTGTCCGGTTCGCCGCCCGGGCGCAGGGCGATCACGAGCGAGACCAGGAGTCCCACGGCCGCCACGGCGACGGTCCAGACGAGGGCCGTGCGCCGCTTGCGGAGGGGACGGCGATGGGATGCGGATGCCACGGATGAGTCCTTCGAGTCCTTGCGTGGTTCAGGAGAACGCGCGCTCACGACTCACCAGTGGTCGCCGGGTCCGGAAAGGTTGCCGGGGCTCGCTTCCGGGATTGCGTACATTCCGGATTGCGTACATAAAGAACGCCGGTTCCGAGCGGTCCGACACGTTCCGGAAACCTATCCTCCAGGAACCCCGCCTACCGTGGGCAGCCACACACCGCCCCGGCCGCCGTCGCCCGAAGGCTCTCCCCTGCCCTCGTCGAGACGTCAGGAGCCCCGTGTCCCGCCGCATCGCCCCGCATCTGCCGCCCTGGCTCGCGCACGCCCTGAGCGCACAGCGGGGGCCGGTGCCCTGGAGCGCGGTGACGCGGGGGGCCCTGTCCGCCGGGCCGTTGCTGCTCGTGGCCGTGCAGACCGGTCTGACCTCCCTCGGCGTCGTCGCCGCCGTCGCCGCCATGCTGGCCGGGATCAACGACCGGCCCGGGAGCCGGCGCGTCTCGGTCAAGCGGATCGGAGTGCCCGCCCTGGGCGGTGCGCTGGGCCTCGTGATCGGGACCTACACCGGGCAGGAGACCGGGTCGGTCGTGCTCACCGTGGTCCTCACGGCCGTCGGGCTCGTCGCCGGAGGGATGAGCGCCGTCGGTCCCGTCGCCTCCGCCGTCGGGACGCAGCTGCTGGTCGGCTCGGCGATCGGCGCCGGGATGCCCCTGCCCGAGCCGGGCTGGGAGCGGGCGCTCGCCTATCTCGCCGGGGCGGGATGGCTGCTCGTGCTGCGGCTCGTCCTGCCCACGCCCGGCTCCCTCGCCGGTGACTTCCGCTTCGACGGGGAGCGCGCGGCCGTGGCCGGTGTGTACGAGGCCGTCGCCGAACTGCTCGACGCCGTCGGCGGGCCGGACGCCATCCGCCGCCGGGCCGCCCTGACCGCCGCCCTCGACCACGCCCAGGACGCCCTCGCCGGGCCCCGGCTGCGGAGGTACGCCTCCTCCTCCACCGAGCGGCGGCTGCACGCGCAGTACGCCGCCGCCCTGCCCCTCGCCGAGGCCGCCACCGCGCTGGCCTGGGCCGAGGAGCCCATAGCCGAACGGGCCTCCGAAGGCCCCCGGCGGCTCGCCGCCGCCGTGCGCGGGAACACCCACACCGGGCCGCTGCCCGCCCCGTCCCGGTCGGCACCCGCCCTGCGCGCCCTCGACGACGCCCTCCTGCACGCCGCCGAGGTGTTCGACCAGGGCCGGGGCGGTGATCTGCACACCCGTCCCCGCAGTGCAGGGGACCGGCTGCGCGCCGCCTTCGGCAGTGCCGGACGCGAGTACGGACTGCGCGTAGCCCTCTGCTTCGGCGCCAGCTCCGCGGTCGCCCAGGCGCTGCACCAGAGCCAGTGGTACGGGCAGCACGAGCACTGGTACTGGCTGCCCGCCACCGCCGTGTTCCTGGTCAAGCCCGACCTGGGGCCGCTGGCCTCGCGGGTGCTGAACCGGGCCGCCGGGACCGTCCTCGGGGCGCTGCTCTTCGCGGGGCTCGCCGCGGTCCTGCCCCGCCCGGAAGGGCTCATCGCGCTCGTCGCCCTCAGCGGCGCGCTCATACCCGTGGCCACCCGCCACTTCGCCGCCCAGACCGCCGTCGTCACCGTCCTGGTCCTCGCACTCGTCATGGTCGGCGGCGAGCCCCAGGCCTCCGCCGGCCGGATCGGCGAGACGCTGCTGGCCTGCGCGATCGTGCTGATCGTCGGACACCTGCCGATGCCCGGACAGCGCGGCGGGGGAGTGCGCGCCCGGCTCGCGGCGGCGAGCGACGCCGCGCACGCCTACCTCACGCACGTCCTCGACGAGGCCGACGCCCCCCGCATCGGGACCTCGGGCACGCCCTCCGACCACCGCACCACCCGCTGGACCCTGCGCCGCGAGGCCTACCGCACCCTGGCCGAGGCCCGGTCGGCCATCTCCCTCTCCGCACACGAACTGCCCGCCCTCGCCCGGCACACCGAGGGCGCGGACGAGGTGGCCGGCCTCCTCGAACGCCTCGTCGACACCACGACCGCCTGCGCCGTGCACCTCGACGACAGGGGCCGGCTCGGGCCCCGCCACGAGGAGCGCCTCGCGGCCGTCCTCGCCGAACTCTCCCGCCGGGGTGAGCGGGTGGGACTACGGCCACCGCCCCGGACACCCCTCGCCGGCTAGTCCCGGCGGGCCATCGCCGTCGGGGCCGGCCCGCCGTTCCTGAGCGTCCTCGCCCGTAGCGGGCGTCCCGGCACCGTCACTCCGCTCAGCCGCCGACCCGTACCCACACCGGAGCGTGGTCCGACCCGGGTTCGCCGCGGCGCTCCGCCGGATCGGGGCCGACCGACGGCAGGCCGGGCGGGCCCTCGCCCGGCAGGCCCGTGCCCGCCGCCGTCGTCCGGTGCACCAGGCGGTGGCTCAGCAGCACGTGGTCGATCAGCTCGCGCCGCCCGGAGTTCACCCGGGACCAGCGCTGCCCGGGCGGGATGAGCGGGGCCACGTCCCACAGCCGCGTCGCGTCGCCCCGGTCGGGCCGGTCGTAGCCCGGGGTGCCGATCTCCGAGCCGGGCGGGCCGAGCAGGATCTGCGTGGTCGCCGCCTGCACCTCGTCGTTCAGGTCGCCCAGTATCGCCACGTCCCGCCCCTGCCCGTCACCGGCCAGCAGCTCGTCCGCGAGCGCGCGCAGCGCCGTCGCCTCGGCCGCCCGGCGGTACAGGGCGTAGGCGCCGTAGCGGGCCCGTTCGCCCTCGTCGCGCGGCTGGAACCGGCCGTCCGGGTACGACAGCAGCTTCGACTTCAGATGGCAGACGGCCACCCGCAGCGGCCCGTCCCCGCCGTCGATCTCCACGGCCAGGACGCCCCGCCCCGCCTGCCCCGCCGTCAGCCCCGCATCGTCCGCCTGGACGGGACGCAGCTGTGCCGGGAACGCCCGCGTGTCGGCCACCACCGTCAGCGGCGTACGGCTCAGGAACCCGACCCGTATGCCCCGGCTGTCCGGATGCTCGGACACGGCGACGTGCCAGTCGTCGTCGAGCATCCCGGCCAGGTCCTTCAGGGCCTCGGGGTCGCCGACCTCCTGCACGCCGAGCAGGGCCGGATCGAGTTCCGTGATCACGGCGGCGAGCGCGGCGAGCTTCGCCTCGTACCCGGCCTCGTCCGGCGGGCCGTACGGGCCGCCGGGCCGGTAGAGGTTCTCCAGATTCCAGGTGCCGAGGAGCATGCCGGGCTCCTTTCAGAAGCCGACAGACGGGGTGGTGAGGCCAGGGTGCGCGCCCGGCCCGCCCCGCGACAGAGCCGTGACGGGATGTGCGGTTCGGCTCATGCCGCCCTACGACGCCGTCGTACGTTGGCGTGGTGACGCCTTCTGCCGCGGACGATCCCGCCGAGCTCATCATCAGCGCATGTACGGTCCTCGTGCACGACGATCAAGAGCGGATCGGGTTCGTGCAGGACGCCTCGATCGTCGTGCGGGGCGGGATCGTCGAGGCCGTCACGACCACCGCGGAGGCCGCGGACCTGCCCGCCGCCGAGCGGATCGACGCCGCCGGCCAGGTCGCCCTGCCCGGCTTGATCAACTGTCACACGCACGCGCCGATGGTCGCGCTGCGCGGACTCGCCGAGGACCTCCCCACCGAGGAGTGGTTCAACGACGTCGTCTGGCCCGTCGAGTCCAACCTCACGGCGACGGACGTCGAGCTGGGGGCGCAGCTCGCCTGCGCCGAGATGATCCGGGCGGGCGTCACCTGCTTCGCCGACCACTACTTCGCCATGGACGCGGTGGCCCGGGTCGTCGCTGAATCCGGCATGCGGGCGCTGCTCGGCGAGGCCTTCTTCTCCTCGCAGGGGCCCGAAGGCCGGGAGCGGTCGCTGGAGTTCGCGCTGCGCCACCGCGGAGCGGCCGACGGCCGGATCACGACCGCGCTCGCGCCGCACGCCCCCTACACGGTCGACGACGCCGACCTTGCCACGACCGCCGAGCTCGCCCGCACGCACGGCCTGCCCGTGCACCTGCACGCCGCCGAGAACCGCGACCAGACCGAGACCAGCCTGGCCCGCCACGGCGTCACCCCGATCGAGGTCCTGGAACGCACCACGCTCCTCCACACGGACCTGCTCCTCGCCCACGGCACCGGCATCGTCGACAGCGACCTCCCCCTTCTGGAGCGGGCCGACGGCCGCACGGCCGTCGCCACCGCGCCCCGCGGCTACCTCAAGTTCGCCTGGCCGGACACCACACCGGTCCGCGCCCTGCGCGACATCGGCATCGACGTCGGACTCGCCACCGACGGCGCCGCCTCCAACAACAGCCTCGACGTGTGGGAGTCGATGGCCCTCACCTCGCTGGTCCAGAAGTCGTCCGAGGGCGACCCCCGCCGGCTGACCTCCCGCCAGGCGCTGCACCACGCCACGTTGCAGAGCGCCCGTGCCGTGGGCCTCGGCGACAGCGCCGGCAGCATCGCGCCCGGCCGGCGGGCCGACATCGTCCTGGTCGACCTCACCGGGCCGCACACCCAGCCCGTCCACGACCTCGCCGCCACCCTCGTGCACAGCGCCCGCTCCGCCGACGTCCGCACCACGATCGTCGACGGACGGATCCTGATGCGCGACCGGGAGCTGCTGACGATCGACGTGCCGGCGGTGGTGCGGGAGCTGGGGGAGCGCCTGCCCGCACTCGTCGACCGCAGCCACGGCCGGCGCGTCCAGCGGTACGACACCTGACGGCACGGGCTCCGGGGATTGCGGCCGTTCCGGGAGATTCCGCCGGGTGGCGATGAGTTCCTTCCCTCCCGCCGGTCACCACACCCAACGGACCGTTGTCACTGCCACTTCATGTTCGCGTCCGAGTGGGACGCGGGCTGCCGCAGCTGCTCCGCATTCCTGGACTAAATAGGGCATCTTGCTCATCTTCGGGCCCGTGGCAGGTCGTTCGCGGTCGTGTCGCGCGCGCCCTACCCGGGGATCCTGCCGTTCGGACCGCGACCGGGTCTTCCACTGGACCTCACCGCGCTGGGCCGCCAGGAGGAGTGGGGGGGCTCAAGGGGCGTGCGCCGGCCTTTGGGGCGCCTGCGAGAAGTGAGCGCATCCGGTGTCACGACGAGTACGACGACTGATACGGAAAGTGAACACATAGGCCAAGAGGCTGAGAAGTTGGTCACACTTGGCGGTGAACGCGTGTCAACTACGTCTCAGTACCGTCACTTCGCGAGCCGTTCACCCCATGGTTGGCGTTTAACTCTACGAGTACAGCGCTACATGGAGGTGCAGGGTGAACGGGCGAACGGTGCTCGAACGCTTTCCCGCCGGTGGGCCGCGTGGCTCCTGGCCTGCGGAGGAATTCGCGCAGGCGCGGCGCAGCGAAGGCCTGCCCGCCGAGGTCGTCATGGATCTCGCCACGGACATGTTCCTGGTGATCGTGCGCAGCGGGGACGTGGCCGACGCCACCGCCTGACGTGTGCCGTCAGCCCGCCTTCGGCGCCGGCACCTTCCTGACCGGCGCGGGTGACGAGGCGAACTGCTCCGCCTGGAGCGCGTACAGCTCGGCGTAGACGCCACCGTTGGCCAGCAGCTCCTCCGGCGTCCCGGACTCCACGAGCCGGCCCTGGTCCAGGACGTGCACCAGATCCGCGTGCCGTACGGACGCCAGCCGGTGCGTGATCAGTACGACCGTCTGGCCGCTGTCGGCCAGGGCGCGGATCCGCTCGAAGACCTCCAGCTCGGCCCGGGCGTCCAGGGCCGCCGTCGGCTCGTCCACGATCAGGATGCGGCCCCTACGGTAGGCCGCCCGGGCGATGCCCAGCCGCTGCCACTGGCCGCCCGACAGTTCGTGACCGCCGCTGAAGTTGCGGGCGAGCAGGGTGTCCAGTCCGCGCGGCAGGTCCGCGATCACCGTCTCCGCCCCCGCGTCGGCGACCGCCGCGCCCAGCCGGTCCTCGCACACGGGCACCGAGGAACGCCCCAGGGCGACGTTCACCCGGGCCGTGAACGGCCACCGCTTGAAGTCCTGCGCCACCATCGCGATCCGCTCGGCCAGCCGGTGCCGGTCCGCGGTCGCCGCGTCCACGCCGTCCCACAGGATCCGCCCCTGCTCCGGCCTGTAGAGCCCGGCGAGCAGCTTGACCAGGGTCGTCTTGCCGGAGCCGTTCTCGCCGACCAGAGCCACGATCCGGCCCAGCGGCAGGCTCAGCGTCACGTCGTCGAGAGCGGGGCGGGCCGAGTCGCCCGGGTAGCGGAACGTGACGTTCTCGAAGCGGATCTCCCGCGGATCCTCCGGCAGCTCTGCACCGCCCGGCGGAATCGCCCACTGGTCCGCCTCGGTGTACAGCCGGTGCAGGTCCCCGACGAAGAGCGCCTCCTCGTGCAGCGCGTTGACCTCCACCACGAGCGTGTCGAGGCTCTGCGAGCCGGTCCGGATCGCGATCACGGCCGTCCCCGCGACCGACAGGGCCATCGCCCCCGCCAGCAGCAGCCCGCCCAGCGTCGCGTACGTCGCCACCGTCGCCAGGCCCGTCCACGCCGCCGCGATCAGGCCCGTACGGGCGGCGAGCTTCGCCAGGCGGGCCTGCTCCGCCTCCGCCGTCTCCGACATCGCGCGGAAGTGCCGCAGCAGGAAGGCGCCGACCCCGTGCACCCGGATCTCGGGGGCCGCCTCGGGCTCGATCAGCAGGCTGCCGAGCAGCCGGCCCGCCCGGGCGTGCTGCACCCAGGCGTGGAAGGACTCGTAGCGCCGCCGGGCGACGGTCAGCGCGCTCCAGGCGCTCGGCAAAGTCATCGTCACCAGCAGCGGCAGCAGGGCGGGGTGCAGCACGGTCAGCACGCCCGCCGCCGCGATCAGCGAGATCATCGCGTTGATCACGCGGGTCCCGTAGGAGATCATCCGGCGCGCGGAGGCGGCGCCGTACTGCGCGGTGTCCAGCAGCTTGTGGAAGGCGTGGTCCTCGATCGCGGCCAGCTCGACGGCCGCGGCCCGCTCCAGGTACCGCTCGGTCGCCACCCGCTCGACCTTGGGCTCCAGCCGGCCGGTGGCGTAGGTGCTCGCGGCGCGCAGCAGGGCCGCGAGGAACATCACGGCGGCCACCGTGACCAGGGCGGGGACGGCTCCGCGCAGCCGTTCGTCGATCGGGCCGCCGCCCATCAGCCGGGCCAGCACCGTGTTCACCGCGAGCAGGCTCACCGCCTGCGCCACACCCCGGCCCGCCTCGGCGGCCAGCACGATCCGCGCGGCGCCCCGGTCGGCCTGCCGGGCGAGCCGGAGACTGGCCGAGAGCAGGGACGGCAGCCGGGTGATCATGGCGCGGAAGTTCAGTTCCAGGAACGCGTCCGAGTGGCTGTTCCAGCCCATGTCGTAGCGCAGCGGCCCGCCGAAGAGCAGCCGCTCAGACTCGGACACCTCCGGCGCGGTCCGCTTCTTCCCCACTGTCGACCGACCTCCCCGGCTCGTGCCCAGCCCGTGAGCGGCCCACTATTGCGGGGCGGAACCCGCCCCGGGCAGGGCGCAGCGCGGGGCGCCGGATGCGCGCGGGCGCACGACCTGGCCGGGTGGAGGTGCGGGGCGGCGCGGGGGTGTGGGGTGGTGCGGGGTGGTGGTGTGCGGGCCGGTGTGTGGAGAGCGGTCGTTCGCCGGTGCAAGGGGTGTCGGAGATGGGGCGTCGCCGGGGCCGGGGCCGAGTCAGGGGTGCCGGAGACGGGTCGTTCGCCGGGGCCGGGGCCCGGTGTGCGCTGGCCGGTCGTTCGCGGGGGCCGGGAGCCGGGGGAGCCGGGAACCGGGGAGCCGGGACAGTCAGGAGCCGGGGGAGCCGTGATCGGGCAGGCGCTGCCTGCGCTACGCGCTGACCGGACGCGACCAGGCCGGGGCCGTCCCCGTCGCGCGGCACAGCGCGAGGTAGAGGGGGATCGGGGGGGTGTACGGAAGCGTGCCGTCCGGGCGGTGGATCAGGTCGGGGACCTCCAGCAGGTCCGGGACGACCGCGCCGGTGACGTACCGCGCCGGGGCGGGCCACTCCAGGGCGTGGTCGGAATCGGACGGCACCAGCCACCACCAGTGCGACCCGTCCGCGTAGAGGCAGCCCACGCGGGGCAGCCGGGGCATGATCAGCGGGCCGACGTGGGCGGGGATCGCGACCGCGTCGCAGCCGAGCGGGGCGGTCATGCCGTCGGGCACCGGCAGCCGCAGGGCCGGGCCGGACGTCCGCAGCCCGCGCCGGACGCGCACCAGCGTGTCCAGGTTCAGCACGCCGCCTGCCCGCGAGGGACTCATGCGGGCCCCCGCTCTCGGCGGCGCTGCTGCTGGGGAACCTCTGGGGCGCCCCGCGTGTGGCGTGCCTGGTGGGCCCCGTCCCCGTCGTCCGGGTCGTCGGACGGGCCGCGCTTGGGGCGGGTGCCCCAGCCCAGGTCGCCCCGAGGTCCGTCCGGCTCGTGCGAGGTGTCCGCCGTGCGCGGCAGCTCCGCCCAGACCAGCAGCCCGGGGCCGTTCTCCTGGGCACCCCAGGAGCGGCAGAGGGCGTCGACGAGAAGCAGTCCCCTCCCGTGCTCCTCCTCGGGCCGGGTCCGGCTCGCGGCGTGCGGCTGGCCGGGGGCGCAGCCCTCGTCGCGCACGGCTATGCGCACCAGGTCGTCACCATCGTGCAGCTCGCACACTATGTGGGTGCTCGCCGTGTGCACGATGGCGTTGGTGACCAGTTCGGAAACGACCAGAGCAGCGCTGTCGCACGTGTCCTCGCACACCGACCAGCCGGTCAGCCGGGCTCGCGTCAGGCGTCTGGCCTGGGCGGGAGAACCCGGATGTGCGGCCAGCTCGAAACGGAACCGGCGCCCGGCAGCGGCCCCGAAGGAGGCCTCTTCCGTGGCGGCCCCAAGCCCGGGAGGGCCTGCGGCGGCGTCTGTTCCTAAGGGCGCGGACGGAATCACGCTTGCCACTATCGCCCCGCCGTGAACACTTGGCAAGTGTCACTCTGAAAATTGCAGAGTGCTGTGTGACGGTCTGGAAGGCCGTGGCACACTGCTCGCAACAGCACCCCGCGCGGCGCCAGTTGAGATCGTCGAAGATTCGTTCGGAACGTTTGTTCGGATCAGTTCTTCGAAAGGTCCTCGAATGGCGCCGCCGGGCTGTCAGCGTTCCTTTGTGGCCGGCTCGTCAGAACTCTTCGTGGAGGTGGAGCGTGAGTGAACCGCGGTCCGCACCGACGGTCGGTCAGGTCGTGCTCGGCCGACGCCTGTTGGACCTGCGGGAACGCGCGGGCATGAAGCGCGAGGAGGCCGCGCGCATCCTCCGCGTCGCCCCCGCCACGGTCCGGCGTATGGAGATGGCCGAGGTCGCGCTCAAAATCCCCTATCTGCAACTACTCCTCAAGGCCTACGGAATTTCCGACGACGAGGCCGAGGCCTTCGTCCGACTGGCCGAGGAAGCCAACCGGCCCGGCTGGTGGCAGCGTTTCCACGACATCCTGCCCGGCTGGTTCTCGATGTACGTGAGCCTGGAGGGCGCGGCGAGCGTCATCCGCAGCTACGAGCCCCACTTCGTCCCCGGTCTGCTGCAGACCGAGGACTACGCGCGCGGGGTGCTCCGGTCGGGCGCCATCGGCCAGACCCGCCCCGAGGACATCGAGCGCCATGTCGCCCTGCGCATGCAGCGCCAGGACCTGCTCACCCGCGAGGACGCGCCCAGGCTGTGGGTCGTGATGGACGAGACCGCGCTGCGTCGCCCGGCCGGCGGCCCGGAGGTGATGCGCGCCCAGATCGACAAGCTGCTCGACGCCACGAAGCTGCCCAACGTGACGTTGCAGATCGCCCCGTTCGCAGCCGGGCCGCACCCGGGCACGTACGGGCCGTTCGTGCTGTTCCGATTCGCCATGCCCGAACTGCCGGACATGGTCTACAGCGAGTACCTGACCGGCGCGGTCTATCTCGACGCGCGCACCGAGGTGGCGACCCACCTGGAGGTCATGGACCGCATGGCGGCGCAGGCCGCTACGGCACATCGCACGAAGGAGATCCTCCGGGACCTCCGCAAGGAGCTGTAAATGGATCGCATCAAGCCGCGCAAACACGTCTACAACGGCATGCCCGCGCGTGACTTGGGCAGCGAAGGCTGGCACAAGCCGTGGAGCGGCGGAAACGGAGGCAACTGCCTGGAGGCGATGAAACTCGCCGACGGCCGGATCGCCCTCCGCCAGTCCACCGACCCCGACGGCCCCGCGCTGATCTACACCACCGACGAGATGACGGCCTTCATCGAGGGGGCGAAGTCGGGGGAGGCGGACTTCCTGCTGTCCTGACCTCACCGCCTCTGCCGCCGCTCGATTTCCTTTTCCTACGCCGCTCTTGAACGGCTGGTGCCGAATTGACCACCCTCTGTGCCTTACGGAGTGCCTCATGACCGGGCTGGACCCCACGTCGGCCGTCCGCATCGACACGACCAGACCCCATCCCGCGCGGATGTACGACTGGTATCTCGGAGGCAAGGACAACTACCCGGTCGACGAGGAGATGGGCCGGCAGATGCTCACCCTCGACCCGCGGGTGCCGGTGATGGCCCGGGTCAACCGCGCGTTCATGCACCGGGCCACGCGCTGGCTGGCCGGCAGCGGCGTACGGCAGTTCCTGGACATCGGCACCGGCATCCCGACCGAGCCCAACCTGCACCAGATCGCCCAGCAGACCGCGCCCGGCGCCCGGGTCGTCTACTGCGACAACGACCCCATCGTCCTGGCCCACGCGGCGGCCCTGCTGCGCGGCACGGACGAGGGCGCGACCGAATACCTCCAGGCCGACGTGCGTGACCCGGACGCCATCCTGGAGGGCGCGAGGAAGGTCCTGGACTTCACCCGGCCCGTCGCGCTGTCGCTCGTCGCGCTGCTCCACTTCGTCTCCGACGAGGACGGCGCCCACGACCTGGTCCGCCGGCTGCTCGCCGAACTCCCCTCCGGCAGCCACCTGGTGATGACCCACGCGACCGCCGACTTCACCCCGCAGGAGTCGAAGGCGGCCACCGAGAAGCTGCGCGCCGCCGGCGTCACCCTGGCCCTGCGCTCCCGCGAGGAGTTCACCCGCTTCTTCGACGGCCTCGACCTCGTCGAGCCCGGCGTCGAGGTGCCCCACCGCTGGCACCCCGAGCTGGGCGAGCCCGTGCCCGGGCAGGACGACGGGGTGATCCCGGGATACGGGGCGGTCGGGCGCAAGCCGTAGCGCGCACGGAGGCACCCGGGCCGGTCACGGCGGCGGCAGCGCACCGCACAGCGCCTCCAGGGCCGGCCCGTAGGCGTGCTCGGAGGGGGTCGCGTACCCCACGACGAGCCCGTCGCCGGCCGGCATGTCCGTCTCCGGGTGCCGGAACGCGGCGAGGCCGTCCAAAGCGATGCCCTGCCAGGCGGCGGCCTTGACCGCGGACGCCTCGGTGCCGGGCGGCAGCCGCAGCACGGCGTGCAGCCCGGCCGCGATGCCGGTGGCCTCGATGTGCGGCGCGTGCTCGGCGAGCGCTGCGACGAGCCGGTCCCGGCGGCCGCGGTAGCGCTGCCGCATCCGGCGTACGTGCCGGTCGTACGACCCCGAAGCGATGAAGTCCGCGAGGCTCAGCTGGTCGAGGACGCTCGCCCACGCTTCGCGCTCGCCCTTGGCGGCCAAGGCGGCCTCGACGTACCGCTCCGGGAGCACCATCCAGCCCAGCCGCACCGCCGGCGACAGGCTCTTGCTGACCGAACCGATGTGGATCACGCGCTCGGGGTCGAGCCCCTGGACGGCGCCGACCGGCTTGCGGTCGTAGCGGAACTCCCCGTCGTAGTCGTCCTCCAGGACCAGTCCGTCCCGCGCGCGTGCCCAGTCGATCACGGCGGCCCGGCGCGTGGGGTGCAGCGGGCCGCCGGTCGGGAACTGGTGCGCCGGCGTGAGCAGCACGGCCCGCTCGCGCCCCAACCGGTCGATCCGCGCGCCGTGTTCGTCGAGCGGGAGCGGTACCGTCCGGACCCCGGCCGCGGCCAGGACCTGCCGGTGGAACCCGAGCCCGTACGCCTCCACCGCCAGGGGACCGCGCAGGACGCCACCGCCGAACAGCAGCCGCAGCGCGTGCGCGAAGCCGGAGCAGATCACGATCCGGCCCGGCTCGGTCCGCACGCCACGCGCGCGTGCCAGGTACTCGGTGAGCGCCTGCCGCAGTTCCGGGCGGCCGGCGGGGTCGCCCGGCCCGAACACCTCGTTGGGCGCCTGCTGGAGGGCCCGCCGGTAGGAGGCCAGCCAGGCGGTGCGCGGGAACGCCGAGACGTCCGGCGTGCCCTGCGTCAGATCGTGCCGGGGGCCATGCGCGCGTGGTGGTGCCTTCTTGGGCACGCGAGCGGCGGGCCGCAGCGGCTCGGCGCGCTCCGCGACCCGGGTGCCTGAGCCCTGCCGGGCGGTGAGCCAGCCCTCCGCGACGAGTTCCGCGTACGCGTCCGCCACCGTGTTGCGGGCGACGCCGAGGTCCGCCGCGAGCGAGCGGTACGGCGGCAGCCGCGTGCCCGGGGCGAGCCGCCCGCTGCGCACGGCCTCGCGCAGGCCCCGGATCAGCGCCGCCCGCCGGCCGCCCGGCCCGGTCAGCTCCAGATGCAGGTCGGACCCGATCCGCTCCGCGGAATTGACCCACGATTCCACCATGGAAGTGCACCCTACAACGGGTCTTTCCGGCGCGTAGGTTGAAGGGCATGACGACGACCACGCACACGAGCAGCACCCACCCGACGTCCGCCCGGCTGGAGTTCGGCGCATCGGCCCCGAAGGCCTTCCGGGCCCTCATCGCCTTCGACGCCGCCGCCCGCGAGGGCATCGACCCGGCCCTGGTCGAGCTGATCCAGATCCGCTCCTCGCACCTCAACCACTGCGCGTACTGCCTGCACATGCACACCAACGACGCCCGCAAGGCCGGCGAGAGCGAGGACCGGCTGCACATGGTCGCCGTGTGGCGCGAGGCCCGTCACTTCTTCACCGAGCGGGAGCAGGCGGCCCTCGCCCTCACCGACGCGGTGACCCTCATCGCCGGCTCCGGCGTCCCGGACGACGTGTACGCGCGGGCCGCCGCACTGTTCGACGAGCGGGAACTGGCCCAGGTGATCGCCCTGATCTGCTCGATCAACACCTGGAACCGGGTGGCGCTGTCGACGGGGAAGGTCGCCGGGACCGACGAGCGGTGACGTCCAGGGGCACCCGGTGGCAGAGCGCTACACCGCCATGGGCCGGTCGTACGGCCCGATCGGTGCCGGCAGCCTCGCACTGCCCGTCAGATGACGGTCGACGGCCGCTGCCACCGCCCGCCCCTCGGCGATCGCCCACACGATGAGCGACTGCCCCCGGGCCGCGTCCCCCGCGGCGAACACCCCGGGCACGTTCGTGGCGAACCCGGAGTCCCGCCTGATCGTCCCGCGCGGCTCCATCTCCAGCCCCAGCTGGTCGACGAGACCGTCTTCCCGGTCGGGCCCGGAGAAACCGAGGGCGAGCAGCACGAGGTCGGCGGGGAGCGTCCGCCCGGTGCCCTCCACCGGATGGCGCCGTGCGTCCACCTCGACCAGGTGCAGCGAGCACACCCGTCCCTGGGCGTCGCCGTCGAAGCGCAGCGTGGACGCCGCGAACAGCCGCGCATCCGCGTGCGCGACCGGTGCGGTCCGCAGGTCACGGGCCTCTTCATGGGCGGCGGACAGCCGGTAGATCCGCATCGGGTACGTAGGCCAGGGCTCGGTGTCCTCGTCGCGCTCCGCCTCCGGCAGCGCGTAGATGTCCAGCTGGGTGACGGACGCCGCGCCCTCCCGGACGGCCGTGCCCAGACAGTCCGCCCCCGTGTCGCCGCCGCCGACGATGACGACGTGCTTCCCGGCTGCCGACAGCGGGGACGTCTCCAGATCACCCTCGCGCACCCGGTTGGCCAGCGGCAGGTACTCCATCGCCTGGTGAATACCCGTCAGTTCCCGCCCCGGTACCGGGAGTTCACGCCAGGCGGTCGCGCCCGTGGCCAGCACCACGGCGTCGTAGCGGGTCCGCAGCTCATCGGCCCCGATGTCCCGCCCGACCGCCGTCGACGTCCGGAACTTCGTCCCCTCGGCCCGCATCTGCTCCAGCCGCCGCTCCAGATGGTGCTTCTCCATCTTGAACGCCGGAATGCCGTACCGCATCAGCCCGCCGGGGCGGTCGTCCCTCTCGTACACGGCGACCGTGTGCCCGGCCCGCGTCAGCTGCTGCGCCGCGGCAAGCCCCGTCGGGCCCGAACCGATCACCGCGACCGTCTTGCCGGACAGCCGCTCCGGCGGCTTCGGCGGCGCGAACCCCTCCTCCCAGGCCCGGTCGGCGATCGCGCACTCGACGTTCTTGATGGTGACGGCCGGCTGGTTGATCGCCAGCACACACCCCGCCTCGCACGGCGCGGGGCACAGCCGGCCGGTGAACTCCGGGAAGTTGTTCGTGGCGTGCAGCCGGTCGGCGGCCGCCCGCCAGTCCTCCCTGGACACCAGGTCGTTCCACTCGGGGATCAGGTTGCCCAGCGGGCAGGCGTCGTGGCAGAAGGGGATGCCGCAGTCCATGCAACGGTCGGCCTGCTTGCTGATGATCGGCAGCAGCGCCCCGGGGACGTAGACCTCGTCCCAGTCTCGCGCCCGTTCCTCGACCGGCCGGCGCGGCCATTCCTGGCGGGGCGTGGTCAGGAAACCCTTGGGATCGGCCATGGCCGTCATCCTTGCGTGCGCGGGGGACAGGCCGTGCGGCGTCGGGCGGAGCTCTTCTCACTCGCCGGCGGCACTCTTTTCGCCACGATACGTCCGCCGCCCGGCCGGTGCCTGTCCGCCGCGTGACACGGGGGTCAGGTGAGCGCCGGCACGTACGCCGGCACCGCCCTGCCCGAGGCCGGAGTGGTACGGGCGTCAGGTGAGCGCCAGCATGTAGGCCAGCGCCGCCC
The DNA here is from genome assembly GCF_031348265.1 of Streptomyces collinus. Taxonomy (NCBI): domain Bacteria; kingdom Bacillati; phylum Actinomycetota; class Actinomycetes; order Kitasatosporales; family Streptomycetaceae; genus Streptomyces; species Streptomyces collinus. The sequence goes on along the minus strand of NZ_CP133771.1, from coordinate 2,167,910 downwards.
CGGCCGAGGCCGCCGTACGGACGTGGTTCCACAGTGTCCACTCGCGCAGGTACACCGGCCAGTACGCCGCCGCCTCCGGAGTGCCCGGCTCCAGCTCGGCCAGGGCGTCGTTGCGCGGCACGTTCGCGACCATGGTCAGCCCGAATGACCCGAACAGGTACAGCGCGCTGCCCACCAGCAGCTCCACCGTCCCCTCGTCCGGCCACAGCACGAACGTCACCACGGCGATCACCGCGCACAGCACCGCCGACCCGAGGAACACGATCATGAAGGGCGGAGTCACAGCCGCCACGTTGACCGCCTTCATCGCGGCGACCCCCTGCGCCGGTGGCAGCATGCCCAGGCCCCGCATCACGAAGGTCGAGAACCCGCAGAACACCCCGGCCACCAGGCCGGTCCCGAGCACGCCCAGCACCGTCAACACGAAGTACGGTCCGTCGATCATGTCCCTCTCCCGCAGTCCAGCCGGGATCCCGCCCGGCACCCTTCCTCGCCACCAGTGAATTCCCGTACGAGCACCGTGACCATGGCCGAACGGCGCGGCGCCATAAGCGAACGTCCACGGGCCCTCGAACGGCCGTGCCGACGGCAGGACGGCACGCCCCCGGGGCCTCCCGTCCGTCACCCCGTGGAACCGAGCCCGGCCTCGGTCCACCCCCGCAGCACCGTCGCCACCGCCGCCGCGATCCGCCGCCGCGCCTCATGTCTGGGCACTCCGCTCATCAGCAGCCGGTCGTACGGTGTGTCCAGATGCCGCACCGATGCCACGACCGCCGAGGTCACCGCGCCCTCGCCCAGCGCGCGCCCCGCCGCGCTGCGGCCCACCCGCCCGCTGCCCCGCTCCGAGGCGTGGAGTGCGATGGCCCGCGCCCGTGCGGCCGGGCATCCGGGGAACAGCCGGTGTATCTCCGCCGCGAACGCCTGCGCGAACAGGGCGTCCTGAGCCGCCCGTCGCCGTGCGTCCCGCACCCGGCGCCGCCGTCGCGCCTCGGCGTCCGCGAGGCACCGCTGTTCGGCCCGCGCGAGCGCCGCCTCCTCGACCAGGACTCCCTGCCGTTCGTACCGGCTCTTGCGCCGGTTGAACCGCACGACCACCGCCGACAGCGTGCTCTCCTCCCGCGATCTTCGCGTCAGCGCGGTGTCGCCGCTCGGCAGGAACACCAGATGTCCGAGGTCGGCGCAGTCGAGGCAGCGCGGGGCGCCGTCCTCGAGGGCGAGCAGCGGCAGCGGTCCGCGGCGGCACTCGGCGCAGTACCGCCGCTTGAGGGGCTGGAAGACGAGAAGTCCGGTCAGGGGCGGGAGCGTCGCGCGGGGGACCATAGAGGGTTCATTCCCCCTCACGGCGCCGCGAACTGTGCATGCCGCCGCAGACTCTGGCGATCCGGTCACCCGCTCCCGTGCGCCGGTCCCGCCGAGATCCGGTCCCTGCGCCGCCCGGTGCGCGGGCCGGACGCCTCCTGCCCGGCCTGACGCATCATGGGCCGTGTGCGACTCGAAGCGATCACCTGGGAACGGCTCGGCGACCTGCTCGCCGAGCGCCTGCTCGACCTGAAGCCCGCCGACGGCAGTCCCTGGCCGCGCATCGCCATCGACGGGGCCCCCGCCGCCCGCCCGGGAGACCTCGCCCAGCGGGTCGGTGAGGCGCTGCGCATAGGCGGCCGCTCCTCGCTCGTCGTGGGCACGGAGGGCTTTCTGCGCCCCGCCTCTGTACGGCTCGAATACGGCCACCAAGACGTCGAGGCCTACTACGACGGCTGGTACGACACCGGCGCCCTGTGGCGCGAGGTGTTCGGCCCGCTCGAAGCCGACGGCGAGGGCCGCGTCCTGCCCGACCTGTGGGACCCGGCCGCCGACCGCGCCACCCGCAGCCCCTACGTCGAACTCCCGCCCGGCGGCGTGCTGTTGCTGCACGGGTCCTTCCTCCTTCGGCACTGGTTCCCCTTCGATCTGAGCGTTCACGTCCTCCTCTCCCCGGGCGCCCTGCGCCGCCGCACCCCCGAGGCCGAGCACTGGACCCTTCCGGCCTTCGAGCGCTACGAGCACGAGACGGACCCGGTGGGGACGGCGGACGTCCTGGTGCGGGCCGACGATCCGCACCGCCCCGCGTGGAGCGGCTGAGCCCGGGGCCCGGTGTCCGGGCCGGGCGGGTGCCATGTCCGGAGGGTGGGCCTGGGAGTCTGGGGGCCTGGGGCTGCCGGGCGGATGCCGGGCCGGCGGCTGGGCCTGTGCGGACCTTCCCTGCGACTCCCGTGCGGATTTCCCTGCGCGGACCTCCTCTGCGCACTCCCGTGCGGGTTTCCCTGCGCGGACTCCCGTGTGGGCTCCTCGTGTGGGCTTCCGTGTGCGGGCATCCGGCGGCCCGACGAGAATGAGGGGCGCCGGGACTCGCGGTGCGTTCTGCGCCGCGCCGGCCGTCCGGCACCGGGAGGTACGCCATGACCACCGCCGGAGACATCATGCACCGCGGCGCCCAGTGGATCCCCGCCCACGAAACCCTCGACCGCGCCGCCCAGCTCATGCGTGAACTGAACGTCGGCGCCCTGCCCATCAGCGATGAGAACGAGCGGCTCTGCGGCATCCTCACCGACCGCGACATCGTCGTCGGCTGCGTCGCCATGGGCCACGACCCCGCCCGGGTCACCGCGGGCGACATGGCCAAGGGGACGCCCCGCTGGATCGAGGCGGACGCCGATGTCGGTGAGGTGCTGCGCGAGATGCGGGAGCACCGGATCCGCAGGCTGCCCGTGATCCAGGACAAGCGGCTGGTCGGCATGATCAGCGAAGCCGACCTGGCCCGGCATCTTGCGAAGGACCAGATCGCGTCCTGGGCGCAGAGCGTCTACGCCACGACCACCATGCACTGACCTCGCGGATCACCCCAGCGCCGCTAGGAAGCCCCTTCGCGGGTCACTCCCAGCCTCAGAGCCAGCCGCTGCGCCGGAACCCCCGGTACAGGGCAAAACACGCCACGGATATCACGCCGATCACCATGCCGTAGCCGTACCGCCAGTGCAGCTCCGGCATGTGGTCGAAGTTCATGCCGTAGACCCCGCAGACCATCGTCGGGACGGCGACGATCGCGGCCCACGCCGTGATCTTCCGCATGTCCTCGTTCTGTGCGACCGTGACCTGCGCGAGGTGCGCCTGCAGGATGGAGTTGAGCAGTTCGTCGAAGGCGGCGATCTGCTCCTTCGCCCGCAGCAGATGGTCCGAGACGTCACGGAAGTACGCCTGTATCTCCGGGTCGACCGCCCGGATCGGCCGGGTGGCGAGATCCTCCAGCGGCCGGCTGAGCGGCACCACGGCCCGCTTCAGCTCCAGCAGTTCACGCTTGAGCTGGTAGATGCGCCCCGGGTCCGTCCGTGCGCCGGACTCCGAGAAAACGTCCGACTCGACCTGGTCGATGTCCCCGTGCACCGAGTCCGTGACGGTCAGGTAGTCGTCGACCACGTGGTCCGCGATCGCGTGCAGCACCGCCGAGGGGCCCTTGGCGAGCTGGCCGGGATCGGACTCCAGCTCCTCGCGCAGCGGGCCGAGCGAGCCGTGCCGGCCGTGCCGCACCGTGATCACGAAGTCCGCGCCGACGAACAGCATGATCTCGCCGGTGTTGACCACCTCGCTGGTGGCCGTCAGTTCCTCGTGCTCGACGTAGCAGACCGTCTTGAACACCGCGAAGAGCGTCTCGCCGTAGCGCTCCAGCTTGGGGCGCTGGTGCGCTTCGATCGCGTCCTCGACGGCCAGCGGGTGCAGGTCGAAGAGTTCGGCGATGCCCGCGAACTCCTGGTCGGTGGGCTCGTGCAGACCGAGCCAGACGAAGCCCTCCCGGCTCTTGCGCACCCGCTGCACGGTGTCCACCAGATCGCCGCGCGCGGGGGTGCGGACGCCATCCCGGTACGTCACGCAGTTCACCACCGAGGAGCCCAGCGGGGACCGGGCCGGGTGGCTCAGGTCGACGCGCGGGCGCCGCCGGGCCAGCCGAGCCACCTTGCGAAGGCCGCCGACGCCGCCGAGGCTCGTGACCTTCCGCAGATTCCCTGCCATGGACATCCGGATCTCCTTGCGTGGAACCATTCGCGCCGTTCCTGCGCCTTGCCGCGCCAGTCTGCCAGGCCTGCGTGAGCTGCGGGTAAGCCTGTGGAAACGACTCATTCCGCTTGGTTCCCGGCTGTGGACGGACGACGCTCCCGGGCCCGTGGCCCTGCTGCATCGACGCATTCGCGTACCGACCGGTTCTCGGCAGGGAGGCGTCCGAAGCGGGGTTCCGTGCGGAAGCGAGGCTCCGTGCCGGAGCGTCGACGGGTACGGATAAGTCGGACAACTGGGATGATCTAGGCATGACGCGAATCGACGGGTACCTCCTCGACAACCGGCAGACCGAGGAGACAGAGCACTTCAGCGCCTTCGCCGCTCTCTTCGATCCCACGACGTTCCGGCACCTCGATGCGCTCGGCGTCGGATCCGGCTGGCGGTGCTGGGAGGTCGGCGCCGGTACCACCGTGGTGTCCTGGCTGGCGAAGAAGGTCGGCCCGACCGGACGCGTCGTCGCGACCGACACCGACACCTCACGGCTCGCCTCCGCGGCCCGGCCACCCGTCGAGGTGCGGGCCCACGAGCTCGGCGCCCAGGAGCCGCCGCGGGAGGGCTTCGACCTGGTGCACGCCCGCCTGGCCCTCGTCCATGTGACCGACAGGGAACGGGCGTTGCGGTCCATGGTCAAGGCGCTGCGCCCCGGTGGCCGCCTGCTCGTCGAGGACGCCGACCCTGCCCTTCAGCCCCTGCTCTGCCCCGACGAGTACGGCCCCGAACAGCAGCTCGCGAACCGGCTGCGGCAGGGCTTCCGCAGACTGCTCGCCGATCGCGGGACCGACCTGCCGTGCGGCCGCACCCTGCCGCGGCTGCTCCGGGACGCCGGACTGGCCCGGGTCCAGGCCGACGCCTACTTCCCCCTCACTTCGCCGGACTGTGCGGCCCTGGAGTCCGTCACGATCCGGCAGATCCGCGACCAGCTCGTCACGGCGGGCCTCGCCACCGACCAGGAGATCGACCGGCACCTCGGGAACGTCACGTCCGGTGCGCTCGATCTGACGACGGCGCCGATGATCTCGGCGTGGGGGCGGAAGCCGTAACGAGGGAGCGGCAGGGGTGGTTAGCCGGGCAGGGGCGGTCTGCCGCCCACCCGTTCCACCGCTCGCGCGCCCGCCCGGCAGCCCTCCGCCGCGGCATCCTCCGGGCCGGCACCAGCGAGCAGGGCGGCGAGGAACGCGCCGGTGAAGGCATCACCGGCGCCCGTCGTGTCCCGTGGCGTCGCCGGTGCGGCCGGAACGCGTGCGCGTACCTTCCCCTTGCGGGCCACGACCGCTCCCTCGTGCCCCTGCTTGGCGACGACCAGCGGCACCCGCAGGCTCAGCTCGGCTGCCGCCTCGGCCGCGTCCGCCAGCCCGGTCAGCAGGCACGCCTCGTCCCGGCTGGGCAGCAGTACGTCCACGCCCTCGACGAGCGCCAGGAACCGCTCGGCGCCCAGCCCCGCGAGGAACCCGGCCGAAGCCGGGTCGAGACTCACCGGCACTCCACGCGAGCGGGCGGCTTCCAGGGCCACGGTCACGAGAGCCCGGCTCGACTCGGAGAACAGGAGGTAGCCCGACAGGTGCAGCCGGGCCACGCCGTCGAGCAGCGCGTCCGACCAGTCGGAGGGCCCGAGCCGCCCTGAAGCGCCGCTGTCGGTGAGGAACGTCCGCTCCGCCGCAGAGCCCCCGTCGACCATGCAGATCACCGTGCCGGTCGGCGCCAGTGGGTCGACGACGAGCTGCGGCCGCACCCCCTGGATGACCAGCTCCCGCTCGTGCCAGGCAGCCGCATCCGTCCCGACCCGCCCGAGCAGCCGTACGTCCGCCGCTCCCCGGTGGGCTGCCCAGCACGCCACGTTGGCGCCCGCACCGCCCGCCACCGTCCGGATCGACGCAGTCGTGTCCGTGCCGGCCGCGAGCGGCCCCGCGTGCCGCGCGACGACATCCGTGATGACGTCCCCGACAACCAGCAACCCCCGGGCCACCGACGCGCCCGTACCTACAGAACCCGTATCCCCGGAGCCTGTATCCCCGGTGCCCGTACCCCCGGGTCCCGTACCCCCGGTGCCCCTGGCCGCGGAGTCCGTTCCCCCTGAGCCCCTTCCCCCTCCCTGCCCGGTCCCGCCGTCCGCCGTCATCCCCGGGCCCAGGCCGCCGCGATCCGCGCGGCCAGGCGCACGTTGCCGCGGACCGCCGCCAGGTTGGCGCTGAGGGAGGCGCCGTCCGTGTGCCGGACCAGATAGTCGAGCAGGAAGGGTGTGACCGCCTGGCCGGTGATCCCCTGCTCCTCACAGGCGTGCAGTGCGTCCGCGAGCACGCGTGCGTGCAGGTCCGGATCGAGCTGCTCCTCCTCGGGGACGGGGTTGGCGACGATCAGCGCCGACTCCGGCCCGCCGAGCGCGTCCTGGGCCACCATGACGTCCGCCACCTGCTCCGGCCTCCCCAGCGTCCAGTCCACCGGATGCCCCGAGTCGGAGAGGTAGAAGCCGGGGAAGCGGTCCGTGCCGTAGCCGGCCACCGCGACACCCAGCGTCTCCAGCCGCTGCAGGGTCGCCGGCACGTCCAGGATCGACTTCACCCCGGCGCACACCACCGTGATGCGCGTGCGCGCCAGCAGCCCCAGGTCGGCGGACTCGTCCTGCGTCACCGTCCACTCCCGGTGTACCCCGCCGAGCCCACCGGTCGCGAAGACCCGCACGCCCGCCAGCGCCGCCAGCAGCGCGGTCGCCGACACCGTGGTCGCCCCGCTCGCCCCCGACGCCACCGCGAGGGGCAGGTCACGGTGGCCCAGCTTGCGGATTCCGTCCTCGTTCGCGACGCGTTCCAGCTGCTCCTTGTCCAGGCCCACATGAGGACGTCCGTCCAGCACGGCGATCGTGGCGGGCACCGCGCCCTCCTGCCGCACGGCCGTCTCCAGCTCCAGCGCGACCTGGAGATTGCGCGGCCGCGGCAGCCCATGGGCGATGATCGTGGACTCCAGGGCCACGACAGGCCGACGCGCGTCGATCGCTTCCCGCACTTCCTCGGACACCACCAGCACCACGCGCCTGCCTCCTGTCGGTCGGTCAGTCGTTCCCCTCCCTCATCTCTGGCGGGCGGCGCGCCGGGCCAAACCCTTGCGGGCCGACGGTGTCGTCACGAGCCTGGAGTGCATGACGGATCACATACCGCGTCTCGACCACGTCGTCCTCTGGGTGCGCGACCCGCTCGCCGCCGTCGACTTCTATGAGAAGGCCGTCGGCATGGAGGCCGTCAGGCTCGCGGAGTTCGCTGCGGGTGAAGTGCCGTTCCCGTCCGTGCGGGTCAACGACGAGACCATCCTGGACCTCATGCCGCTGAGCTTCGCGGAGCGCATGAGGATGCTGCCCGGCTCCGTCGACAGCGCGGGGCATCCGGTCAATCACGTCTGCCTGTCGCTGCCTCGCGGCGACTTCGACGCCCTCCTGGGCCGGCTGACGGACCACTCCGTACCGATGTCCGAGCTCGCGCACGGCTCCTTCGGGGCCCGGGGCAAGGCCACGCGCAGCTTCTACTTCCGCGATCCGGACGGCAACGTCTTCGAAGCCAGGCACTACGACTGACCAGACCCGGCACCACGACTGACCGGACCAGCACGATGACGGCCCCGGCCCGGCAGCACGACCGACCAGGCCAGGCACGATGACGGCCCCGGCCCGGCACAGCGACCGACCGGGCCGTGGGTCGCCGCATCAGAAGAGCGGCTCGGGGAGCACCCCTTCCAGGGCGAGCAGCCTCCGCTTGGTCTCCAGGCCGCCGCCGAAGCCGCCGATGCCGCCGCCGCTCTCGACGACCCGGTGACAGGGCACCACCACCGGCAGCGGATTGGCGCCCATAGCCATGCCCACGGCCTGGGCGGCGCCCGGCTGGCCGACCCGCCCGGCCAGGTCGCCGTACCCGACGACCTGGCCGTACGGCACACCAGAGGCCAGCTCGCGCAGGACCTCCCGGTTGAAGCCGGAGATCAGCGACCAGTCGAGCGGCAGGTCGAAGTCGCGTCGCTCACCCGCGAAGTACGCCTTGAACTGGCGTATCGCCTCGGCCAGCAGCGGGGAGCCGGGCGCCTCGACGGGCTCGGTGCCCAGCCGCGCCGCCAGCCGCTCGACGGCCTTGTCCCGCACTGCGTCCGTGGCGTGGAACACGACGTTGACCAGGCCTTCCCGGCTCGCGGCCAGCAGCAACGGCCCGATCCCGCTCTCGACGACCGCCCACACCACCGGCGGCTCGGCCTGCCCTTGGCTGTCCATGCGCCCCACAGTAGGACCCGCCACTGACAACGCCGCCACGCCCGGCGCGCGGGATCAGCCGCCCACGGCCTTCCGCACCACATCCGGCCTGTTCGTGATGATCCCGTCGACCCCGTACCCGGCGATCCGTCGGGCCGTCCTCGCGTCGTCGACCGTCCAGGCGAAGACCTCCAGACGGCGGCCGTGCGGTCCGTCGAACGCCTGCACCAAGGACACGTACGCCCGGGAGAGCGAGCCGTGCGAGGGGTTGATCTGGTCGGCGAACTCGGCGACGTCGAGCAGGTCCGACCCGCGCGGAGCCCCCAGGAGGCCCGTCTTCACACCGGGCTTCAGCTCGTGCACGGTCCGCACGCTGTCCGCGCTGAAGCTCTGCACGATCAGCCGGCCCGCCACATGCGACCGGTCGAGCCAGCCCTCGTTGCTGAGGACCTTCAGCGTCTGCCGCTCGATGCCGGGGTACAGCTTGGGGTTCTTGATCTCCAGGAGAAGCTTCTGGTGATGCCGCTCCAATCGGTGCACGAACTGCTCCAGCGTCGGCACGCGCGCGCCCGCGTACGCGGGTCCGAACCAGCTGCCCGCGTCCAGCCGGGCGATCTCCGCAGCGGTGAAGTCCTTCACCTTCCAGGGAGCCCGGCCGGGGAAGACCTCCTCGGCGTCGGTGGTGCGCCGCAGGTTGTCGTCGTGGAGGACGACCAGCTCGCCGTCCCTGGTCCGCTGCACATCGTTCTCCACCCAGCGGATGCCCAGTTCCGCCGCTCTGTCCACGGCTGCCAGGGTGTTCTCGGGCGCGTATGCGGAGGCGCCCCGGTGTGCGATGACCAGCGGCGACGTGCTGGTTCCCGCAGCACGCGCGGGGGAGGCGGGGAACAACAGTGCGGCGGTCCCCAGGAATGCGGTGGTGGAGGCGGCAACAGCGCGCGCGTGCATGCGTACTCCTCGCGACGAGCGATCGGCGACATCACAGACAGCACAACTGTGACAGCAGAGGGTCAACGCGAGAGGGGTACAGGATGACCACACGTTGAACGGAGATCTCCCAACTCCGCTCACTGGTACCGCACAACTGCGGCAGGGGCGTGTTTCTTTGCCGGAAAGTCGTTCGACCATTCCGGTGGGGGTCATACTCTCTGCGTCAACCCTGACCGCTCGTGCGGTCCTGGGAGGGGGCGCACATCAGGAATTCCGGGACGTACACGGGCGGGAAGGGCAGCCGCGCATGCAGGGCACGATCGACGGATTCAGCTATGGCCTGGTCACACCCCTCGTGGCCTACTTCATGGCCTGCCTCGGCGGCGCTCTGGGCCTGCGCTGCACCACGAGATCGATGCTCGTCTCCCATTCCTGGCGCCCCGGCTGGCTCGCGCTCGGCTCCGCCGCCATCGGCTCCGGCATATGGACCATGCACTTCGTCGCGATGATGGGATTCACGGTCCGCGGGACCCCGATCCACTACGACAAGGCGATGACCTTCGCGAGCCTGGCCGTTGCGATCGTCATGGTGGGTGTCGGGATCTTCAGCGTCGGCTACAAGGGAGCCCGCGGTACGGCCCTGTTCACCGGCGGCACCATCACAGGCCTCGGCATCGCGTCGATGCACTACCTGGGCATGGCCAGCATGAGCCTGGACGGAAAGCTGGAGTACAACACCGTCACCGTCGGCATCTCCGTCGCCATCGCCATGGGCGCGGCCACCGCCGCCCTGTGGGCCGCCGGGCAGGTCCGGGGCTTCCTGTGGAGCGTGGGCGCCAGTCTCGTCATGGGCCTCGCCGTCAGCGGCATGCACTACACCGGCATGGCCGCCCTCAGCGTCCACCTGCACGGCACGGCCGAACCCGCTTCGGGAGAGTCGCCCGCGGCCCTGCTCGCACCCATGCTGATCGGCCCGCTCGCGTTCCTGCTCCTCGCGGGCGTCGTGGTGATGTTCGACCCGCTGATGGTCATGGGGAAACCCGCCGTCGCCCCCGTCGAGCAGAAGCCCGGCATCCCCGCCCACACCCACGTCCGCCACTCCGCCCACCGCCTGAGGTTCCGTCCCCGCCGCACCGTGGAGCACCGAGGGTCCCGCACCCCGCAGAACCGCTGATCAGAGCCCGCTGTCAGTGCGGGGTCGTACGGTGGAACCCATGCGGCCCGTTTCAAAGATCGAACGCACGGTGGCGCCCTTCGAGGTCGTCAGCCCCTACCAGCCGAACGGCGACCAGCCGACGGCCATCGCCGACCTCGCCCGGCGCATCCAGGCGGGCGAGAAGGACGTCGTGCTGCTCGGCGCGACCGGCACCGGCAAGTCCGCCACCACTGCGTGGATGATCGAGAAGCTCCAGCGCCCCACGCTCGTGATGGCGCCGAACAAGACGCTGGCCGCCCAGCTGGCGAACGAATTCCGCGAGCTGCTCCCGAACAACGCCGTCGAGTACTTCGTCTCGTACTACGACTACTACCAGCCCGAGGCGTACGTCCCGCAGTCGGACACCTACATCGAGAAGGACTCCTCGATCAACGAGGAGGTCGAGCGCCTGCGCCACTCCGCGACGAACTCGCTGCTCACCCGCCGCGACGTCGTCGTGGTCGCCTCGGTCTCCTGCATCTACGGCCTCGGCACCCCGCAGGAGTACGTGGACCGCATGGTCCCCCTCCGCGTCGGCGAGGAGATCGACCGCGACGAGCTGCTGCGCCGTTTCGTGGACATCCAGTACACCCGCAATGACATGGCCTTCACCCGCGGCACCTTCCGCGTCCGCGGCGACACCATCGAGATCTTCCCGGTCTACGAGGAGCTGGCCGTCCGCATCGAGATGTTCGGCGACGAGATCGAGGCGCTGTCCACGCTGCACCCGCTCACCGGCGAGATCATCAGCGACGACGAGCACCTCTACGTCTTCCCGGCCTCCCACTACGTCGCGGGTCCCGAGCGCCTGGAGCGGGCCGTCAACGACATCGAGAAGGAGCTGGCCGAGCGCCTGACGGAGCTGGAGAAGCAGGGCAAGCTGCTGGAGGCCCAGCGCCTGCGCATGCGGACCACGTACGACATCGAGATGCTCCGCCAGATCGGCAGCTGCTCCGGCGTCGAGAACTACTCGATGCACTTCGACGGCCGCTCGCCCGGCTCCCCGCCCAACACCCTGCTGGACTACTTCCCGGACGACTTCCTCCTCGTCATCGACGAGTCCCACGTCACGGTCCCGCAGATCGGCGCCATGTACGAGGGCGACGCCTCCCGCAAGCGCACCCTCGTCGACCACGGCTTCCGGCTGCCCTCCGCCCTGGACAACCGCCCCCTGAAGTGGGAGGAGTTCCAGGAGCGCATCGGCCAGACGGTCTATCTGTCGGCCACCCCGGGCAACTACGAGATGTCCCGCTCGGACGGCTTCGTCGAGCAGATCATCCGCCCCACCGGCCTCGTCGACCCGGAGGTCGTCGTCAAGCCCACCGAGGGCCAGATCGACGACCTGGTGCACGAGATCCGGCAGCGCACCGAGAAGGACGAGCGCGTCCTGGTCACCACACTCACCAAGAAGATGGCCGAGGACCTCACGGACTACTTCCTGGAGCTGGGCATCCAGGTGCGCTACCTGCACAGCGACGTCGACACCCTGCGCCGCGTCGAACTGCTGCGTGAGCTGCGCGCCGGCGAGTACGACGTACTGGTCGGCATCAACCTCCTGCGCGAGGGCCTCGACCTGCCCGAGGTGTCCCTGGTGGCGATCCTGGACGCCGACAAGGAGGGCTTCCTCCGCTCCGGCACGTCCCTGATCCAGACCATCGGCCGCGCCGCGCGCAACGTGTCCGGCCAGGTCCACATGTACGCCGACAAGATCACCCCGGCGATGGAGAAGGCCATCGACGAGACCAACCGTCGCCGCGAGAAGCAGATCGCGTACAACACGGAGCGGGGCATCGACCCCCAGCCGCTCCGCAAGAAGATCAACGACATCGTCGCCCAGATCGCCCGTGAGGACATCGACACCGAGCAGCTGCTCGGTTCGGGCTACCGCAAGGCGAAGAAGGACGGCGGGGGTACCAAGGCACCCGTGCCCTCCCTTGGCAAGGCGGCCGGGGCGGCCAAGTCCGCCAAGGGCAAGGGCAAGGCCGAGGAGACGGTGCCGACCGACCGCCCCGCGGCCGAACTGGCCGGGCAGATCGAGGAGCTCACCGCGCGGATGAGGGCGGCAGCCGCGGAGCTCCAGTTCGAGATCGCGGCCCGGCTGCGCGACGAGGTCTCCGAGATGAAGAAGGAACTGCGTCAGATGAAGGAGGCGGGTCTGGCCTGACAGCGTGCCGCGTACGGGCAGTGTTGCAAGACCGACACAAAGTGCGGACCGGGGTACGTCGCTGTCAGTGCCCCTGCGTAGGGTTCTGGTCAACCGCGACTACGCGGCAACAGGGGACGTTCGAGAGGGGAATCAGCGCGTGACCGTCAACATGACCAAGGGTCAGGCCATCAGTCTGCAGAAGAACGACGGCGGCAGCCTGACTGCGGTTCGTATGGGTCTCGGCTGGCAGGCGGCTCCCCGGCGCGGCCTGTTCGGCTCGCGCACGCGAGAGATCGACCTCGACGCCTCCGCCGTCCTGTTCGCGGACAAGCAGCCGGTCGACGTCGTCTTCTTCCGCCACCTGGTGAGCGACGACGGCTCGGTCCGCCACACCGGTGACAACCTCGTCGGCGGTGTCGGCCAGGGCGGCGACGACGAGGCGATCCTCGTCGACCTCGCGCGGGTCCCGGTCCACATCGACCAGATCGTCTTCACCGTGAACTCCTTCACGGGCCAGACCTTCCAGGAGGTGCAGAACGCGTTCTGCCGCCTGGTCGACGAGACCAACGGCCAGGAGCTCGCCCGCTACACGCTCGCCGGCGGTGGCCAGTACACGGCCCAGATCATGGCCAAGGTCCACCGCACGGGCCAGGGCTGGTCGATGACGGCCCTGGGCAACCCGGCCAACGGCCGCACCTTCCAGGACCTGATGCCGGCGATCCTGCCGGTGCTCTGACGCACCCCGGGCCCCGGACCGGCGGGCCCGGCGAGCAGCACACGACTTCACACAACGACACAGGGGGACGAAGGCGATGACGGCCGAGCTGGTGCGGGGGCAGAACCACCCGCTCTCCCAGGCCCGTCTCGAGATCCGGATCTCGGCCGGTACGCCGATCGTGGCCGTGGCCGCGCTCGGTGACGAGAACGGCCGGATCCACGGCGCGGAGTGGGTGGCCCACCCGGGCGCGCCCACCCAGCCGGGTCTCGAGGTCCCCCGGCAGGCCGCCGCCGATCATCGCCTCGCGGTGGACCTGGACGCCGTGCCGGAGGCCGTCCACCGGGTGAGCGTGCTGCTCGCCCTGCCCGTCGGGGGGACGGGGCCGGTCCGTTTCGGCGCGGTCGCGGCCCCCTTCGTCGCCGTCACCGGCCTCGACGGCGGCGAGGTCGCCAGCTACACCATCACCGGCCTGGAGGCCGAGTCGGCCGTCGTCGCCCTGGAGCTCTACCGCCGGCAGGGCGCCTGGAAGGTGCGCGCCGTCGGCCAGGGCTACGCGGGAGGCCTCGCCGAACTCCTCACCGACCAGCAGCTGCCGCAGGCCCACCAGCTCGCCGGCAGCATCAACGACGCGGTGTCCCAGGGGCTGGCCCGCTCGGTGCAGGCGCCCCCGCCGCGCACGGCGGACGGCGACCGCTCCCGGCAGGCGGCGGCTCCCGCGCTCGGCCCGGACCAGGGCGGCACCGCGCCTCAGCCGGGCCCCGTGCCACCGGTGTCGCCGTACGGCGGCCTGACGCCCGGCGGTCCCGGGCAGCCCGCTCCGCAGCAGCCGTCGTATCCCGGATCCGCCCCGGATCCTGACGCCGTCACCCAGCCGTCCGCTCCCACGGCCGGCGGCCCCATCGACTACAGCCACCCGCGCCGCCAGAACGCCGCTCCGCCCCCGCCTCCGCCGACCGCGCCCCCGGCCGCACCCGGGCAGCCCGCACAGCCCGTCGCGGGCGACGCGACCGGCTGGTCCATGGAGGAGCGGCTCTACAACCAGGTGTGGGGCATGTTCGAGGACCTGGCCCGCACCACCGCCGCCTACCGCAGCGCCGTCGACTTCGCCGAGTCGCGCATGGACAAGGAGCTGGAGCAGGTCCTCTCCGACCCGCGCAGCCGGATCGGCGGGCAGGGCGACGCCGCCCGCGAGGCGGCCCGGGCCCGGCACACCCAGCTCGTCGCCCAGGCGCGGGAGGCCCTCGACCGGGACCTCGCCCAGCTCGCTGCCGAGGCCGACGTCGTCGAACCGGCACTGCCACCGGCGTACGCCCGCTGGGACAACCCGGCCTGGCACGCCTACCGGGTGCCGATGGAGATCCCCATGGCCCTGCGCCTGGGCGACCTCCACCTCCCCGAGGCCGACCGGATCCGCATCCCGATGCTGGTCCGGCTGCCGCTGGAGCGGGGCCTGTGGATCGACAGCGGAGCGGCCGGATCGTCCGACGGTTCCTTCACCGATTCCCCCACCATGAGCCGTCTCGCGATGGAGACGGCGGTCGCGCACGCGGCCCGGCTGCTCGCCGTCTACCCGGCGGGCGAGTTCACCGTCCACGTCATCGACCCGGCCGGCTCGGGGGCACAGCCGCTGGCGCCCCTCGTGCAGACCGGGGTGCTCGCGGCCCCGCCCGTGCCCGGCGCCGCCGGGGTGGCGGACGTACTGGGCCGGCTCACTCAGCGGGTCGACCTGGTGCAGATGGCGGTCCGGGGCGGCGCCGCCGACTCCCTCCCGCCCGGTTTCGACACCTCCCAGCAGCTCCTCATCGTCAACGACTTCCCGCACGGCTTCGACGACCGGGCCGTGAATCAGCTGCGCTACCTCGCCGACGAGGGCCCCGCCTTCGGTGTCCACCTGATGATGGTGGCCGACCGTGAGCAGTCCTCCGGATACGGGCCTTTGCTCGATCCGCTGTGGCGTTCGCTGCTGCGACTGACGCCGGTGGCCGACGATCACCTCGCCGACCCGTGGGTCGGTCATGCCTGGACGTACGAGCCGTCGCTCGTGCCGCCCGGCAGCCAGGTCCTCCAGCAGGTGCTCTCCCAGGTGGCCACCGCCCGCACCAAGTTCACGTAAAGCTCCCTGACCAGGGGTTTTGGCCTGTCTTTTGCCAAGCGCTTTACCTGTTCTTGGTGATTGGGGTACTGTTGACGGCACGGAGGGGAGTACTCCCTGTCTGCTGCGGCGTACCCGTCAATACGGATCAGGCCAGATCCCGGGGCGTCGGCCCATCCTTGGGTGGAAGAGACCTCCGGCAGCGACGACGCTGACATTTGCCGTTACGACTGCCGGAGGCGCAGTGGATGTTTCCATGACCCTATGGGTCCTGACGATCGTGGGCCTCGCCGCCCTCATCGCGGTCGACTTCTTCATCGGCCGCAAGCCGCACGACGTTTCGATCAAGGAAGCCGGGATCTGGACGGTCGTCTGGATCGTCCTGGCCGCGCTCTTCGGCTTCGGCCTGCTCCTGTTCGCCGGCGGCCAGCCCGCCGGTGAGTTCTTCGCCGGCTTCATCACCGAGAAGTCACTGAGCGTCGACAACCTGTTCGTCTTCGTCCTGATCATGGCGAAGTTCGCGGTTCCGTCGCAGTACCAGCAGCGTGTGCTGCTGATCGGTGTCCTCATAGCCCTGGTCCTGCGAGCGATCTTCATCGCCGCCGGTGCGGCGATCCTCGCCAGCTTCGCCTGGGTGTTCTACATCTTCGGCGCGTTCCTCATCTACACGGCCTGGAAGCTCATCCAGGAGGCCCGAGCCGACGAGGAGGACGAGGAGTTCGAGGAGAACAAGCTCCTCAAGGCCGCCGAGCGCCGCTTCGGCGTGGCGGACCGGTACCACGGCACCAAGCTGTGGATCGAGGAGAACGGCAAGCGGGTCATGACCCCGATGCTGGTCGTGATGCTGGCCATCGGCACCACCGATGTCCTCTTCGCCCTCGACTCCATCCCCGCGATCTTCGGCCTGACGCAGGACCCGTACATCGTCTTCACGGCCAACGCGTTCGCCCTGATGGGTCTGCGCCAGCTGTACTTCCTCATCGGCGGCCTGCTCAAGAAGCTGGTCCACCTCAGCTACGGGCTGTCGATCATCCTGGGCTTCATCGGCGTGAAGCTGGTGCTGCACGCGCTGCACGAGTCCGGGGTGCACGTCCCCGAGATCAGCATTCCGGTCTCGCTCGGCGTGATCTGCGCCGTCCTGATCGTCACCACGATCACCAGCCTGCGCGCTTCCAAGAAGCAGGCGGCGGCCGAGATGGCGCAGGGCAAGAGCGACGGCGCCAGCAAGGACAGCATCGACGCCTGACCTCGTCCGGTCGCATCGGATCAAGGGGAAACCTGCACGGGAGCGGTGCTCGGCGAATTGCCGGCCACCGCTCCTGGTGCTTGCGACCTCGTGGACGCCCGTGACCTCGAGTAGCCCCGCAGCACAGGCCCACAGGCCGCCCGCGACCGCAGTGCGGGGCCCCTTCACGTCTGCGACGATCACGGCATGACCGCTCGGCGCAGGCCGCTCACGGCACAGTGGACGACTCTGGTTCCCCTGCTCGCGGCCGTGCTGCTGGTCTTCACCTGGGGGCGTGATCTGCCGGCGGGAGTCGTCGTGCTGGTGACGCTGGTCCTCGCGGGCGCCGTCCTGGCCGCAGTGCATCACGCCGAAGTGGTGGCCCACCGGGTCGGTGAACCGTTCGGCTCACTCGTGCTCGCCGTCGCCGTCACGATCATCGAGGTCGCCCTCATCGTGACCTTGATGATCGACGGCGGGGACAAGAGCGCGACACTGGCCCGGGACACGGTCTTCGCAGCCGTGATGATCACATGCAACGGCATCGTCGGCCTGTGCCTGCTGGTCGCCTCACTGCGGCACGGCACCGCCGTCTTCAACCCGGAAGGCACCGGCGCCGCACTCGCGACCGTCGCGACCCTCGCCACCCTCAGCCTGGTCCTGCCGACCTTCACCACCAGCAAGCCGGGGCCGGAGTTCTCCACCGTCCAGCTGACCTTCGCGGCCCTCTCCTCGCTCATCCTGTACGGACTGTTCGTCACCACACAGACCCGGCGGCACCGGGACTACTTCCTGCCGATCACCCGGCACGGCGAAGTGATCACCGACGAGGAGCACGCCGAGGCACCGAGTGCCCGTACCGCCCTGACCAGCCTGGGACTGCTCGGCCTCGCCCTGGTCGGCGTGGTCGGTCTGGCCAAGGGGGTCTCGCCGACCATCGAGTCCGGGGTGGAGGCGGCCGGACTGCCCCAGGCCGTGGTCGGCGTGATCATCGCGCTGCTGGTACTGCTCCCGGAGACCATCGCCGCGCTGCGTTCCGCCCGGCGCGACCGCGTGCAGACCAGCCTCAACCTCGCCCTCGGCTCGGCCATGGCGAGCATCGGCCTGACCATCCCCGCCGTCGCCCTCGCCTCGGTATGGCTCTCCGGCCCCCTGGTCCTCGGCCTGGGCGCCACCCACATGGTGCTGCTCGCCCTGACCGTGGTGGTCGCCTCGCTGACCGTGGTGCCGGGCCGGGCCACACCGCTCCAGGGCGGGGTCCACCTGGTGCTGTTCGCGGCGTACCTGGAGCTGGCGATCAATCCGTAGGCGAGCAGACGCCCACGGGAAGCGCTGCGCGCAGCCGCCACGACACCAGCACCCCGGCTCACCCCGCTGGGGCCTCCGCAGCCGCACCCACCCGCACCGGGCGCGTCTCCGGCAGCAACGCGAAGCACCCGAGGCTCAGCAGCGCGATCGCCGTCAGATACGCGGCAACGCCCCATGGCACCCGCCCGCCCTGCTCGGCCAGTGCCGTCGCCACGATCGGTGTGAGCGCGCCCCCCACGACCCCGCCGAGGTTGTACCCGACGGCGGCACCGGTACAGCGCACCCGCGGCTCGTACAGCTCAGGCAGATACGCGGCGATCACGGCGAACATGGTGATGAACGCGAGCATCGCCCCCAGGAAGCCGAGGAACATCGGCAGCGGTGCCCCCGTGGCGAGCAGTGCGACCATGGGGAACATCCACAGCGCGGCGGCCGCGCACCCGGCCAGACACAGCGGCCGCCGGCCGTAGCGGTCGCCGAGCAGCGCCGCCAGCGGGGTGAGCGCACCCTTCACGAGCACCGCGCCCATGATGCAGGTCAGCATGACGCTGCGGCTCACGCCGAGCTGCTCCGTCCCGTAGGCGAGGGACCAGGTCGTCACGGCGTAGAAGATCGCGTAGCCGATCGCGAGCCCTCCGCCGGTCAGCAGGAGGAGCCGCCAGTGGTTGCGGACGACCTCGGCGAGCGGCACGCGCGCGTGGTCGTCGATCTGGAGGAAGGAGGGGCTCTCCGTGAGCGACGACCGCAGCCACAGCCCTGCGACGGCCAGCACCCCCGCCGCCCAGAACGGCACCCGCCACCCCCACGCGGCGAACTGCGCCTCCGTCAGCGTCGAGGACAGCCCCAGCACCACCCCGTTGGCGAGCAGGAACCCCAGTGCGGGGCCGACCTGCGGGAAGCTCGACCACAGGGCGCGCCGTTCGGCAGGCGCGTGCTCCACGGCCAGCAGCACCGCCCCGCCCCACTCCCCGCCGAGCCCCAGCCCCTGGAGGAAGCGCAGCACCAGGAGCAGCAGCGGAGCGGCCACGCCGATCGAGTCGTACGTCGGTACGCAGCCGACCGCGACCGTGGAGGCCCCGGTCAGCAGCAGGGAGGCGACGAGGACCGGCCGCCGCCCGCGCCGGTCCCCGATGTGCCCGAACAGCACCGACCCGAGCGGCCGGGCCACGAAACCCACACCGAAGGTGGCGAAGGCGGCCAGTGTCCCGGCCACCGGAGAGAAGGTCGGGAAGAACAGCGGCCCCAGGATCAGGGCCGCCGCGGTGCCGTAGACGAAGAAGTCGTAGAACTCGATGGCCGTCCCCGCGAGCGAGGCGGCCGCGAGGCGCGGCATGGAGGGTGTTCTTACGGTGCGTACGTCGTGCATGCCGCGTCAACTACCCACCGTGATCGCCGGTTACGGGGGCGCACGGAGGGCTTGCGGGCCCTCAGTACGTGACCGTGATGCGCCGGGCCGGTCCGTCCACGCGCACGGTTCCCCCGTACGGGATCACCAGCTGCGGATCGGTGTGCCCGAAGTCCACGTCGAAGACGATCGTGGTGTCGGGGGCGTAGGCCCGCATGGCACGCAGGACGGCATCGCGTTGGTCGGCCGCGTAACGAGCTGCCTCCTCCGGGCTGTTGGGCTGCTCGAAGGACCATGTCTTCGGCCGGCCCATGAGCAGGGCCGGGAAGCGCTCCAGCAGCCCGCGTTCGCCCATGTTCCGCAGGGTGGAGAAGACCTCCGTGGCGCTCGGCATGTCCTCGGAGGTCTCCAGGAGCAGCACGCCGCCGTCGTACTCGGACAGGTCACGCGCGACCTCCCGGTCGGCCATCAGCAGCCAGCCGAGGATCTCCAGGCAGCCGCCCCAACTACGGCCCTCGACCACCCGGTCCGGGTTCACCCAGGTCCAGCCGGACCCGGGACGGGTCTCCGGCTCCTCGTCGAACGTCGCCGGGTCCGCCCAGTCCCGGTCGATGTCACGCCACCGCTCGGCGGGCCTCAACTCGTACGGTCCAGAAGTGAACAGGGCCGCCCGCAGGGACTCGGCGGTCTGCGGGTGCATGGCTCCGGGACGGCCCAGTTCGCACATCACACTCCCGCCGTGGAAGCCGACGATGCCGCAGGTGCGCAGGAACGCGAGCAGGTTCGTGTTGTCGCTCATCCCGAAGAACGGCTTCGGGTTGGCGCGGATCAACTCCCGATCCAGGTACGGCAGCACGGTGATCTGGTCGTCACCGCCGATCGACGCGATGACGGCTTTGATCCCCGGGTCGGCGAAGGCGGCGTGGATGTCGTCGGCCCGCTCCTGGGGCGTGGAGTCCATCGTGCGGGTCGCCGGATACTCGACCGGCTCCAGCCCGTACTCCTTGCGCAGCCGCTCCAGGCCCAGCTCGTAGGGGAGCGGGAAGAGCCCCGGCAGACCGGAGGAGGGCGAGATCACGGCGATGCGGTCGCCGGCGGACGGCTTGGGAGGATAGGCCGGGCTGGTAGGGCTCGTCATACCGGGAGGCTACGGTCCGGCGGACTGCCGGCGCACCGTGATAAACCGGCCTGCGGGACGGTCTGCCGTCCCCCACACAGGGGCGAGATCGGCCCGCACCCCGTGATAGACCGGCTGTGAGCGGCGGTCCGCCATGGGCCGCGCGACCCTGAACGGACCGGAGGAACCGTGCCCCGCACCCTGGCCCACGCCCCTATCATGATCCTCAACGGGCCCAACCTGAACCTCCTCGGCCAGCGCCAGCCGGAGATCTACGGCTCCGACACTCTCGCGGACGTCGAGGCTCTGTGCGCCAAGGCGGCGGCCGCCCACGGCGGAACCGTCGACTTCCGCCAGTCCAACCACGAGGGCGAGCTGGTCGACTGGATTCACGAGGCGCGGCTGAACCACTGCGGCATCGTGATCAACCCCGGTGCCTACTCGCACACCTCCGTCGCCATCCTTGACGCCCTCAACACCTGTGACGGTCTGCCGGTGCTGGAGGTCCACATTTCCAACATCCACCAGCGTGAGGCGTTCCGGCACCACTCGTACGTGTCGCTGCGTGCCGACGGGGTCATCGCGGGCTGCGGCGTGCAGGGGTACGTGTTCGGTGTGGAGCGCGTCGCGGCGCTGGCGGGGTCGGGCACGGCGGAGGCGTGAGCCATTGCGGGTAAGGACCGCCGACCATGGCGGGCGCCTCTTACCGCCCGGCTTCCTACAGCCTCCCCGCCTCCACGATCCGCCGCAGGAAGCGCCGCGTGCGCTCCTGCCGCGGATCCCCGAAGACCTGCTCGGCGGTGCCGCGCTCCAGCACCACGCCGCCCTCCAGGAAGCACACCTGGTCGGCGACCTCCCGGGCGAAGCCCATCTCGTGGGTGGCCAGCACCATGGTCATGCCCTCGTCCTTCAGGTCGCGGACTACGGTGAGGACCTCGCCCACCAACTCGGGATCGAGGGCGGCCGTGATCTCGTCGAGCAGCAGCAGCCGGGGGCGTACGGCCAGGGCCCGCACGATCGCCGCACGCTGCTGCTGGCCGCCGCTCAGCCGGTCCGGATACTCGCCCGCCTTCCCGCCCAGCCCCAGCCGCTCCAGCAGCTCACGCGCGCGTGCCTCGGCCTCGGCGCGGGCGACACCGTGCACGCGCCGTGGGGCGAGCGTGATGTTCTCCAGAACGGTCATGTGCGGGAACAGGTTGTACGCCTGGAACACCACGCCGATCCGGCGCCGCACGGCGTCCTGGTCGACCCGCGGGTCGGTGACCTCCTCGTCGTCCAGCCAGATCGCCCCGTCGTCGATCTCCTCCAGCAGGTTGGCGCAGCGCAGCAGTGTGGACTTGCCGGAGCCGGAGGCGCCGATCAGCGCGGTGACGGTGTGCGGGGCGACCTCCAGGTCGACGTCCCGCAGGACGACCGAGCCGCCGAAGGTCTTGCGGACGGACTCCATGCGCAGCACGAGGGTCCCGCTCATATGGCTCCTCCCTGGGCCTGCCGGCGGTCCATCCGTGCCGTCACCCAGTCCGTGAAACGGGTCATGGGGATGGTCAGCGCGACGAAGACCAGCCCCGCGACGATGTACGGCGTGTAGTTGAGGCTGCGGCCGACGATGATGTCGGCGGCCCGTACGGCGTCCACCGCACCGCCGATCGAGACGAGCCCGGTGTCCTTCTGCAGCGACACCAGGTCGTTCAGCAGCGGCGGCACCTGACGGCGCACCGCCTGCGGCAGCACCACGTACCGCAGCGCCTGCCGGTTGCTCAGCCCCAGCGAGCGGGCCGCGGCGCGCTGCGAGGGGTGCACGGACTCGATGCCGGCGCGGAACACCTCGGCGACGTACGCCGAGTACGTCAGGGTGAGCGCTGTGCCGCCGAGCAGCACCGGGTCGACGGTCACCCCCTGGAGCCGCAGCGCCGGGACGCCGAGGACCACGATCATCAGGTTGATGATGAGCGGCAGCCCCCGGAAGAAGTCCGTGTACGCCGCGGCCAGGAACCGCAGGGGGAAGAACACCGGGCCGCGCAGGGTGCGGGCGACGGCGATCAGTATGCCGAGGACGAGCACGGCGGCACCGCAGATCAGCAGCAGCCGGACGTTCAGCCACAGCCCTTCCAGGACCTTCGGGAGCGCCTCACGCGCGTACTCCCGGTCGAAGAAGGTCTCCTTGGTGCGCGGCCAGCCCGGGGCGCTGACGACGACCAGGTAGAGGACGACCGCGGTGACGAGGGTCGAGAGCGCGCCGATCGCCGTCGCGCGCCGGGCGCGAGCGCGCCTGTACCGCTCCCGGTCCCGGCGCCGCTGCGAGGGCTTGTAGTCGTCTGCCGCGTCGCGCTCGCCGGAGCCCAGCTCCTCCTTGTCGAGCGTCACTTGAGCACCGGCGCGTCGACGGCGTCCGACAGCCACTGCTGCTCGATCTTCGCGAGCGTGCCGTCCTCGCGCAGGGTGTCCACGGCCCGCGAGACGCAGGAGGTGAGCGCGCTGCCCTTGTCGAGCACGAGGCCGAACTGCTCCGGCGTACCGCCCTGTTGCTCGAACTGGCCGACGATCGTCGCGTCGGTGACCTCGGCCCCGGTGATGTAGAACGCGGTCGGCAGATCGACGACGATCGCGTCGACCTGGCCGTTCTTCAGAGCGGACTTGGCCTGGTCGTTCTTTCCGTAGACGGCCGCCGGCTGCGCGGGCCGCACCACGTCGTCGATGTAGTCGAGGCTGGTGGTGCCGACCTGCGCGCCCAGCTTCACGCCCTTCAGCTCCGCGATGCTCTTCGCCCTCGCGGCCTTGGAGCCCTTCAGCGCGACGACGGCCTGGCGTACGTCGTAGTAGCCGGAGGAGAAGTCCACGGCCTTCTTGCGCTCCTCGCTGATGGACACCTGGTTGATGTCGAAGTCGAAGGTCTTCTCACCGGGTGCGAAAGCCTTGTTGAAGGGGACGGTCTGCCAGGCGACCTTGTCCTTGGCGTAACCGAGCCGGTCGGCGACGGCGTAGGCGACCGCCGACTCGAATCCCTTGCCGTTGGCGGGCTTGCCGTCCTTGAACCACGGCTCGTAGGCGGGCTCGTCGGTGGCGATCGTCAGCTTGCCCGAGGTCCGGGTGGCCAACTCGCCCTTCTCGCACGTGCTCCCGGCGGACGACGACGGCTCGCCCGGCTCCTCCGGCTGCGGAGCGCAGCTCACGGCGGCGGCAAGGAGGACGACGGCGACGGCGGCGCGGCGCAGGGCGCGCGGGGCAGGATGCATGGCGGGAGATTGACAGCCGACGGTCCCGTCTGTCGAGGTCACGACGCCACATGTCCGGATAGTGGGAACGGGCGTTGCAATCTCGTGAACGCGCCTCGGATGCGGCCGTGTTGGCATGTGCCGGGGCCGCCGGCCGAGGGCGGGGAACGACAGGCCGGCGGCCCATCCGCCCAGGAGCCGTCATCCTGCGCGGGGCTGCTATCAGTTGACTGCGCAACTAGCTTCGAGGGGAGCGCGCGTACGACACCGGCGTGTGCAAACGATTCACACGGGGCGCGTGCGCGGCTCACGGCTCAACGCGACGGCGCCCACAGCTCAACGCGACGGCGCCCACGGCTCAACGCGACGGCGCCCACGGCTCAACGCGACGGCGCTCACCGCTCAAGGTGACGGCGTCCCGCGCACTACGCGACGTCGCTCCGGGCACCACGCGACAGCCCCCCCGCACCACCCGACGCCCCGCGCAGCCCTTCACCACCCACGCACCCCTTCGGCACCGGCGCAGCCACCACCCGCTCACCGCGCCGCGCGCATGCTCACCACCCGCGCGCGTGCCACTCCGGCAGGTGCGGGCGCTCCGCGCCCAGGCTCGTGTCGTTGCCGTGCCCCGGGTAGACCCAGGTCTCGTCCGGGAGGGCGTCGAAAATCTTGGTCTCGACGTCGTGCAGGAGGCTGGCGAACGCCTTCGGGTCATCGTGGGTGTTGCCCACGCCGCCCGGGAACAGGCAGTCCCCGGTGAACACATGCGGATGCCCGTGCGGGTCGTCGTAGACGAGGGCGATCGACCCCGGCGTGTGCCCGACGAGGTGGCGCGCGGTGAGTTCCACGCGCCCTACTCGGATGGTGTCGCCGTCGTCGACCGGCACGTCGGTCCGGACGGGGATGCCCTCGGCGTCCTCCCGGCCCGCGTAGGTGCGGGCGCCGGTGGCCGCCGCCACCTCGGCGAGCGCCTGCCAGTGGTCGCCGTGCCGGTGGGTGGTCACGACGGACGCGATGCCGTCGCCGCCGATCATGCCGAGCAGTGTGTCCGCCTCGTTGGCGGCGTCGATCAGCAACTGCTCGTCCGTGGCCCGGCAGCGCAGCAGATAGGCGTTGTTGTTCATCGGACCCACCGCGATCTTGGTGATCATCAGGTCCTTGAGCTCGTGCACATCGGCCGGTCCGCCGACCGTCACCTCTCCGCTGTACGTCATGTCCGCCAGCCTATAGCGGCGGCAGCGCCGGAAGCGGGCCGCCGGCCGAGGTCAGCGCGGATCCGTCGCGGCGGCCGGCGAGCCAGCCCAGCAGGTCGGCCGGGGGACCCGTGACCGTCACCTCGGGCCCCTGCCCGCCCGGCTTCCGTCCGGTGCTCCACGCGCGCGTGCCGTCCGTGACGCGGGTGGCCGGTACGTCGGGGTGTCCGGCGAACCGGTCGGCCAGGAAGTCGATCTCCCGCTCGGTGAACTCCGCCGGCAGGTCCTCCAGCTCGTAACCGATGCCCAGGTCCACGTGGTGCAGCTCCACCTCCACCCACCTCCGGAACGGCACCCGGGACGCGGAGTCCGTGACCCCGTTGCGCAGCTCCACCGTGCGAGACCAGTCCGCGGGAGCGGCCCCGGACTCCTGGAAGCGGGCCGCGCTCTCACGAAGGTCGGCGAGCTGGACGTCGAGGGCGCGGGGGGCGTCCCGCTCGATGTCGGTGTCCCGGGCCTCGCCGGAGACGTACATGGGACGCCCTTCGAGCACGTTCACCAGGGCGTCCGCATTGCGCGCCAGGTGGGCCAGGACATGGCCACGGCTCCAGCCGGGCAGCCGTGACGGGTGGGTCACAGAGGCGTTGTCCAGTTTGCCGACTGCGGTCAGCAGCCGTTCCGTCGCGTCACGTACAGACGCCAGGTCATGAGCGTGATCAATCATGGTGCTGACCTTAGCTCCGCCACTCCTTCGGGTGAAGGTGGTGAAGCAGTGCCGTAAATCGAAAGCACGTGCTATATGGTCGGACGTGGCGTCGGGCATGCTGGAGAGCCGGGGTTTGTTGGCAACCCGTGAATCCGACCGGCGTTGTCAGTGGCTCCCCCTAGTCTGAGAAAGACGGGGGCCCCGCCCCTGTCACTTCTCTCAAGAAAGGTGCGGACCGGCGTGGCCGACCGTCTCATCGTTCGTGGAGCGCGCGAGCACAACCTCAAGAACGTCTCGCTCGACCTCCCGCGCGACTCGCTCATCGTCTTCACGGGCCTGTCGGGGTCGGGCAAGTCCTCGCTGGCCTTCGACACCATCTTCGCGGAGGGGCAGCGGCGCTACGTGGAGTCCCTCTCCTCGTACGCCCGGCAGTTCCTCGGCCAGATGGACAAGCCGGACGTCGACTTCATCGAGGGCCTCTCCCCGGCCGTCTCCATCGACCAGAAGTCGACCTCGCGCAACCCGCGCTCCACGGTCGGCACCATCACCGAGGTCTACGACTACCTGCGTCTGCTCTTCGCGCGCATCGGCAAGCCGCACTGCCCCGAGTGCAGCCGCCCGATCTCGCGCCAGTCGCCGCAGGCCATCGTCGACAGGGTCCTGGAGCTGCCGGAGGGCAGCCGCTTCCAGGTGCTGTCGCCGCTGGTGCGCGAGCGCAAGGGCGAGTTCGTCGATCTCTTCTCCGACCTCCAGACCAAGGGCTACTCCCGCGCGCGCGTGGACGGCGAGACGATCCAGCTGTCGAACCCGCCCACGCTGAAGAAGCAGGAGAAGCACACCATCGAGGTGGTCGTCGACCGCCTCACGGTCAAGGACGGCGCCAAGCGCCGCCTCACCGACTCCGTCGAGACCGCCCTCGGCCTGTCCGGCGGCATGGTCGTGCTCGACTTCGTCGACCTCCCCGAGGACGACCCCGAGCGCGAGCGCATGTACTCGGAGCATCTGTACTGCCCGTACGACGACCTGTCCTTCGAGGAGCTGGAGCCCCGCTCCTTCTCCTTCAACTCGCCCTTCGGCGCCTGCCCGGACTGCACCGGCATCGGCACGCGCATGGAGGTCGACCCGGAGCTGATCGTCCCGGACCCGGACAAGAGCCTCGACGAGGGTGCCATCCACCCCTGGTCGCACGGCCACACCAAGGACTACTTCGGCCGTCTGATCGGCGCCCTCGCCGACGCGCTGGGCTTCCGTACGGACATCCCCTTCGGCGGCCTGCCGCAGCGCGCCAAGAAGGCCCTGCTCCACGGCCACAAGACCCAGGTCGAGGTCCGCTACCGCAACCGCTACGGCCGTGAGCGCCGCTACACCACGGCCTTCGAGGGCGCCGTCCCCTTCGTCAAGCGCCGGCACAGCGAAGCCGAGAGCGACTCCAGCCGTGAGCGCTTCGAGGGCTACATGCGCGAGGTGCCCTGCCCGACCTGCTCGGGTACGCGCCTGAAGCCGATCGTCCTCGCGGTCACGATCATGGACAAGTCCATCGCCGAGGTCTCCGCGATGTCGATCAGCGACTGCGCGGACTTCCTGGGCGAGCTGAAGCTCACCGCTCGCGACAAGAAGATCGCCGAGCGCGTGCTCAAGGAGGTCAACGAGCGGCTGCGGTTCCTGGTCGACGTCGGCCTGGACTACCTCTCGCTGAACCGCGCGGCCGGGACCCTGTCCGGTGGCGAGGCCCAGCGCATCCGTCTGGCCACCCAGATCGGCTCCGGCCTCGTCGGCGTCCTGTACGTCCTCGACGAGCCGTCCATCGGTCTGCACCAGCGCGACAACCACCGGCTGATCGAGACCCTGGTCCGGCTGCGCGACATGGGCAACACGCTCATCGTCGTCGAGCACGACGAGGACACGATCAAGATGGCCGACTGGGTCGTCGACATCGGGCCCGGCGCCGGTGAGCACGGCGGCAAGGTCGTGCACAGCGGCTCCCTGAAGGAGCTGCTCGCCAACGCCGAGTCGCAGACCGGTCAGTACCTGTCCGGCAAGAAGGCCATCCCGCTGCCCGAGATCCGCCGCCCGCTGGACCCCTCCCGGCAGCTCACGGTGCACGGCGCCCGGGAGAACAACCTCCAGGACATCGACGTCTCGTTCCCCCTGGGTGTGTTCACCGCCGTCACCGGCGTCTCCGGCTCCGGCAAGTCGACGCTGGTCAACGACATCCTCTACACGCACCTGGCCCGCGAGCTGAACGGCGCCCGGAGCGTGCCCGGGCGGCACACGCGCGTGGACGGCGACGACCTCGTCGACAAGGTCGTGCACGTGGACCAGTCGCCCATCGGCCGCACCCCACGTTCCAACCCGGCCACGTACACCGGCGTCTTCGACCACATCCGCAAGCTGTTCGCCGAGACCACCGAGGCGAAGGTCCGCGGCTACCTGCCCGGCCGCTTCTCCTTCAACGTCAAGGGCGGCCGCTGCGAGAACTGCTCGGGCGACGGCACGATCAAGATCGAGATGAACTTCCTCCCGGACGTCTACGTCCCGTGCGAGGTCTGCCACGGCGCCCGGTACAACCGGGAGACCCTGGAGGTCCACTACAAGGGCAAGTCCATCGCCGAGGTCCTGAACATGCCGATCGAGGAGGCCACGGCGTTCTTCGAGGCGGTCCCCGCGATCGCCCGGCACCTCAACACGCTGAAGGACGTCGGCCTCGGCTACGTCCGCCTCGGCCAGGCCGCGACCACCCTCTCCGGCGGCGAGGCGCAGCGCGTCAAGCTCGCCAGCGAACTGCAGAAGCGCTCCACCGGCCGCACCGTCTACGTCTTGGACGAGCCGACCACCGGTCTGCACTTCGAGGACATCAGCAAGCTGCTGACGGTCCTGTCCGGACTGGTCGACAAGGGCAACACGGTCATCGTCATCGAGCACAACCTCGACGTGATCAAGACCGCCGACTGGGTCGTCGACATGGGCCCCGAGGGCGGCGCCGGCGGTGGCCTGGTCGTCGCCGAGGGCACACCCGAGCAGGTGGCCGGGGTCCCGGCCAGCCACACCGGCAAGTTCCTGCGGGAGATCCTCGGCGCCGACCGCATCAGTGACGCGTCCTCGGTGAAGGCGCCACGCAAGACGGCGGCCCGCAAGACGACCGCCCGCAAGACGGCGGCGGCCAAGACGGTCGCTGCCCATACGGCATCGACCCGCACGACCGCCACCAAGACGGTCAACAGCACGGCCGCCAAGAAGACGGCGGCCAAGACCACCAAGGCCGCTGCGAAGAAGACGACCCGGACCAGCAAGGGCTGAGGTCTCCCGCTCCACGCGCCGTGCCCCACAGGCAACGTCCTGTGGGGCACGGCGCGTTCGGTGTGCGGTCAGGCGCTCTTCGGCTCCACGAACTGCATGTCGAGCTGGATCTTGACCACTTCGCCGAGCAGGCCAGGGGCGAAGTCCAGCCCGAATTCACCGCGCCGGATCTCGCCCGTCGCCTCGAACCCGGCGTGCCGGCTGCCGTCCATGGGCACGTCGACCAGCCCGCCGAACTCCACGGCGAGCGACACCGGGCGGGTCACGTCGCCGATGGTCAGCTCGCCCTCCATGGTCCAGTCCTCACCCGCGCCCGACACCCTCGTCGAGCGGTACGTCATCGTGGGGCGCTTCTCCACGTTCAGCAGGTCGGAGGCCCGCACATGCGCGTCCCGGTCGGCGTTGCCGGTGTTGACCGAGGCCAGGTCGACGGTCGCGGAGACACGCACGTCCTCGATCCGCTCACCGACGAACAGTTCGGCCTCCAGCCGCTCGAAGCGCCCCCGCACCTTGGCGATGCCCAGGTGCCGGATGGTGAAGTTCACGGAGGAGTGGAACGGGTCGAGGGCCCACTGACCGGAGGCCAGCGGCAGGGCGGTGATGGCGGTGTCATTCGTCATGCCCTCCACCCTGAGGGCCGCGCGGCCCAGAAGGGAGACCGGCCGGAGCCTGGTAGTGACGGGGCCACCCTCCGTGCCCCCAGGCGCTGTACGTTCGTTCGGGTGAGCGACAACGAGTTGGGCACGTTCCTGCGCACCTGGCGCGAAGCCGTCACCCCGGCCGAGGCGGGCCTGCCCACAGGCCCCCGGCGCCGCACCCCGGGCCTGAGACGTGCCGAACTGGCCACGCTCGCCGGTGTCAGCGTCGAGTACCTCACCCGGCTGGAACAGGGCCGCGACCGCAATCCGTCCGCCCAGGTGCTCGGCGCCCTGGCCGACGCCCTGAACCTCTCCCTCACCGACCGGATGCTGCTGCGCCGCCTGACCAAGGAGGCGGACGGCGGCGACCCCCTGGTCTGCGCGGCGGCCCCGTCACTCAGCCGCGCGGCGCGCCCCACCGTACGGGCCGTGCTGGACCGCCTGGAGCCGGCTCCCGCACTGGTGATCAACTGGATCGGTGACGTCCTCGCCCACACCGCCGGGTACGAACGGCTGGCCCGCCCCCTCGGCATGCTGGACGACGAGCGGCCCAATCTGCTCCGGTACCTGTTCACCGACGAGCGGGCGCGCAGCGCCTACCGCGACTGGGACCGGGTGGCCGACGACCTCGTCGCCCGGCTCCGGCACGGCGTCCCCCTGAGGGATCCGTACCTCGCCGAGCTGGCCGACGAGCTGACCGTGACGGCGGGCGCGGACTTCACCGACCGGTTCGCCGATCTGACCGTGACACCCCGGCGGACGGGCTCCCAGCACATCGAGCACCCGGAGGCCGGTTCCCTGCGGCTGCTGCAGGAGACGCTCGCGCTTCCCGACGAGGGGCAGCGGCTCGTCATCCACCTGCCCGCGGACGACGCCACGGCCGCCGCCCTGGACCGGCTCAACGGCCGCCGCCCCGGCGCCCTGCGCGCGGTGGCGATGGGGGAGACCGGCTGAAAGCAACCCGCCCGTCCGCAGCCGCCCGGAAGGGCAGCCCGGCGTCAGCCCTCCAGCTCGTGGGCGTACGGCGGCTCCGCCCCGGCCCGCGAGCAGGTGATCGCCGCCGCGCGGGCCGCGAAGCCCAGCAGTTCCGTCCAGCCGCCGGGGCCCAGTTCGGCCAGCGCCCGGGCGCTGAGGGCGTCGCGTACGGCGAGCCCGTGCAGCAGGGCCGCGTTGACCGTGTCGCCCGCGCCGATCGTGTCCACGACCTCCACGCGCTCGCCTGGTACCGCGTACTCGCCGCCGTCGGCGGTGTAGGCGGTCAGCCCCTCGCCGCCCCGGGTGATCACCACCGCCGCCGGACCGGCCGTCAGCCACTCCCGGGGCGTTCCCCCGAGCCACTCGGCGTCCTCGGCGGACAGCTTCAGCAGCGACACCGACGGCAGCCAGCTCTTGAACCGCGCCCGGTAGGCGTCCGCGTCGGGGATCAGCCCCGCTCTGATGTTCGGGTCCAGCGCCGTGAACACGCCCTGCGCGGCCGCCCTCCGCATCAGCTCCTCGTACGCGCTCGCCCCCGGCTCCAGCACCAGCGAGCAGGTGCCGAAAGACACCGCGCGGGTGCCGGAGGGCAGCGCGGCGGGCGCTTCGAACAGCCGGTCCGCAGTGCCGTCGACGTAGAAGGAGTACGCCGCCGAGCCGTCCGCGCCGACCGTGGCGACGGCGAGGGTCGTCGGCTCGGTGCCCCGCTGCACCGAGGACACGCCGACCCCGGTTTCGCGCAGCCGGTCCAGCAGTGCCTCTCCGAAGGCGTCGGACGACACCCGGGAGCAGAAGGCGGCCGGGGAGCCGAGGCGGCCCAGCGCCACGGCCGTGTTGTACGGGCCGCCGCCGAGCGCCGGCTGCAGGGCCGCCAGGGCACCCGTGCCCTGCGGTACCAGGTCGATCAGGGCTTCACCGGCGACGACGATCACGACGGGGTTCCTTCCTCGGACGGGCTGGGACAGCCGCACGACGTGCGGTGGACGAAGGCACAGGGCAGGCGCACGGTCCGGGCGGGCCGGTCCGGCTCGGCGAGCCGCTCCAGGAGCACGTGGACGGCCCGGGCGCCGATGTCCCTGCCGGGCTGCGCGATCGCGGTGAGACGGGGCGAGAACAGGTCCGCCCAGGCGAAATCGTCGAAGCAGCACAGGGCGATGTCGTCCGGCACGGACAGGCCGTGCGCGCCCAGGGCACGCAGCACCCCGATGGTCATGGCGTTGTTGCCGGTGACCAGCGCGGTGGGCGGCTCGCCCAGGGACAGCAGGGCCTCGGTGGCCTGCTCGGCACCGGCGGACTCCGAATCGCCGTGCACCAGCAGCCGCCCGTCGTACGCCAGCCCCGCGAACGCGAGACCGCTGCGGTAGCCGGAGATCCGCTCGCTCGTGGTGCTGAGCCCCGGCCGCCCCGCCACCAGTCCGATCCGGCGGTGCCCGAGCCCGGCGAGATGGGTGACCAGCCGGGACGTCGGATCGGCGTTGTCGGCGCACACCTGGTCGAAGCGCGGACCGCCGTCGGTCCCGGCCCCGTCCACCAGCCGGTCCAGGAACACGGCCGGTACGTCGTGCCGCCCCAGATAGGCGAGCAGCCCGTGCGGATCGGCCGAGGGCGCGACGATCACGCCGTCCACCCGGCGTTCGTGCAGCAGCTGGACGACCTTGCGCTCGTGCTCCGGGTCGTCGTGCGGATCGGCGATCAGCAGGCTGTAGCCGGCCTCCAGCGCGGCGGCCTCGACGCCCTGGAGGATCTCCGTGAAGTACGGGTTGCTGATCGCCGAGACCGCCAGTCCGATGGACCGGGTGCGGGCCGTCACCAGGGAACGGGCCAGTGTGTTCGTGGTGTAGCCGAGCTCCTCCACGGCGTCCAGGACCGCCTGGCGGGTGTGCGGCAGCACCGGCCGGGTGCCGTTGAGCACGTGCGAGACCGTCGCCACGGAGACACCGGCGCTCCGCGCGACGTCGGCCATGGTCGCCATGGGCGTTCCCTCCTCCGCTTACGGCGGGGAAGGTATCGCATAAAGCGCCGGACGTAAACGTTTGCGCAATCGCTTACGTGCTACCGAGCGGCAAGGACGGAGGTCCCTGCGGGCCCGTTCTTCCGCTACTCCCAGTCCCACCCGATTCCCAGGAACCCCGCCCGCACCCGCGGCTCGACCAGATGGACCGACCGGTGCCGGCCGCTCAGCGCCAGGTCCTGGCAGCCGCTGCGGGGCGCCGCCGCCGAATGCTGGGCGAAGCGGTGGCAGCGCGCCGGCAGGGCCGCCGCGTCGAAGCACACCTGGAGGGCGTACTGGCCGCCGGGGGAGTCGAAGCCGCGCACGTACTCGTGGGACGCCTCCGCCGTGCCGTCCTCGACGCCGTAGCGGAACAGGAAGGTGTCCCCGGCCCGCAGCCGGGTGTCGAAGAGCAGCTCGGCCGCGAGCACTCCCGTGTCGCGGTGCCAACGGACTCGTCCGGTACGGCAGTTCTCCAGCGCGTGCACCCGCATGCGCTCGGGCACGGCTCCCCGGTCGCCGTGGTGCACGGCCACGAAGCGGTCGATGCCGTCCCGGTGGGCGCGCACGATGTGGTGCGACTCGCGCTCCGCCAGCTCGCGCCGCGCCCCGATCCGGAGCCGTTCGTGGTGGCCGAGAGAGTGCAGACCGCCGTCCGGCGGGCAGTCCAGCTCGGCCAGCAACTGGTCCAGCACACCGGAGGCCTCGACGAGGGAGCGGTAGGAGCGGGCGGC
This sequence comes from Streptomyces collinus, assembly GCF_031348265.1. Lineage (NCBI taxonomy): Bacteria > Bacillati > Actinomycetota > Actinomycetes > Kitasatosporales > Streptomycetaceae > Streptomyces > Streptomyces collinus. The sequence goes on along the minus strand of NZ_CP133771.1, from coordinate 2,134,781 downwards.
GGGCCGCAGCCCGGACGGTCCCTCTCCGGAGTCGGCGAGCAGCCGGATCAGGGACTCCTCGGGAAGCTCCAGGATCTCCTCCAGCGCGCGGACGGCCCGCAGCGACTCGGGGCGCTGCGGACGCCTGGCTCCCTGCTGCCAGTAGCTCAGGCTCGTGACGCCGACCTTCACCCCGCGGCGGGACAGATGGTGCTGAACGCGCTGCAGCGGCAGCCCGCGGGCGGCGATCGCGGCCCGCAGGGCGACGTGGAAGGGGCCGCCCCGCAGGGCCGAGTCCAGTTCCGCGGTGGCGACGTCCGCGTGCTGTGGGGCGTACGGCATGCAGGGGCCTCTCTGTGAGTCGGCGACGGCTGGTCAGACCGTCCGCGCGGGCCGCCCGGGTGCCGTCCCGCCGGCGCGGGGCAGGTCTTCACATGCGTACGCCGTCGTTCAGGCCCCGAGTTCCCCCGCATTGAAGCGTGTTGACCTGGTCCCGACAACACCTGATGCCGGACAGTGACGTGCGCGCACCCGCCGACGCCGTCCGGACATGCGGACGCCCGGGGCGTGCGCCCCGGGCGTCCGCATTCGAGGCGTGCTTCTAGGAGCGGTCGCTTCCGCCCTGTTCCCGGAGGGCCAGGCGCTTCGCGCGCGTGATGTCGGGATCGCGCGGGTCCAGGGCGTCGCGCAGTGCCAACGGCTCGTCCGTGTACCGGCGGGCACGGACCGTCCGCCGGGTTTTCTCGATCCGCATCTGCTTCATGTGCGCAGCCCTCCGACCCGTGGCCCGCCCGCTCCGCACCGGGAACGACGGTCCGCACCGACAACCTGTGCCTGCACCGGGACGGACTCCGTCCGCCGGACGTCGCCGTGTCCCGTGGGTGAGCCCCATTCCCGCTCCCGGGGGGCCGTAACCCCGGGGCGGGACATGCCGTTGGAAACTGCCCTGCCGCCGAGGCCCTGATCGTGTCCCTCGGCCGCGCCGGACTGTCGGTGCTCGCCAGTAGGGTGTGAGACATGGCCGACCCCTCCAGCTACCGCCCCAAACCGGGTGAGATCCCCGACTCGCCGGGGGTCTACAGGTTCCGTGACGAGCACCGCCGGGTGATCTACGTCGGAAAGGCGAAAAGCCTGCGCCAGCGCCTGGCGAACTACTTCCAGGACCTGGCGGGCCTGCACCCGCGCACCCGCTCCATGGTCACCACGGCAGCGTCCGTGGAGTGGACGGTCGTGTCCACGGAGGTCGAGGCGCTCCAGCTGGAGTACTCGTGGATCAAGGAGTACGATCCCCGGTTCAACGTCAAGTACCGCGACGACAAGAGCTACCCGTACCTCGCGGTGACGATGAACGAGGAGTACCCGCGCGTGCAGGTGATGCGCGGTCACAAGAAGAAGGGCGTCCGCTACTTCGGGCCGTACGCGCACGCGTGGGCGATCCGTGACACGGTCGACCTGCTGCTGCGCGTCTTCCCCGTGCGCACGTGCTCGGCCGGCGTCTTCAAGAACGCCGCCCGCACCGGCCGCCCCTGTCTCCTCGGCTACATCGGCAAGTGCTCGGCGCCCTGCGTCGACCGGGTCTCCGCAGAGGAGCACCGCGAACTGGCCGAGGAGTTCTGCGACTTCATGACCGGCCGGACGAACACCTACATCCGCCGCCTGGAGAAGCAGATGGCGGAAGCGGCCGACGACATGGAGTACGAGCGGGCGGCCCGGCTGCGCGACGACATCGGCGCCCTGAAGAAGGCCATGGAGAAGAGCGCGGTCGTGCTCGCCGACGCGACCGACGCCGACCTGATCGCGGTCGCCGAGGACGAGCTGGAGGCGGCCGTCCAGATCTTCCACGTGCGCGGCGGACGCGTGCGCGGCCAGCGCGGCTGGGTCACCGACAAAGTGGAGGAGATCACCACCGGCGCCCTCGTCGAGCACGCCCTGCAGCAGCTGTACGGGGAGGAGACGGGCGATGCCGTCCCCAAGGAGGTCCTGGTCCCGGCCCTGCCCGACCCCGTCGAGCCGGTCCAGGAGTGGCTGGCCGGGCGGCGCGGCTCCGGCGTCTCCTTGCGCATCCCGCAGCGCGGCGACAAGAAGGCCCTCATGGAGACCGTGCAGCGCAACGCCCAGCAGGCGCTCGTGCTGCACAAGACCAAGCGCGCCTCCGACCTGACCACGCGCTCGCGTGCCCTGGAGGAGATCGCCGACGCGCTCGACCTGGACAGCGCCCCGCTCCGGATCGAGTGCTATGACATCTCCCACCTCCAGGGCGACGACGTCGTGGCCTCCATGGTCGTCTTCGAGGACGGGCTCGCCCGCAAGAGCGAGTACCGCCGCTTCCAGATCAAGGGCTTCGCCGGGCAGGACGACGTCCGCTCGATGCACGAGGTGATCACCCGCCGCTTCCGGCGCTATCTCGCCGAGAAGGAGAAGACGGGCGAGTGGACCGACGGGGAGAGCGCCGAGGCCCTTGAGATCGACAGGCACGGCGAGATCGTCGGGACCGGCCCCACCGAGGACGACGGCCGCCCGAAGAAGTTCGCCTACCCGCCCCAGCTCGTGGTCGTCGACGGCGGCGCCCCGCAGGTCGCGGCCGCCCGGCGCGCCATGGACGAGCTCGGCATCGACGACATCGCCGTGTGCGGCCTCGCCAAGCGCCTGGAGGAGGTCTGGCTGCCCGGCGACGACGACCCGGTGGTCCTGCCCCGCACCAGCGAAGGGCTGTACCTGCTCCAGCGCGTCCGTGACGAGGCCCACAGGTTCGCGATCAGCTACCAGCGCACCAAGCGGTCCAAGCGCTTCCGCTCCAGCCCCCTGGACGACGTCCCCGGCCTCGGGGACACCCGCAAGCAGGCACTTCTGAAGCACTTCGGTTCGTTGAAGAAACTGCGGTCCGCCACCATCGACCAGATCTGCGAAGTTCCCGGCATAGGCCGCAAGACGGCCGAGACGATCGCCGTGGCCCTCGCCGGCTCGGCCCCGGCCGCACCCGCCGTCAACACGGCGACTGGAGAGATCATGGAGGAGGAACCCGGCACCATGGGTTCCAGTGGGGAACCCGTGACGACGGGAGCCCCGGACGAACGACGGGGGCAGGAGACATGAATGTGAACGAGCACGACAGCCGCACAGAGCACGCCGGAGACGGAGCACAGGTGAGTACGGGCACACCCAACGAGAAGACCCCGGTCCCGGACGCGGCCATCCCCGAGCTGGTGATCATCTCCGGCATGTCCGGAGCCGGGCGCTCCACGGCGGCGAAGTGCCTGGAGGACCTCGGCTGGTTCGTCGTCGACAACCTGCCGCCCGCGCTGATCCCCACCATGGTGGAGCTCGGCGCCCGCTCCCAGGGCAACGTGGCGCGGATCGCCGTCGTCGTCGACGTCCGCGGCCGCCGCTTCTTCGACAACCTCCGCGAGTCCCTCGCCGACCTGGAGGCGAAGAACGTCACGCGGCGGATCGTCTTCCTGGAGTCCTCCGACGAGGCCCTGGTCCGCCGCTTCGAGTCGGTGCGCCGCCCGCATCCTCTGCAGGGCGACGGCCGCATCGTCGACGGCATCGCCGCTGAACGCGAGCTGCTGCGCGAGCTGCGCGGCGACGCCGACCTGGTGATCGACACCTCCAGCCTCAACGTGCACGAGCTGCGCGCCAAGATGGACGCCCAGTTCGCCGGCGAGGAGGAGCCGGAGCTGCGGGCCACGGTCATGTCGTTCGGCTACAAGTACGGCCTGCCGGTCGACGCCGACCTCGTCGTCGACTGCCGCTTCCTGCCGAACCCGCACTGGGTCCCGGAGCTGCGCCCGTACACCGGCCTCAACGACGAGGTCTCCGGGTACGTCTTCAACCAGCCCGGCGCCAAGGAGTTCCTGGACCGCTACACGGAGCTCCTCCAGCTCGTCGCCACCGGCTACCGCCGCGAGGGCAAGCGCTACGTGACCATCGCCGTGGGCTGCACGGGCGGCAAGCACCGCTCGGTCGCCATGTCCGAGAAGCTCGCCGCCCGGCTCGCCGCCGAGGGCGTGGAGACGGTGGTCGTACACCGGGACATGGGACGCGAATGACACCACGTACACCGCGGCTGAGCCGGCTGCGCCGGGTGGTGCCCGAGGGCAACGGCGGAAAGGGCGGCCGGCCCGCCGAGGCCCGGGGCGGCAGAGCGCGCCGCCGCGGCACCCAGCCCAAGGTCGTCGCCCTCGGCGGCGGCATGGGCCTGTCCGCCTCGCTCGCCGCGCTGCGCCGGATCACCGGCGACCTCACCGCCGTCGTCACCGTGGCCGACGACGGCGGCTCCAGCGGGCGCCTGCGCGACGAGCTCGGCGTGCTGCCGCCCGGCGACCTGCGCAAGGCGCTGGCCGCGCTGTGCGGTGACGACGACTGGGGCCAGACCTGGGCCCGGGTCATCCAGCACCGCTTCCAGTCCCAGGGCGACCTGCACGAGCACGCGGTCGGCAACCTGCTGATCGTCGCCCTGTGGGAGCAGCTCGGCGACCACGTGCAGGCCCTCGACCTGGTCGGACGGCTGCTGGGCGCCCAGGGGCGCGTGCTGCCGATGTCCGCCGTGCCGCTGGAGCTTCAGGCCCTGGTCAAGGGCCACGACCCGGCGCGCCCGGAGGAGGTCGACACGGTCCGCGGCCAGGCGACCGTCGCCCTCACCCCGGGCGAGGTGCAGTCCGTGCACCTCGTGCCGAACGACCCGCCGGCGGTGCCCGAGGCGGTCGAGGCCGTCCTGGACGCGGACTGGGTGGTGCTCGGCCCCGGCTCCTGGTTCTCCTCGGTCATCCCGCACCTGCTCGTGCCCGAGCTGCTGGACGCGCTCAGCCAGACGAAGGCCCGCCGGGTACTCTCCCTGAACCTCGCGCCGCAGCCCGGAGAAACCGACGGCTTCTCCCCGCAGCGTCATTTGGAGGTTTTGGGACGACACGCCCCTAAACTCGCCCTGGACGTGGTGCTGGCCGACGAGGCCGCCGTGCCCGACCGCGACTTGCTGACCGATGCCGCCAAGCGGTTCGGGGCCGCGGTCGAGCTGGCGCCGGTGGCCAGACCCGACGGAACCCCGAGGCACGACCCGGAGCTGTTGGCCGCCGCGTACGACCGTATTTTTCGGATGCATGGAAGGATCGGCCCATGGCGATGACGGCAGCGGTGAAGGACGAGATCTCCCGGCTCCCCGTCACCCGGACCTGCTGCAGAAAGGCGGAGGTTTCCGCCATCCTGCGGTTCGCCGGCGGCCTCCACCTGGTGAGCGGTCGGATCGTGATCGAGGCGGAGCTGGACACGGCGATGGCGGCCCGCCGCCTCAAGCGGGACATCTTGGAGATCTTCGGCCACAGCTCCGAACTGATCGTGATGGCTCCGGGCGGGCTGCGCCGCGGCTCGCGCTACGTCGTGCGGGTGGTGGCGGGCGGCGACCAGCTCGCGCGCCAGACCGGCCTGGTCGACGGGCGGGGCCGCCCGATCCGCGGCCTGCCGCCGCAGGTGGTCTCGGGGGCCACCTGCGACGCCGAGGCCGCCTGGCGTGGCGCGTTCCTGGCGCACGGCTCGCTCACCGAGCCCGGCCGCTCCTCCTCCCTGGAGGTGACCTGCCCGGGTCCCGAGGCCGCGCTCGCCCTGGTCGGCGCCGCCCGGCGCCTCCAGATCCCTGCGAAGGCCCGCGAGGTACGCGGCGTGGACCGGGTCGTCGTCCGGGACGGTGACGCGATCGGCGCCCTGCTGACCCGCCTCGGCGCGCACGAGTCGGTGCTGGCCTGGGAGGAGCGCCGGATGCGCCGCGAGGTGCGTGCCACGGCGAACCGGCTCGCCAATTTCGACGACGCCAACCTGCGCCGCTCGGCCCGCGCGGCCGTCGCCGCCGGGGCCCGGGTGCAGCGCGCCCTGGAGATCCTCGCCGACGACGTGCCCGAGCACCTCGCCGCGGCCGGTCGGCTGCGTATGGAGCACAAGCAGGCCTCCCTGGAGGAGCTGGGCGCGCTCGCCGACCCGCCGCTGACCAAGGACGCGGTCGCCGGCCGGATCCGCCGCCTGCTGGCCATGGCCGACAAGCGCGCCTCCGACCTCGGCATCCCGGGCACGGAGGCCAACCTCAGCGAGGAGCTGGCCGACAACCTGGTGGGCTGATCCCACACGACGTCAAGAAGCCGGTGCCGGCGCCCATTTGGGTGACAGGCACCGGCTTTCGCGTGTCGCTGAGGCACCCTTGACTCGATCATGGTCTGTCATGAGCCTGGCATCTGTTCGCTGCTGTGGCGGACCCACGCTAGGGGGGTTCATGAGACGAAGAGCGAGATCGATCCTCGCTGTCGGCGCGCTCCTGATCGGCGGAGCGAGCTTCGCACCCATCGCCCAGGCACAACCGGAAAGCCCGACCTCGTCCGACCCGGACGAGGTCAAGGTGTACCGCGCCGAGGTCACCCAGAAGCAGGTACCCCTGCTGCTGGCCGCCGGGCAGGACGGCCACGAACTGAGCGAGCGGGTGCCCGAGAAGGGCACCGCGACCGTCGAGGCCTATCTGACGGACCGGCAGGCGAAGAAGCTGGAGAAGCAGGGCGTCGACCTCACCGAGCACAAGGTCTCCGCCCGGGCCGAGGCCCGCGTCGAGGACGCCGCCGAGGGCGTTTTCCGCCCGTACAGCGGCAAGGGCGGCCTGCGGGAGGAACTCCTGCGGACCGCGCAGGAGAACCCGGACCTCACCAAGGTCGTCTCCATCGGCAAGACGGTCAAGGGCCAGGACATCCTCGCGCTCAAGCTCACCAAGGGCGCGAAGAGGACGAAGGACGGCTCCAGGCCCTCCGTCCTCTACATGTCCAACCAGCACGCGCGCGAGTGGATCACGCCGGAGATGACCCGGCGCCTGATGCACCACTACCTGGACAACTACAAGAAGGACCGGCGCGTCAAGAAGATCGTCGACTCCACCGAACTGTGGTTCCTGCTGTCGGCCAACCCCGACGGCTACGACTACACCTTCGCCGACCCCGCCAACCGCCAGTGGCGCAAGAACCTGCGGGACGTCAACGGCGACGGCACCATCACCACCGGCGACGGCGTCGACCTCAACCGCAACTTCGCCTACAAGTGGGGCTACGACGACGAGGGCTCGTCCCCCAACCCCACCAGCCAGACCTACCGCGGCGCGGGCCCGAACTCCGAGCCGGAGACCAAGGCCCTGGACGCCTTCCAGAAGCGGATCGGCTTCACGTACGGCATCAACTACCACTCCGCCGCCGAACTCATCCTCTACGGAGTCGGCTGGCAGGTGGCCACGCACACCCCGGACGACGTCGTGTACGAGGCGCTGGCCGGTACGCCCGACAACTCCGCGATCCCGGGCTACCACCCGCAGCTCTCCTCCGAGCTGTACACCACCAACGGTGAGGCCGACGGCCACGCGGCGAACGTCAACGGCCTGGCGATGTTCACCCCCGAGATGTCGACCTGCCAGACCGCCTCGGACCTCGACCCCAACGACCAGTGGAAGGCGTCCGACTGCCAGTCGGTCTTCACCTTCCCGGACGACGAGAAGCTGATCCAGCAGGAGTACGCCAAGAACGTCCCGTTCGCGCTCTCCGTCGCCGAGTCCGCCGCGCGTCCCGACCGGCCGTCCTCGTCGGTCGGCCTGAACGCCGCCGACTTCACCCCGGCCGCGTTCGGCACGTCGTACTCCCGCGGCGCCGACCAGGAGGTCTCCGTCGTCGTACGGAAGTCCGTGCGCGACAAGGAACTCAAGTACCGCGTCAACGGCGGCCGCACCGAGGACATGGCGCTCAAGCCCTGGAAGGGCGGCGAGACCTACGGCGGTGAGGACAACCTCTACTTCGACGAGTACCGGGCGAAGGTCAAGGACGGCGAGCCGGGCGACAAGGTCGAGGTGTGGTTCACCGGCGAGGCGAAGAACGGCAAGAAGCTCTCCAGCGAGCGCTTCACCTACACCGTCGCCGAGCGGCCCCGGGCGAACACCCTCGTCGTCGCCGAGGAGGGCGCTGCCGCCACGCAGGCACAGACGTACGTGGACGCGCTCAGGGCGAGCGGCCGCAAGGCGGTCGTCTGGGACGTCGCCAAGCAGGGCGCGCCGGACGCGCTGGGCGTGCTGAGCCACTTCGACACCGTCGTCCACTACACGGGCGCGAGTGTCCCGGGCGTCGCCACCCAGCTCCAGCTGCGGGCGTTCCTCAACGAGGGCGGCCGGCTGATCGAGGCCGGCGAGCAGGCCGGCGGCAACGTCGATCTCGGTGGCGCGCTGTCGAACGACTTCAGCCAGTACTACCTGGGCGCCTACACCCGCACCGCCACCCCGGGGGCCACCGGCTTCACCGGCTCTGGCGAGCTGGGCGGCGTCACCAGCCCGCTGGGCGCGGCCCCCGGCAACCCGCTGGACAAGGCCGGCACCTACAGCGTCACCTCCGACGAACTGGGGACCGACGCGTTCCCGCAGTTCGCGAGCAAGGGCGCCGGGCAGTTCGCCGGCACGGTCAATCCGTACGGTCCGTACGCGGGCTCGTCGATGGCCGCCGCCGTCCACACCGACGACGCCTACAAGCGCCTCACCCGCACCGTGGACCTCACCGGCACCGCCGCGTCCGAGAAGCCGACCCTGCGCACCCAGCTCCTGTGGGACACCGAGTCCGGCTACGACCACGCCATCGTCGAGGCCCGCACCACGGGCGGCGACGACTGGACGACCCTCCCCGAGGCGGGCGGCGCCACCAGAACGGCCGTTCCGGCGGAGTGCCAGGCCGGGTTCTACGTCAACGAGCACCCCTGGCTGAAGCACTACCTCACCGTGGCGGACGACGGCTGCACCGCGACCGGCACCACCGGCGCCTGGAACAGCCTCACCGGCGCCTCCAACGGCTGGCAGCAGGTCGGCTTCGACCTGAGCGCCTACGCCGGCAAGACGGTCGAGGTCTCGATCAGCTACGTCACCGACCCGGGCAGCGGCGGACACGGCGTCCTCGCCGACGACGCCTCGCTCGTCGTCGACGGCACGGCCAAGGAGACCGAGGGCTTCGAGACCTCGCTCGGCGCCTGGAAGGTCACCGGACCGCCCGAGGGCAGCCCGGCCGTCCTCAAGGACTGGGCACGCACCGGCGCCCTGTTCCAGACCTACGGCGCGGTCACCACGGACGACACCGTGCTGCTGGGCTTCGGCCTGGAGCACGTCACCGCGGCGGCCGACCGGACGGCACTGATGAGGAAGGCGCTCGCTTCCCTGGACGGGTGACATCCCTGGTCAACGGGGAACTCGTGCGGTAGCGAAATCGAGTGATTCTGCTCTCGGCCGTGGGCGGTCCGTACCCCTACTGGCGGGTACGGACCGCCCTGCCGTGTATGGGGCATCTGGATGTCACCACCGCGGCTTCAGGGAGGTAGGGTCGTAGGCGGTCGGGGACATCCCAAACAGAGCTCGCCGGCATCGCATGGCCGGCGTACCAACGAGGAGATCGGTTCGTGACGATCCGCGTAGGCATCAACGGCTTCGGTCGTATCGGTCGCAACTACTTCCGCGCGCTGCTGGAGCAGGGTGCAGACATCGAGATCGTGGCTGTCAACGACCTGGGTGACACCGCCACCACCGCCCACCTGCTGAAGTACGACACCATCCTGGGCCGTCTCAAGCAGGAGGTCACACACACCGCCGACACGATCACGGTCGACGGCAAGACCATCAAGGTGCTCGCCGAGCGCAACCCCGCCGACATCCCGTGGGGCGAGCTGGGCGTCGACATCGTCATCGAGTCGACGGGCATCTTCACCAAGAAGGCCGACGCCGAGAAGCACATCGCCGGTGGCGCGAAGAAGGTCCTCATCTCGGCTCCGGCCAAGGACGAGGACGTCACTATCGTGATGGGCGTCAACCAGGACAAGTACGACCCGGCGAACCACCACGTCATCTCCAACGCCTCCTGCACCACCAACTGTGTGGCGCCGATGGCGAAGGTCCTCGACGAGAACTTCGGCATCGTCAAGGGCCTGATGACGACGGTACACGCGTACACCAACGACCAGCGCATCCTGGACTTCCCGCACAAGGACCTGCGTCGCGCGCGTGCCGCCGCCGAGAACATCATTCCGACCACCACGGGTGCCGCCAAGGCCACCGCGCTGGTCCTGCCGCAGCTCAAGGGCAAGCTGGACGGCATCGCCATGCGCGTCCCGGTCCCGACCGGCTCGGTCACCGACCTGGTCCTGGAGCTGTCCCGCGAGGTCACCAAGGAAGAGGTCAACGCCGCCTTCCAGAAGGCCGCGGAGGGCGAGCTCAAGGGCATCCTCGAGTACACCGAGGACCCGATCGTCTCCTCCGACATCGTGAACGCCCCGGCGTCCTGCACCTTCGACTCCTCCCTGACCATGGTCCAGGAAGGCAAGAACGTGAAGGTCATCGGCTGGTACGACAACGAGTGGGGCTACTCCAACCGCCTCGTGGACCTTACGGTCTTCGTCGGCAACCAGCTCTGATCGACAAAGCAGGCACGTCCATGTGAGAGCAGGGCTCGGGCGGCGCGAGGACGCGCCGTCCGAGCCCTGACTCACGTACAGATCAGAGCTGTTCGATCACGAGCGCTTCCGAGCGATCACGAGCTCTTTCAGGAGTCCCCTTCATGAAGACGATCGACGAACTCCTCTCCGAGGGAGTCGCGGGCAAGCGGGTCTTCGTCCGCGCCGACCTGAACGTGCCGCTGGACGGCACGCGCATCACCGACGACGGCCGCATCCGCGCCGTGCTGCCCACGGTCAAGGCCCTGGCCGACGCGGGCGCCCGGGTCGTCGTCGCCTCCCACCTGGGCCGCCCCAAGGGCGCCCCGGACCCGGCCTTCTCCCTCGCCCCCGCCGCCGCGCGCCTCGGTGAGCTCCTCGGTTCGGACGTGCCCTTCGCGACCGACACGGTCGGCGAGTCCGCCCGGACCACCGTCGCCGGCCTCTCCGACGGCCAGGTCGCCGTCGTCGAGAACCTGCGCTTCAACGCCGGTGAGACGAGCAAGGACGACGCCGAGCGCGGCGCCTTCGCCGACCGGCTCGCCGCCCTCGCGGACGTCTACGTCGGGGACGGCTTCGGCGCGGTGCACCGAAAGCACGCCTCGGTCTTCGACCTCCCGGCCCGCCTGCCGCACTACGCCGGTCACCTCATCGCCACCGAGGTCGGCGTCCTGAGGAAGCTCACCGACGACGTCAAGCGGCCCTACGCCGTGGTCCTGGGCGGCGCCAAGGTGTCCGACAAGCTCGCGGTCATCGACCAGCTGCTCGGCAAGGCCGACCGCCTGCTCATCGGCGGCGGCATGGTCTTCACCTTCCTCAAGGCCAAGGGCCACGAGATCGGCTCGTCCCTGGTCCAGGAGGACCAGCTCCCGGTCGTCCGGGAGTACATCGAGCGCGCCGAGAAGAGCGGCGTCGAGCTGGTCCTGCCCGTCGACGTCGTGGTCGCGCCGGAGTTCCCGGACCTCAAGACCAAGGCCCCGGGCCGGCCCAGCACGGTCGCCGCGGACGCCATGCCGGCCGGCCAGATGGGCCTGGACATCGGCCCTGAGTCCCGCAAGCTGTACGCATCGAAGATCGCCGACGCCGCCACCGTCTTCTGGAACGGCCCCATGGGCGTCTTCGAGCACCCTGATTTCGCCGAGGGCACCAAGGCGGTCGCCCAGGCCCTCCTCGACTCCCAGGCCTTCACGGTGGTCGGTGGTGGCGACTCCGCCGCCGCCGTCCGCATCCTGGGCTTCGACGAGAACGCATTCGGCCACATTTCGACCGGTGGCGGCGCCTCCCTCGAATACCTCGAGGGCAAGACGCTCCCCGGCCTCGCCGCACTGGAGGACTGACCCCATATGAGCACGCGCACGCCGCTGATGGCGGGCAACTGGAAGATGAACCTCAACCACCTCGAGGCCATCGCGCACGTCCAGAAGCTCGCCTTCGCCCTGGCCGACAAGGACTACGAGGCCGTCGAGGTCGCCGTCCTGCCGCCCTTCACCGACCTGCGCTCCGTGCAGACCCTGGTCGACGGCGACAAGCTCAAGATCAAGTACGGCGCCCAGGACATCTCGGCGCACGACAGCGGTGCCTTCACCGGCGAGATCTCCGGCCCCATGCTGGCCAAGCTGAAGTGCACGTACGTCGCCATCGGCCACAGCGAGCGCCGGCAGTACCACGCCGAGACCGACGAGCTGGTCAACGCCAAGGTCAAGGCCGCCTACAAGCACGGTCTGACCCCGATCCTGTGCGTCGGTGAGGAGCTGGAGGTCCGCGAGGCGGGCAACCACGTCTCCCACACCCTCGCCCAGGTCGAGGGCGGTCTGAAGGACCTCCCCGCCGAGCAGGCCGAGACCGTCGTGATCGCCTACGAGCCCGTCTGGGCCATCGGCACCGGCAAGGTCTGCGGAGCCGAGGACGCCCAGGAGGTCTGCGCGGCGATCCGCGGCAAGATCGCCGAGCTGTACTCGCAGGACCTGGCCGACAAGGTCCGCATCCAGTACGGCGGCTCGGTCAAGGCGGGCAACGTCGCGGAGATCATGGCCCAGGCCGACATCGACGGTGCCCTGGTCGGCGGCGCCTCGCTGGACGCCGACGAGTTCGTCAAGATCGTGCGCTTCCGCGACCAGTGAGTAGGCCCTAGCGGCGATCCGTCGTACCCTTGCGGGGTCCAGCGCTGTGCTGGGCCCCGCGTCGTCATCCGAATCCGAGGAAGTTGGTCCAGCCGTGGTTTTGGGGTTCTCGATCGCCCTGATCGTCTTCAGCCTGCTGCTGATGCTGCTGGTGCTGATGCACAAGGGGAAGGGCGGCGGCCTCTCCGACATGTTCGGCGGTGGCATGCAGTCCTCCGTCGGCGGCTCCTCGGTCGCCGAGCGCAACCTCGACCGGATCACCGTCGTGATCGGTCTGCTGTGGTTCGCGTGCATTGTCGTGCTCGGCATCCTGATGAAGGTGAACAACTGACCGAGCCGCAGTCCGCACGGAACTTGCACGTAAGGCCCCATGTCCGGTACGCGCAGCAGAGCGCGGCCTATCATGGGGCTTGCGTCTAGGTGTGAGGGTTGTAACTCCAATCACTGGACGCGCGTTGGGCCTTACGTAGACTGAGGCGCTCGCGGCGAAGCGGAACGCCGACTCGCTTCGCGGCACCATCACGCAGGGAGTTACGACCGTGGCAAGTGGCAACGCGATCCGTGGAAGCCGGGTCGGGGCGGGGCCGATGGGCGAGGCCGAGCGCGGCGAGTCCGCGCCGCGGCTGCGCATCTCCTTCTGGTGCTCCAACGGACACGAGACCCAGCCGAGCTTCGCCAGCGACGCGCAGGTGCCCGATACCTGGGACTGTCCCCGCTGCGGCTTTCCGGCAGGCCAGGACCGGGACAACCCCCCGGACCCGCCGCGCACCGAGCCTTACAAGACGCACCTGGCGTATGTGCGTGAGCGGCGCAGCGACGCCGACGGCGAGGCCATCCTCGCCGAGGCGCTCGCCAAACTGCGGGGCGAGATCTAGACGTCGAGACCGGCCGGGCACCAGTGGTGCCCGGCCGGAGCTGCCTCCCCGCCTTCACCGCCGACCGATTGTCAGTGGTGCCCTCTACGGTTTGTGCATCGGACGAACCATGAGGGGGAGCGGTGGCGACGGTCGAGGTGGGGAGCATCGCTCCGCCCGCGTGGCGCGGAGGTTTCGGACGGCTGTGGAGTGCCGCCGTGCTGTCCAGCTTCGGCGACGCGCTGCGGACGGCCGCACTGCCCCTGCTGGCCGTCACCCTGACCGACGATCCGCTGCTCATCGCCTCCGTCACGGCCTGCGGCTATCTGCCCTGGATCCTCTTCGGCCTGCTCGGCGGGGCCGTCGCCGACCGGGTGGACCGGCGGCGGGCCATGTGGATGGTCGACGCGTTACGCGGGCTGCTGGTCGCCGCCTTCGCGGTCGCCGTCGCCCTCGGCCATGCCTCGATCGCCCTGCTGATCGTGCTGGCCTTCGCCTTGACCACCCTCCAGACCCTCTTCGACAACGCCGCGACCGCGCTGCTGCCCGCCCTGGTCGACCGGGACGCGCTGGGCAGCGCCAACACCCGGCTGATGACCGGCCAGCGCATCGCCGGCGGCCTCCTCGGCGGGCCCGTCGTGCCGCTGCTGCTGGCGGCCGGGACGGCCGTGCCGTTCGCGGCGGACGCGGTGACCTTCCTGGTGGCCGCCGCGCTGATCGCCACGCTCCCGGCCGCCGCGCCGGACCGTGAGCCGAGGCCGACGGGCAGCACACTGCGACGGGAGATCGCCGAGGGACTGCGCGTCCTGACCCGCGACAGGGCCCTGCGCGGACTGTGCACCGCCACCGCCCTGTGCAACATCGGCATGGGCGCCCTCATCGCCACCCTCGTGATCCTGGTGACCGGCTGGCTCGACGCGGGCAACGCCGGATACGCGGTGGCGACGACCGCCTACACGGTCGGCAGCCTGGCCGGGGGAGCGGCCGGCGGCCGGCTCGTCGCCCGCTTCGGACGGATGCGCCTGGTGCTCGTCGCCGGGACGGCGCAGACCGCCGCCCTGCTCGTCATGGGCTCGGTGCGCAGCATGGCCGCACTGGTGGCCGCCCTGGCCGTCTTCGGGTTCATGGGGATGGTGTGGAACGTCAACACCACGACGCTGATGCAGCAGCGCAGCCCCGCCGAGCTGCTGGGCCGGGTGAGCTCCGCCTTCCGGACGCTCGCGGTCGCGGGCACTCCTGTGGGCGCGCTGCTGGGCGGAGCCGTCGCCGCCGCCTGGGGGGAGAACACCCCGGCGTTGCTCGCGGCCGCCTTCTTCGTCCTGTCCGTCACCGCGCTGATACCCGCGCGCCGGTCGGACGTACCTGTTGTTGCGCCGGACGACGGCGCCACGACAGGCCACGGCAACCGCTGATCAATTAGGTTGGACCGGCAGCGGGGCAGGTACGCAGCAGCACAGGCAGGCAAGGAAGAAGGCTGAAGTCCGAGATGAACGCAGACGGCCGTACCAGGCTCAACCAGACGCCCGAGTGGACGGCACTGGCCAAGCACCGCGAGGAGCTGGGCGACATCCGGCTGCGCGAGCTGTTCGCCGCCGACCCCGGCCGCGGCAGCGCGTACACCCTCCGGGTGGGAGACCTGTACGTCGACTACTCCAAGCACCTCGTCACCGACGACACCCTGCGGCTGCTGCGCGAACTGGCCGCCGCCACCGACGTCTTCGGGCTCCGGGACGCCATGTTCCGCGGCGAGAAGATCAACACCACCGAGGACCGGGCCGTGCTGCACTCCGCGCTGCGCGCCCCGCGGGACGCCGTGGTCGAGGTCGACGGCGAGAACGTCGTGCCCGACGTGCACGCCGTGCTCGACAAGATGGCGGACTTCGCGAACCGGGTGCGTTCGGGCGAGTGGACCGGCCACACCGGCAAGCGGATCCGGAACGTCGTCAACGTCGGAATCGGCGGCTCCGACCTCGGTCCGGCGATGGCCTACGAGGTGCTGCGGGCCTTCACCGACCGCTCGCTGACGGTGCGTTTCGTGTCGAACGTGGACGGCGCCGACCTGCACGAGGCGGTACGGGACCTGGACCCGGCGGAGACGCTGTTCGTCATCGCGTCCAAGACCTTCACCACCATCGAGACGGTCACCAACGCCACGTCGGCGCGCTCCTGGCTGCTGGACGCGCTCGCTGGGGGCACCTCCCGCTCGAGCGAAGTCGAGAGTGGGGGAGAATCCGCCGTCGCCAAGCACTTCGTCGCGCTGTCGACGAACGCCGAGAAGGTCGCCGAGTTCGGCATCGACACGGCCAACATGTTCGAGTTCTGGGACTGGGTGGGCGGCCGCTACTCGTACGACTCCGCGATCGGCCTGGCCCTGATGATCGCCATCGGCCCGGACCGCTTCCGGGAGATGCTCGACGGCTTCCGCATCGTCGACGAGCACTTCCGGACCGCGCCCGCCGAGTCCAACGTGCCCCTGCTGCTGGGCCTGCTGGGCATCTGGTACGGCAACTTCCACGACGCCCAGTCGCACGCCGTGCTGCCCTACAGCCACTACCTGTCGAAGTTCACCGCCTACCTCCAGCAGCTCGACATGGAGTCCAACGGCAAGTCGGTGGACCGCGACGGGAACCCGGTGGACTGGCAGACCGGGCCGGTGGTGTGGGGTACGCCGGGCACCAACGGGCAGCACGCCTACTACCAGCTCATCCACCAGGGCACGAAGCTGATCCCCGCGGACTTCATCGGCTTCGCCCGGCCGGTCGCCGAGCTGAGTGGCGAACTCAAGGCGCAGCACGACCTGCTGATGGCCAATTTCTTCGCCCAGACGCAGGCACTGGCCTTCGGGAAGACGCCCGAGGAGGTGCGGGCGGAGGGGGTGCCGCAGGAACTGGTGCCCCACAAGACGTTCCAGGGCAACCACCCGACGACCACGATCCTCGCGCCCGAGCTGACCTCGTCGGTCCTCGGCCAGCTGGTCGCCCTATACGAGCACAAGGTGTTCGTGCAGGGCGCGGTGTGGAACATCGACTCCTTCGACCAGTGGGGCGTGGAGCTCGGCAAGGTCCTCGCCAAGCGCGTCGAGCCCGCCCTGACGGAGGGCGCCGAGGTCGAGGGCCTGGACGCCTCCACCACGGCGCTGGTCGCCACCTACCGGGAGCTGCGCGGCCGGCAGTGACGAGAGCCGGACGAGGAGGCGGGCGGCAGCGCGCTGTCCGCTTCCCGTAGACTCCCGGCGATCATCACAGCGAGTGCTCGGGGGAGCGCGAAGTGGCACGCACACGCGGAAGTTGGACCGGTGGCACCCTGACGGCCCGGTCCCTGCTCAAGCCCCAGGACGTGGCGCGGGCGGTGTTCCACCCCGCGTGGATTCCGCAGCCGCTCGATCCCTCGGTGGAGCGGCTCAAGAGGTTCCGCGTCATCGCCGGGGCGGTGGCGTCCCTCGGGGTCTTCACCTTCATCGAGGGCGGCTTCGACTTCACGGAGCTGCTGGAGAACGCGATGACGGCCTCCGTCGTCCTGCTCTTCCTCACACCGCTGACGGTCGGCGCGATGCTCTGGGTCTGGCGGCGCGGCGGCACCGTACGGCAGTTGCGGGTGCCCCTGGTCAACTCCCTGCTGCTGCTCCTGCTGTTCGTCGGATGCGTGGCCGCCGTGCTGGTGCTGGTGCAGACCGTGAACGGGTCGGCGAACCCCGCCGTGATCATCGGCGTCGGCCTGACGATGATGTGGATGCTCGTCTTCACGGCCTACGGAGCGGTGCGGGTCTCCGGCAACTTCTTCGGCACGGCCGCCGTGCACCGCTGTCTGCCACCGCTGCTCGCCGTGGTGACCAGCTGGCTGATGGCCGTCCCGGACCTCGTCACCGGTGATCTGCACGGGCTCAGCCTCACCCTGGGCGTCATCTTCATCCTGGGCGCGCCGGTGACGGTCACCGCCATCGCGCTCCTGGAGATGCGGCGTCTGAAGCGGCGGTACGGGATCCGGCTGCAGGCCCATCCCGCGACGCAGGCCCCGGCACCCGGGCCGGTCCCGCCGATGCCCGCGGGGATGCCCCCGGCGGGTGCGCCGTACCTGCCGCCGCAAGGGAACCCGTACGGCCGCCCCCACGTACCGGGCGGACAGCACCCGTACGCCCCGCACCCGCAGCCGCCGTACACCCCGCGACACCCGTACGGCGGCTGACCGGCAAAGAGGTCAGGCCACCGCGCTCAGCGTGTCCGCGAGCCGCCGGCGGGCGGCCCGGGCGGCGGGCACGGCTGCCAGCGCGGCGGCGGAGAGGACCGCTGCCGCCCCGAGCGGCACCACGAGGACGGCGGAGGGGCCCTGGGCGATGCCCGCGCCGATGCCGCTGGAGCGGCCCTGGGCATCGATCAGCCAGTGGGCGAGCGGCAGGCCCAGGGCGGTGGCGGCGAGGACGGCAGCCAGTGCCGTGAGGCCGGTGGCCGTGACGGTGATCGCCGTGATCTGCCGGGGGGACAGCCCGATGGCCTTCAGGGCCAGCAGGTCCCGCTCGCTCTCGCGAACGGTCCCGCCGATCGCGGTCAGCAGCTCGATGAGCCCGATGAGGGCGAGCACGGCGATCAGCCCGGCCACGACCGCGCGCAGCGGTGACAGCCCGTCCGCCGGGTTGGCCACCGCGTGCACGTCCAGGTGGCCGTCCCCGGCGGCGGCGAGCCGGTCGGCGACCTCCCGCGGGTCGGCGCCGGGGTCCAGGCGGAGTTCGTAGAGGGTCGGGCGGAGCCCCGGGTCGTTCTCGCGGAGGGTGTCGAGGGACGTGGAGATGACACGGCCGGCGTTCTCAGGCTCGATGCTGCGGCCCACGATGTGCAGGATCAGCGGCTGGTCGCCGACGGTCATCCGGACCCAGTCGCCGACCCGCGCGTCCAGCAGATCGAGCAGCCCCTGCCCGGCCACGGCCTCGTCGGAGCCGCGGGCGGGGCGGCCCTCGGCGAGGGTGTGCGGGTAGGGGTCCCGGTGGGTGCCGAGGCCGCGCAGCGCGATGGTCGCCGTCTGGCTCGGACCCAGGGCGGCCGTCTCGACGCCCGGGTAGGCGGCGGCCACCCCCGGGTCGCGTTCCAGCAGCGAGCGGATCTGCTGCTCGCTGCGCCCGGCGTCGGCGCGGACGCTGAGCGCGGTGGGCAGGCCGACTCGCTCGGGATCACTGTGGAAGCGGTCGATGGTGGTCCAGGCACTCATCGCGACGACGATCAGCAGCAGCGGCAGCGTGAGACGGGCGACGGTCGCGAGGGAGCGGGGGCGGCGGGTGAACGCCGTGTGCCAGCCCAGCACCAGCGCGGGCGGAATCCGCACGCCCAGGGCCCGTCGCGCCACGCCGGACAGCCGTCCGCCCGAGGTCGCGGCGGGCCGCGGCAGCGGTACCGGCGGCACCCGTCCGGCCCGCCAGGCGGCGAGGCCGGTGGTCGCGCCGATGAACAGCACCGCGCCGACCGGCACCACGATCAGCGCCACGGTGTGCCCGGGCAGCCCCTGCCACACGCCGACCGCGTCCCCGAGCCGGCCGGGGATCCGGCTGCCCAGGGCCTCGGCGAGCCCGGCGGCGGCCAGGGCGCCGAGCAGGGCGTAGGCGAGGTGCTGGAGCAGGAAGATCCGGACGACCTGGCCGGGAGTGAAGCCGATGGCCTTCAGGACGGAGAGGTCGCGCAGGTGTCCGCGGATACGGGTGCCGATCGCCCCGTGCACGGCGAACCCGGCCGCGACCAGCGCGCCCAGCCCGAACAGCCCCAGCACCTGCCCGAGCAGCCGGTTGTCGCCCTGCGCCTCGGCACGCGCCTGCTGCCAGGTGGACACCTCGCCGATCGCACCGGAACCCAGCACCGTCACGGCGCGCTGGACGATGTAGGACGTGTCACCCGGGTCCGTCAGCCGCAGCCCGATCACCTGGCCGCCGGGGTCCGGTACGGCCGACGGCAGTGCCCACACCAGACCGGGCTGCTCACCGGGCCGGTAGCGCGGCTCGGCGCTGTCGGCGAGGCCCACCACGGTCAGCTCGCGGGCGGTGCCCGGCACGGTGAGGGTGTCGCCGGGCTCGGCCAGCAGGGCCCGGGCGAGACGGCTCTCCAGGACCACGCCGTTCGGGGCCGAGGGGTCGAGCCAGTGGCCGGAGACGATCGGCGGGCGGCCGACCGAGGGCCGCTCCGGGGTGCCGCGCAGTTCGACGGAGGCGCGGCTGCCGCGCGAGGAGACGGTGACGGCGGCGGTCGGGTAGGGACCGGCGACGGTGTCCACGCCGTCCAGGCCGGCCAGCTTCCCGGTGTCGGCCGCCTTGTCGGTGTGCAGCCACACATGGGCGCCGTGCGACTGCGTGAAGACCCGCTGCCACGGGTTGGTCGCGTAGCCGAACAGGGCCGTGGCCAGCAGCAGGGAGGCGACGATGCCCGCGGTGGCGAGGACGAGGAACAGCGCCTCGCCGCGGTGCGTGCGCAGATCGGAGTGGGCCCAGCGCAGGGTGGCTCGCACGGGCCTCAGCCCCTCGGCTCGTGGGCGGCGCGACCGTCGTGGACGTGCTGGGCCGCGCGGCGGTGGTGGACGTGCAGGGCCGCACGGCTGTCGTCTACGTGCAGGGCCGCGCCGCCGTCGTGAACGCGCAGGGCCGCACGGCCGTGGTGGACGTGCAGGGCCGTACGGCCGTGGTGGACGTGCAGGGCCGTACCACCGTCGTGGACGGGCAGGTCCGCACCGTCGTCGTGGACGTCGCGCATGTCAGTCCTTGAGCTCCAGCACACCGGATATCCCGGAGCGGCGCGGCGGGGTGGTGCCGCCGTCGAGTTCCGCGTCGTCGGCGATGCGGCCGTCGAAGAAGCTGATCACCCGGTCCGCGGCGCTCGCCAGCCGGGCGTCATGGGTGACCAGCACGATCGTCTGGCCGCGCTGGTGGAAGCGGGACAGCAGCCGCATCACCTCGCGGGTGCCCTTGCTGTCGAGGCTGCCCGCCGGCTCGTCGGCCAGCAGCAGCGGCGGATGGTTGACCAGGGCCCGGGCCAGGGCGACGCGCTGCTGCTCACCGCCGGACAGCTCGCCCGGCATGCTGCGCTCCTTGCCCGTCAGGCCCAGCTCGGCCAGCAGCGCCTCGCGCTCGGCGCGCGCCTGCTTCGGCGAGGTGCCCGCGAGCAGGGCGGGCAGTTCCACGTTGTCGGCGACGGACAGGTTCGAGACGAGGTTGAAGAACTGGAAGACGATCCCGATCCGCTTGCGGCGCTCCACCGCCCAGCGGGCCTCGCCGTAGGTGTCGGTGGACTCGCCGTCGAGCCAGATGCTGCCCGCGTCCGGCCGCTGGAGGCCGCCGAGCAGATGCAGCAGCGTCGACTTGCCGGCGCCGGACGGGCCGGTGATCGCCACGAACTCGCCGGGGCGGACGCACAGGTCGACCCCGCGCACGGCACGGGCGGGCGCGCCCTCGCCGTGGTGGGTCTTCACCAGCCCCTCGGCACGCAGCACAGGAGCGGGACGGTCGTCGCTCACTCCAGCTCCTCCAGCTCTTCCTGGCACCGTTCCAACCAGTCGAGGTCGGCCTGCAGGTGCAGCATCGCGCCCTCGATCAGCAGATGGGCGATGCGGTTGTCGCGGTTCTCTGCGGCGGCCAGCTTCGACAGCTGCCGCATGGTGTTCAGGTACTGGCGGCGCTGCTGGTTGATCAGGGTGATCTGCTCGGCGAGGCCGGTCTGCGGAGCGAGCGCCAGTTTCATGAAGAACTCGTCCCGCACCCGGGGCTCGTCCTCGGGCTCCTCGAACCAGGCGCGCAGCGCCTCCCGCCCGGCGTCGGTGAGGTGGTAGACCTTTTTGTTGGGCCGGCTGGACTGCGTTACGTCCTCGCCCTCGATCAATCCCGACTTCTCGAGGCGGCCGAGGGTCACATAGATCTGGCCGACGTTCGGCTGAGGGTACGCGGAGCCCAGCAGTTGCTCAAGGTCCTGCTTGAGCTCGTAGCCGTGGGCGGGTCCGCGGGCGAGGAGGGCCAGGAGGGGCAGGCGCACGCGTGCAGTCCTCCTGTCCGGTCCAATGTGCTCCAGGCCCTAGTATCGCCCATACCTAACAGGTATACATGGCCTCTGTTCCGGGCAAGGGTGCCCAGCGCCGGTGTACAGGGAGGAACCTATGCGGTGGATCCATGCCGCGGGTAGGGGCCTTCTCGTTCTCGTCGTGGTCCTGACAGGCTACGTTGCCGCCGGAGCGCAGGCGGGCGAGCCCCCCGAGGGCGGTCGCGGCCCCCTCACCCTGGCCACCGCCGGAGACCTCACCGGCTACCTCGGCCCCCTGCTGGAGGGCTGGAATCGTACCCACCCCGGCGAGAAGGTCACCCTCGTCGAACTGCCGGACTCGGCCGACGAGACCCAGGCCCAGATGGTCACCGACCTGCGCGACGGCGACCGCAGCCGGTTCGACGTGCTCAACATCGACGTCAACTGGACCCCTGAGTTCGCCGCGGCGGGCTGGATCAGGCCCCTCCCGCGGGACCGCTTCCCTTTGAAGACCTTCCTCCAGCCGGTCGTGGACACGGCGACCTACGACGGACAGCTCTACGCCGTCCCGTACGTCACCAACGCCGGCCTGCTCCTGTACCGCAAGGACGTCCTCGCCGAGGAGGGCGTCGCGCCACCGCGCACCTGGGCGGAGCTGGAGCGGTACGCGAAGACCATCGCCCCGAAGCACGGCCTCGACGGCTACGCCGGACAGTTCCTGCCCTACGAGGGCCTCACCGTGAACGCGGCCGAGGCCGTCTACTCGGCGGGCGGGTCGATCCTCGGCGACGAGGGCGAGCGCGTCACCGTCGACTCGGCGGCCGCCCGTGAGGGCATCGGGTTCCTGGCGCGCGGGGTGCGCGAGGGGTGGATCCCCAGGGAGGCGCTGACCTACAAGGAGGAGGAGTCCAAACAGGCCTTCCAGGACGGCCGGCTGCTCTTCCTGCGCAACTGGCCGTACGCCTACGTCGGCGCCTCCGCCCCCGGTTCGAAGGTCGCCGGGAAGATCGGCGCCGTCCCCCTGCCCGGACCCGACGGGCCGGGAACCAGCGTCCTGGGCGGCTCCAACCTGGCCGTCAGCGCCCACGCGCGGCACCCCGACTCGGCGGCCCGCCTGATCGCGTACCTCACCAGTGAGCGCGTCCAGCGTCAGGTCCTCACCCGTGGCGCACTGCCGCCCGTCCGGGCCGATCTCTACCAGGACCCGGCTCTCATCCGCAGGTTCCCGTACCTGCCGACCCTGCGGACGAGTGTGCTCGCGGCCGAGCCGCGCCCCAAGAGCCCGCGGTACGACCAGGTCAGCCTCGTCGTGCAGGCGGTCGTGCACGACGCCATGGCCGGGCAGCAGGCGCCCGCGGCGGCGGTGCGGCGGCTGGCGCGAGAGCTCGCGGCCGTCTCGCACCGCTGACTTCACTCGGGCGATCTTCCTAGTTACTTGTTAGGTAACGCGGGGGTCTCATCTTGTTTCATTGCGCCCGATAAGTCCTGATTCAGGCATCCCAACCCGTCAGTTGCTTCTGCCTTTTCATTGACACCCTCTCGACACGCCTACTTAACATGCATGCATAACCGCTGCCCTTCTCAGAGACAGGTCGATGGGTTGAACAGGCACCATTGGTGGCGTGACGCAGTGATCTATCAGGTCTACGTCCGCAGCTTCCTCGACAGCACCGGCGACGGCATCGGCGATCTCGCCGGCGTCCGGGCCGGACTGCCGTACCTCAAGAAGCTCGGCGTCGACGGGATCTGGCTGAGCCCCTTCTATCCCTCGCCGCAGCACGACCACGGCTACGACGTTGCCGACTACTGCGACGTCGACCCGCTCTTCGGCGACCTCGGCGAGTTCGACCAGCTGGTGGGGGCCGCACGGCGGCTCGGCGTCAAGGTGCTGCTCGACATCGTCCCGAACCACTGCTCCAGCGAGCACCCCTGGTTCCGTGAGGCGCTCGCAGCGGCTCCCGGGAGCCCGGCCCGGGCCCGTTTCCACTTCGCCGACGGCCGCGGCCCCGACGGGTCCGAGCCGCCCAACAACTGGCACTCCATGTTCGGCGGCCCCGCCTGGAGCCGGGTGACCGAGCCGGACGGGACGCCCGGCCAGTGGTACCTGCACATGTTCGCGCCCGAGCAGCCCGACTGGAACTGGCGCAATCCCGAGATCGGCGCCGAGTTCGACCGGGTCCTGCGGTTCTGGCTGGACCGGGGCATCGACGGCTTCCGCATCGACGTCGCCGCCGGCCTCTACAAGCACCCGGAGCTGCCCGACTCGGACGACCCCGAGGCCGACGCCCGCACCCGCGACTCGGTCAACCCGCTCGCCTGGAACCAGCCCGAGGTGCACGACGTGTGGCGGCGCTGGCGCTCCATATGCGAGGAGTACACCGAGCGCGACGGCTGCGAACGCCTCCTCGTCGGTGAGGTGTCCGTCCCGACCGCCCGCGAGCACGCGCAGTACGTCCGCCCCGACGAGCTGCACCAGGCCTTCTTCTTCGACCTGCTCAGCGCCTCCTGGGACGCCGACGCCTTCCAGAAGGTCATCTCCGAGGCCATGGACGACATCGCCGGCACCGGCTCGACGGTCACCTGGGTCCTCAACAACCACGACCAGGTCCGCACCGTCACCCGCTACGGCGAACCCGCCACCGAGGGCAGCGGCCTCGGCGCCGCCCGTGCCCGCGCCGCCGCGCTGCTCATGCTGGCCCTGCCCGGCGCCGCGTACATCTACCAGGGCGAGGAGCTGGGGCTGCCGGAGGTCGTGGACCTGCCCGACGACGTGCTCACCGACCCGATCTTCCGCCGCACCGGCAGCAGGGCCCGTATCCGCGACGGCTGCCGGGTCCCGCTGCCCTGGTCGGGTCAGGCCTCGCCGTTCGGCTTCACCCCGGGCGTCGAGAGCGCCAAGCCGTGGCTGCCGCAGCCTGAGTACTTCGCCGAGTACGCCACCGACCGCGCCCTCGCCGACACCCGCTCCTTCTGGCACCTGTACCGGGACGGCCTCCAACTGCGCGCCGCTCTGCCCCAGTTGGGCGAGGGCACGCTGCGCTGGCTGGACACCCAGCCCGGCGTCCTGGCCTTCGAACGCGGCGACCTGGTGTGCGCCGTCAACTTCGGCACGGCCCCCACCCCCGCGCCGGTCCCCGGCACCCCTCTGCTCGCCAGCGGCCCCTGCCCGTCCGGAGTGCTCTCCGGCTCGACGGCCGCCTGGTGGATCCGTTCCTGACCGCCCGCAAGCGACATTCCGAAAGCCACATCCGCGCAAGCGACATCCGCGTAAGCGACATCCGCGCGAGCGGACTCCCCGCAAGCGAACCCTCCGAAGGGACATCAACGATGATGCGACGACGTACCACCCTGCTCACCGGCTGCACCGCCCTCGTCCTGGCGCTCGGCGCGACCGCCTGCGGCGGCGGACCCGTCTCGGCCGGCGGCGGCGACAAGGCGCTCAGCGGCCAGTCGGTCACCGTGGCCGGCGTCTGGTCCGGCACCGAGCAGAAGAACTTCCAGAAGGTGCTCGACGCCTTCACCGAGAAGACCGGCGCCAAGACGCAGTTCACGTCCACCGGCGACAACGTCTCCACCGTCGTCGGCAGCAAGATCGAGGGCGGCAACGCCCCCGACGTCGTGATGGTCCCGCAGGTCGGCGTGCTCAAGCAGTTCGCGCAGAAGGGCTGGCTCAAGCCGCTGTCGAAGAAGACCGAGCAGGCCGTGGACGCCGGGTACGCCCCCGTGTGGAAGACGTACGGCAGCGTCGACGGCACCCTCTACGGCCTGTACTTCAAGGCCGCCCACAAGTCGACCGTCTGGTACAGCCCCGAGGCCCTCGAACAGGCCGGCGTGAAGCCCCCGAAGACCTACGACGACATGCTGAAGGCCGGGCAGACCGTGTCCGACTCCGGCCTCGCCGCGTTCTCCGTCGCCGGACAGGACGGCTGGACCCTCACCGACTGGTTCGAGAACGTCTACCTCTCCCAGGCCGGACCCGAGAAGTACGACGCCCTCGCCGCCCACAAGTTGAAGTGGACCGACGCGTCCGTCGTCAACGCCCTCACCACCCTCGGCAAGCTCTTCAAGGACAAGCAGCTCATCGCCGGCGGCCAGAAGGGCGCCCTGAACACCGACTTCCCCGGCTCGGTGGAGAAGGTGTTCGGCCCCGAGCCCGAGGCCGGCATGGTCTACGAGGGCGACTTCGTCGCCGGTGTCGCCAAGGACCAGTTCGGCAAGAAGGTCGGCCAGGACGCGAACTTCTTCCCGTTCCCGGCGGTCGGCGGCGGTGAGGCACCGGTCGTCAGCGGCGGAGACGCCGCCGTCGTCCTCAAGGACGGCAAGAACCAGAAGGCAGCCCAGGCCCTCCTGGAGTACCTCTCGACGCCCGAGGCCTCCGCGGTGTGGGCCGAGGCCGGCGGCTTCCTCTCCCCGAACAAGAAGGTCGACCTCGCCTCCTACGGCGACGACGTCACCCGCGCCACCGCCAAGTCCCTCGTCCAGGCCGGGGACTCGGTCCGCTTCGACATGTCCGACCAGGCCCCGGCCGCGTTCGGCGGCACGAAGGGCACCGGCGAGTGGAAGCTCCTCCAGGACTTCCTGCGCGACCCGTCCGACCCGAAGGGCACCGCGGCGAAGCTGGAGGCCGCGGCGGCCAAGGCGTACCAGGACTGATACGCCATGACAGCGACCCTCGTGCAAGAGACGAGCCCCCCACCGCCCGGCCCGGTCGCCGACCGCACCCGGCGACTGCGCCGGCGCGGGAAGATCATCGCCCTGCTGTTCGTGCTGCCCGCGCTGCTGCTGCTCGGCGCGCTCGTCGTCTACCCCGTGCTGTTCAGCATCGGCCGCAGCTTCTTCGACGCCTCCGGGACGAGCTTCGTCGGCGGCGACAACTACGCCGAGATGTTCCGCGACCCGGCGACCCTCAAGGCCGTCCGCAACACGGCCATCTGGGTCGTCATCGCCCCGGCCCTGCTCACCGGCCTCGGGCTGATCCTCGCCGTACTGGTGGAGAAGGTCCGCTGGGCCACGGCCTTCAAGCTGCTCCTCTTCATGCCGATGGCGGTCTCCTTCCTCGCCGCCGGCATCATCTTCCGCCTCGCCTACGACGAGGACCCCGACAAGGGCGTGCTCAACGCGGCGGTGGTCTCCGTCCACGACGCCTTCAAGGGGGAGTCCTCCTATCCGACGGCCCGGGCGCGGGACGCCCACGGCCTGACGAAGGACAAGGACGGCTCGTACCGCACGAGTACGAGCGTGGCGCCCGGGGACGCCGTGGCGCTGGGCCTGGTCGGTGTGCAGCCCGGCGACCTGCCGGGCGGGGCCGAGCCGGCGTACGCGGCGGCGGGGCGCAAGGCCGCCGCCGACGAACTGCGCGGTGTCGTCTACCTGGACTTCACGCCCGGCGGGGGAGGGGAGCAGGGCAAGGTCGACCGGCGGGAGAGCGGGCTGCCGGAGATGAAGGTCGAGGCGGTCCGCGACGGCGAGGCGATCGCCGCGACCACCACGGCCGCCGACGGTTCCTTCCGCTTCGAGGGCCTCGCATCGGGCTCCTACGAGGTGAGACTGCCGTCGTCGAACTTCGCCCAGCCCTACGAGGGCGTCTCCTGGCTCGGCCCGGCGCTGGTCACCCCGGCGATCATCGGCGCGTACCTGTGGATCTGGACCGGCTTCGCCATGGTGCTGATCGGGGCGGGTCTGTCGACGCTGCCGCGGGACGCCCTGGAGGCGGCACGGATGGACGGCGCGAACGAGTGGCAGATCTTCCGCCGGATCACGGTGCCCCTGCTGGCACCCGTCCTGTCGGTCGTCTTCATCACTCTCGTCATCAACGTGATGAAGGTCTTCGACCTCGTCTACATCATCGCGCCCGGGCCCGTGCAGGAGGACGCGACCGTGCTCGCGACGCAGATGTGGCTGGTGTCGTTCGGCGGCGGCAACAACCAGGGACTCGGCAGTGCGCTGGGCGTGCTGCTCCTGCTGCTGGTCGTCCCGGCGATGGTGTTCAACGTCCGCCGTTTCCGAAGGAGTCAGCGATGAACGCGGTTCGGCGCGGGCTGGGCAACGGAGTCGTCCAGGCCTTTCTCGTGGTGGTCGGCCTGGTGTGGATGACGCCGCTGGCCGGGCTGTTCCTGTCCTCGCTGCGGTCCGCCGAGGACACGGCGAAGGGCGGCTGGTGGACGGTGTTCTCCAGCCCCGGGCAGCTGTCCTTCGACAACTACTCGTCGCTGCTGGGGAACGCCGGGATCACGCAGGCGTTCTGGAACACGGTGCTGATATCGGTGCCGACGACCGTGCTGGTCGTGGTCGTCGCGGCGCTCGCGGGGTACGCCTTCGCGTGGCTGGACTTCCCCGGCCGGGAGGCGATCTTCCTGGTCGTGGTCGCGCTGCTGGTGGTGCCGGTGCAGATCGGTCTGCTGCCGGTCGCCAAACTCTTCGGGCAGCTGGGCCTGTTCGGCACGATCCCCGGTGTCGTGCTCTTCCATGTGGCCTACGGCCTGCCCTTCGCGGTGTTCCTGCTGCGGAACTACTTCGCCGAGATGCCGAAGGAGATGCTGGAGGCGGCCCGCATGGACGGGGGCAGCGAGTGGCGTATCTTCACGCGGCTCGTCCTGCCCGTGGGGCGGCCCGCGATCGCCTCGCTGGCCATCTTCCAGTTCCTGTGGGTATGGAACGACATGCTGGTGGCGCTGCTGTTCGCGGACAGTGCGTCGCAGCCGCTCACGGTGGAACTCCAGTCGCAGATACGCCAGTTCGGCAGCAACATCGATGTCCTGGCGCCCGGGGCGTTCGTGTCCCTGGTGGTTCCGGTGGTCGTGTTCTTCGCGTTCCAGCGGCACTTCGTGCAGGGCGTGATGGCGGGGTCGGTCAAGTAGCCGTTGTACCAGGGGGCTCCGCCCCCTGGACCCCCGGACCTATGCCCATCCACCGCCCGAAACTGCCCTGGCAAGGGGCACCTGCGGGTGGTGGATGGGCACAGGCCTGGTGGCCTAAGCCGAAGCCGGCGGATACAAGGAACGCGGCAGTTGGGAAGCCGCCGCCCCGTCCAGGAGCCACAGGGTCCGGCTCCTGCCGTACGCCCCCGCCGCCGGCGCCTGGATCTCGCCCGCGCCCGAGAGGGCGATCGCCGCCGCCTGGGCCTTGTCCTCCCCGGCCGCGAGAAGCCACACCTCACGGGCCGCGCGGATCGCCGGCAGCGTCAGCGTCACCCGGGTCGGCGGCGGCTTGGGCGCGCCGTGGACCCCGACCACCGTGCGGTCGGTCTCCCTGACCGCCGGCAACTCCGGGAACAGCGACGCCACATGCGTGTCCGGTCCGACGCCCAGCATCAGCACGTCGAACGTGGGCACGGGACCGTGGTTCTCCGGGCCCGCCGCCCGCGCCAGTTCCTCCGCGTACGCGGCGGCCGCCGCGTCCACGTCGGTGCCGTGCGGCCCGTCCGACGCGGGCATCGCGTGCACCCGCTTCGGATCGACCGGCACCGAGTCGAGGAGGGCCTCCCTCGCCTGGGTGACGTTGCGCTCCGGGTCACCCTCGGGCAGGAACCGCTCGTCGCCCCACCAGAGGTCGAGCCGGCTCCAGTCGATCGCGTCCCGGGCGGGGGCCGCGGCCAGGGCGGCCAGCAGGCCGTTGCCGTTGCGGCCGCCCGTCAGGACCACGGACGCCGAGCCCCGGGAGGCCTGCGCGTCCACGATCTTGGTGATCAGCCGGGCCGCCGCGGCCTGCGCCATCAGCTGCTTGTCGCGGTGCACGACCAGCTGCGGTGCCGTACTCACTTGGTCGTCGCCTTCCGTACCGGCTCCAGCTCGGGCGGTTCCCGCCTCACCGGTGCCTGCGCCGTCGCTTCCGCAGCGGGTGCTTTCGCAGCCCTTTCAACGGGAGCGGGGAGGGCGAGTCCTGCTCGCCCTTCACTTTTGGGCACCGACGGCGTCGACTGCACCGGCGACGCGGACTTCAGCCGGTCCACCCCGTACCGCAGCGCCGACGCGTACGTGTCGTCCGGGTCCAGCCGCCGCAGTTCCTCCGCCATCAGCTCGGCGGTCTCCCGGCGCTTGAGCGCCACGGCCCGGTCCGGCTGGCCCTCGATGGAGAGCGTCGCCAGGGAGCCGTCGGCACGGTCCAGCTTGATCGGGCCGCAGTTGGTGTCCATCCGGACCGCCGTCAGACCGGGGCCGCCGGACAGCGAGCGCTTCACGGGGACGTCCAGCCGGTCCGCGAGCCACATCGCCAGCAGCTCACAGCTCGGGTTGAACTCCTCGCCCTCCACCTCGACGGCCCGGACCTCGCAGGTGACCTGGTCGAGGGCCGCCGCCAGCATGGAACGCCAGGGCGTGATGCGCGTCCAGGACAGGTCCGTGTCGCCGGGGGTGTAAGCCCGGGACCGGGTCGCCAGGTCCCGTACCGGCTGCTCGGAGGCGTACGTGTCGGTGACGCGGCGCTGCGCGAGGGCACCCAGGGGGTCCTTCGCCGGGTCGAGCGGCGCGTTCACCGGCCACCACACCACCACCGGGGCGTCCGGCAGCAGCAGCGGCAGCACCACCGACTGGGCGTGGTCCGCGACTTCGCCGTACAGCCGGAGCACCACCGTCTCACCGGATCCGGCGTCGGCACCGACGCGCACCTCCGCGTCCAGGCGGGACTGCGTACGGTCGCGGGGCGAGCGGGAGACGCGCCTGATGACCACGAGCGTGCGCGAGGGATGCTCGTGCGCGGCGTCGCTCGCGGCCTTCAGCGCGTCGTAGGCGTTCTCCTCGTCCGTCACGATGACCAGCGTGAGCACCATGCCGACCGCCGGGGTGCCGATCGCCCTGCGCCCCTGCACCAACGCCTTGTTGACCTTGCTGGCGGTGGTGTCCGTGAGGTCTATCTTCATGGCCGGCGCCAGCTCCGTCCGTGTCGCTCGAGCATTTCGTCCGCCTCGACGGGCCCCCAGGTACCGGCCTGGTACTGGGCGGGCTTGCCGTTCTTGTCCCAGTACTCCTCGATCGGGTCGAGGATCTTCCAGGACAGCTCGACCTCCTCGGTGCGCGGGAAGAGGTTCGAGTCACCGAGCAGAACGTCCAGGATCAGACGCTCGTAGGCCTCCGGGCTCGACTCCGTGAAGGACTCGCCGTACGCGAAGTCCATCGACACGTCCCGGATCTCCATCGACGTGCCCGGCACCTTCGAGCCGAAGCGGACCGTGACGCCCTCGTCCGGCTGGACGCGGATGACGATCGCGTTGGAGCCGAGTTCCTCGGTCGCGGTGGAGTCGAAGGGGGAGTGCGGGGCCCGCTGGAACACGACGGCGATCTCCGTCACCCGGCGGCCCAGCCGCTTGCCGGTGCGCAGGTAGAAGGGGACGCCCGCCCAGCGGCGGTTGTCGATCTCCAGCTTGATCGCGGCGTAGGTGTCGGTCTTCGAGGAGGCGTCGATGCCGTCCTCGTCGAGATAGCCGATCACCTTCGCGCCGCCCTGCCAGCCCGCGGAGTACTGCCCGCGCACGGTGTCCCGGCCCAGGTCCTGCGGCAGCCTCACGGCGCCGAGGACCTTGGTCTTCTCGGCGGCCAGCGCGTCCGCGTCGAAGGAGGCCGGCTCCTCCATGGCCGTCAGGGCCATGAGCTGGAGCAGGTGGTTCTGGATGACGTCACGGGCGGCGCCGATGCCGTCGTAGTACCCGGCCCGGCCGCCGATGCCGATGTCCTCGGCCATGGTGATCTGCACGTGGTCCACGAAGGACCGGTTCCAGATCGGTTCGAACATCGTGTTGGCGAAGCGCAGCGCCAGGATGTTCTGGACGGTCTCCTTGCCCAGGTAGTGGTCGATGCGGAAGACCTGGTCCGGGGCGAAGACCTCGTGGACGACCTTGTTGAGCTCCTCGGCCGACTCCAGGTTGTGGCCGAACGGCTTCTCGATGACCGCGCGCCGCCAGGAACCGCCCGTCTGGTCGGCCAGCTGGTGCTTCTTCAGCTGCTGGATGACCACCGGGAACGCCGACGGCGGCACGGACAGGTAGAAGGCGAAGTTGCCGCCCGTGCCCTGTGCCTTGTCCAGCTCGTCGATCGTGGAGCGCAGCCGCTCGAAGGCGTCGTCGTCGTCGAACGTGCCCTGCACGAAGCGCATGCCCTGGATGAGCTGCTGCCAGACCTCCTCGCGGAAGGGTGTGCGGGCGTGCTCCTTGACCGCGTCGTGCACTTCCTGCGCGAAGTCCTCATGAGCCCACTCGCGGCGGGCGAAGCCCACCAGCGAGAAGCCCGGCGGCAGCAGACCCCGGTTGGCGAGGTCGTACACGGCGGGCATGAGCTTCTTCCGGGACAGGTCGCCCGTGACGCCGAAGATGACCAGGCCCGACGGCCCCGCGATACGCGGGAGCCGTCGGTCCGCGGGGTCACGCAGCGGGTTGCTGCTCGACACCTGTTCAGCCCTCCGAGGGGGCGAGGCGCTTGAGCTCGGCCTCGGTCGACTTCAGCAGGTCGGTCCAGGAGGCCTCGAACTTCTCGACGCCCTCCTCCTCCAGCAGCTGGACCACGTCGTCGTACTTGATCCCGAGCTTCTCGACCGCGTCGAGGTCGGCGCGGGCCTGCTCGTACGTGCCGGCGACGGCGTTGCCGCGGATCTCGCCCTGCTCCTCCGTGGCGAACAGGGTCGCCTCCGGCATGGTGTTCACCGTGTTCGGCGCGACCAGCTCGTCGACGTACAGGGTGGGCTTGTACGCCTTGTCCTTCACGCCGGTGGACGCCCACAGCGGACGCTGCTTGTTGGCGCCCGCCTTCTCCAGGGCGCTCCAGCGGTCCGAGGAGAAGACCTCCTCGTACGCCTGGTAGGCCAGCCGGGCGTTGGCGACGCCGGCCTTGCCGCGCGCGGCCTTGGCCTCGTCGGTGCCCAGCGCGTCGATCCGCTTGTCGATCTCGGTGTCCACGCGGGACACGAAGAACGAGGCCACGGAGTGGATCTGCGACAGGTCCAGTCCGCGCTCCTTGGCCTTCTCCAGGCCCTCCAGGAACGCGTCCATGACCAGGCGGTAGCGCTCCAGCGAGAAGATCAGCGTGACGTTGACGCTGATGCCCAGGCCGATGGTCTCGGCGATGGCCGGGATGCCCGCCTCGGTCGCCGGGATCTTGATGAGCGTGTTGGGCCGGTCCACCAGCCACGCGAGCTGCTTGGCCTCGGCGACCGTCGCCCGCGTGTTGTGCGCCAGGCGCGGGTCGACCTCGATCGAGACCCGGCCGTCCTTGCCGCCGGTGGCGTCGAAGACCGGGCGCAGGATGTCGGCGGCGTCACGGACGTCCGCCGTCGTGATCATGCGGATGGCCTCTTCGACGGTGACCTTGCGGGCGGCGAGGTCGGTCAGCTGCGTGTCGTAGCCGTCGCCCTGCGAGATCGCCTTCTGGAAGATCGACGGGTTGGTGGTGACGCCCACGACGTGCTGCTGGTCGATCAGCTCGGCGAGGTTGCCGGACGTGATCCGCTTGCGCGACAGGTCGTCCAGCCAGATCGCCACGCCTTCCTCGGAGAGGCGCTTGAGTGCGTCTGTCATGGAAATTCCATCTCCTACGTGTCGTGTATAAGCGTCAGCGCTGAGCTGCGGCGATCGATTCCCGCGCGGCGGCGGCCACGTTCTCGGGAGTGAAGCCGAACTCGCGGAAGAGGACCTTGCCGTCGGCCGAAGCACCGAAGTGCTCCAGGGAAACGATGCGGCCGGCGTCCCCCACGTACTTGTGCCACGTGAGACCGATACCGGCCTCCACCGCGACACGGGCCCGGACGGACGGCGGCAGGACGCTGTCCCGGTACCCCTGGTCCTGCTGCTCGAACCACTCCACCGACGGCATGGACACCACACGCGTGGGCACGCCGGCGCCCTGGAGCTGCTCGCGCGCCTCGACGGCGACGTGCACCTCCGAGCCGGTGGCGATCAGGATGACCTCGGGCTCGCCGCCGTCGGCCTCGAACAGGACGTAACCGCCCTTGGCGGCATCGTCGTTGGGCTCGTACGTCGGGACGCCCTGACGGGTCAGCGCCAGACCGTGCGGCTGGCCCTTGCCGAACTCCTTCGTCCAGCGCCTGAGGATCTCGCGCCAGGCGACCGCGGTCTCGTTGGCGTCCGCCGGGCGCACGACGTTCAGGCCCGGGATCGCGCGCAGCGACGCCAGGTGCTCGACGGGCTGGTGCGTCGGGCCGTCCTCACCGAGACCGATGGAGTCGTGCGTCCACACGTACGTCACCGGCAGGTGCATCAGCGCCGACAGCCGCACCGCGTTGCGCATGTAGTCGGAGAAGACCAGGAAGGTGCCGCCGTAGATCCGGGTGTTGCCGTGCAGCGCGATGCCGTTCATCTCGGCGGCCATCGCGTGCTCGCGGATACCGAAGTGGATCGTGCGCCCGTACGGGTCCGCCTCCGGCAGCGGGTTGTCCGCCGGGAGGAAGGAGCTGGTCTTGTCGATCGTGGTGTTGTTCGAGCCGGCCAGGTCGGCCGAGCCGCCCCACAGCTCGGGGACGACCGCGCCGAGCGCCTGGAGGATCTTGCCGGAGGCGGCACGCGTGGCCACGCCCTTGCCGACCTCGAAGACCGGGATCTTCTCCTCCCAGCCGGT
The DNA here is from genome assembly GCF_031348265.1 of Streptomyces collinus. Lineage (NCBI taxonomy): Bacteria > Bacillati > Actinomycetota > Actinomycetes > Kitasatosporales > Streptomycetaceae > Streptomyces > Streptomyces collinus. Next base: position 2,100,840 of record NZ_CP133771.1, on the reverse strand, counting down.
GGGCAGCTCACCCTTGGCGACGCGGTCGTACTCCGCGGCGCGCTCGGGGTTGTTGTCCCGCCACTGCTGGTAGGCCTTCTCCCACACCGCGCGGGCCGCCTGGCCCCGCTCCAGCGCCTTGCGGGTGTGCGTGATGACCTCGTCGGAGACCTCGAAGGACTGCTCCGGATCGAAGCCCAGCACCCGCTTGGTCGCCGCGACCTCGTCGTCGCCGAGCGCCGAGCCGTGCGCGGCCTCGGTGTTCTGCGCGTTCGGGGCCGGCCAGGCGATGATCGAGCGCATCGCGATGAACGACGGCCGGTCCGTGACGGCCTTGGCCTTCTGGACCGCCTCGAAGATCGCGGCCGGGTCCAGGTCGCCGTCGGCCTTCGGCTCCACGCGCTGCACGTGCCAGCCGTAGGCCTCGTAGCGCTTGGCGGTGTCCTCGGAGACGGCCGTCTCGGTGTCGCCCTCGATCGAGATGTGGTTGTCGTCCCACAGCAGGATCAGGTTGCCGAGCTTCTGGTGGCCCGCGAGGGAGGACGCCTCGGCGGAGATGCCCTCCTGGAGGCAGCCGTCACCGGCGATGCAGTAGATGAAGTGGTCGAACGGCGATTCGCCCTCGGCGGCCTCCGGGTCGAACAGACCGCGCTCGTAGCGGGCGGCCATCGCCATGCCCACCGCGTTGGCGACACCCTGGCCGAGCGGCCCGGTCGTCGTCTCCACACCGGTCGTGTGCCCGTACTCGGGGTGGCCGGGGGTCTTCGAACCCCAGGTGCGGAAGGACTTCAGGTCGTCCAGCTCCAGGCCGAAGCCGGCCAGGTACAGCTGGGTGTAGAGGGTCAGGGACGAGTGGCCGGCGGACAGCACGAAGCGGTCCCGCCCGACCCAGTCGGCGTCCGCCGGGTCGTGCCGCATCACCTTCTGGAAGAGGGTGTAGGCGGCAGGCGCCAGGCTCATCGCCGTACCCGGATGGCCGTTACCGACCTTCTGTACGGCATCGGCGGCCAGGACACGCGCGGTGTCGACGGACCGCTGGTCCAACTCGGTCCACTCGAGGTCTGTGGTGGTCGGCTTGGTGCTCACCCTGGGTCAGGGCTCCTCTCCACATGTCGGATGCCGGTGTATCGGGGCGCCCACCGGCCGCAGTCGAGCCTACCCCCGTGGGACGTGCGTTTTTTCGAGTCACTCCAGAGTGCCGGGACCGATCCCGATCCGCCTCCTGACTGGGCCGTACCGCATTCGACAGGTGAATACGGAGCCGCTCATCCGGGTGCTCAATCGAGCTTCGGCGCGCCCTTCGGAAGCCCCCTCCCAACACGAGCCGACCCCCGCGAATGTCCGAGTCTGGGCAACGTCTAAAGTGGCGTGGTACGCGCGAGCCTTTACCGGGACTTCACAGCGGTGAGGCTTGCTGGGATGTCTCTGTAGGGGTGTGCGTGACGGCCGTTGAATCCCGTCCAGCGGGGATGACCGGGACGGACCAGAGCCCGGCCCACCGGCCGCTCGGGGCCCGTGTCATGGCATTCGTGGCTCTCACCAAGCCGCGGATCATCGAGCTGCTGCTGATCACCACCGTGCCGGTGATGTTCCTGGCGCAGCAGGGCGTGCCCGACCTGACGCTGGTGCTGCTGACGTGCCTCGGCGGCTACATGTCCGCGGGCGGCGCCAACGCGCTCAACATGTACATCGACCGCGACATCGACGCGCTGATGGACCGCACCTCGCAGCGGCCGCTGGTCACCGGCATGGTCAGCCCGCGCGAGTGCCTCGCCTTCGGCATCACGCTGGCCGTCGCCTCGACGCTGCTGTTCGGCCTCACGGTGAACTGGCTGAGCGCCTGGCTCGCCCTCGGCGCGCTCCTCTTCTACGTGGTCGTCTACACGATGATCCTCAAGCGCCGGACCTCGCAGAACATCGTGTGGGGCGGCATCGCCGGCTGCCTGCCGGTGCTGATCGGCTGGTCCTCGGTCACGAACTCGATGTCGTGGGCGCCCGTCATCCTCTTCATGGTCATGTTCTTCTGGACGCCGCCGCACTACTGGCCGCTGTCCATGAAGGTCAAGGAGGACTACGCGCGCGTGGGCGTGCCGATGCTGCCGGTGGTCGCCTCCAACAAGGTCGTCGCCAAGCAGATCGTGATCTACAGCTGGGTCATGGTCGGCGTCTCGCTCCTGCTCACCCCCCTCGGCTACACCGGCTGGTTCTACACCTCGGTGGCCCTGCTGGCGGGCGGCTTCTGGCTCTGGGAGGCGCACGGCCTGCAGAACCGCGCGAAGGCGGAGGTGACGGGCGCGAAGCTGAAGGAGATGCGCCTGTTCCACTGGTCGATCACCTACGTCTCGCTGCTGTTCGTGGCGGTCGCGGTCGACCCGTTCCTGCGCTGACGTACATCACACCGCCCTGCCCTCGCGAGACGATCTACCCGTGAGTAGCATCCTGACCATGGCAGACACGCAGCAGGTTGACCCGAAGGCCGAGCGCAAGGCGGCCCGGCTGGCCAAGCAGATCTCCTCCTTCTCCAAGGCCCACGGCGGCGCCGAGGGCCAGGTCGCCTACCTCGGCGAGCGCGGTGCCCGCATCGTGCTGGTCGGCGAGGACGGCAACTGGGGCGACCTGGTCGCCCCCTCCTACGAGATCGCCGAGAAGGCCGTGGAGAAGTCGGGCATCACGACCCACGAGTCCTTCGACGGCGAATTCGCGGCCAAGGTCAAGACGGGCCGCTACGAGTGGAGCCGGATGGCCGGCATCCAAGTAGGCGGCCCCAAGAACACCTGACCCTCTCGGGGGCGCGGGGCTGTATCGATCTGCGGCTCCGCCGCGGGGGCGCGACCAGCCACAACCGGTCCGCAGCCGTCCCGTGACCCGGACCCCCACCCCGGGACCGCCACCTCGAACCCGGTTCACCCGTTAGGACCCTTGAGAGCAACAGGGTCCACACCGGGAGGCCCGGATGATCGAAACGCCGTCACTGGTGGACCAGTACTGCCACGGAGTGCTCCGCACGGAGCTGGGCCTCGGCACCTTCGAGGCCCACCTCAGCCGCACCGAGGGCCCACCCGCCCCCGGCACCACCCTCTTCGACACCCAGACCGGCTTCGCCGTGCGGCGCTGGTGCCCACCCCTGCTCGGCCTGGAACCGCACTGCGCGCCCGCCCGCTACCTGGCCCGCCGCCGGGAACTGGGCGTCCTGGAATCCGGCCGCCGGCTCCTGCGCGGCAGCGGCATCACCACGTACCTGGTCGACACCGGCCTGCCCGGCGATCTGACGGAACCCGGCGAGCTGGCCTGTGCCGGAGCCGCCGAGGCCCGCGAGATCGTCCGCCTGGAACTCCTCGCCGAGCAGGTCGCCGACACCTCCGGAACCGTCGAGTCCTTCCTCGCCAACCTCGCTGAGTCGGTGCACGCGGCCGCCGCGAACGCCGTCGCCTTCACCTCGGTCGCGGGCGCACGGCACGGCCTCGCGCTCGCGCCGGAGCCGCCCGGGCCGGGGGAGGTGCGCGGGGCGGCCGGCCGCTGGCTCGCCGGGCGGGGGGTCGGCGGGGAGCTGAGCGACCCGGTGCTGCTGCGGCATCTGCTGTGGAGCGCGGTCGCCTCGGGCCTGCCGCTCCAGCTGCACGCGGGGCTGGGGGCGCCGGGGCTGCGGACCGACCGTACGGACCCGGTGCTGCTGACGGACTTCGTGCGCGCCACGGCCGGGCTCGGCACGGACCTGGTCCTGCTGCACGGCTACCCGTACCACCGCAATGCGGCCCATCTCGCCGGTGTCTTCCCGCACGTCCACGTCGACTGCGGCGCCGCCCTGGTCCGCGCGGGCGCCCAGGCCGCGACCGTCCTCGCCGAGATCCTGGAACTGGCGCCCTTCGGAAAGATCCTCTTCTCCACCGGGGCGCAGGGCCTGCCCGAACTGCACGTGGTGGGCGCCCGCCTGTTCCGCGAGGCCCTCGGGCGGGTGCTCGGCACCTGGGTCGCCGAGGGGGCGTGGTCCCTGGCCGACGCGCAGCGGGTGGCGGGCATGCTGGCGTCGGAGAACGCGCGGCGGGTGTACGGGCTCGACTAAGCCTTCGTCAGGCTGGCCTCGGCCGTGGGACCGGGCAGGTCCACGGCAGCCTCCGGCCGTTCCCGGAGCGACAGCACCACCCGCAGCACCCAGATCCACATCACGGCCGAGCCCAGCATGTGCAGGCCGACCAGGACCTCGGGCAGGTCCGTGAAGTACTGGACGTAGCCGATGACGCCCTGCGCGAGCAGGATCAGGAACAGCTCGCGGGTGCGGTTCAGCGGGTTCCTCGGCGCGTCGACCGCCTTGAGGACGAACCACAGGGCGAACGTCAGCGTCACCACGATCCACGCCAGGACGGCGTGCAGCTTGCTCACCGTCTCCCAGTCGACCGGCATCCGCTCGACCTCGCTGGAGTCGCCCGCGTGCGGGCCCGCGCCGGTCACGACCGTGCCGACCAGGATGAGCAGAACGGCCGCTGCGGTCAGGAACCACACCAGCTGCTGCACGGCCTTGCCGACCAGCGGGCTGGGCGCCCCGTCACCCTCACGGGTGCGCTGCCACATCACTGTGGCCACCGCGATGAGCGCGGACGTCGCCACGAAGTGCGCCGCCACCGTGTACGGGTTGAGACCGACCAGCACCACGATGCCGCCGAGCACCGCGTTGCTCATCACGATCCAGAACTGCGCCCAGCCCAGCCGGACCAGACCGCGCCGGTACGGCTTCTGCGAGCGCGCCGCGATGATCGCCCAGCCGACGGCGGCGCACAGCACGTACGTCAGCATGCGGTTGCCGAACTCGATGGCGCCGTGGAAGCCCATCTCGCTGGTGGCGGTGAGCGAATCGTCGGTGCACTTGGGCCAGGTCGGGCAGCCCAGGCCCGAGCCGGTCAGCCGTACGGCGCCCCCGGTGACGACGATGAGCACCGACATCAGGAGCGCGGAGAGGGCCGCGCGCCGGACCGTCCGGGGTTCCGGGGTCCAGCGCTCGGCGATGAAGGCGAGCGGGTTGCGCAGGGCGGCCTGAGCGTCGGCGCGGGTCACGTTTGGCACGCGGACCATCGTAGGCCGCCGCTTGTGCACGCTTTCACGAGGGTCCGTCACAGGGCACCTGCCCTACTCCCAGCGGAAGAACTTCCCGGCCGCGGCAAGCCCCGCGACCGCCCAGACGGCCAGGATCCCCAGATTGCCCCAGGGCATCCCGGCACCGTGCTGGAGCACGTCCCGCAGCCCGTCGGACAGGGCCGAGATCGGCAGCAGACCGAGCACGTCCTGGGCGCCCGCGGGGAACTTGTCCAGCGGCACGATGACCCCGCCGCCGACGAGCAGCAGCAGGAACACCAGGTTGGCCGCGGCCAGCGTCGCCTCGGCCTTCAGCGTCCCGGCCATCAGCAGCCCCAGGCCCGAGAAGGCCGCCGTGCCGAGGACCAGGAGCAGCAGGACGGCGACCGGATTGCCCTGCGGCGACCAGCCGAGCGCGAAGGCGATCGCCGTGAGCAGGATCACCTGGAGCACCTCGGTGACCAGGACCGACAGCGTCTTCGCCGTCATCAGGCCCCAGCGGGGCAGGGGCGAGGAGGCCAGCCGCTTCAGCACGCCGTAGCGGCGTTCGAAGCCGGTGGCGATGGCCTGGCCGGTGAACGCCGTCGACATCACCGCGAGCGCGAGGACGCCGGGGGTGAGGAAGTCGACGGCCTCGCCGGCGCCGGTGTCGACGATGTCCACGGTGCTGAAGAGCACCAGGAGCAGGGCCGGGATGACGACGGTCAGCAGCAGCTGCTCGCCGTTTCGCAGCAGCATCTTCGTTTCGAGCAGGGCCTGGGCCGCGATCATGCGGGGGAGCGGGGCCGCGCCGGGCTTCGGCGTGTACATCCCGGTGCCGGTGGCGGTCATGAGCGCAGCTCCTTGCCGGTGAGCTCCAGGAAGACGTCTTCAAGGGTGTGGCGCTCGACCGAGATCTTCTCCGGCATCACGCCGTGCTGGGCGCACCAGGAGGTGACCGTCGCGAGCAGCTGCGGGTCGACCTTGCCGACGACCCGGTAGGAACCCGGCGTCAGCTCGGCGGCCGAGCAGTCGGCGGGCAGGGCCTTCAGCAGCGAGCCCACGTCCAGGCCCGGCCGGCCCGAGAAGCGGAGCGTGTTCTCCGCGCCGCCCCGGCACAGCTCCTCCGGGGAGCCCTGGGCGATGACCCGGCCCGCGTCGATGATCGCCACGTCGTCGGCGAGCTGCTCGGCCTCGTCCATGTAGTGCGTGGTGAGGATCACGGAGACGCCGTCGGCGCGCAGGTCCCGGACGAGGTCCCAGGTGGCGCGGCGGGCCTGCGGGTCGAGCCCGGCGGTCGGCTCGTCGAGGAAGACCAGCTCCGGGCGCCCGACCACGGCCATGGCCAGCGCGAGCCGCTGCTGCTGCCCGCCGGACAGCCGCCGGTACGTCGTACGGCCGCAGGAGCCGAGGCCCAGGCGCTCGATCAGCGCGTCCACGTCCAGCGGGTGCGCGTGCAGTCTGGCGATGTGGCGGAGCATCTCGTCGGCCCGGGAGCCGGAGTAGACGCCGCCGGACTGGAGCATCACACCGATGCGGGGCCGCAGGCCGGCGGACTGTCTCACCGGGTCGAGGCCCAGGACGCGCACCGTGCCGGAGTCCGGCTTCCGGTACCCCTCGCAGGTCTCGACCGTGGTCGTCTTGCCCGCCCCGTTGGGGCCGAGCACGGCGGTCACCCCCGCCCGGGCCACCAGGTCGAGCCCGTCCACCGCGGTCTTCGGGCCGTACCGCTTCACCAGGGCCTGGACCTGGACCACGGGCTCACTTCGCATGGGTCCAGAGTCTAGGTACGCCCGTGCGGGCTCAGACCGGCGGGTGGAGGAACTCCTCCTCGCGCGGCCGGTGGACCGCCAGCCACCGCTCGGCGTAGGCCACCGCGTCCGCCACCGGGAACAGCCGCGCCTCGGCTGCTCCCACCTTGCCGCGGATGACGGGACGGTCCCGTTCGAAGTCGTAGCCCAGCTCGTCGAAACGGTCCGAGCTGATCGACACCTCGGTGACGGTCTCCCAGCCCTCGGGACCGGGCCGGCCCACGGCGACGCGCGGGGACGGGATCCGGTACTCGGCCAGGTGGAAACTCGTGCAGGAGACGTAGCCGGCACCGAGCAGCAGCACCCGGGCGCCCATCGCCTCCAGTTTCGCCAGCGGGCTCCGCTCGCCTAGCCGGCAGTCGGACGCGTGCCCGTCGAGCACCTCCGCCGCACGCGGGCCGAGCGCCGCGAACGAGGTCTGCGGATGCGCGCTGCGCTGCGCGCCGGGCCAGGTCCGCACGGTCTCCGGGACGACGCCGACCCCGCGGGCGGGCGTGATCCGCGGGTCGTAGGCGGGCATGGTGGCCCGGATGGCCGCCCACCATTCCGGGGGCACGGGCGGATTGCTCCACAGGGCCGGGTCGGACAGGTCGCCGGTCTGGGTGGGGACCACGAGCGTGCCCTGCGGGCCGAGCGCGTCGAGCAGTCCGCGCACCACCGCGACGGCACCGCCGTTCACCCAGCCGAGGGCGCTGAGCGAGGAGTGCGCGAGGAGGGTCTCACCGGGGCGTACACCGAGTTCGGCGAGCTGGGTCCGGAGCGTCTCGCGGGTGACAAGAGGGCCGGTCGGAGGGGGTGTCGGCATGGTTCCGGAGTGTCCCCGAAGCGGCTGCCGCATGCCAGCGCTTTGATCGATCAGAGATCGTTTCCGCAGGTCAGATTAGGTTTACCTAAGTGACGCAGGGCACCGTGGTCCGCGGCACACGCGGCTTGCCCGGTCCGGAAGAATTACGCAACAATGGCGTTGTGAAAAACGTCGGCGAGGCACCCCACGAGGAGCTGGCGACCGGGGAGCGGTCCACCCGCAACCGGGTCGCGCGGTCCATCCTGGACCACGGGCCCTCGACCGTCGCCGAGCTCGCCGAGCGCCTTGGCCTCACCCAGGCGGCCGTACGCCGGCACCTCGACGCCCTCACGGGCGACGGTGTCGTCGAGGCGCGCGAGCAGCGGGTGTACGGCGCGCGGACCCGCGGCCGCCCGGCCAAGGTGTTCGCCCTGACGGACTGCGGCCGGGACGCCTTCGACCAGTCCTACGACAAGCTCGCGGCGGACGCCCTGCGCTGGATCGCCGACCGCGAGGGCGGCAACGAGGCGATCGCCGCGTTCGCCCGCGCCAGGATCGCCGCACAGGCGGGCGCCTACCGCCGGGCGGTCGAGACCGCCCCGCCCGAGAAGCGGACCGAAGCACTGGCCAAGGCTCTGAGTGCCGACGGGTACGCTGCTACGGCGCGCAACGCGCCCCACCCGCAGCAGGGTGAGCAGCTCTGCCAGCACCACTGCCCGGTCGCCCATGTCGCCGAGCAGTTCCCGCAGCTGTGCGAGGCGGAGACGGAATTTTTCGCCGAGCTGCTCGGTACGCACGTACAGCGGCTCGCCACCATCGCGCACGGCGACGGCGTCTGCACGACGTTCATCCCCAAGATTTCCCACAACGCATCTGCAAGCACGGCCGGGAGGAACCCCGCATGACTCTCCCCACGGAGACTGCCCACCCCGAGCTGGAGGGCCTGGGCAAGTACGAGTACGGCTGGGCCGACTCCGACACGGCCGGCGCCTCTGCCAAGCGCGGCATCAACGAGGACGTCGTCCGGGACATCTCCTCCAAGAAGAGCGAGCCGGAGTGGATGACCAAGCTCCGCCTCAAGGGCCTGCGCCTGTTCGAGAAGAAGCCCATGCCGAACTGGGGCTCCGACCTCTCCGGCATCGACTTCGACAACATCAAGTACTTCGTGCGCTCCACGGAGAAGCAGGCGGAGTCCTGGGAGGACCTGCCCGAGGACATCAAGGCCACGTACGACAAGCTCGGCATCCCCGAGGCGGAGAAGCAGCGCCTCGTCGCCGGTGTCGCCGCGCAGTACGAGTCGGAGGTCGTCTACCACCAGATCCGCGAGGACCTGGAGGAGCAGGGCGTCATCTTCCTCGACACCGACACGGCCCTGAAGGAGCACCCGGAGCTCTTCAAGGAGTACTTCGGGACCGTCATCCCCGTCGGTGACAACAAGTTCGCGTCGCTGAACTCCGCCGTGTGGTCGGGCGGCTCCTTCATCTACGTGCCGCCGGGCGTCCACGTGGAGATCCCGCTCCAGGCCTACTTCCGCATCAACACCGAGAACATGGGCCAGTTCGAGCGGACCCTGATCATCGTCGACGAGGGTGCCTACGTGCACTACGTCGAGGGCTGCACCGCCCCGATCTACAAGTCGGACTCGCTGCACTCCGCGGTCGTCGAAATCATCGTCAAGAAGAACGCCCGCTGCCGCTACACGACCATCCAGAACTGGTCGAACAACGTCTACAACCTGGTCACCAAGCGCGCCGTCGCCTACGAGGGCGCGACCATGGAGTGGATCGACGGCAACATCGGCTCCAAGGTGACGATGAAGTACCCGGCCGTCTACCTGATGGGTGAGCACGCCAAGGGCGAGACCCTGTCCATCGCCTTCGCCGGCGAGGGCCAGCACCAGGACGCCGGCTCCAAGATGGTCCACATGGCGCCGAACACGTCCTCCAACATCGTCTCGAAGTCCGTGGCGCGTGGTGGCGGCCGTACGTCCTACCGTGGCCTCGTCGAGATCGGCGAGGGTGCCCACGGCTCCAAGTCGAACGTGCTCTGCGACGCGCTGCTCGTCGACACCATCTCCCGCTCGGACACCTACCCCTACGTGGACGTCCGCGAGGACGACGTGTCCATGGGCCACGAGGCGACCGTCTCCAAGGTCTCCGAGGACCAGCTCTTCTACCTGATGAGCCGCGGCCTGAGCGAGTTCGAGGCCATGGCGATGATCGTGCGCGGCTTCGTCGAGCCCATCGCCAAGGAGCTCCCCATGGAGTACGCGCTGGAGCTCAACCGGCTGATCGAGCTGCAGATGGAGGGCGCGGTCGGCTGACCCGCCCCCTCGACAGCAGACGTCCCCCTCAGGAAAGAGAGCACTACGACAGCCATGGCTGAGGCCCAGAACATCCCCGTGGGATCCACCACCGCGGGCTCGATTGCGGTCGCCGCGGAGTCGACCGTCGCCACGCGCATGAGCGCGCCCCCCTCCTTCGACGTCGCGGATTTCCCCGTACCGCACGGCCGTGAGGAGGAGTGGCGGTTCACCCCGCTGGAGCGCCTGCGCGGCCTGCACGACGGCACCGCCGTCGCGAACGGCAACGGCGTGAAGGTCGAGGTCCAGGCCCCCGAGGGCGTCACCGTCGAGGCCGTCGGCCGCGACGACGCGCGGCTCGGCAAGGCCGGCACCCCGGCGGACCGCGTCGCCGCTCAGGCCTACTCGGCGTTCGAGAAGGCCGGAGTCGTGACCGTCCCCAAGGAAACCGTCCTCACCGAGCCCATCCGCATCGCGGTGCACGGCGAGGGCGGCACCGCCTTCGGCCACCAGGTGATCGAACTGGGTGCCTTCGCCGAGGCCGTCGTGGTCATCGACCACACCGGTGACGCGGTGCTCGCCGCCAACGTCGACTACCTCCTGGGCGACGGCGCCAAGCTCACCGTCGTCTCCGTCCAGGACTGGGACGAAAAGGCCGTCCACGTCGCTCAGCACAACGCGCTGATCGGCCGCGACGCCTCCTTCAAGTCCGTCGTCGTCACCTTCGGCGGCGACGTCGTCCGGCTGCACCCGCGCGTGCAGTACGCCGGCCCCGGCGGAGAGGCCGAGCTGTTCGGCCTGTACTTCACCGACCAGGGCCAGCACCAGGAGCACCGCCTCCTGGTCGACCACAACGTCCCGCACTGCAAGTCCAACGTCGTCTACAAGGGCGCGCTCCAGGGCGACGACGCGCACGCGGTGTGGATCGGCGACGTGCTCATCGAGGCCAAGGCCGAGGGCACGGACACGTACGAGATGAACCGCAACCTGGTCCTCACGGACGGGGCGCGCGTGGACTCCGTACCGAACCTCGAGATCGAGACCGGCGAGATCGTCGGCGCCGGCCACGCCTCGGCGACCGGCCGCTTCGACGACGAGCAGCTCTTCTACCTCATGGCCCGCGGCATCCCGGAGCACGAGGCCCGGCGCCTGGTGGTCCGCGGCTTCTTCGCCGAGCTGGTCCAGCAGATCGGCCTCCCCGACATCGAGGAGCGCCTGATCGCCAAGATCGAGGAGGAGCTGGAGGCGGCGGTCGCATGACCTTCGTACGCGTCTGTGGACTGGGCGAGCTGGAGGAGGACACCCCGAAGCGGGTGGAACTCGACGGCACGCCCGTGTCCATCGTGCAGACCGAGGGCGAGGTGTTCGCGATCCACGACATCTGCTCGCACGCGAACGTCTCCCTGTCGGAGGGCGAGGTCGACGACTGCCACATCGAGTGCTGGCTGCACGGCTCGCGCTTCGACCTCCGCTCCGGCAAGCCCGACGCCCTCCCGGCGACGCGCCCCGTCCCCGTTTACCCCGTACAGATCGATGGGGACGACGTGCTCGTCTCCCTCACCCAGGAGTCCTGAGGCATCCATGGCAACGCTTGAAATCCGAGACCTGCACGTCACCGTCGAGGCCGACAACGCCACGAAGGAGATCCTCAAGGGCGTCGACCTCACCGTGAAGCAGGGCGAGACGCACGCCATCATGGGCCCCAACGGCTCCGGCAAGTCGACCCTCGCCTACTCCCTCGCGGGTCACCCGAAGTACACGATCACCGGCGGCACCGTCACCCTCGACGGCGAGGACGTCCTGGAGATGTCCGTCGACGAGCGTGCCCGCGCCGGCCTGTTCCTCGCGATGCAGTACCCGGTCGAGGTGCCGGGTGTCTCCGTGTCGAACTTCCTGCGCACCTCCGCCACCGCCGTCCGCGGCGAGGCCCCCAAGCTGCGCACCTGGGTGAAGGAGGTCAAGGAGGCCATGGAGCGCCTCAACATGGACCCCGCCTTCGCCGAGCGCAACGTCAACGAGGGCTTCTCCGGCGGTGAGAAGAAGCGCCACGAGATCCTCCAGCTGGAGCTCCTTAGGCCGAAGATGGCGATCCTCGACGAGACCGACTCCGGTCTGGACGTCGACGCCCTGCGCGTCGTGTCCGAGGGCGTGAACCGCGTCCGCGAGACGGGCGAGGTCGGCACCCTGCTGATCACGCACTACACGCGCATCCTGCGCTACATCAAGCCCGACTTCGTCCACGTGTTCTCCGCCGGCCGGATCGTCGAGTCCGGCGGCGCCGAGCTCGCCGACAAGCTGGAGAACGAGGGCTACGAGGCATACACGAAGGGTGGCGTATCCGCGTGACACTGCTGCCGGGCCTCCTCGACACCGAGGCGATCCGCAAGGACTTCCCCATCCTGGACCGCCAGGTCCACGAAGGCCGGAAGCTCGTGTACCTGGACAACGCGGCGACCAGCCAGAAGCCGCGCCAGGTGCTGGACGCCCTGAGCGAGTACTACGAGCGCTACAACGCCAACGTCCACCGCGGTGTGCATGTGCTCGCCGAGGAGGCCACGGCGCTGTACGAGGGCGCGCGCGACAAGGTCGCGGCGTTCATCAACGCGCCCTCGCGCGACGAGGTGATCTTCACCAAGAACGCCTCGGAGTCGCTCAACCTCGTGGCGAACATGCTGGGCTGGGCCGACGAGCCCTACCGCGTGGACTCCGAGACCGAGATCGTCATCACGGAGATGGAGCACCACTCCAACATCGTTCCGTGGCAGCTGCTCGCGCAGCGCACGGGCGCGAAGCTGAAGTGGTTCGGCCTGACCGACGACGGCCGCCTCGACCTGTCGAACATCGACCAGGTCATTACGGAGAAGACGAAGATCGTCTCCTTCGTGCTGGTCTCCAACATCCTCGGCACCCAGAACCCCGTCGAGGCGATCGTGCGCCGCGCCCAGGAAGTCGGTGCGCTGGTGTGCATCGACGCCTCCCAGGCCGCGCCGCACATGCCGCTGGACGTACAGGCCCTGCAGGCCGACTTCGTGGCTTTCACCGGCCACAAGATGTGCGGCCCGACCGGCATCGGCGTCCTCTGGGGCCGCCAGGAGCTGCTGGAGGACCTGCCTCCGTTCCTCGGCGGCGGCGAGATGATCGAGACGGTGTCGATGCACTCCTCGACCTACGCCCCGGCGCCCCACAAGTTCGAGGCGGGCACGCCCCCGATCGCCCAGGCGGTCGGACTCGGTGCCGCGATCGACTACCTCGACTCGATCGGCATGGACAAGATCCTCGCCCACGAGCACGCGCTCACCGAGTACGCGGTCAAGCGGCTGCTGGAGGTCCCCGACCTGCGGATCATCGGCCCGACCACGGCCGAGGAGCGGGGCGCGGCGATCAGCTTCACCCTCGGGGACATCCACCCGCACGACGTGGGCCAGGTCCTCGACGAGCAGGGCATCGCGGTCCGGGTCGGCCACCACTGCGCACGGCCGGTCTGCCTGCGCTACGGAATTCCTGCGACCACGCGAGCGTCGTTCTATCTGTACTCCACGCCGGCCGAGATCGACGCGCTGGTCGACGGCCTGGAGCACGTACGGAACTTCTTCGGCTGAGGGGCGTGCTAGACGGTGAAACTGGACTCCATGTACCAGGAAGTCATCCTGGACCACTACAAGAACCCGCACGGGCGGGGCTTGCGGGATGGCGACGCCGAGGTGCACCACGTCAACCCGACGTGCGGTGACGAGATCACACTGCGCGTGAAGTACGACGGCACCACGATCGAGGACGTCTCGTACGAAGGCCAGGGCTGTTCGATCAGCCAGGCGAGCGCGTCCGTACTGAACGAACTCCTCGTCGGCAAGGACCTCTCCGACGCGCGGAAGATCCAGGAGACCTTCCTGGAGCTGATGCAGTCCAAGGGGAAGCTCGAACCCGACGACGCGATGGAGGAGATCCTGGAGGACGCGGTCGCGTTCGCCGGGGTGTCCAAGTACCCGGCCCGGGTGAAGTGCGCCCTGCTGAGCTGGATGGCCTGGAAGGACGCGACGGCCCAGGTACTGGGCGGAGCCGACGCCGAGAAGGAGACGACGGCATGAGCGAGACCGTTGAGATGAAGCCGGCCTCGGAGGAAGAGGTCCGTGAGGCGCTGTACGACGTGGTCGACCCCGAGCTGGGCATCGACGTCGTCAACCTCGGCCTGATCTACGGCATCCACATCGACGACGCGAACATCGCGACGCTCGACATGACCCTGACGTCGGCGGCCTGCCCGCTGACGGACGTCATCGAGGACCAGGCGAAGTCCGCCACGGACGGTCTCGTGAGCGAGCTGCGCATCAACTGGGTCTGGATGCCGCCGTGGGGCCCCGACAAGATCACGGACGACGGGCGCGAGCAGCTTCGGGCTCTCGGCTTCAACGTCTGAGATCCGCTGAAGCGGCTGAGGGCGGCACCCCGTACGGGGTGCCGCCCTCACGCATGCTCAGTCCAGCCCGGACACGATCTGGAACGACGCGTCCCCGTAGTACTGGTGACTGTTCTCGAAGGGGTCCAGGCGGAGCTGGAAGTTGCGGTGGCGCAGGAAGCGGCCCGGGTAGTTGACCGACTCCAGAGTGAGCGTTCCCGAGCGGGGCCAGACGCGGGGGCAGAACGTGGCGTCCTGGCGGAAGAGGGACGATCCGTCGTTGCTGTTCGCGACCAGGACGAAGCTGCGGTGGCGGAGGTAGCGGCCGTCCGCGGTGGTGAAGGAGTAGCAGGAGGAGTCGGAGAGGCCGGCGACGCGCTGGAAGGTGGCGTCCTCGCGCTGCTCGGGGCCCGATCCGATCCGGTCGAGGCGCACATAGCCGTCGCGCACCCGCCAGTAGCGGTCGGAGAAGTTGACCGAGCGTATGGATATGCCGTGGGAGGACGGGGGCTTCGGGCTCTTCGTCGGGGAAGGGGACGTCTTCGGCGGCTTCGGGGCCTTCTTTGTGGGCTTCGGACTCGGGGAGGTGGTGGGAGCGCTGCTGGTGGGGGTGGGGGACGGGCCGGGGCGGTCCGCGCCGGCCTTCTCGGCGCCGCCCTCGGACGGGGTCGCGAAGGAGATCAGGCCGCCCGGGGCCGAGCTGCTGAGGGTGGTCGGCTCCGCCGCCCGGTTCTCCTGCTCGCCGGACTCCTGGTCCATCACGGTGACGGCCGTGACGCACGCGGTGATCGTGGCCAGGGCCAGCGCGCCCGCCAGCCAGAGCCGTCGCGTGCCCGGTGCCCGGGTGGTGTCCGGGGCCCAGCCGCTCTCCCAGGGGCGGTCCTGCGGCGGCCGGGACTTCTGTTCTGACATGCGCTGTTCCTCCGGCGGGGCACCCTTGACGGCGGCGCAGTTGTGGTGGCCCGGTGTGTGATCGGTGGACACCGTAGTGGACTGGTGGGGCGCCTGTGGCGCATTTGGTGAGAGCGGTTTCTCACCGATATCCAGGCCGCCGTTATGTACAGGTGTACAGGTGTTGTGTACGCTCGTACACATGGGTTATCTGCTGCTGGGCGGGGCCATAGCCGCCGAAGTGGGCGCGACCACCGCCATGAAGTACAGCGACGGGTTCAGCAGGCTCGGGCCGTCGCTGCTCACGCTCGTCGGCTACGTCCTCTCCTTCGGGCTGCTCGCGCAGACCCTGAAGACCGTGTCGGTCGGCACGGCCTACGCGATCTGGGCCGGGGTCGGCACCGCCGCCATCGCCACCATCGGGATCGTCTTCATGGGTGAGGGCATGACCGTCGCCAAGGCCGCCGGGATCGCGCTGATCATCGTCGGGGTCGTGGTGCTGAACCTGGGAGGTGCGCACTGATGCCCCGGCGCCACGACCCCGAGCGGCGGCAGCGGATCATCGACGCGGCGATCCGGGTCGTCGGCTCCAAGGGCATCGCCGGACTGAGCCACCGCAGCGTCGCCGCCGAGGCGGACGTGCCGCTCGGCTCCACGACGTACCACTTCCGGACCCTCGACGAGCTGATGGTCGCCGCGCTGCGGCAGACCAACGAGGGTTTCGCCAAGATGGTCGCCTCGTGCGGCGGTCTGGAGGACCCCCGGACCGATCTGGCCGCCGAACTCGCCGGATGGATCGGGGAGTGGCTCTCCGGTGACCGTACGGGTGTGGAGCTGGAGTACGAGCTGTACCTGGCCGCCCTGCGCCGGCCCGCCCTGCGACCCGTCGCCGCGGAGTGGGCCGAGGGGGTAGCCGACTTGCTGTCCCCGCGTACGGATCCCGTCACCGCACGGGCGCTGGTGGCGGTCGTCGACGGCATCTGCCTGCAGGTGCTGCTGACGGGCGTGCCGTACGACGAGGGGTACGCACGGGAGGTGCTGGCGCGGGTGCTCGCGGGGGCGGCTGGGTGATGCCGGGGGCTTCAGCGAGCGGGCGTGCGGGACGGGGCTCCCTGGCCGGGGTCTGCGCGGCGGGGCGTCTGTCAGGGAGTCGTCCTGGGCGGGGCGGTGGGGAGAAGCGTCCGTGGGACGGGATCTGTCCGGCGGGTGTCATGAGGACGCTGTCCGCGGGGCCTGTATGGCCGGTCCTGGCCGGCGATGGCGGCGGCCGAGGCCCTGGCCCGGTGCGTCGGTCCGGCCCGCCGGGCGGAGCGCGCGGATCGGCCCGGCCGAGGCGGTGCAGCCGGGTCGGGGAGCGGTCCGGCCGGGCAGTTGGACGGGCGCGGCGCGTTCGGGGGAGCGTTCGTAGGGAGTCGTCCGTACGCGGGTGTCCGTGCTGCTGAGGGGCGTCATGGGGGAGTGGATACCGCCCGTCCCGTGAGACGGCCCCGCACGGGTTCGCATCCATCGGCGTCCGCCGGTTAGGTTGCCCTCATGACCGACACGACTGCTCCTCGCACCACCGGCGCCGTGGCCGCCGGCCTCGCCACGATCGCCGCCGACGGCACCGTTCTCGACACCTGGTTCCCCGCGCCCGAGCTGGCCGACCAGCCCGGCCCGTCCGGCACCGAGCGGCTGTCCGCCGAGCGTGCCGCGGAGCTGCTCGGCGGTGGCGCGACCGCGGCGATCGGCCCGGACGCCCGCCGGGGCGTCGAGGTGGTCGCGGTCCGCACGGTCATCGCCTCGCTCGACGAGAAGCCGATCGACGCGCACGACGCCTACCTGCGCCTGCACCTGCTCTCCCACCGCCTGGTCAAGCCGCACGGCCAGAGCCTGGACGGCATCTTCGGCTTCCTCGCCAACGTCGCCTGGACCTCGCTCGGCCCGGTCGCCGTCGACGACCTGGAGAAGGTGCGGCTCAACGCCCGCGCCGAGGGCCTGCACCTCCAGGTGACCTCCGTGGACAAGTTCCCGCGCATGACGGACTACGTGGCTCCCAAGGGCGTCCGGATCGCCGACGCCGACCGGGTCCGCCTCGGCGCCCACCTCGCCGAGGGCACCACCGTCATGCACGAGGGCTTCGTCAACTTCAACGCCGGCACGCTCGGCACCTCGATGGTCGAGGGCCGCATCTCCGCCGGTGTCGTGATCGGCGACGGCTCGGACATCGGCGGCGGCGCCTCCACGATGGGCACCCTCTCCGGCGGCGGCAACGTCATCATCTCCGTCGGCGAGCGCTGCCTGATCGGCGCCGAGGCGGGCGTCGGCATCGCCCTGGGCGACGAGTGCGTCGTCGAGGCCGGCCTCTACGTCACCGCCGGCACCCGTGTCACCATGCCCGACGGGCAGATCATCAAGGCACGCGAGCTGTCCGGCGCCTCCAACATCCTCTTCCGCCGCAACTCGGTCAGCGGCACGGTCGAGGCCCGGCCGAACAACGCGGTGTGGGGCGGGCTGAACGAGATCCTCCACAGCCACAACTGACGGTCCCGCGCCGGGCCCGTACGGTCCGCACGTCACGGCCTGTGCGTCCCGTGCGTCACGGCCCGTGTGTCCCGTACGGATGACCCGGCGTGACCTCGTGGTGGTTTTGGCAGATGAACGGGTGGACGCAGTGTCCGATCAGACGCCGAACCGACGAAACGAGGACCGGGACATGAGGAACGAGCGGGGGCGGACCGCCGCGCGCAGGGTGGCCGGGGTGGCCGCGACGCTGGCGGTGTGCTGGCTGCCGGCGGGCGCCGCGCACGCCGACGAGACCAACACGGACTCCCACAACGGCCACCGGGTCGGTCTGATCAACGTCAACGTCGGTCAGGTCGACGACCCCGCGGAGGACGTGCTGGAGCACACGCTGCTCTTCGGTGACGGGTACGCCTGGAACTGAACCGGCAGAGAAGACGGGACGGCCCGCACCGCAGGTGACTGCGGTGCGGGCCGTCCCGTCTTCTCGTTGCCGGTGAGAAGTTCTACGACGTCACCGGCACGGAGTCGCCGCGCCGGAGCCGGAAGTGGTGATCAGGCCTCGGAGAGGTCCGCGTGGAGCGACAGCAGGGTGTCGGCCGTGGCCGGGTCGGCGGCCCGGAGCGGCGCGCGGACCGGGCCTGCGGGGAGGGCCAGGGCGTTCAGGAGCGCCTTGACCGTGACGGTGCCCGGCAGGTCCGCCGACATGACCGCCTCGATCAGCGGGGTGGCCCGCTGCTGGAGGCGGGCCGCCCGGGCGGTGTCGCCCGCGTCGAACGCGTCCAGGACGGCTCGCAGCCGCTCCGGGACCACGTTGGCGACCGTGCTGACGTAGCCGGAGCCGCCTACGGCGTACAGCGCGAGGTTGTGCTCGTCGCAGCCCGCGTAGTACGCCAGGTCCGTGCGGGCCAGCACCTTCTGGGCAGCCAGGAAGTCGTTCGAGCAGTCCTTGACCGCGACGATGCCGGGGTGGTCGGCGAGACGCAGAATCGTCTCCGGGGCGATGCGCGTGCCGGTGCGGGCCGGGACGTCGTAGACCATGAGGGGGAGCCCGGTGGCGTCCGCGACCTCACGGAAGTGGGCCTCGATCGCGTCCTGCGGGGGGCGGCTGTAGTACGGCGACACCACCAACAGGCCGTCCGCGCCCGCCTTTTCCGCCTCTCGGGCCAGTTCGGTGGTGTGGCGGGTGTCGGGGGTGCCGATGCCCGCGACGATCCGTGCCCGGCCGCCCACGGCCTCGCGGACGGCTGCGATGAGGGCCGACTTCTCGGCGTCCGTGGTGGTGGGGGACTCGCCCGTCGTGCCGGACAGGACGAGGCCGTCGCAGCCGTGGCCGACCAGGTGGGCGGCGAGGAGCTGGGCGCCGTCGAGGTCGAGGGTTCCGGAGGCGGTGAACGGGGTGATCATCGCGCAGAGGGTGCGGCCGAAGGGTGTGGTCATGAAGGTAGTGTCGGCCTGACATCTGTGTAGCTCCACTTAATTCCTCTACCCGATGTCGTTAAGTGTTGCTACGGAGTCCGGTGGAGCGGCCGACCACCGGGCCCCGCCGTCCCGCACGGCGTAGCCGGTGTGCGGGCGGGTACTCGGGGGTTCCTACTTCGAGAGGAGGCGGAACACCGTGACCGGAACCATGGATCATCGGGTCGTGCACGACGAGCACCACTCCGTGGGCGAGCTCGTCAATCAGGCCGCCGAGCAGGCCTCCCGGCTCGTGCGGCAGGAAGTGGCGCTCGCGAAGGAAGAGCTGGCCGAGAAGGGGCGGCGGGCGGGGCGGGGCGGCGGGCTGCTCGGGGCGGCGGGAGCCGTCGCGTACGCCGGGTTCCTCGCGCTGGCCGGTACGGGTGCCGCCGCGCTCTCGCTGGTGCTGCCCGTGTGGGCCGCCGCGCTGATCGTGACGGGGGTGCTGTTCGTGATCGCGGCCGTGCTGGCGGCCGTCGGGCGGGGGCAGCTGCGACGGGCCGCGCCCCCCACGCCTGAGGAGGCCATCGGCAGCGTCAAGGCGGACGTCGAGGAGATCAAGGGAAGGGCGCATCGATGACGAAGCCGACGGGTGGGGCCAAGGGGCCCGACGAGCTGCGGCGGCAGATCGAGCAGACGCGGAGCGAACTCGGGAACACGGTGGAGGAGTTGGCCGGGAAGGCCGATGTGAAGGGGCGTGCGCTGGCCCGGGCCGCCGATCTCCGGGACAAGGCCGGAGCGGTGACGGTGCAGTTGCGCAGCAGTGCGGCACAGGCGGGGCAGGCCGTCCAGGACCGGGCGGCGCACGCGGGGCCCGGTCCGGTACGGACGGTCGTGCAGGCCGGGATGCGCCATCCGCGGCCGGTGCTCATGGCCGGGGCGGCCGCGGGCGTGGTGGCCGTCGGCGTGCTGCGGTGGAGGCACGTGCACGGGCATCACTGAGCGGCGGGACGTGTGAACGCCCGGGGGTGCCGGGCTGCCGAACCCCCTTGACCTCATGTTTGGTCGAGGTTGAACAGTGGGGTGTGCAGGCAGTCGGCACCCACCATTGGAGCGTTCCATGAGCCGTCGGACCGAACAGCACCCCGACCCCACCGACCCCCGGATCGGTGCTCCCTTCTTCAGCACCTGGCGCCTGGGAACCCCCGAGCGGCAGCGGCAGGCCGTGGAGGCGATCGGGCGGACGTGGGAGGGGCGGCCCTGGCCGACCGCCGAACTGCTGGGCTACCACGTGTACGCCGGGCAGGACGGATCCACGCTGATGCACTACTCGCAGTGGAGCAGCGGGCAGGCCTTCGACGCGTTCGTGAAGGTCCACCGGCAGGAGCGCGTCGACGAGATCGACACCGCCGTGCCGGGGATCGAGCGGGTCGAACTCACGCGCTACCGGCGGTACCGCAGCCGGGAGCGGGCCGTGGGGGACACGCGGGTCCCCGGGCTCGTCGTCACCGTGCGGGTCGATTTCGAGGCGGGAGCCGAGGGGCGCCGCGAGGAGTGGGCCGACCTGGTGCTGAAGGCCGTCGAGGACGACCCTGAGGGGCATGTGGGGTTGCTGTCCGCTCACTTCCACATGAGCGCGGACGGCGGGCACGTGCTGAACTACGCCGAGTGGGAGAGCGCCGAGGCGTACGACCGGGCGCTGGCCGCACCGCAGACCGACGCGTGGGAGCGGGTGCGGACGTACCCGGGGATGTCGGGGGCCACCGGCAGCCGGTACGTGCACGCTCTGGGGCTGCACCCCGGGTGAGGGGGAGTAAGGGACCGTGGGGCCGGCCGGACGCAAGGTCCGGCCGGCCCCGGCCGCTTACGGGCGGAACCGCAGGATCTGCGGGTCGTGGTCGCTGATCTGGTCGTGGAACTCCGCGTTGACGTGCACGCTGTCGTACTCGAAGTCGCAGTCGCGGCGGATCGACGGGCTGATCAGGATCTGGTCGAGGACCTGGCTGTTGCCCTGGTAGACGTACGAGTAACGCTCGCTGCGCGGGAGCGACTTGATCGCCGACCACAGCTCGCCGCGGCCCTCCAGGAGCTTCGTGGTCTGCGAGAACTCGAAGTCGTTGATGTCGCCCAGCGTGATGACGTCCGCGTTCTTCTGGGTGTCGAGGATGTCCTTGACGAAGGCGTTCACCAGGGTGGCCTGCTGGTGGCGCTGCGTCTCGGAGCTGCGCGACGGCGGCTGGTACTGGGCGGTCAGACCCTGGTCGCCGCCCTTGGAGTTGAAGTGGTTGGCGATCACGAACACCGAGCGGCCACGGAAGACGAACTCGCCGGCCAGCGGCTTGCGGCTGTTCTTCCAGGCCTCGTCGGCGGGGGCGATACGGCCCGGGCTGAGTGTCAGGTGCGCCTTGCCGCGGATCTTCGTCACGTCGGTGGCCGTCGTGGCGTCGCCGCCCGCACGGTCCGCGAAGGAGACCCGCTCCGGGTTGAACAGGAACGCCTGGCGGATGTTGCCGCCCGGCTCGCCGCCGTCGCTGCCGTCGGCCGGGTCGATCGCGCGCCAGTCGTACTTCGGGCCGCCGGCCGCGACGATCGCGTCGACCAGCTTGGTCAGCGTCTGGTCGGCGGCGACCGTGCCGTCGTTCTTCGCGCCGTTGTTGTCCTGGATCTCCTCCAGGGACACGATGTCAGGCGACTTCAGGTTGTTCACGATCGCCGCGGCGTGGGCGGCGAACGTGCCGTCGGACGGGTCGAGGTTCTCGACGTTGTAGGTGGCGACCGCCAGTTCGGAGGAGCGCTGCTTCCGGGTCGTCTCCCGCTCCAGGCCCGCGCTCTTCAGCGTGCCCAGTTCGCTCGCGACCAGGGTGTAGCCGCCGAACTGGTTGTAGTCCAGGGGGCCCGCGGTGCTGCCCGTGAGGGTGTCGCCCACATTCGCCTTCGGGAAGTCCGCCGTCGCGCCGAGGGACTGGATCTGGAGGCGGCCCGAGTTCTGGTCGTCGTAGGCGCCGTAGACCGTGCCGCCGTGGCGGTTGCGGTTCTCGTGCGGCTTCACCGTCACCCACAGCTCGGTGTACGGGTCGGTGGCGCCGACGACGCGGGTGTCGGTGACCCGGACGGACATGCCCTCCAGCGCCTCGTAGTGGTCCAGGGCGTACTTCGAGGGCTTCAGGGGGAGCGCGTTGACCGAGCCGCCCGCGGCGGTGTCGCCGGCGGGTGCGTAGGCGGCGGGGACCGAGCGGGAGGTGATCGCCGTGGCGGCGGGAAGCGTGTTGCCGCTGGAGACGACCGTGGTCGTCGGCTTGGTGATCTCCGTCACCGACTGGTTGCCGGAGGTCGCTCCGCCGGGGACGTACTCCGTGACGGTGCCGCTGACCGTGACGGCGTCACCTACGGCGACCCCCTTCGGCGCGGAGCTGGTGAAGACGAAGACGCCCTCGCTGGTCGCCGGGTCGGCGTCCGCGTTCGGGTCTTGGATCCAGAAGCCGCGGGACGAGCCGTAGGTCCGGATGCCGGTGACGATTCCGGCCACGTCCGTGACCTGCTTGCCTGCGTAAGGGGATATCCGGGTGCTGCCCTGGATGTCGTGGATGCGCACCGACTCCGCGTGCGCGGGGCTGGTGAGGACGATCGTGGATGCCGCGGAGCACGCGGCGGCGACGGTGAGCGCGGCGAGACGCGCGGACGACTTGCTCGGCAACGGGGTTCCCTCCGGGGACGTGACAGGGCGCCGGGACGAGGGCGGAAAGGTTGAATGGCTGACTGCCGCTACCTGTGGGGTGGATGCGGTGACGCGCGTAGAGCGCGGTGGACGGGTGGACCTGGTGGGGCCGGCCCGGTGAACAAGTGTCCGCCGACTTCTACGCGCGTCAATCTCCAGCCTGCTCACGCCACTTGTCAAGGTTTCGGCCATGTACGGCAGCCGACGGGGAGATGAAGTGGGCGGCATGGGTGGAAATCCGTCTAGGCTGAGCGGTTGAGTCACCTGAGGCGCGCTAGGAGAAACAGCCGATGTCAGACAGCTCCCCCCTGCCGCCGGTGCGGCTGCACACCGAAGCGGAGCTGGCGCGCGACGCGCTGTCCACACCGTTGCTGTCCCGGGCCGCCCGGCTCGCCCGCTGGGCCGGGCCGGACACCCGAGTCGACGCCGGAGGGGGGCTCGTCGACGACCAGCTGCCCGCGGCCGTCGAGGCACTCGGGCTGAGCGGGGACGACGCCGCCGCCGACGCGAGCGAGGCGTGGCGGGTCGCCGTGGACGCCGGGCTCGTCGAGGTCGTCGACGAGGACGAGGGCACCGTGACGGCCGGAGCGGACCTGGCCCTGCTCACCGGTGGCTCGCCGCAGGACGTGCTCGCCGTGTGGCTCTCCGCCGTGGAGACCGTCCTCGCCGACGCGAGCGTGCCCGACCTGGACGGCCTCGTGGACGAGGAGGGCGAGGTCGACCTCTCCGCTCTCGACTGGGACCCCGCGGGCGAGGCCGAGTTCCTCGACGGCGTGCTCGGCAACCTCTATCTGCTGACCGCCGGTGAGGACACGCCCGGCGCCCCGGTGCCGCTGCCGGCGCTGGCCGCCTCGGTGATCGTGCCCAGCGACATGAGCGAGCCCACCAACGACGTCCTGGAGCAGGTCTCCGACGCGATGATGCGGCTGGACGACCAGTTCCGGATGCTGGAGCCGGTGGGATTCGTCGCGTACCAGCCCGTCGACGAGGCGCTCATGGCCGACGCCGACGAGGAACCCGCCGCACCCGTCGACGACACGGACGTCTCCCGCTACGGCATGGTCCGGCTCACCCCGCTCGGGCTGTACGGCATGCGCGCGCGGCTGATGGAGGCAGGCTACGAGGCGCCCGCCGTCGGCGACCTCGCGGACAAGGGGGCCGACGCACTGCTCGACGGCACGGCGGAGTTCCCGCCGGGCGCGGCCCAGGCCGAGACCGAGCAGTGGCTCCAGCGGCGCGAATCACTCGCGGCGGCCCGGGAGTTGCTCGCGGCGGCCCGGGGCTCGGATGCCGGGGCGCCGCTGCGGCGGCTGCGGTGCCAGCAGGCCCTGTCGCTCGTCGGCGCCTCGGCCGAACCCGCCTTGCGGGAGGTGCTCGACGACGCCGAGCTGGGCGGGCTCGCCCGCGTCTGGCTGACCGAGCACGGGGCCGCGGACGTGCCCGCGCCGTCCGAGGCGATGGTGTACTGGCTGACCATCGACACGGTCGCCGCCCAGCTCTCGGCGGAGGGGAACTCCGAGGAGCTGCGGGCGCTGGTGGAGGGGCTCGCGCGGCAGCACGGCGGCTTCTTCGACGCCGTGTGGCGCGTCGATCACCCGGCCACGGCCGATGTGCTGGAGGCCATGGGGCGGTTGCATCCCGACAAGAAGGTGGCGAAGGAAGCGCGGAAGGCGGCGTTCAAGGCGCGATCCCAACAGGGGGGATGATCCCGGTTCGCGGGCGCGGCGCCGTCTCGGCTTGTCGCGCAGTTCCCCGCGCCTCCAGGGTGTTGTTCAACCGGCGTTCACGGATGAGCGGGACGGTTTCGCCGAACGAGGTCCGCCACCTCCCACGGCACTCTCACCGTCACAGGAGACACCATGTCGCTCACCCGCAGGGACTTCGCCAGAACCTCCGCGATCACCGGTGCCGGTGTCGCGCTGGCGGGCAGTGTCGGCGCCCTCGCCACCGCGCCGAACGCCCTCGCGTCCTACGACACCGACAGCGCGGGCGACGAGGCGGCGGACGCCCGGCACGGAGTCGGCTACGGCCCGCTGGTCCCCGACCCCAAGGGCATCCTCGCCCTGCCCGCCGGCTTCACGTACAGGATCATCACCTACAGCGGCAGGACGAAGCTGGAGTCCGGTGAGTTCACGCCGTCCAACCACGACGGCACCGCCACCTTCGACGGCCCCCGCGGCACCACCCTGCTCGTCAACAACCACGAGCTGAAGGGCCCGCGCGCCAACTGGACGTACCCGGTACCCCTCATCGAGGGCCTCGTCTACGACCCGGCCGCGGCCGGCGGCTGCACGGTCGTGGAGATACGCCCCGACGGACGGGTCGCGGAGTGGGTGGGCATCGCCGGCACCTCCACCAACTGCGCCGGCGGCAGCACGCCCTGGGGCACCTGGCTGACCTGCGAGGAGAACTCCGACAAGGCCGGCGTCAACGGCATGACCAAGGACCACGGCTACGTCTTCGAGGTCGACCCCTGCGACCGGCGCGCCAACCGCGCCCCCAAGCCGCTGAAGTTCTTCGGCCGCTACGACCACGAGGCCGTCGTCATCGACCCCCGGCGCGGCCACGCCTACCTCACCGAGGACGCCTCCGGCCCCAACGGCCTCTTCTTCCGCTGGACCCCGCCCAAGGGCTTCGAGTACGGCCCCGGGAAGTTCCGCAAGCTCGCCGACGACGCCGGTGTCCTCCAGGCCCCCAAGTGCTTCGACTCCGGCGGCACGTTCGTCGACGACCTGTCCCGTG
Source organism: Streptomyces collinus (assembly GCF_031348265.1). NCBI lineage: Bacteria > Bacillati > Actinomycetota > Actinomycetes > Kitasatosporales > Streptomycetaceae > Streptomyces > Streptomyces collinus. Next base: position 2,075,280 of record NZ_CP133771.1, on the reverse strand, counting down.
CCACGAAGACCGGCACCGTCTACGGCGTCGACTGGGTGGACGTCCCCGACCGCGACGCCCGCACCACCCCCGTGCGCAAGCAGTTCACCGACGGCGAGGTCACCCGCGCCCGCAAGCTGGAGGGCATGTGGTGGGGCGACGGCGGCGCCTACATCGTCTCCTCCTACGCCCGTGCCGAGAGCCCCGTCCAGCACGACGGCCAGGTCTGGTTCTACGACCCCAAGCGGCGCACGCTGACCCTCAAGGTCCTGCTCGGTGTGAACCCCGACCCGTCGAAGGACGGCGCGTTCGACGGCCCCGACAACATCACCGTCTCCCCGTACGGCGGCATCGTGCTGGCCGAGGACGGCGAGGGCGTCTCGCACCTCTTCGGCGCCACCGAGAGCGGCCGTACGTACCCGATCGCCCGGAACGACCTGAACGTCGGCACCGAAGAGGAGCCGGAGTACAGCGAGTTCGCCGGGGTCACCTTCTCGCCCGACGGCAAGACCCTCTACGCCAACATCCAGGACCCGGGCATCCTGCTCGCCATCACCGGTCCCTGGAAGCGGCAGAAGCGGTCATAAATTCGCTCGCAGTTCCGGAGTTGCGCCTCCTACAGTGAGATCACAACGTCACGCACCTCCCGGTGCGATGGCAGCGGCTACTTCTCTTCCAAAGAATCCGACGCCGCCGCCGACTTGATCTCGGGAGGCGCAGCATGTGGTGGGTGCCCGGTGCGAAGGCAACGGTTACTTCCTGGATCGGACGGTTGCGGGTTCGAGTCCCGTCAGCGACTTCGGGTCGCTGTAGCTCAATGGGTAGAGCATCTGAATTAGTCCGTCGCCGACTTCTGTCCTCGGGCACCCACCTCTTTTCCCGCATGCAGCGTCTCCCCCGGAAACACGAACGAATTCGGGGGAATTCACCATGGCGCGATTCAATTCCAAGGCAGCCCGCGCACGTCCCGTCTCGCGCGTGACGTCCACCGGGCGTGTGCTGCGCACCTACGAGGGCGGCCGGGGCCGTGAGCGGGACGCCCGCTCCGAACTTTTCCTGCTCTCCGTCTCCAACTTCGTCTCCCAGCAGACCTTCTACGAGACCGGCGCCGACCGCGACGACCGGTTCCAGCGGCTCGTGCGCGAACTCGCCGTCAGCGACCCGGAGTGGACGGCCGGCCTGCTCGGCTGGCTGCGCGGCGCGGGCAACCTGCGCACGGCCTCCGTCGTCGGCGCCGCGGAGTACGTCAAGGCCCGGCTGGATGCGGGCGCGGCCGACGGCCCGTCCAACCGGCAGGTCGTCGCCTCCGTCCTGCAGCGACCCGACGAGCCCGGCGAACTGCTCGCGTACTGGACCGCGATGTACGGGCGGAACGTCCCGAAGCCGGTCAAGCGCGGCATCGCCGACGCCGTGCGCCGCCTGTACCACGGCAAGGCGCTGCTGAAGTACGACACCGCCTCCAAGGGCTACCGCTTCGGCGACATCCTCAACCTCGTGCACGCGGCCCCGGACCCGGACAAGCCGTGGCAGGGCGAGCTGTTCCGGTACGCCCTCGACCGCCGGCACCACCCGGACACCGCCGTGCCGCCCGCGTCCGACCACGTCCTCAGCGCGCACCGCGAGCTGATGGCGCTGCCCGTGGAGGACCGGCGTGCGGTCGTGACCGCCGAGGGCGGTGCCGAGCGGCTGGCCGCGGCCGGGATGACGTGGGAGGCGCTGGCGGGCTGGCTCCAGGGCCCGATGGACAAGGCGGCCTGGGAGGCCGTGATCCCCTCCATGGGGGCCATGGCGCTCGTGCGCAACCTGCGGAACTTCGACGAGGCCGGGGTCTCGGACGAGGTGGCCGAGCGGGTCGCCGCGCGGATCAGCGACCCGGCCGAAGTCGCCCGTTCGCGGCAGTTCCCCTTCCGGTACCTCGCCGCGTACCAGCACGCGCCGTCGCTGCGCTGGTCGTACGCCCTGGAGCGGGCGCTCGGCCACTCGCTGGCCAACGTGCCGGCGCTGCCCGGCCGGACGTTGGTGCTCGTGGACCGCTCGGGGTCGATGTTCTGGTCGCGGCTGTCCGACCGCTCGGAACTGACCCGTGCCGACGCGGCGGCGATCTTCGGCACGGCGCTCGCGCTGCGGGCGCAGAGCGCGGACCTGGTCGAGTTCGGCTCGACGAGCGACCGCGTGACTTTCCGCCGGGGCGAGTCGGTGCTGAAGATCCTCGACCGCTTCGGCGACCTGGGGGGCACCGACACCACGGAGGCGGTGCGCCGGCACTACAAGAAGCACGACCGGGTGCTGATCGTCACCGACGAGCAGTACACGCACCACCACCGGGGCGACCCGACCGAGCAGGTCCCGGCCGGCGTGCCGGTCTACACCTGGAACCTCGCCGGATACCGGGCGGGCCACGGCCCGTCGGGCACGGGTGACCGGCACACGTTCGGAGGGCTCTCGGACGCCGCTTTCCGGATGGTTCCGCTGATCGAGGCCTCCCGGGACGCCGACTGGCCCTGGGTGGCCTGAGGGGCGACAGGCCGTGGCCCGCACCGCGTGGGGAGTGCGGGCCACGGTTCTGTGCGTTCTGTGCACGGTCCTTGTTGAAGGACGTACTGACATCTAACATTTCAGTTTATGGAGGCCATCCGGCCCGTGCCGCGGACCTTGCTCAGGGACCGTGCGTACGAGGCGATCAGGGACGCCATCGTGGCCGGAGAGATCGAACCCGGCGCGGTGGTGCGGGACGCCGAGCTCGCGGAGCGGCTCGGGCTGTCCCGGGCACCGGTGCGCGACGCGTTCTCCCGGCTGGTGGACGACGGGCTGCTGGAGAGCAAGCCGCAGAGCTACACCCGGGTCACCCCGCTCGTGGCCGCCGACGTCCGGGACGCCGCCGCGGTGGTCGGTGCCCTGCACGAACTCGTGACGAGGGTCGCCGTGCCACGGCTGGCTGCCGCGCACCTCACCGCGATGCGCGCCGCCAACGAGCGGTTCGCCGACGCCGTGCGTGCCGGAGACGTGGAGGCGGCGCTGCGGGCCGACGACGAACTGCACGACGTCCTCGTCCGGGTGAGCGGCAACCGAGCCGCCGCCGCGACCGTCGCCCGCTACACCCCGCTCGTCCGCCGCCTGGAGCGACAGCGCTTCGGAGAGGGCGGCAACTGCCGTTCGGCCGGGTTGCACGAGCGGCTGATCGAGGCGTGCGCGGCCGGTGACGTGGACGGGGCGGTCCTCGTCACGGCGGAGATCTGGCGGGGCCTGGAGGAGCTCGCCGACTGAGACGACCCCCGACCAGGGAGGATCCATGTCCCTTTCCTCGTACGAGCGTTACCCCCTGCTCTTCGGGCCCTCGCCCGTCCACCCCCTGGAGCGGCTCACCGCGCACCTCGGTGGTGCGTCCCTCTGGGCCAAGCGCGAGGACTGCAACTCCGGTGTCGCGTACGGCGGCAACAAGACCCGCAAGCTGGAGTACCTGGTCGCCGACGCGCTCGCCCAGGGCTGCGACACGCTCGTGTCGATCGGGGGCGTGCAGTCCAACCACACCCGCCAGGTCGCGGCCGTCGCCGCCCGGGCCGGACTCAAGTGCGTGCTCGTCCAGGAGAGTTGGGTTGACTGGCCCGACGCCGTGTACGACAAGGTCGGCAACATCCTGATCAGCCGGCTGGCCGGGGCCGACGTGCGGCTGGTGAGGGCCGGGTTCGGCATCGGCTTCAAGGAGAGCTGGGAGCAGGCGCTCAGGGAGGTCGAGCAGGGCGGTGGGAGGCCGTACGCCATCCCGGCCGGTGCCTCCGACCATCCGCTCGGCGGACTCGGCTTCGCCGGGTGGGCTTACGAGGTCGCCCAGCAGGAGCGGGAGCTGGGCGTCTTCTTCGACACCGTGGTGGTGTGCTCGGTGACCGGGTCGACCCAGGCCGGCATGGTCGCCGGGTTCGCCGCGCTGGAGGAGACGGGCGGGCGGGCCCGGCGCGTGCTCGGCATCGACGCCTCCGCCAAGCCGGCCGCGACCCGCGGGCAGATCGCCCGTATCGCCGACCGCACGGGGCAGCTCATCGGCGTGAAGCGCGAGCTGACCGAGTCCGATGTCGAACTCGACGAGCGGTACCACGCGGGTGTCTACGGCGTCCCCGACGAGACCACGCTGGCGGCGATGCGGCTTGCCGCCCGGACGGAGGGGATGGTCACCGATCCCGTCTACGAGGGCAAGTCCATGGCCGGGATGATCGACCTGGTGTCGAGGGGCGAGATCGGCTCCGACGCCACGGTGCTCTACGCCCATTTGGGTGGGCAGCCGGCGCTGAACGCTTACAGCGCGTTGTTCTGATCGGCCGGGCGGGCGGCTGGGCGTCAATGTCGGGGAATCATCCGGCTGGCCCTCGGGTTGTGGCGGTCAGTCGACGTTCTGGAGGAGCCGTCATGTCCGATCAGCCCGCCGTCCGCGAACTCCGCCTGGTCGTGACCGCCGAGGACTACGACGCCGCGCTGCACTTCTACCGGGACGTGCTCGGCCTGACCGAGCAGGGCGCGTTCGCCTCGGAGGACGGGCGGGTCACGATCCTCGACGCCGGGCGGGCCACCCTGGAGCTGACCGACCCGAACCACGCCGCGTTCATCGACGAGGTCGAAGTGGGCCGGCGGGTGGCCGGGCACATCCGGGTCGCCTTCCAGGTGGACGACTCCGTCGCCACGACGGCGAAACTGGCCGCCGCGGGAGCCGAGGTCGTGGCCGAGCCGACACGCACACCCTGGAATTCGCTGAACTCGCGGCTCGAAGCGCCGGGGGCGCTTCAGCTGACGCTGTTCACGGAACTCGGCGACTGACGGAGCCGGTGGGTGCCGTGCCGGGGTGATCGGCCTGCTGCGGCCGCGTTGGTTTCGCCTTCGCGGTGGGGGTGGGGCGGGGCTGCGCCGGGGTGTCCGTCCTCGGAACGGCGCGATGGGGTCTCACGCCGACTGACTCTCCGTCGACGCGCCAACCGCTGCGGGCGGACACCCCCCGACACGGCCCCTTCTCGCCGTACGCGAGTGCGGGCGCGCGGTGGCGTCCGTGGCGGAGGGCGTCCGTCCGGCTTCCCCTGCCGGGCAGGGTTCGGGGGCGGATACAGTGCTAAACGTGTGGACGGACAATCAGCGTGCAGAGCGGTCCGACGGTGCCCGGCGCAGGGCCACGATCCACGACGTCGCACGGCTCGCCGGGGTGTCGCGTCAGACGGTCTCGCGGGCGGTCAACGACAAGGGTGAGATCGACCCCGGCACCAAGGAGCGGGTCCTGGAGGCGGCGCGGCTCCTGGACTACCGGCCGAGCCGGTTCGCGCGCGGACTCGTCCAGAAGGGCGCGGTGACGGCCGGTCTGGTCATCCCGGACCTGCGCAATCCGTTCTTCCCCGAGGTGGCCGCCGGAGTGCTGGAGGCGGCCGAGCAGCGGGGCTGGCAGGTCGTGGTGTGGGACTCCCGGATCGACGAGGCCAGGGAGCGGGAGGCGCTCGACGTGCTCTCCCACCAGGCTGACGCGGTCGTCGGCTACTTCAAGGATCCGGACGACGTGCTCGCCCGGCACCTCGGCGGTGTGCCGCTGGTGCTGCTGGAGCGTGGTCCGCGGCAGACCCGGTTCGCGGCCGTGGGCATCGACGCCGCGTCCGGTGTCGAGCAGGGCATGGACCATCTGTTCCGTGCCGGGCATCGCAGGATCGGCATGCTGGACGGCGTGCACGGTCCCGGCCCGCGTCGGCGGGCCTTCGTGGAGCAGGCGCGGCGGCTCGGTCTGCCGGTCGACGAGGACTGGGTCGTGGTGTGCCCGGAGCACAGCGTGGCCGGTGGCGAGGCCGGCATGGAGCGGCTGCTGGCCCAGCGGCCCGAGGTCACAGCGGTCTTCGGCTTCAACGACCTGATCGCCGTCGGGGCGATGCGCACCGCCCGTCGGCGTGGCCGGAGCGTTCCGGGCGACCTGGCCGTGCTGGGCTTCGACGGTCTCTCGCTGGGCGAGTTGGTCGAACCCGCCCTGACCACCCTGCACATCGACAAGCGGCAGTTGGGACGGCTTGCCGTGGAGCAGGTGGCCCGGCTGCGCGCGGGCGAGGAGCCGTTGCGCGGCGCGGACGCATGGGTGACACCCGAACTCGTGGTGCGCGACTCCGCCTGACGTTCCGGTCGCCCGGCCTGAGGCAGATCGGCCGCGCCGTTCCCTTGACACCGGATTTCGAGCCCACCGATACTCGACGGCACCGCTCACGTGAACGTTCACGACCCCTCGGAATCCCCCACCCACAGCCGCCCGTCGAGGACTACGCCCTGGTGATGGCCGGAGCGCTGATGAGCGTCATCCCGTTGATCGTGGTGTTCCTGTTCGGGGCGCGGCACTTCCTGCGGGACCTGGCGGCGGGGGCGATGAAGTTGTAGGGGCCGGGTGCCGGTGCGCCGTCTCGGTAGAGTGCGGAGAAAGTCCCCGGTTCGTGAGGAGAGGTCGCGTGGCGCAGGTCAGGCCCATGCGGGCGGATGCCCGGCGCAACCACGAGCGGTTGCTGACGGTCGCCGCGGAGGCCTTCGCCGAGCACGGGGAGGGCGCCTCGCTGGACGACATCGCCAAGCGTGCCGGGGTCGGCTCCGGCACGCTGTACCGGCACTTCCCGACCCGGCAGGCGTTGCTGGAGGCCGCGTATCTGGAGCGTGTCGAGGCGATCGCAGCCCGGGCCGGTGTGCTGGCGGAGGAACTGCCGCCGGGTGAGGCGCTGGGAGAGTGGCTGTACGAGCTCGGCGCCGGACTGATCCGGATGCGCGGCCTGAAGACCCTGCTGGGACCGGCCGTCACCGGGAGCGGCACGGCCGTGGCCACGGCCTGCGGCGACTCGGTGAAGGGCGCGGCCGGACGGCTGGTCCGGGCGGCGCAGGCGGAGGGCACGCTGCGGGCGGACGTCGAGCCGAGCGACGTGCTGCGGCTGGCTCACGGGATGGCGACGGCGTCGGAACTGGCCGACGGGGAGGACCGGCACCTCCGGCGGTATCTGACACTGCTGATGGAGGGGCTGGGCGCGGAGCGCCGCTGACGCGGTGAGCCGGACGCCCCCTGGGTGAGGGGGCGTCCCCGGACGCCGGTCCGGTGGCCGCTCAGAGCGCCTGCGCCGCCGGCTTCACCATGCCCCTCACCGTGCGGGACTTCACGAAGTCGCCCATGGCCGTCATCTCCCACTCGCCGGAGAACTGGCGGATCAGCTTGGCCATCAGGACGCCGGTCTGGGGTTCGGCGCCGGTGAGGTCGAAGCGGACCAGCTCCTCGCCGGTCGTGCCGTCCAGGAGGCGGCAGTAGGCCTTGGCGACCTCGGTGAACTTCTGGCCGGAGAAGGAGTTCACCGTGAAGACCAGGCCCGTGACCTCCTGGGGGAGGCGGCCGAGGTCGACCATGATGGTCTCGTCGTCCCCGCCGCCCTCACCCGTGAGGTTGTCGCCGGAGTGCCGGATGGCGCCGCCGACGATCTGGAGCTTGCCGAAGTAGCAGCTGTCGATGTGGTTGCGCTGCGGCCCGTAGGCGATGACCGAGGCGTCCAGGTCGATGTCCTTGCCGCGGTAGGCCGGCTCCCAGCCGAGACCCATCCGGACCTGGGAGAGCAGGGGCTGGCCGCCCTTCATCAGGGAGACCGTCTGGTTCTTCTGGAGGCTGACGCGGCCCTTGTCGAGGTTGATCTTCCCGGCGCCGGGCGGGGGCGGCGGAGGCGTGGCCGGGGCGGCCGGGGGCGCGGCGGGGGCGGTGACGGGCGGGGTGGGCGGCTGCACCGGGGCCGGCGGCGGGGTCACCGGCTGCGGAGGGGCGGCGGCCGGTTCCTCCACCGTGACCCCGAAGTCCGTGGCGATGCCCGCCAGGCCGTTGGCGTATCCCTGGCCGACGGCGCGGGCCTTCCACTGCCCGTTGCGCTGGTATACCTCCACGATGACCAGGGCCGTCTCGTCGCCGAGCTGCGGGGGTGTGAAGGAGGCCAGGACGGAGTCGTCGTCCGCGCTGCGGATCGTGGCCGTCGGCTCGATGCCGCGGAAGGTCTGGCCCGCGGCGTCCGGGCTCGCCGTGACGACGATCTTCTCGATGCCGGGGGGAAGGGCCGTGGTGTCGACCACGATCGCGTCGGGCGCGGTGCCACCGCCCGAGCGGTACGTCACGCCGGGGCCCGACGGCTGGTTGTAGAAGATGAAGTCGTCGTCGGAGCGCACCTTGCCGTCGGCGGTGAGCAGCAGGCCCGATACGTCGAGCCGCACCGGGGCGGCGACGTCCACCGTCACGCGGGCGGCGGACAGGGGGATGTTCGAGCCGGGGGTCATAGCTGTCATGCCGGGTGAACGAGCGAAGCGGTTTTGCCGTTCCCTTACCTTGCCGCCAATCGGGTCACCGGCGATTGCGGGGGCTTCAGCGGCGATTGCGGGGGTGGTCGCGGGCGGTGCGTTCGTTGCCCCGCTTGTAGTTGCCGGTCCAGCGGGCCATGACGAGCTGGGGGTCGGAGGCCTCGATCTCGGCGAGGAACTGCGTGGCGCGGGGGCCGTTCAGAGTGGTGGCGGGGCGGCCGTGGTGGCTGATGCGGACGGTGCCGCCCGCGTGCTGCTCGTAGGTGAATCCATGAGGTCTCGGCATGCCGTGAGAGTACGAGGCGGGGAGCAGGCGCCCCAGCGAATTTCGCCTGCCCCCGCCCCGCCTCCGGTGATCCCTGCCCTACGGCACGACGACGATCTTGCGGCCGACGCCCGCCGCGAACTGCTCCAGCGCCTGGGGGTAGCGCTCCAGCGGGATGCGGTCGCTGATGAAGACGTCCGGGTCGAGGACGCCGTTCGCGAAGAGTTCCGCGGCCCGCTCGAAGCTGTGCAGGACCGCCATCGAGCCGGTGATGGTGATCTCCTGGTTGTAGATGCGGTACGGGTCGACCGTCACCCGCGTCGCGTAGTCGGCCACGCCGAACTGCAGGAACGTGCCCGCTTTCGCCACCCGGTCCAGGCCGTCCTGGATCGCCGCCGCGTTGCCCGTGGCGTCCACGACCAGGTCCCAGCCCTGCGGACGGTCCAGTTCGTCCGGGCCCGCCGCCGCCGCCGAGACGCCGAGGCGGCGGGCCGTCTCCAGGCGGGCCGGGTTCACGTCGACGACGTCCACGCTCGCCGCGCCCGTGCGCTTGGCCAGCTCCAGCATCATCAGGCCCATGGTGCCGGAGCCGTAGATCAGGACGTGCGCGCCGAGGCGGGACTGGAGGACGTCGTAGCCGCGTACCGCGCAGGAGAGGGGCTCGACGAGCGCCGCGTCCTCGGTGCGGACGTGGTCCGGGAGCTTCACGCAGTTCGCCACCGGGGCGACGGCGTACTGCGCCGCGCCTCCGGCCGTCGTCACGCCGATCGCCGCCCAGCGTTCGCAGAGGTTGTTGTGGCCCGTACGGCAGTAGCGGCACTCGTAGCAGTACAGGGACGGGTCGACGGCGACCCGGTCGCCCACCGCCACCTCCGTGACGCGGGTGCCGACCCCGACCACCTCGCCCGCGAACTCGTGCCCGGGCACGATCGGCAGCTTCGGGGCGAACTCGCCCTGGAGGATGTGGAGATCGGTTCCGCACAGGCCGCAGGCCGCGACCTCGACCACGACCTCGCGCGGGCCGGGCGTCGGGTCGGGGACCTCGGCGACGACGGCCTTGCCCACGGACTCGATGACGGCGGCCTTCATTTCACGGCTCCCAACGACAGGCCCTGGACCAGCTTGTCCTGGGCGGCGAACCCCGCGGCGAGCACCGGCAGGGAGATGACGAGCGACGCGGCGCACACCTTCGCCAGGAACAGGCCCTGGCTGGTGATGAAGCCGGTCAGGAAGACGGGGGCGGTCTCGGCGACCACACCCGTGAGCACCCGGGCGAAGAGCAGCTCGTTCCAGCTGAAGATGAAGCAGATCAGGGCGGTGGCGGCCATACCGGGGAGGGAGATCGGGGCGACCACGCGCGCGAGGATCGTGGGCAGCCTGGCTCCGTCCACCTTCGCGGCCTCGATCACCGCGACCGGGATCTCGGCGAGGAAGGACTGCATCATCCACACCGCGATCGGCAGGTTCATGGAGGTGTAGAGGATGACCAGCAGCCAGATGTTGTCCAGCATCCCGGCGTTCTTGGCGAAGAGGTAGATCGGGAGCAGGCCCGCCACGGCCGGCAGCATCTTCGTGGAGAGGAAGAAGAACAGGACGTCCGTCCACTTGCGGACGCGGTTGATCGACAACGCGTAGGCCGCCGGGAAGGCCAGCAGCAGGACCAGCAGGGTCGAGGCCACGGACGCGACCGTGGAGTTGATCAGGGCCGGCCAGGGGCTCGCGCCGCCGCCCGCGCCGAAGAACTCGCGGTAGCCGTCCAGGGTGAGCGCGGCCGCGAAGGACGGCGGGTTGGTCGCCGCGTCCGTCTCCGAGTGGAAGGACGTCAGCGCCATCCACGCGATGGGCAGGAAGAACGCGATCCCGAGCAGCCAGGCCAGCAGGCCCAGGCCCGCCCCCTTGCCACGGACACGGCGGGCGTGTGGTGCGGTCGTGCTCATGCGCGGGACACCTCCTCGCGGAACAGGGACGACACCACGCGCAGGGCGAAGGTCGCGATGACGATCGAGCCGATGACCACCAGGACGCCCGCGGCCGAGGCGAGGCCGTTCTCGTGGGCCTGGTAGAAGCTCTGGTAGACGGTGTAGGGGAGGTTGGCGGTGCCGAGGCCCCCGGACGTGATCGTGAAGACCGCGTCGAAGTTCTGGACGATGTAGATCGAGCCCAGCAGGGCGCCCAGTTCGAGGTAGCGGCGCAGGTGCGGCAGCGTCAGATGGACGAAGATCTGCCAGTCGCTCGCGCCGTCGACCCGGGCCGCCTCGATCTGCTCGTGGTCGCGGCTCTGCAGTCCGGCCAGCAGGATCAGCATCATGAACGGTGTCCACTGCCAGACGAGGGACGCCTCGACCGCGAGCAGCGGGGTGCTGGAGATCCAGTCGGGCTGTGGCCCGCCCACATAGTGCAACAGCCCATTGAACAGGCCGTATTCAGGGTTGTAGAGCACGTGCTTCCAGAGCAGGGCCGCCGCGACCGGCACCACCAGGAACGGTGCGATCAGCAGCGTCCGTACGATGCCCCGGCCGCGGAACCGCCGGTCCAGCAGCAGCGCGAGGACCAGTCCGAGCACCAGGCTGGCCAGGACCACGGCCACCGTCAGAAGCACGGTCGTCCCCACCGAGTGGCGCAGGTCCGGGTCGGTGAGGACCTCCTGGTAGTTGTCGAGGCCGGTGAAGTGCCGGGCGTCGGGATAGAGGGAGTTCCAGTCGAAGAAGGAGATCACCAGCGTGGCCACGAAGGGCAGCTGGGTGACGACGATCATGAAGATCAGGGCGGGCAGCAGCGGGGCCCGGGTCGCCCAGGCGCGCAGCCGGGCGGAGGGCCGGCGGACGGGGTTGCGTATCTCGGGGGAGGCCGCGGGGGCCGTTGTCGTGGCGGTCATCGTCCCTCGTACTCCTCGGAGATCTTCGCGGCGAGCGCCTGGGCCTTCTTCAGGGCCGACTCGACGGACTGGCGTCCGGCGATGGCCGCGCTGATCTCCTGGGAGACCTTGGTGCCGAGGTCGGTGAACTCGGGGATGCCGACGAACTGGATGCCGGGCGCGGGCCGCGGCTGTACGCCGGGGTCGTTCGGCCGGGCCTTCTCGATGGCCTCCTTGGTCATCTCCTGGAAGGCCCCGGCCTCCTTGCGGTAGTCGGCGTTGGCGTACGTGGAGGCCCGCTTGCCGGCCGGTACGTTCGACCAGCCCACCTGGTCGCCGACCAGCTCCTCGTAGCCCTTGCCCGACGCCCAGGAGACGAACTTCCAGGCGTTGTCCGGGTTGCGGGAGGCCTTCTGGATGCCCCAGGCCCAGGTGTAGAGCCAGCCGGAGGACTCGGTCTTCTCGACGGGCGCGGGGGCGTAGCCCACCTTGCCCTTCACCGGGGAGTTCGCCGCCTCCAGGGATCCGGCCGCGGAGGTGGCGTCGTACCACATGGCGACCTTGCCCTGGGTCATGTTGTTCAGGCACTCGGCGAAGCCGGCCTGGGCGGCGCCGGACTCGCCGTGCTCACGCACGAGGTCGACATAGAACTTCGTCGCCTTTTTGAAGGCGGGGGAGTCGAGGCGGGCCTTCCAGTCCTTGTCGAACCAGGTGCCGCCGAAGGTGTTCACGACCGTCGTCAGCGGGGCCATCACCTCGCCCCAGCCGGGCAGGCCGCGCAGGCAGATGCCCTTCATGCCGGGCTCGGAGCCGTCCGCCTTCGCGGCGAGGTCCGCCACTTGTCGCCAGGTGGGGTGCGCGGGCATGGTGAGGCCCTTTTTCTCGAACACGTCCTTGCGGTACATGAGGAAGGACGACTCGCCGTAGAAGGGTTGGCCGTAGAGCTTGCCGTCGTCCGCGGTGAGGGACTGGCGCATCGGCTTCAGGACGTCCTGCTCGTCGTAGGCGGGGTCCTTGGCGACGTAGCCGTTCATCTGGCGCAGCCAGCCGTTGCGGGCGTAGATCGGTATCTCGTAGTTGGACAGGGTGGCCACGTCGTACTGGCCGGCCTGGTTGGCGAAGTCCTGGCTGATCTTGTCGCGGACGTCGTTCTCGGGCAGGACGGTGAAGTTGACCTTGATGCCCGTCTCCTTGGTGAAGTGGGCGCGGGTCAGCTTCTGCAACTCGACCATCTGCGGGTTGTTGACCATCAGGACGTTGATGGCGTCGCCGCCGGAACCGGCCCCGCCCGCGCCGACCCAGCAGCCGGAGAGCAGCGGGGCGAGCAGCGTCCCTGCGGCGGCCAGGGCGAGCGGGGCTCGCGGTGGCCGTCGTCGGCTCTGGGTTCGCATGGATCGCTCCTGGATGTATGGGGAGATAAGGGGCATCGCAGGGCGTGTGCGGGCGCCCTGGGGGAGGTGGAGGGACGTGCGGGTCAGACGCGGATGACCTGCGGCCCGAGCAGCGAGTAGCGGTGGGCCTCGGCGGCCGGCAGCAGAGTGCTCGTCACGATCGTCTCCAGCGTGCCGACGTCGGCGAACCGGCAGAAGCTGACCGCTCCGAACTTGGTGTGCACGCCGGCGAAGACCACGCGCCGGGCGGCCCGGATCGCCTGGGTCTTGACCTCGCTGACGGCCGGGTCGGGGGTGGTGAGGCCGTGTTCGCGGGAGATGCCGTTGGCGCCGATGAACGCCAGGTCGACGACGAAGCCGGACAGCATCTTCGTCGTCCAGTGGTCGACGGTGGCGAGGGTTCCGCGCCGCACCCGGCCGCCGAGCAGCAGCACGCAGACGTGCTCGGCCTCGGCGAGGGCGCCCGCGACGGGCAGGGACGCGGTGACCACGGTCAGCGGCCGGTCCCGGGGGAGTGCCTCGGCGATGAGCTGCGGGGTGTAGCCCTCGTCGACGAAGACGGTCTCGGCGTCGCCGAGCAGCTCGGCCGCGGCGGCCGCGACCCGGCGCTTCTCGGGGACGTGGCTGGTGGCCCGGAAGGCGAGCGTCGTCTCGAAGCCGGCGCTCTCCACGGGGTAGGCGCCGCCGTGGGTGCGGCGGAGCAGGCCGTGGTCCTCCAGGACGCGCAGGTCCCTTCGTACGGTCTCCTTGGCCACGCCCAGTTCCGCGGCGAGGGCGGTGACGTCGACCGAGCCGTCGCGCCGCGCGGCCAGCACGATGTCGCGCTGTCGTTCTTCCGCGGTCCTGTTCATGGCCGTCACCCGCCTTCCTGCTGTGCTGCCCGTTCGGGCCCTCGGTCGGGCCTTGAGGGAAGTTCTACAGCGGGTGGGGTGTGGTGACCAGGCCTGATCCGCGCCCGATGCTGCCCGCGTGTGCCCGTTCGGGCGGGACGTGCCCCTGTGCTCGGGTGGTGCGGTGATGTGGCGGCCGCGGGTGCGTCGTGGCTGGTCGCGCACTTCCCCGCGCCCCTGGGCGTGGCGCTGCCGCGCCTCCGGCCAGGGCACGGCACGTGCCCGGACATGCCTGCGGGCGGGCCCGTTCTCTGCCCGCCCGCCCTGGTGACGACTGTTTCCGGTCAGTACGGCCAGATCGGCGGGTCCGTCACGAACTGGCCGCCGAGGTAGGCGTGCGCCTCGTTGCCGTCCTGCAGCTCGCCCTGCTCGGCGATGAGCTTCTCGGCGTACGGCTCGGAGTCGTCCTGCGGCTCGTAGCCGAGCGCCCGGGCGCTGGTGAGGTCCCACCACAGCCGGGTGTTGGCGGAGGAGCCGTGCACGACGGTGTGGCCGACGTGCTCGGCGGTCAGGGCCGCGTGGAAGAGACGGGCGCCGTCGGAGGGGCTCATCCACACCGAGAGCATGCGCACGCTGGTCGGCTCGGGGAAGCAGGAGCCGATGCGCACCGAGACCGTCTCCAGGCCGTGCCGGTCCCAGTAGAGCTGCGCGAGGTCCTCGCCGAAGCACTTGGACAGGCCGTAGAAGGTGTCCGGACGGCGCGGGGTGTCGATGGGGATGAGCGGGTCGTCGCCCTGGGGGCGCGGGGTGTAGCCGACGGCGTGGTTGGAGGAGGCGAAGACGATCCGGCCGACGCCCTCCTCGCGGGCGGCCTCGTAGAGGTGGTAGGTGCCCTCGATGTTCGCCTTGAGGATCTTCTCGAAGGGTGCTTCCAGGGAGATGCCTGCGAGGTGGATGATCGCGTCGACGCCCCGGACCGCCTCGCGCACGGCGTCCCGGTCGGCCAGGTCGGCGGCGATCGCGTCGGGCTCGCCCTCGATCGGGCGCAGGTCCAGCAGGCGCAGCTCGTAGCCGTATGCCGGGAGCAGGTCCCGCATCAGGCTGCCGAGGCCGCCGGCGGCGCCGGTGAGCAGGACGGTGCGGGGAGCGGGCATCCTCGGGTCTCCTTGATCGCCAACCGTGCCGATCGCACAGCGCACTGATCGCCAGCGTGCATATGAGCGCACGACATTCATATGCGTGGACACGCTAAGGATCTGGGGCGGAGCCCGTCAAGTATGCCGCGGGGAGGGCGAATCCGCAGGTGCGTCGCGGGTGTGCGCGCTTGACCGGCACCTAGGCGGCGCCTTAGCGTGGAGTTGTTCAGAAATATAGACGTCAATCATGAATATGGAACCGGGAGAGCTTGTGACGCCAGCCCCTCTCGCCACACGACTCGACATCCCCAGCGGGCCGCTGTTCTTCCCGGTCACCGCCTACGGACCCGACGGCTCCGTGGACCTCGACACCTACCGCACGCACGTCCGGCGCGGGGTGGAGGCCGGAGCCGCCGCCGTGTTCGCCTGCTGCGGCACCGGCGAGTTCCACGCGCTGACGCCCGAGGAGTTCGAGGCCTGCGTCCGGGTCGCCGTCGAGGCCGCCGACGGGCGTGTGCCGGTCGTCGCCGGCGCCGGGTACGGCACCGCGCTCGCCGTGCGCTACGCCCGCCTCGCCGAGGCCGCCGGCGCGGACGGGCTGCTCGCCATGCCGCCCTACCTCGTCGTCGCCGGTCAGGAGGGTCTGCTGCGGCACTACCGCGAGGTCGCCGCCGCGACCGCCCTGCCGGTCATCGTCTACCAGCGCGACAACGCCGTGTTCACCCCGCAGACGGTCGTCGCCCTGGCCCGCACGGACGGGATCATCGGCCTGAAGGACGGGCTCGGCGACCTCGACCTCATGCAGCGCGTCGTCAGCGCCGTCCGCACCGAGGCTCCGGGGGACTTCCTCTACTTCAACGGCCTGCCCACCGCCGAGCAGACCCAGCTCGCCTACCGCGCCCTCGGGGTCACGCTCTACTCGTCCGCCGTGTTCTGCTTCGCACCGGAGATCGCCCTCGCCTTCCACCAGGCCCTCCGGACCGGCGACGACGCCACCGTGGCGAAGCTGCTGGACGGTTTCTACCGCCCGTTCGTCGAACTGCGCGACCGGGGCCGCGGCTACGCGGTCGCCCTGGTCAAGGCCGGTGTACGGCTGCGCGGCCTCGACGTCGGGGAGGTGCGGCCCCCGCTGCACGAGCCGAGCGGGGATCATGTGAAGCAGCTCGCCGAACTGATCGAGCGGGGCCACGCGCTGCTGGAGGAGGCCAAGTGAAGGCGTCGACGTTCGTCTACCCCTGGGACGTCAACGGCGACCCGGAGGCACCCGCGCGCATCGCCGCGCTGGGCGTGGCACAGGTGACGCTCGCCGCCGCCTACCACTCCACGCGCGCCCTCACGCCCCGCCACCCGCGCCACCGCATCGTCACCGCCGAGCACGCCGCCGTGCTGTACCCGGCCGACGACCGCTGGGCCGGACGCGAGCTGCGCCCCTACGCGGCCGGCGCCTGGGCCCCCGGAGACGCCTTCGGCGAGGCCGCCGCCGCGCTCGCCGAGGCCGGTCTCGACGTACACACCTGGGTCGTCCTCGCCCACAACTCCCGCCTGGGCGCCGAGCACCCGGACACCTCGGTCGTCAACGCCTACGGCGACCGCTACCCCTGGGCGCCCTGCATCGCACAGCCCGCCACGCGCGCCTACCTGACCGACCTGGCCGCCGAGGCCGCCGTCCGGCCCGGGGCGCGCGGCACCGAGCTGGAATCCCTCGGCTGGTACGGCCTGCAGCATCTGCACGCCCACGACAAGACCGGCGGCATCGGCCTCGGGGACGCCGGGCAGTATCTGATGGCGCTGTGCTTCTGCCCGTCCTGCCGGGAGGGCTATGGCCGGCAGGGCCTCGACGCCGACCGGCTGGCGGCCGCCGTACGGACCGCGCTGGAGCCGGTGTGGCAGGGGGCGCCCTCCGACGGAGCCTGGCCGGGCATCGAGAAACTCCTCGGCGAGACCTTCGCGAACACCACGCGCGCGTACCGCGACGAAACCGCCCGCACGCTCCAGGAACAGGCCGTCGCGGCGGTCCGGGCGGCCGCTCCCGACGGCTTCCGGGTGCTGCTGCACGCGGACCCCGTGTCGTACCACGTCGGCGCCAACCCCGGCGTCGACCCGGCGCACATCCTGTCCGTCGCGGACGGCGTGGTCGTCCCCTGCGCGGGCGGCACCGGCACGCTGACGCCGTTCGCACGGCAGGAGCGCGAGGGCGCCGTCATCGCCGCCAACTTCACCGTCGTCTCGGGGATGGGCGGCAGCCCCGGCACCCTCGCCGCCGACGCCGCCGAGGCACGGCGGCTGGGCGCGACCGAACTGCGGCTGTATCACGCCGGACTGGCGTCCGACGGCGACCTGGACACGGTCCGCTCCGCCCTCGCCGGGCTCTGACACAGCTGAGTGGCCGCACCGGTGGTGACACCGGCGGGCCCTCCGCCCACCACGACGACGTGCCCCGCCCGTGGCCATCACCGGTGCGGGACGGCTTCGGCCCCGGCCGGGGGAGCGCACAGCGCCGCCGCCGTCACCAGCAGGGCCACGCCCAGGGCCACCAGCACCGGCCGGTGGCCCACCGGCTCGACCAGGGCCGCCCCGGCGGCCAGCCCGGCCACGTTCGGCGCGTACACCAGTGTGTGGGCGGTGGCCGTGACCCGGCCCAGCAGCGCCCCGGGCGTCTCGCGCTGCACGGACGTCAGCGTGGCGATCAGCACGGCGGGCAGCCCCGCGCCGATCGCCGCGCTGCACACCAGCGCCACCGGGTCGGACGGCACCGCCCGCAGGGCCACCGCGAGCGCCAGCAGGGCGACGCCGTACGCCCCGAAGCGCCGCGCCCCCAGCCGGCGCAGGGCGGCGCCGGACAGCAGCCCGACCACGACCGACCCGGCGCCCTGCACGGCGTACAGGACACCGGCGTACGCGGGGGAGCGCCCGAGGCCGTCGACGACGGCGTAGACCAGCGCGCCGTTCAGGCCCGCGCACAGCATGGTGGCGCCGCCCGCCAGGACCAGGGGGCGCAGCACGGGGTGCGCCCACAGGTGGCGGACACCCTCGGCGGTCCGCCGTGGACGGCCGTCCCGGGGCCGGGCCGGCTTCTCCTCCCGCCCGCGCAGCGCCGCGTACAGGCCTGCGGCCAGCACGAACGTCGCCGCGTCCAGGAGAGCGACACTCGCGCCGCCGTACGCCGCGTACAGGCCCGCGCCCGCCAGCGGGGCCAGCAGCTTCATGCCCTCGGCCGCCGTCATGCGCAGGCCGTTGAAGTCGCCCAGCAGGGACGGGTCGACGACGGTCGCGACCAGCGCCGACTCGGCCGCGTCGTGGACGACGCCCGCCGCCCCGTACACGAACAGCACCCCGTACAGCAGCCAGAGGTCGCCCGGGGCGACGACGCCCACCAGGGTGAGCAGGAGGGCCCCGAGCAGCACGTTCACGCCGATCAGCAGCGGCTTGCGGCGGCCCCGGTCGGCGAGTGTGCCCAGCAGTGGCCCGGCCAGGGCCGGCAGCCACAGGGCGAGCATGCACAGCGCGGCCAGGCCGTCGGAGCCGGTGAGGTCCTTGACCCACACGCCCGAGGCCAGCCACAGGGCGGAGGTGCCGAAGCCGGAGACCACCACGCCCGCGAGACAGAGTCCGGCGTCGCGGTCGCGCAGGACGCGCACGAGCGGCCAGGTCGTCTTGGTCGTCATGCCTGGTCATCGTGGGGCTAAGGACCGGGGGAGCGGATCGGGCAGGTTCCCTGGAAGTGACCCCTCGGGGCGGGCCGGCGATGAGTTCCGCGGCCGGCGTCGGTCTACCTCCCAGGACCACACTGCTGAGGAGCCCGCATGACCGACACGACCGGAACGACCCTCGACCTCGGACCCCAGGCGGAGGAGCTGGCGCGGCTGGTCGCCGGCGTCACCGACGAGCAGCTGTCCGGCCCCACACCCTGCCCCGAGTACGAGGTGCGCCACCTGCTCGGCCACCTGGCGGGGCTGGCCGTCGCCTTCCGCGACGCCGGCCGCAAGGAGCTGGGCCTCACCACCGACACCAACCCCCAGTCCGGGCTCCCGGACCTCGCGCCCGGCTGGCGCGAGGAGCTGCCCAAGGTCCTCGCCGAACTGGCCGGGGCCTGGCGCGACCCGGCCGCCAGGACGGGCATGACCCGGGCCGGGGGCGTCGACCTGCCCGGCGAGATCGCGGGCCTGGTCGCCACCGACGAACTGGTCGTCCACGGCTGGGACCTCGCCCGTGCCACCGGTCAGCGCTACGAGCCCGACCCGGCCGCGCTCCGGGTCTGCCACGACTTCCTCGCGGCGTCCGTCGACGACCCCGACCGCGGGGCCATCTTCGGGCCCGTCGTCCCCGTCGGGCCGGAGGCGTCCTTGCTGGCCCGGTCGGTGGGGCTCAGCGGGCGGGACCCGGAGTGGGCGCCCCAGCCGTAGAAAGCGATTGCTGTTTCTTTGCCGAAAGCATTGACGAAGCCCACGCGCCCTCCTACCGTCATCGCGTCGTACTTCGTACGTCATATATGAGACGCGATACGCGAGATCCGATACGCGATCCACCGAGACGCGAGATCCGAGAGGCGCGCATGACCTCTGTGCCCACGCCGATCCCCTCCCGCACGCAGTACGTGCTGGAGGGGATCAAACACCGCATCCTCACCGGGCAGTTGACGCCGGGACAGGCGCTGGTCGAGACCGAACTCGCCGCGCAGTTCGGCGTGTCGAAGACCCCGGTGCGCGAGGCGCTCAAGACCCTCGCCGGGACCGGGCTGGTCGTGATGAGCCAGTACAAGGGCGTCACCGTGCGCCTGGTGGACGCGGACATGGCGCGCGAGGTCTACGACGTGCGGCTGCTGCTGGAGCCGGAGGCGCTGCGGCGCGCCGTGCAGCGCGGCGCCTCCCTGGACGTCGCCCGCGAGGCGCTGACCCGGGCCGACGCCGCCACCGACACCGCCGAACGCTCCCTCGCCAACCGGGAGTTCCACCGCGCCCTGTACCTGCCGTGCGGCAACCCGCTGCTCGGCCGGATGCTCGACGAGGTCCGCGACCAGGCCGCCCTGGTCTCTGCCGTCGCCTGGGCCGCCTCCCCCTCCTGGGAGCGGGAGGCCGGCGAGCACCGGGAGATCCTGCGGCTCGCGCTCGACGGTGACGCCGACGGCGCGGCGCGTGCCCTGCACGCCCACATCGCCTCCTTCGTGCAGCGCGCTTTCCCCCAGGCAGGACTGGAACAGGAAGGTCAGGAATGAGCAGCGTGGCGTTCGAGACCCAGCGGGCGGCCCTGGCCGACGTGGTGGCGATCCCGGTGACCCCGTTCGCCGAGGACGGCTCCGTCGCGCAGGACACCCACCGGGCCCTGCTGCGCCGCCTGCTCGACGGCGGCATCACGACCCTCACCCCGAACGGCAACACCGGCGAGTTCTACGCCCTGACCCCCGAAGAGCGCCGGCTCGTCACCGAGCTGACGATCGACGAGGCCGGGGAGCGGGCAGTGATCCTGGTCGGCGTCGGGCACGACATCCCGACCGCAGTAGCCTCCGCCCGGCACGCCCGGGAGCTCGGCGCCCAGATGGTGATGGTCCACCAGCCCGTCCACCCCTACGTCTCGCAGGCCGGCTGGGTCGACTACCACCGTGCCGTCGCCGAGGCCGTGCCCGAGCTGGGCGTCGTGCCGTACATCCGCAACGCGCAGCTCACCGGCGCCCGGCTCGCCGAACTCGCCGACAGCTGCCCGAACGTCATCGGCGTGAAGTACGCCGTCCCCGACGCGGCCAGGTTCGCCGCGTTCGCCCGGGACGCGGGTCTGGAACGGTTCGTGTGGGTCGCGGGACTCGCCGAGCCGTACGCCCCCTCCTACTTCTCCGCCGGTGCCACCGGCTTCACGTCGGGGCTGGTGAACGTCGCCCCGGCCGTCTCGCTGAACATGATCGAGGCGCTGCGCTCCGGGGACTACCGGGCCGCGATGAAGGTCTGGGAGCAGATCCGCCGCTTCGAGGAACTGCGCGCGGCCAACGGCTCCGCCGACAACGTCACCGTCGTCAAGGAGGCCCTCGCCTCCCTCGGGCTGTGCCGCCGCGAGGTGCGCCCGCCGAGCAAGCCGCTGCCCGAGAACGGGCGGGCCGAGGTCGCCGCGATCGCCGCGGGGTGGTCGATATGACCGGCAGGCTGCGTCCCGAGGAGCTCAGGAGCCATCAGTGGTACGGCGTCGAGGGGCAGCTGCGCACCTGGTCGCACAACGCCCGGATGCGCCAGCTCGGTTACGAGGCGGAGGAGTACCGGGGCCGCCCGGTGATCGCCGTCCTGAACACCTGGTCCGACATCAACCCCTGCCACGTCCACCTGCGTGAGCGGGCCGAGGCGGTCAAGCGGGGGGTGTGGCAGGCCGGCGGCTTCCCGCTGGAGTTCCCGGTCGCCACGCTCTCCGAGACGTACCAGAAGCCGACCCCGATGCTCTACCGCAACCTGCTCGCGATGGAGACGGAGGAGCTGCTGCGGTCGTATCCGATCGACGCGGCGGTGCTGCTCGGCGGCTGCGACAAGTCGACGCCCGCGCTGCTCATGGGCGCGGCCTCGGCCGACGTGCCGTCCCTCTTCGTGCCCGCGGGGCCGATGCTGCCGGGCCACTGGCGCGGCGAGACCCTCGGGTCCGGCACCGACATGTGGAAGTACTGGGACGAGCACCGCGCCGGCAACCTGACCGACTGTGAACTGCGGGATTTGCAGGGCGGGCTGGCCCGGTCGCCCGGTCACTGCATGACCATGGGGACCGCATCGACCATGACCGCGGCGGCGGAGGCCCTCGGCATGACGCTGCCGGGCGCCTCCTCGATCCCCGCCGTCGACTCCGGGCACGAGCGGATGGCCGCCGCCTCCGGGCGCCGTGCCGTGGAGCTCGCCTGGACCGCGCTCAAGCCGTCCCGGATCCTCACCCGCGAGGCGTTCGAGGACGCCGTCACCACGGTGCTCGGGCTCGGCGGCTCCACCAACGCCGTCATCCACCTCATCGCGATGGCGGGGCGCTGCCGGGTCGAGCTCACCCTCGACGACTTCGACCGCATCGCCCGCACGGTGCCGGTGCTCGCCAACGTCCGGCCCGGCGGACAGACGTACCTCATGGAGGACTTCCACTTCGCCGGCGGTCTGCCCGCCTTCCTCTCGCGGATCACCGACCTGCTGCACCTGGACCGGCCCACCGTCAACGGAACCCTGGGAGTGCAGATCGGGGACGCCGTCGTCCACGACGACGACGTGATCCGCACCCGCGAGAACCCGGTCGCCGCCGAGGGCGGGGTCGCCGTACTGCGCGGCAACCTCTGCCCCGACGGCGCGGTCATCAAGCACATCGCCGCCGAGCCGCACCTGCTCAAGCACACCGGCCCGGCGGTCGTCTTCGACGACTACAAGACCATGCAGCGCACCATCAACGACCCGGAGTTGGGGATCACCGCGGACAGCGTCCTGGTGCTGCGCAACTCCGGCCCCAAGGGCGGCCCGGGCATGCCCGAGTACGGCATGCTGCCGATCCCCGACCGCCTGCTGAGGCAGGGCGTACGGGACATGGTCCGGATCTCCGACGCCCGGATGAGCGGCACGAGCTACGGCGCGTGCGCCCTGCACATCGCGCCCGAGTCGTACGTCGGCGGACCGCTTGCCCTGGTCCGCAGCGGTGACTCGATCACCCTGGACGTCGAGGCCCGGACCCTCCAACTCAACGTCGACGACGAGGAGCTGGAGCGGCGCAGGGCCGACTGGACGCCGCCGCCCGCCCGGTACGAGCGCGGCTACGGCGCGCTCTACAACGAGCAGATCACGCAGGCCGACACCGGCTGCGACTTCGGGTTCCTCGCCCGTCCGGGCCGGGTCGCCGACCCGTACGCGAGCTGAGCCACCGCACGAGCCAAGCGCCACTGCACGAGCCACTGCACGAGCCAAGCGCCACCGCACGACGGCACCACCGTGCTCCGCAGCACGACCCGGCACGACCCTGCCCGGGGAGAAAGCGCTTCCCGCGCACGCACCGATGCACGACGTACCACGACGTACTGAGAACGGAGAACAGTCATGGCCCAAGCCGCAGCCGTGGCGAAACCGCCCGCGCCACCCCGGCGGCGCCGGGCCTCCGCCACGCCGCGCAGGCTCCCGTACCTGCTGATCGCACCGGCCGCCCTGCTGATGCTGGGCTTCATCGCCTACCCGGTCATCAGCGTCTTCTACTACAGCCTGCAGAACTACAACCCCACCAAGCCATGGCGCAACGGCTACGCGGGCTTCGACAACTTCGTCCACGCCTTCACCAAGGATCCCGTCTTCTGGGACACCCTGGTCTTCAGCGCCAAGTGGGTCGTCGTCGAGGTCGGACTCCAGCTGCTGTTCGGTCTCGCGCTCGCCCTGATCGTCAACCAGACCTTCGTGGGCCGGGGCCTGGGACGCGCCCTGGTCTTCTCCCCGTGGGCCGTCTCCGGCGTGCTGACCTCCGCGATCTGGGTGCTGCTCTACAACTCCCAGACGGGCATCACCCGTTACCTCGCCGACATGGGCATCGGCTCCTACGGCACGAGCTGGCTGTCGGACACCTCCACGGTGTTCCCGGCGGCGGTCGTGGCCGACCTGTGGCGCGGGGTGCCGTTCTTCGCGATCCTCATCCTCGCCGACCTCCAGTCCGTCTCGAAGGACCTGTACGAGGCCGCCGAGGTCGACGGCGCCAGCCGCATCAAGCAGTTCTGGCACATCACGCTGCCGCACCTGAAGGACGCCATCATCCTGTCCACGCTGCTGCGCGCGGTCTGGGAGTTCAACAACGTCGACCTGCTCTACACCCTGACCGGCGGCGGCCCCGCGGGCGAGACGACCACGCTGCCGCTGTACATCGCCAACACATCCGTCGACGCCCACAACTTCGGCTACGCGTCGGCCCTGACCACGGTGGCGTTCGTGATCCTGCTCTTCTGCTCGATGGTCTACCTGCGGCTGAGCAAGTTCGGAGGCGAGAGCAAGTGAGCGTCAAGGAAGCCACCAAGGCCGTGCCCGCCCCCGTGCACGCCACCCCCGAACCGCCCCGCCCCGCCAAGGGCCACCGCGCCTGGGACGAGGCGCCCCGCTGGCAGATCTACCTGCCCCTGGGCATCTACCTCCTCTTCACCCTCGTCCCCTTCTACTGGATCCTGCTCTTCTCGCTGCGCCCGGCCGGCTCGACCTCGCTCGTGCCCTGGCCGATGACCTTCGACCACTTCGAGAAGGTCTGGACGGAGCGCAGCTTCGGCACCTACTTCGGCAACAGCGTGCTCGTCGGCGTCGCCACGCTGCTCATGACGACGCTCGTCGCGCTGGCCGGCGGTTACGCCCTCGCGCGGTTCGACTTCAAGGTCAAGCGGGCGTTCATGCTGGCCCTGCTCTGCTCCCAGTTCGTGCCGGGCGCGCTCCTGCTGGTGCCGCTGTTCGAGATCTTCGCCGAACTGCAGATGATCAACTCGCTCGGCAGCGTCATCCTCGCCGAGACGGTCTTCCAGCTGCCGCTGTCGATGATCCTCATCAGCAACTTCATCAAGAACGTGCCGTACTCCCTGGAGGAGGCGGCCTGGGTGGACGGCTGCAACCGCATGACGGCCTTTCGGATCGTGGTGCTGCCGTTGCTGCGGCCCGGTCTGATCGCCGTCGGCTCGTTCGCCTTCGTCCACTCCTGGAACCACTTCCTGTTCGCCCTGATGTTCCTGAACAACCAGGACAAGCAGACGATCCCCGTCGGCCTCAACTCCCTGATGAGCGCGGACAGCGTCGACCTGGGCGCGCTCGCCGCGGGCGGCATCATCGCGGCCGTGCCGGTGGTGATCGTGTTCGCCTTCATCCAGAAGTGGCTGATCACCGGGTTCAGCGCGGGGGCGGTGAAGGGATGAGGGGCAGGCAACTGGCCGTCGCGGCCGGGCTGTTGGGGGTGCTCTGCGTGCCCGCGCACGCCGAGGCCCGGGACATCGGCCGCGACACCCTCCCCGCGAACGACGGCTGGGCCGCCGAGGGGGCGGGCACCACCGGAGGCGCGGCGGCCGACACCGACCACGTGTACACGGTCACCGACCGGGCCGGACTGGTCCGGGCCCTCGACGGTGGCAGCGACACCCCGAAGATCATCAGAATCGCCGGGACGATCGACGCCAACACCGACGACGACGGCGACCGGCTGGACTGCGCCGACTACGCCACCGGCGGCTACGCCCTGAAGAAATACCTCGCCGCCTACGACCCCCGCACCTGGGGCTCCGCCAAGCCCAGCGGCCCCCAGGAGGAGGCCCGCCAGGCCTCCGCCGCCCGGCAGGCCGAGCGGATCGTGCTGCCCGTCGGCTCGAACACCACCCTCGTCGGCCTCGGCGACTCGGCCGTCCTGAAGGGCGCGAGCCTGACGGTGAGGAACGCGGACAACGTGATCATCCGCAACCTCGACGTGCGCGACGCCTACGACTGCTTCCCCGCCTGGCAGCCCAACGCCGGCGGCCTCGGCGACTGGAAGACGGCCTACGACAACATCTGGCTGACCGGCGCCACCCATGTGTGGGTGGACCACGTGACCCTGAGCGACAAGGGCCATCCCGACGCGAAGGAACCCACCCACTTCGCCCGCAACTACCTGCGCCACGACGGCTTGCTGGACATGACCAACGGCTCCGACCTGGTCACCGTCTCCTGGAGCCGCTTCGCCGGCCACGACAAGGCGATGCTCATCGGCAACGGAGACACCGCCACCGGCGACCGCGGCAAGCTCCGCGTCACCCTGCACCACAACGCCTTCGAGTCCGTCGTCCAGCGCGCCCCACGCGTCCGCTTCGGCCAGGTCCACGTGTACAACAACCGCTACGACGTCACCGGCGACGACTACCGCTACTCCCTCGGCGTCTCCACCGAGTCGAGGATGCACGCCGAGAACAACGCCTTCCACGCGCCCGGCCACGTGGAAGTCGCCGACCTGGTCAAGAGCTGGAACGGCAGCGCCCTGCACCAGAGCGGCACGCTCTTCAACGGCTTCCCGGTCGACCTGCTCGCCATCCACAATGCCTACAACTCGGGCAGCGAGCGCGATCTGACGGCCGACGTCGGCTGGACGCCCACCCTGCACGGGCGGATCGACAGCGCCGAGGAGGCCGACCGAGCGGTGGCCCGCGGCGCGGGTGCGGGGAGGATCCCATGACCGGTCGCATGATCGACCGCATGAGCGAACCCCTGAGCGATCGCCCGAGCACGCCCCTGCCCATCGTCCTCGCCGGGGCCCGTGGGCACGGCCGCTGGCACGTCGAGAACATCCGCCGCCTGCAGAAGAAGGGCATCGTCCGGCTCGTCGGGATCTGCGAGCTGACACCGCTGACCGAGGAGGAACTGGGCGACCTGGGCACTCCTGAGCAGTCCGCCGACTTCGGCGCCCTGCTGGACGCCACCGGCGCCCGGGTCGCGGTGATCTGCACCCCGATCCCGACCCACACCGACCTCGCGCTCACGGCGGCCGAACGGGGGGTGCACCTCCTCCTGGAGAAGCCGCCCGCCCCCTCCTACGCCGAGTTCCGCCGGATGGCCGACGGGGTCGCCGCTGCCGGGGTCGTCTGCCAGATCGGCTTCCAGTCGCTGGGCTCGCACGCCCTGACGGCCGTCCGCGAGCTGATCGAGAAGGGCGCGATCGGCAAGCTCGTCGGGCTCGGCGGCGCCGGTGCCTGGGTGCGCGACGAGGACTACTTCCGGCGGGCGCCCTGGGCGGGCAAACGGCGGCTGAACGGCGTCGAGGTGATCGACGGAGCACTGACCAACCCCCTCGCCCACGCCGTCGCCACCGCCCTCGCCCTGGGCGGCAGCACCCGCGCCGAGGACGTCGCCGGCATCGAGACCGAGCTGCTGCGCGCCAACGCCATCGAGTCCGACGACACCTCCTGCGTCCGGATCACCACCTCGCAGGGCCACCAGGTCACCGTCGCCGCGACGCTGTGCG
This sequence comes from Streptomyces collinus, assembly GCF_031348265.1. Taxonomy (NCBI): domain Bacteria; kingdom Bacillati; phylum Actinomycetota; class Actinomycetes; order Kitasatosporales; family Streptomycetaceae; genus Streptomyces; species Streptomyces collinus. The sequence goes on along the minus strand of NZ_CP133771.1, from coordinate 2,048,599 downwards.
CCGAACAGGCGGACGAGCCGTACGTGCTGGTGCACGGCAGCAGCGGCCGGATCACCTTCTGGTACAAGCAGGACCGGGTGCTGCTCCAGCGCGCGGGGCACGGCCCGGAGGAGTCCGAGCACGGCCGCACCGACCTGCTGGAGAACCTCGTCGACCACCTCACCACCGGCGTGGACCTGCTCGTCCCGCCGGACGAGACCGGCGCCTTCATGAAGGTCGTGGAAGCCATCCGGACCGCTCCCGACCCGGCACCGCTGCCGGACACCGCCTGGCACCACGTCCCCGGCGAGAACCGCCGGGTCGTGCCGGGCATCGACGGACTCGTCGCGGCCGCCGCCGACACCCTCTCCCTCTACTCCGAGCTCGGTGCCCCCTGGGCGCCCCCGTCGAACGAGGTGAGCACCCGATGACCAGCAACGACACCACGGTCCTGCGCGTCGCGGGCCGGCCGGTCGGCCGGTACGTCACCCGGCCCGAGCTGCCGGCCCGGCTCTCCCCGCGCCCCTATCTGCACCCCGTCACCACCCTGGCCGGCACGGCCGTGACCGAACTCGCCCCGGCCGACCACGCACACCACCTCGGCGTCGGTGTCGCCGTTCCCGACGTCGAGGGGTTCAACTTCTGGGGCGGGCGCACCTACGTCCGCGACCAGGGCCCCACCGAGCTCGACAACCACGGCGCGCAGCGGCACATCGCCTTCCAGCTGCGCGACCCGGACGGCTTCGTGGAGGAGCTGCGCTGGGTGAGCGCGGGCGGCGAGCTGCTGCGCGAACGCCGGACGGTCGCGGCCACCGAACTCACCGGCCGGGCCTGGGCGCTGGACCTGACGTTCTCCCTCACCAACGTCACCGGGAACCCGCTGTCGATCGGCAGCCCCGCGACCAACGGGCGCCCGGGCGCCGCCTACGGGGGCTTCTTCTGGCGGGCCCGCAAGGAGCCCTGTGCGCCGGAGGTCTTCACGGCCGCCGCCGACGGCGAGGAGAAGGTCCACGGCCACCCCGCCGACTGGCTCGCCCTGCGGGGCGCCACTTGGACGCTGGTCTTCGCCGGCGCCACCGAACGGACCCGCCGCGACCCGTGGTTCGTGCGCACCGAGGAGTACCCGGGCGTCGGCTCCTCCCTGGCGTACGACGAACGGGTGCCGGTCCCGCCGGGCGAGACCGTCGTGCGCCGGGTGGTCACCGTCGTCGCCGACGGCCGTCTCGACCGCGACGCCGCGGCGTCCCTCGTCCGCAAGGCGGTGAGCCCGTGACCTCCGAGACCTACCGCAACCCGGTCCTCGACGCCGACTGGTCCGACCCGGACGTCGTCCGCGTCGGCGACGACTTCTACCTGACCGCCTCCAGCTTCGGCCGCGTCCCCGGCCTGCCGCTGCTGCACTCCCGGGACCTCGTCAACTGGACCCTGGTCGGCCACGCCCTGGAACGCCTGGAACCGGCCGAGGAGTTCGCGGCGCCCCGACACGACTGCGGCGTCTGGGCCCCGTCCCTCAGGTATCACGACGAACGCTTCTGGATCTTCTGGGGCGATCCCGACCAGGGCATCTTCCAGGTCAACGCCCCGGCGGTCCGCGGCCCCTGGACCCGCCCGCACCTGCTGAAGGCGGGCAAGGGCCTGATCGACCCGTGCCCCCTGTGGGACGAGGAGACCGGTGAGGCCTACCTGGTCCACGCCTGGGCCAAGTCCCGCTCCGGCGTCAAGAACCGCCTCACCGGCCACCGGATGCGCCCCGACGGCACCGGCCTCCTCGACGAGGGCAAGGTGATCGTCGACGGGGACCGCATACCCGGCTGGTTCACCCTCGAAGGCCCCAAGCTCCACCGGCACGGCGGCTGGTTCTGGATCCTCGCCCCCGCCGGGGGTGTGGAGACCGGCTGGCAGGGCGCCTTCCGCTCGCGCGGCTTCTTCGGGCCGTACGAGGAGCGGATCGTCCTGGAGCAGAAGGACACCGACGTCAACGGCCCCCACCAGGGAGCCTGGGTGCGTACTCCGTCCGGCGAGGACTGGTTCCTGCACTTCCAGCAGCGCGGCGCCTACGGCCGGGTCGTCCACCTCCAGCCCATGAGCTGGGGCCCGGACGAATGGCCGGTGCTCGGGGACGACGGTGCGCCCGTCGCCGGACACCGACGCCCCGACCTGCCGCCGCAACCGCCCGCCGCGCCCGCCGCCGACGACGACTTCCCCGGCGGACGATACGGCCGGCAGTGGCAGTGGACGGCCAACCCGGGCGACGGCTGGGCCACCCAGCACTCCGGAGACGGACTGCGGCTGACCTGCGTACGCTCGCAGAACGCTCGCGACCTGCGAAAACTGCCCCATGTGCTGACCCAGCGGCTGCCCGGCGCACCCTGTACCGCCGAAGTGGAGCTGCGCCTCGACAGCGACGAGCCCGGGGCCCGGGCCGGACTCGCGGTCCTCGGGGACGCGTTCGGCTGGATCGGACTCCAGCGCGGCACGGACGGCACGGTCCACCTCGTGCACCGGTTCGCCGAGGCCGTGGCGGAGGGGGAACGCGACGCCGCCCACCCCCGGCTCGCCCCCGAGGGCCGGGCCCGGCTGCGGATCGAGATCGGCGCGGGGGCGCGCTGCCGCTTCTCCGCCGACGTCGGCGACGGCTTCCGGCCGTCCGGTCCCGTCTTCGCCGCCACCCCGTGGCGCTGGGTCGGCGCCCTGCTCGGCCTGTTCGCCCTCGCGCCCGCCGGCCAGGGGCACGCCGGAGCGGCGGCCTTCACCCGCTTCCGGATCAGCGCCTCGTAACACACCCCTGTCGTCAGCCTGTTGGGAGCCGCAATGACGCACTTCCGCCGTAGCAAGCGCTTGTCGAGACCGGGTCGGCCGCGCACGGCCCTCGCCGCCGTGCTCGGCCTCGTCGCCGCGCTGGGCCTCGGGGCGATGGGGGACGCCCACGCGGCGCCCCCGGCGAAACCCGGGACCCCGGCGAAACCCGGGCCCGCGGCGGACCGCTGGACCGACCGGCCGCACGGTTTCGCCTCCCTCGCCGGCGGCACCACCGGCGGGGCGGGCGGCAAGGTCGTCACCGTCACCGACCAGGCCGCACTCGCGAAGTACGCGGCGGCCGAGGAGCCGTACGTCATCCGCGTCAAGGGCGCCTTGGAGATGGAGCCCTTCGGCAGGGAGATAGCCGTCGCCTCGGACAAGACCATCATCGGCGTGAGCGACACCGCCGAGATCGTGCACGGCGGCTTCACCCTCGACCCCGGCACGCACAACGTCGTCATCCGCAACCTGACCATCCGCGACACGGCCATCGACGGCAACTGGGACTGCAAAGACACCGACTACGACGGCATCCGCCTGGACACCGCCCACCACGTGTGGATCGACCACATACGGTTCTCGCGGATCTGCGACGGGCAGCTCGACATCCGCAAGGACAGCGAGTACGTCACCGTCTCCTACAACCAGTTCACCGACAACAACAAGACCTTCGGCATCGGCTGGACCCCGAACGTCACGACGCAGATCACCGTCGACCACAACTGGTTCCGCGCCACCAAGCAGCGCAACCCGTCCGCCGACAACTGCGCCTACGCGCACCTCTACAACAACTACCTGTCCGCGCAGCTGTCCGACGGCGACCCGGTCTGGACGTACGGCAACTGGTCGCGCGGCAGGACGAAGATGGTCATCGAGAACAGCTTCTACGACGGCGTCCAGCACCCGTACCAGGCCGACGCGACGGCGGAGCTGGTGCAGCGCGGGTCGATCCTGCGCAACACGACGGGCCGGCACGACGCGTGGGGCACGGCGTTCGACCCGCGGGAGTTCTACGCCTACCGGCTCGACCCGGCCGCGGCGGTGCCCGCGCTGGTGAAGCGGTTCTCCGGGCCGCAGCAGCGGATCGGCGGGCCGGTCACCCTGCACGTCCCGGGCGACCACCCGACCGTGCAGGCCGCCGTGGACGCCGTCCCCGAGGGCAACGACACCCCGATCACCATCGCCGTCGCGCCGGGCACCTACCGCGAGAAGGTGTTCATCCCCGCGAGCAAGCCGAACATCCTGCTGCGGGGGACCGGACGCGACCGCTCCGACACCGTCATCGTCTTCGACACGCCCGCCGAGTACGGGGGGTCGACGGGCAGCGCCACCGTCCGGATCGCCGCGAACGACGTCACCGCACGCAACCTCACCTTCAGCAACGACTTCGACGAGGCCGCGCACGAGCTGAAGGGCGAGCAGGCCCTGGCGATGAAGACGACCGGCGACCGGATCGTCTTCGAGGACACCGCGTTCCTGGGCAACCAGGACACCCTGATGACCGACAGCCCCAAGCTGACCACCGTCAGCCGGGTCTACGTCCGCGACTCCTACATCGAGGGCGACGTCGACTTCGTCTACGGACGGGCCACGACGGTGATCGAGCGGTCGGTCATCCGGGCGCTGAGCCGCGGCTCCGACTCGAACAACGGCTACATCACGGCGGCGTCGACGTGGAAGGGCAACCCGTACGGGTTCCTGATCACCAGGTCGAAGATCGTCAGCGACGCCCCCGCCGGGACCTACCACCTCGGCCGGCCCTGGCACCCGGGCGGTGAGCCGGACGCGGTCGCCCAGGTGCTGATTAGGGACACCCGGCTGCCCGCCGCGGTCAAGTCCTCGCCGTGGACCGATATGAGCGGGTTCTCGTGGAAGGACGCACGGTTCACCGAACACCGCAACTACGGCCCGGGCGCGACGGTCACCGCCGACCGTCCACAGATGAGCGACCGGGACGCGCGCTCCCACACCGTCACCGCCTACCTGGAGGGCATCGACGGCTGGGCGCCGCACACCCGCCACTGACCCTCCACACCCTCAAGTTCCGCAGGATCCAGAAGAAGAGAGCCGACCAATGAAGATCAGCAATCGCACCAGCAGCAGAGGCGGGCGCCGGGCCTCGGCCGCCGTCGCCCTGGGGGCCGTGCTCGCGCTGACCGCGACCGCCTGCGGCGACGACGGCAGCGGAGCGGGCGGCGACAAGGGCGCCGACGGAAGCGGCAAGGGCAAGATCGTCTTCTGGGACAACAACGGCGGTGTCCGCACCGAGATCTGGAAGGAGGTCATCGCCGACTTCGAGAAGGCCAACCCCGACATCGAGGTCGACTACGTCGGGATCGCCTCGACCGAGTACCAGTCGAAGGTCGACACCGCCCTCCGCGGCGGCGGCCTGCCGGACGTCGGCGGCGTGGGCGCGGCGATGCTCGCGGGATTCGCCGCACAGGGCGCGCTGGAGCCGCTCGACGACCGGCTCGGCAAGTCGTCGCTGAACGGCAAGCTCAACAAGGACATGGTCGAGTCGCTGAAGGCCGCCGGCGGCGGTGACGACAAGCTGTACTCGATCCCGACCTCCGCGAACAACGGTGTGCTGTACTACCGCACCGACCTGTTCAAGAAGGCGGGGCTCCAGGAGCCCACGACGTGGGACCGGTTCTACGCGGCCGCGAAGAAGCTGACGAACGCGGGCAAGAACGAGTTCGGCTACACCATTCGCGGTGGTGCGGGTTCCATCGCCCAGGCGCTGGACGCCATGTACGGGCAGTCCGGCATCACGTCGTTCTGGGACTCCAGCGGTGACAAGACCACGGTCAACGACCCCAAGAACGTGGCGGCGCTGGAGAAGTACGCGGCGCTGTACAAGAAGGTCACTCCGGCCGCCGACCTCAACAACGACTTCACCAAGATGGTCGCGCAGTGGGACTCCGGCACGATCGGAATGCTGAACCACAACCTCGGGTCGTACCAGGACCACGTGAAGGCGCTCGGCGTCGAGAAGTTCCGCGGCATTCCGCAGCCGATCGGTGCCGGCGGCAAGCGGGTGCAGGTGTCCAACCCCGTGGACGGGCTGGGCCTGTTCAAGAGCGGCAAGAACAAGGACGCCGCCTGGAAGTTCATCGAGTTCGCCACGTCCAGGGCGGAGAACTCGAAGTTCAACGAGGCGGCGGGACAGGTGCCGTCGAACACGGACGCGGCGAAGGACGCGTGGATCTCGAAGGCCGAGCCCACGAAGCTCGCCGCCGACGCGTTGTCGGACGGGTCGACGACGATCGTGCAGCTGCCGTACTACCTGCCGGACTGGAACACGATTTCCAAGGCGGACAACGAGCCGAACTTCCAGAAGGTGCTGCTCGGGAAGATGAGTGCGAAGGAATTCCTGGACACGATGGCTGAGCAGCTGAATGCGGCTCAGGAGGAGTGGAACCAGCAGAACGGCTAGTTCTGGATATCGCCGTGGGGCGGCCCGTGGTTTTCAGGGTGCGGGCCGCCCGTGGTTGTTCGCACCCACGCGGCGGAGCCGCATATCGATACAGCCCCGCGCCCCCAGCTGAGTTACCCACACCCCCATTTGAAAGGGACTCCGCGTGTCTATCAGTCGTAGACAGGTCGCTGTCGCCGCGGCCGCCGTGCCGTTGGCGTTCTCCGTGTCCGGCACTGCTCACGCCGGCGTTCGTCGCACTCCCACCCTCTACATCGCCGGTGATTCCACCGCCGCGCAGAAGTACGCCGATGCCGCGCCAGAGACCGGGTGGGGAATGGCTGTTCCGTTCTTTCTGCACGGCTCCCGGCTCGCCGTCTCCAATCACGCCGTGAACGGGCGGAGTTCGAAGAGCTTCGTCGACGAGGGGCGGCTGAAGGGGATCCTGTCCGTCATCCGGCCCGGGGACTTCCTCCTGGTCCAGTTCGCCCACAACGACGAGAAGGCGGAGGACCCCACCCGGTACACCGAGCCCTGGTCGACGTATCAGGAGTATCTGCGGATGTACCTCGGCGGCGCCCGGGCGCGTGGGGCGCGGCCCGTGCTCGCCACCTCCGTGGAGCGCCGGCGGTTCGACGCCGCCGGGAAGGCCCTGCCGACGCACGGCGAATACCCGGCGGCGATGCGTGCCCTCGCCGCCGAGGAGCGGGTCGCGCTGCTCGACATCCAGGCGCTGTCGCTCGCCCTGTGGCAGCGGCTCGGGGTCGAGGAGACCAAGAAGTACTTCAACTGGACGGCGACCGAGCAGGACAACACGCACTTCAACCCGCCCGGGGCCATCGAGGTGGCCCGGCTCGTGGCGCGGGAGCTGCTGCGCACCCGGGTGCTCGGGCCGCGGGACGTGCGCCGGCTGGACGAGCGGATTCCGGAGTCCTGGATCACCTGGCCGGAAGCCGCCGCGTAACACCCCCCGACGAAGAAGGAAGAGAGCCGCACCATGAACGCACGGAAGTGTCATGATCATGCCATTGCGAGAGCCGCCCTGCTCATCGGCTGCACCGCGCTCGTGCTGTCCCTGAGCGGCACCGGCGCCCAGGCCCAGCCCCGGGACATCGCGCGCCAGACCCTCGGCACCGGCGACGGATGGGGCTCCCACGGCACCGGCACCACCGGCGGGGCGACGGCCGACGCCCAGCACGTCTACACCGTCACCACCTGGGATCAGTTCCGGGCCGCCCTGAAGGACGGCGGGACCGCGCCCAGGATCATCAAGGTCAAGGGCGTCATCGACGCCGTCTCCCAGGGCTGCGACGCGTTCGCGGCCGAGGGGTACGACTTCCGGAAGTACCTCGCCGCCTACGACCCCGCCGTCTGGGGCCACGACAAGCCGGTCAGCGGCGAGCAGGAGGACCTGCGGGCCGCGTCCGCCGCCGCGCAGGACAAGACCATCAAGGCGAGCGTGCCCGCCGACACCACCAGCGTGGGCGTGGGGAAGGGCTCCGGCATCCGCGGCGGCAGTCTGCAGATCAAGGGCGTGGACAACGTCATCGTCCGCAACCTCGCCTTCGAGGCCCCGGTCGACTGCTTCCCGCAGTGGGACCCCACCGACGACAACAAGACCGGCGCCTGGAACAGCGAGTACGACGGGATCGTGGTCTACGGCTCCACCCACGTGTGGGTCGACCACAACACGCTGACCGACGGCCGCTACCCCGACAGCGCGCTGCCGTCCTACTTCGGCAAGACCTACCAGCAGCACGACGGGCTGCTCGACGTCGTGCGCGGCTCGAACCACGTCACCGTGTCCTGGAACTCCTTCAAGGACCACGACAAGACCATGCTGATCGGCAACAGCGACAGCGCCACCGCCGACGACACGGGCAAGCTCAAGGTCACGCTGCACCACAACCGTTTCGAGGGCATCGTCGAGCGGGCGCCCCGAGTGCGGTTCGGACAGGTCGACTCGTACAACAACCACTTCGTGGTCACCAAGGGCCAGAAGTGGGGCTACGTCTACGGCATCGGCAAGGAGTCCCGGCTCGTCGCCGAGCACAACGCGTTCACGCTGGCCCAGGGCATCAGCCCGGCGAAGATCCTCAAGAAGTGGAACGAGTCGCCCGTGACCGCGGGTTCCAACATGGTCAACGGCAAGGCGGTCGACCTGATCGCCGTGCACAACGCGGAGATCCCCGGCGAGACGCTCCAGTCGGGCGCCGGCTGGACGCCGGCCCTGCGCGCGGACGTCGACCCGGCGAAGGCCGTCCCGGGCATCGTCGACGCCCGGGCGGGCGCCGGCCGCCTCTGCTGACCCGCCCCGCCCCGCCCCGAACCGGCCGGGGCGGCCGGCGGCGCACCCCCGCCCCGGGGTGCGCTCGCCCGCCCCGGCCCCTTCCCGCCCCACCGCGAAGGAGCGGCCGCATGCACGCGCAGCCCGACCATTCCGCCCTCTCCCGCCGGGGGTTCCTCGCCGCGAGCGCCGCGGCGGGCACCCTCCTCGGCCTCGCCCCCGGCCCCGCGCGGGCCGGCACCCGGCCACGACCGTTCGGCCGGTACGGATCGCCCGCCGCGCGCCGCGATCCCGAGACCCTTTACGTCCACCCGGGCGGAGCCGGTGACTTCACCACCGTCCGGGACGCCGTGGCCGCCGCGAGCGGGACGGGGTACACCCTGGTCATCGCGCCGGGCGTCTACCGGCAGACCGTCGCCGTCGACCCCGGCCGCACCGGGATGACCTGGATCGGGGCGAGCGAGGACCCCTGTGACGTCGTCATCGTGTACGACAACGCGGCCGGAACGCCCAAGCCCGGCGGCGGCACCCACGGCACCACCGGCTCGGCCACCACCACCGTCCAGGCCGACGGCTTCACCGCCCGCTGGATCACCTTCGCCAACGACTGGCTGCGCGCCGACCACCCCGGAACGACCGGCACCCAGGCCGTCGCCCTCAAGGTCCAGGGCGACCGCTCCGCCTTCCACCACTGCCGGTTCCTCGGCCACCAGGACACCCTGTACGCCGACTCCATGGCCCTCGGCACGTTCGCCCGCCAGTACTTCACCCACTGCTACGCCGAGGGCGACGTCGACTTCGTCTTCGGACGGGCGACCGCCGTCTTCGACCGGTGCCACTTCCGGACCCTGTCGAGGACCGACCTGCCCGGCGCCCCCTACGGCTTCGTCTTCGCACCGTCGACCGCCGGCGCCAATCCGCTCGGCTACCTGGTGACCCGCAGCCGCGTCAGCAGCGAGGCCCCCGACGGCTACTACAAGCTGGCCCGGCCCTGGGTGCCCAGCTCCGACACCACCGCCCGCCCCATGCTCACCGTGCGGGACACCCGGCTCGGGCCCGGCATCGACGCGGTCGCGCCCTACGCCAACATGTCCGACTCCCACCCGTGGCAGAACCAGCGCTTCGCCGAGTACCGCAACACGGGGCCGGGCGCGGTCGTCCAGGTCCCCGGGAACCGGCCCCAGCTGAGCCGCGCGCAGGCCCGGGCGCATACCAGGGAGGCCTATCTCGGTGACTGGCTGCCGTATGCGTAGGGCCGCCGCGCTCCTCCTCGGTCTCAGCCTGCTCTGGCCGGCCGCACCGGCCTCCGCCGCCGACCGCGCCCCAGCCGGCCGTGCCCCCACCGGCTGGGCCTCGGCCGGCCCCGGCACGACCGGCGGTGCGGGCGGCCGCACGTGGACGGTGGACACGCGCGCCGAGCTCAAGGCCGCCCTCGCCAACGACGGTGAGCCGACCGCGCCCAAGCTGATCCGGGTCGTCGGCGACATCGACGGCCACGAGAGCGAGAACGGCTCTCTGCTCGGCGAGCAGGACTACGCACCCGGATACGACCTCGGCCGGTACATGTCCTGCTTCGGCGAGGACGGGTCCTCCTGGTCCGACACCCGCTTCGGCCACTGCAAGCAGCAACGGCAGCTGCGGCAGACCGGGTCGAACAAGGAGAAGGCACAGATCCAGCTCACCGTGCCGAGCAACACCACGCTCGTCGGCGCCGGCCGCGACGCCCGGCTGCTCGGGGTGTTCCTGACCGTCAACACCGGCAGCAACATCATCGTGCGGAACCTGCACCTCGAAGCGCCCGTCGACCACTTCACCGGCTGGTCCCCGGACGACGGCGCCCGGGGCAGCTGGAACGCCCGTTTCGACGCCATGACCGTGATCACCGGCAGGAACATCTGGATCGACCGCTGCACCTTCACCGACGGCCGCTTCCCCGACCGCGCGGCACCCCTCGGCTTCCACGGCGAGCGCGTGCAACGGCACGACGGGCTGCTGGACATCGAGGACGGCTCGGACTTCGTCACCGTCTCCGACAGCCGGTTCGAGGACCACGACAAGGCGATCCTCATCGGCTCGGGCGACGGACGCGGCGACCGCGACCGGGGGCATCTCAAGGTGACCTTCGCCCGCAACCTGTTCAGCGACATCGTGCAGCGCGCCCCGCGGGTGCGCTTCGGGCAGGTGCACGTCGTCAACAACGTCCACCGGGGACGGGCACCGCTCTACGCCCTGGGTGTCGGTGTGGAGTCCGCGATCTTCTCCGAGCGCAACGTCTTCCGGTACCCCGGGGGAGGGCCGTCGCTCGCCGTCGCGGCCTACGGGGGCGCCGAGTTCCGCGACACCGGCTCCTGGTTCAACGGCCGACCGGCCCGCCTGAACGCCGTGGCGAGCGCTCTCGGACTCGGCAGCGACGTCGGCTGGGACCCCGCCGACGTCTACCACCACCGCGCCCTGACGTCCCCGGCGGCCATCGAGCGGTACGTACTGCGGCACGCCGGAGCCGGGAGGCCGCATGGACGTCCATGACCCGCCGGGGCGAAGGACGTTCGTGGCCGGGGCGGGCGCCGCGCTGCTCGGCGGGGGAGCGGTGAGCAGGGCGGAGGCGGCGGTCGTGGACGGCCCGCTGCCCGATTTCCACCCGGCGCTGAAGGACGCCCTGACCTTCCCGCTGGCCTGGGGCCGGTCCCCGATCCGCGACCACCGTGCCTGGCGACGGGCCGCCCGCGCCACCGTCGAGGAGCACCTCCTCGTCGAGCGGCAGGACGGGACGCCGTACGCACCGGAGTTCACCGGCCGCTCCCGGACGCGGGACTTCACTCGCGAGCTGGTGACCGTCTCCCTCACCCGCTACGAACGGGTCCGCGGCGCCCTGCTCACCCCGCACGGACGCGGGCCCTTCCCCGCGGTGCTGCTCCTGCACGACCATGGTGCCCGGTTCCACATCGGCAAGGAGAAGCTCGTCCGGCCCTGGTACGACGACACCCGTCTGGCCTCCGCCCGGGCTTGGGCCGGCAAGTACTTCAGCGGGCGGTTCGCCGGGGACGAACTGGCACGCCGCGGCTATGTGGTGCTCTGTCTGGACGCGCTGGGATGGGGCGATCGCGGCCCCCTCGCCTACGAGCAGCAGCAGGCGCTGGCCGCCAACTTCTACAACCTCGGCTCCTCGCTCGCCGGGCTCATGGCCAGGGAGGACCAGCGGGCCGCCGCCTTCCTGGCGGGACTCGACCGGGTGGACGCGCGGCGGGTCGCGGCCGTCGGCTTCTCCATGGGCGCCTACCGGGCCTGGCAGACCGCCGCCCTCAGCGACCACGTGGCGGCCGCCGCGAGCGTCTGCTGGATGACCGGTCTGAAGGAGATGATGGTGCCCGGCAACAACACCCTGCGCGGGCAGTCGGCGTACTGCATGCTCCACCCCGGCCTCGCCCGGCACCTCGACATCCCCGACGTGGCGAGCATCGCCGCCCCCAGGCCGATGCTGTTCTTCGACGGCGGGCGCGACACGCTGTTCCCGGCCGAGGGCGTGCGGGCCGCGTACGACAAGCTGCGTGCCGTCTGGCGCTCGCACCACGCCGAGGAGCGGATACGGACGAAGACGTGGCCGGAACTCGGCCACGTCTTCACCGATCAGATGCAGGACGAGGTCGTCAACTGGCTCGACGACGTCCTGTGAGGCTCACCGCCGTACCGGCTGGATGCCCTCCAGCGTCGGTACCACCGGCTTGATGCTGCCGTCGGCCGCGAACTCCATGCGGTCGACGGTGGTCTCGCGGTGCATGCCGTCACCACCCGGCCGGCCGGGCCCGTTGAGGGCGAAGCGGTGGTACACGGCGTACCAGTCGTCGGTGCCGGGGGTGTTCACCACCGAGTGGTGACCGGTGCCGAGGATGCCGTACTCGGGCCGCTTCTCAAGGATCGTCCCGCGCTTGGTCCACGGGCCGAGCGGGGAGGGTCCCGTCGCGTACGCCACGTGGTAGTTCTCGCTGCGGGTGTCGTCCTCCGACCACATGAAGTAGTACGTGCCCTTCCGCTTGATCACGAAGGAGCCCTCGCGGAAGTTGTCCGGGGTGATGTCCTTCACCTTCGCGGCGTCGAAGGACACCATGTCGTCGTTCAGCGGCACGACGTACCCGCGGCCGTTGCCCCAGTACAGGTAGGCCTGGCCGTCGTCGTCCGTGAAGACGGCCGGGTCGATCATCTGGCCCTTCAGCGAACCGCCCTTGGCGACCAGGGGCTTGCCGAGCGCGTCCTTGAAGGGGCCGGCGGGGGAGTCCGCCACCGCCACGCCGATCTGCTGTTCGGCGCAGAAGTAGAAGTAGTACGTGCCGTTCCGCTCGGCGATCGCGGGTGCCCAGGCGTTCTTGTCGGCCCAGGTCACGTCCGGCCCGAGGTCGAGGATGACGCCGTGGTCCTTCCAGTTGACCAGGTCCTTCGACGAGTACGCCTTGAACTTGGTGCCGCTCCAGCCCGGGAAGCCGTCCGTCGTCGGGTAGATCCAGTATCTGCCGTTCAGGTACTGCACGTCCGGGTCTGCGTTGAGGCCCGGCAGGATCGGGCTGCGGGTGCGGACCGCCTCGACCGTCCAGGTGCGCCTGGTGCCGTCGGCGGCCGTGACCGTGTACTTCTGCGGCGTGCGGAAGTCGCGGCGGGTGCCGGACTTCGGGCTGAGCTTCGCGCCCTCGCCGGCCCACAGCTTCGGGGCGAGGCCGCGCAGGTCGGCGTCGGGCCGCATCGGCAGGACGACCTTCGAGGCGCTGTCCGTGACGATCGCGTACCCCTTCTGGTGCTTCGCCGTCGCGTCCACGACCGAGGCCGGGGTCGCCGGGTAGGCGGCCAGCAGGCGGTCGTACTCCTGCTGCGTCACCGGCAGCACCGTGCCGTGCCGCGGGCTCGCCGGGAGCTGGTAGTCCGTGGACGGGGTCCACTTGCCGGAGGCGAGGTCGGTGGTCTCGAAGGGGAGGTAGCCGCGGCCGCCGTACTCGTCGATGAACAGGTACCACTTCTTCTCGGTGTTCGACTTGAACACCGTCGGGCCCTCACCGCGGTCCATCGCGCCCTTGCCGATGCAGTCGGCCACGAAGTCGTACTTCGTCGAGGTCAGGGAGGTGGACTTCTCCCCGGTGATGAACTTGGAGCAGGGGCTGGAGGAGCCGGGGTCCCGCTCGTCCTTGGTGTAGCGGTAGTACTCGTCCTTGTACTTCACGACCGTGGAGTCGATCACCGAGTAGCCCGGGTCGTTCCAGACCTTCGGCTCGCTGAAGGTGCGGAAGTCCTTCGTCGTCGCGTACAGCATCTTGTTGTACGTGTTGCCCTTGTGGTCCGGGTCGTCGTCGGCGTACAGCTTCGACGCCCAGAAGACGACGTACGCGTCGAGCTCGTCGTCCCAGTAGGCCTCCGGGGCCCAGGTGTTGCCCGCGCTGTCGGGGGAGACCTTCACCAGGCGCTGGTCGGACCAGTGGACCAGGTCGGTGGACTCCCAGACCATGATCGACTTGCTGCCGTGCCGCTGGACCTGGTCCCAGCTGCCGCTGGAGTTCTGGTACATCCGCAGGTCGGTGGCGATCAGGTAGAACTTGTCGCCCTCGGGGGAGCGGATGACGAACGGGTCGCGCAGGCCCTTCTCGCCGATCGTGGACGTCAGTACCGGCTTGCCGGCGTTCAGCTCACGCCAGTGCAGCGGGTCGTTGCCGCGGCTGAGGGCGTAGCGGATCTGCTCGCCGTCGGCGGTGCCCTCGCCGGTGAAGTAGGCGAAGAGATAGCCGGCGTACTTGCTGTGCTTCACGGGTGGGGCTCCGGGGTCTGCGGTGCTGGGCGGTGCGGTGAGGAGGGTCATGAGGAGGCCGGTCAGGGCCAGGAAGGGAAGCAGGAGCGTGCGGGCGATGCGGGGGCGCATGACACTTCCTGTCGGAGTGTGGGGGATTCTGTTGGATACCGGCCCTCGGAGTTTCACCGGAGGGGCGCAGGGCGTCAACGGGTCGGCGTGAGGCCCGTGGTTCCGAAACTTTCGGAACGGCGGCGCCTCCGGTGCACGTGACGGCGGCAACCCCTTCCGGCGCGGCGGCGACTGGTGGACGGGAAACGGGCCGGAGCGGGCCCCTCCGAACCGTTTCCGTCCCCGACCCCCAGGAAAGGAACGGCTCGTGCCGCCGAGCACCGGACGCCATCGCAGCACCCGTACGCTCTCCATCGCCGCGGCCGTGGCCTGTGCCGCGGGGGCCGGCGGCGTCGGCCTCGGGCTGACGACCGGCGGCGCCCGGGCCGCCTCGACGACGGTCACCGTCTCCACCGCGGCCCAGCTCGAAGAGGCCGTGCGGAACGCCACCGCCGGCACCGTGATCCAGGTCCGCGGCGGCACCTACCACCCGTCCGCCACCCTGGAGTCCAGCGCGAACGGCACCGCTTCCGCGCCCATCACCCTGCGGGCCTACGGCGGGGAGAAGGTGCGGATCGACGGGTCCCGGCTGCCCGCCGGCTCCTGGCTGGCCGGCATCAGCGGTGACCACTGGACCGTCCAGGACCTCGCGTTCGTCGACTCCCCGGCCCAGGGCTTCGTCGCCACGTCCTCGGTCGGCGGGGTCTTCAGGAACCTGGTCACCGCGGACAACGGCGACTCCGGCTTCACCCTGCGCGGTGACGGCACCACCGGCAACCTCGTGCAGAACCTGGACAGCCACGGCAACTACGACCCGGCCGGCCACGGCCGGAACGCCGACGGCATCGCGGTCAAGTTCGGCTCGGGGACCGGGAACCGGATCACCGGAGCCCGGGTCCACGGCAACTCCGACGACGGCCTCGACCTGTGGCAGTTCTCCTCGCCGGTGACCATCGAGGACTCCTGGGCCTTCGGCAACGGCGAGAACCGCTGGAAGGACACAGCCTTCGAGGGCGAGGGCAACGGCTTCGAGCTGGGCGGCGGGGGCGCGTCCGTCGCCCACGCCGTCACCGGCAACGCCGCCTGGGACAACGCACGGCACGGCTTCACCGAGAACTCCAACACCGGCGCCGTCGCCCTGCGCCGCAACACCGCCTACGCCAACGCCGGGAGCGGCTTCTCCTTCGCCACCGGCTCGGCCCGCCTCGGCGGGAACCTCGCCGTCGGCGACAAGGGCGGAGCGGCGAAGCTCGGCCCCTCGGCGGTCTCCGCCGGCAACACCTGGGACAGCGGCACCGCCACCCCGTCCTTCCGGTCGACGGACCCGGCCGGCGCGTACGGAGCCCGCCGGGCGGACGGATCCCTGCCCAGGACGACGTTCCTGACGACCGGCTCCACGGCCATCGGCTCGGCGATGGACTGAGCCGTTCTGCTCATGGCGACGCCCCCGTCGGTGCGAAGCGACGGGGGCGTCCTGCCGACCGGCCGAGGGGGGCTCGACCGGTACCGTCCGGCCGTCCGGAGGGGGGCTCCGGAGGGCCGAGGTGCCGGGACGTCCGACTGGGGGGCCGGACACCCGGCATTCCGGTCGGCCCAAGGGGGGACGAGGGCCAACCGGAGTCACAGGGGGGCAGTGCCTACTGGTAACTGATGTCGGAGGCCTTGAACTTGCAGCTCTTGCCGTCCGGGCCGGGCGGCGTCAGCTCCTTGGGCTCCTTGCCCGTGTTGTTGCCCTCGAAGCGCACACACGTCTTGATCTTCTTCTTGCTGTCGCCGTGGATACGGATCTTCGACAGCGTCGCCGTGTCGCCGTAGTTGGCGTTCACTCCGACGATCGAGTTCATCGGAGCGGTCACGTCGATGTCGCTGAGCACGATCGTGCGCTTGTACTGCGTCTTGCAGTTGCCGCAGGAGCGGACCAGCTTGCCGGCGTTCTGGACCTGGAAGCCCGACACGTTCAGGGTGCCCGCGCCGTTGAACTGCAGCACCTTGTCGTCGGCGTTCTTCGCGCCGCCGCCGATCACCTTGTACACCGCGGACGAGGACTTGCCCTTGAAGCTGGCAGCGTCCTCGCCGACGTCCAGCCACCACACGTTCTGCAGGGTGCACGTGCCCTTGCAGTGCACGCCGTCCGCCGCGGGGGTGCCGATGATGACGTTCTTCAGGGTCGCGCCGTCGGCCAGCTCGAAGATCGGGTCCTGGCCCTCGTCCTGGTTGTCGTTGCCGAGCGCGCCGGTGCCGTAGAACATCTTCATCCCGCCGTCGCGCACACCGGAGACCGCGATGGTCTTCGGCACGGGCGTCTTGCCCTTGTCCGTGGGCCAGGAGGACGCGGCGCCCGCCGTCGACAGCATCGACGTGGTGACGATCGCCGCTCCCGTGATGCCGAACGCGGACACCGCGGCGATCACCGCCCGCCGCTTGGTGACGCTGCGGCGGTGGCGGACGCGCTGTTCTGCTGGTGCAGTCATGTACCGATTCCTCAGATGGGTGACTCTTGCGCCTTGTGGTCGTCACCGGTGAAGGAAGGGTTGCCGCGTCTTCAGGAATTTTTCACGGGCCGCCGTCGCCGTCGTCCACGGCGGCGAAGGAACCGCCCACCGACAGCTGCCGCGGACCGGCGGCGGCCGTCACCGAGTAGCGGTCCCCGCCCGCGTCGCGGCCGCCGCGGGCGTGGTCGAACTGCCCCGCGAACACCCACTCGCCCGCCGGGACCGTACGGCCCTCCTTGAGGGTCCAGGTGTAGACGAGGAAGCCGTCCTCCTCGGCCACCGCGAGGGTGAAGTCGGTCTCGGGCAGGGAGCGCCAGGCTCCCGCGTCGGAGACCCCGCCGGTCTGGGCCACCTTCAACCGCACGGTCAGCGCGGTCAGTTGCTCGCGGGTCTTGAGGGTGACGTTGCTCTGCGCCCAGAAGTCGTTGCTGTGCGGGTCGACCGAACCGTCCGACCACAGCGGGCCGTCCTCCGTGCCGGCGGCGGACGGCCGTTCGGCGGCCGGGGCGCTCGGCGTGTTCGACGGCGGGGGGCTCGACTCGCGGCGCTCGGGCGACCGGCTCGGCGCCGGCTCCACCGGAGGCGGAGGCGCGGGCGCGCGGCTCGTCGCCTCCGGGGACGGCGTGGGCGTCGCCGTTGTGGCCACTTCCTGCTGCCGCGGGGCGGTTTCGTCCTTCACCGCCGAGGCCACCGCGTATCCGCCCACCGCCAGGACGCCGGCGACCGCGGCCGTCGCACCGGCCACCCGCATCCAGCCGAACACCGGCGGACGTGTCGCCCGGTGGCCGGAAACGGCCGGACCGGCCATGCCGCGCTCGACCCGGGCCAGCATGCGCTCCCGGTCGGGCTCGTGCGCCCCGGCCGCCTCGTGGAGCCGGGTGCGCAGTTCCTCGTGCACGTCCCGCCGCATGCTCATCGGCCCCTCCCTCCGCCCTCACCGGTGCGCACGCCCTCCACGGCGGGCGAGCAGCGCGGGGCACCCAGCGTCGCGTGCATCCGCTGCGGCACGCCCCGCGTCCCCAGCAACCGCTGGAGTTCGGCCATTCCCTTCGAGGTCTGGCTCTTCACCGTACCCACCGAGACGCCGAGGGCGAGCGCCGTGTCCTTCTCCGACAGGTCGAACGCGTGCCGCAGCACCACACAGGCCCGCTTGCGGAACGGCAGCCTGCGCAACGCCTCCTGCACGTCGACCACGCCCGCGATGTCCGGGTTCTCGGTGTTCTCCTCGCGCTGCGACCAGAACAGGGCGATGCGCCGCCGCTCGCGCACCGCGCTGCGGATGCGGGTCCGGGCCAGGTTGGCGACCACACCGCGCGCGTACGCGACCGGATGGTCGGCCGCGCGCACCCGGTCCCAGCGGTGCCACAGCGCCAGCAACGCGTCCGCCGCCAGGTCGTCGGCGGTGTCCGACTCGCCCGTCAGCAGGTAGGCGAGGCGGGACAGTTCGGCGTAGTGACGCTCGAAGAAGGCGTGGAACTCCACGGAGGCGGCGTCGTCGACGACTGTGCCCACGGGCGACCTCTCCTCGCAGCGGCTACGGGCGCTCCCGGCCAGGGCGCCCTGTGTGGCTGTCATGTAGATGACATGTGATCATCCGGGGGAGGCCCGGACGAGATCGGGAAGCGTAGCAGCGATCGTCGGATGGTTCGTACGGAGCTTCGAACGTCGTATGGCAGGCCGGACTTCGATTTCGTAACACGAAGAAAACCTGAACGTGGTTCAACGTGACGACAATCCAGCCAGCACCCGCACACCGATCACCCAGGCATCAAGGAGCACGCGCCATGTCCGAATCGCAGAAGGTGGCCGACCGGTCCGACGCCGCGCCACCAGCGGCGAACAGCGTCGACCGGTTCTTCAAGATCTCCGAGCGGGGGTCCACCTTCGGCCGTGAGATCCGCGGCGGCTTCGCCACGTTCTTCACGATGGCCTACATCCTTGTCCTGAATCCCATCATCCTGGGCAGCGCGAAGGACAAGTTCGGGCACCAGCTGGACGCCGTCCAACTCACCACCGCCACCGCCCTGGTGGCCGCCGTCATGACGATCATCATGGGCGTCGGCGGCAACCTGCCCCTGGCGCTCGCCGCCGGACTCGGCCTGAACGCCGTGGTCGCCTTCCAGATCGCCCCGCTGATGAGCTGGGACGACGCGATGGGCCTGGTCGTCCTCGAAGGCCTGCTGATCTGCGTGCTGGTGGTGACCGGGCTGCGCGAGGCCGTCATGCACGCGATACCCCAGCCGCTCAAGCAGGCGATCAGCGTCGGCATCGGCCTGTTCATCGCCTTCATCGGCTTCGTCGACGCCGGGTTCGTCAGCCGTATCCCGGACGCCGCCAACACCACCGTGCCCGTTCAGCTGGGCGGCACCGGCACCCTCGCCGGCTGGCCGATGCTCGTCTTCTGCCTCGGCGTGCTGCTGACGATCGGACTGCTCGCCCGCAAGGTCAAGGGCGCCATCCTGATCAGCATCGTCACCATGACCGCGCTGGCGGTCGTGATCAACTCCATCGCCGACATCAAGTCCTGGGGCCTGACCACACCCTCCTGGCCGGACAAGCTCGTCGACGCCCCCGACTTCGGGCTCATCGGCGACTTCGACCTGTTCGGCGCGTTCAGCGCCCCCGGCGTCGGCGTCATCACCGTCGTCCTGCTGATCTTCACGCTGATCCTGTCCGACTTCTTCGACACCATGGGCACGGTCGTCGGCATCAGCGCCGAGGCCGGGCTGCTCGACGAGGACGGCAAGGTCCCGAACCTCGGCCGGGTGCTGCTCATCGACGGTGCCGCCGCGGTCGCCGGCGGCGCGGCCTCCGCCTCCTCGGCGACCTCCTACATCGAGTCCGCCGCCGGTGTCGGCGAGGGCTCGCGCACCGGCTTCTCCAACCTCGTCACCGGCGGCCTGTTCGGCCTCGCGCTGTTCCTGACCCCGCTGCTCACCATCGTCCCGCTCCAGGCGGCCGCCCCCGCCCTGGTCGCCGTCGGCTTCCTGATGATGACCCAGGTCAAGCACATCGACTGGGACCGCTACGACATCGCCATCCCCGCGTTCCTCACCATCGCCGTGATGCCGTTCACCTACTCCATCACCAACGGCATCGGCGCCGGTTTCCTCGCCTACGTCGTCATCAAGACCGTCCTCGGCAAGGCCAAGGAGGTGCACTGGCTGCTGTGGGGAACCTCGGCGCTGTTCCTCGTGTACTTCGCGATCGACCCGATCGAGCAGCTCCTCGGAGCGAAGTGACGCCGGCCGGCCGGTGACACGAGGACGGGCCGCCCCCGGGGGGAAGGGGGCGGCCCGTCTCGTCCGTGAAGACGGCTTATCGGCGGCTGAGGTTCAGTCCTTGAGCGCCGCCTGCATCATCGCCTTGGCGACCGGCGCCGCCAGGCCGTTGCCGCTGACCTCCGAGCGGGCCGCGTCCGACTGCTCGACCATGACCGCCACGGCGACCTCCTTGCCCGACGAGTCGGACTTGCCGTACGAGGTGAACCAGGCGTACGGCACCTGGCTGTTGTTCTCGCCGTGCTGGGCCGTGCCCGTCTTGCCGCCCACGGTCGCGCCCGGCACCTGGGCGTTCGTGCCCGTGCCCTTGCTCACGACCGTCTCCATCGCCGATTGCAGCTGCTCGGCGGTCGAGGAGCTGACGATCTCCTTGGTGCCCGCCTCGTCGTCGTAGTCCCGCAGCACGTCACCGCCGCTGTCCGTGATCTGCGAGACCATGTGCGGCGACACCAGCTTGCCGCCGTTGGCTATCGCAGCCGACACCATCGCCATCTGCAGCGGTGTGGCGGTGACGTCGAACTGGCCGATGCCCGTCAGGGCCGTCTGCGACGGGTCCATGTCCGACGGGTACACGCTCGTGTAGGCCCGGACCGGCACGTCCAGCTCGTCGTCGTTGAAGCCGAACTTCTCGGCCATCGCCTTCACCTTGTCCTGGCCCAGCTTCACGGCCATCTTCGCGAAGACGTTGTTGCACGAGTACTCCAGCGCCGTGCGGATCGTGGCGTTCGTGCAGGGCGCGTTCGGGTTCTCGTTCGTCAGGTCCCGGCTGGTGCCCGGCAGCGTGTACGGGTCCGGGCTGTCCGTCCGCTCGTCCACCGACGAGTACAGCCCGTCCTCCAGCGCGGCCGCCGCCACGACCAGCTTGAACGTCGAACCGGGCGGCAGCGGCTGCCGCAGCGCACGGTTGACCAGCGGCTTCTCCGGGTCGGTCGTGAGCTTCTTCCAGGCCGCCCCCGCCGTGTTGGCGTCGGTCAGCGAAGAAGGGTTGTACGACGGCGTCGACACGACCGCGAGGACCTTCCCGGTCTTCGGGTCGATCGCGACGGCACCCCCCTTCTTGTCGCCCAGCGCCTCGTAGGCCGCCTTCTGCACGCCCGGGTCGATGGTCGTGACCACGTCGCCCGGCTCGGCCCGCTGGTTGGTGAGCGTGTCCATCACGGACTTCAGCCGGCTGTCCGTGCCGTTGAGCAGATCGGTGTAGATGCCCTCCAGCTGAGTCGGGGCGTACGCCTGCGACGCGTAACCCGTCACCGCCGCGTACAGCGGACCGTCCGTGTACGTCCGCTTGTACTTCAGGTCGCCCGTCTTCGTCGGCGCCGAGCCGGTGACCGACCGGCCGCCCACGATGATGTTCCCGAGCGGCGCCGAGTACGTCTCGATCGCGTTCCGCCGGTTGTCCTTGTCGTCTGCCAGCGCCTGGCCCTCGTAGAACTGCACCCAGGTCGCCCTGACGAGCAGGGCGAACACCAGGAGCAGCGCGAAGACCGAAGCGCGCCTGATCGTCTTGTTCATTCCGAACAGGGGGACGAGCCACGCCGGGCGGAACGTTCCCGTCCGTCCCGCTTTCTCATCCGGCGCGCCGGTTTTCTCATCCGCCGTTCAGAAAACCGGCCTCGTACGCCGCGATCACCGCCTGCGTGCGGTCCCGGGTGCCGGTCTTGGCCAGGACCGCCGCGACGTGCGACTTCACCGTGGCCGCGCCGACCTCCATCCGGCGCGCGATCTCCGCGTTGGTCAGCCCCTTCGCCATGTGCCGCAGCACCTCCCGCTCGCGCTCCGTGAGCTTCGCCACCCACGCGGGCGGCGCCGGGCGCGCGCGGGCGTGCTCGGCCGCGAGCGTGCGCACGGCCGCCGGGAACAGCAGGCTGTCGCTGCGCGCCACCAGCCGGACCGCCTGTACCAGCGCCTCGGCGTCCGCCCGCTTCAGCAGGAACCCGGCCGCTCCGGCCCGCAGCGCGTCGTACACGTAGGAGTCGTTCTCGAACGTCGTCACGACGACGATCCGTGGCGGCTCGGCCTGCGTGGCGAGGATCTGCTCGGTGGCGCGGATCCCGTCGGTCCCCGGCATCCGGACGTCCATGAGGACGACGTCGGGCCGCACCTCCCGTACCACCGACACCGCCTCGGCGCCCGTGGCAGCCTCGCCCACCACCTCCAGGTCCGGCTCGGCGGACAGGATGGCGCGCAGCGCGGTGCGCACCATGCGCTCGTCGTCGGCGAGGACGACACGGATCGGGGCCGGGCGGGTCATGCGGGTCCTCTCCTACGGGGCTTGTCCTACGGGTCCTGTCATGGGCAGCGTCGCGTGCAGCCGCCAGGTCCGCGTCCCGGTGGGTCCGGCCGTCGCGGTCCCGCCCAGCAGCCTGGCCCGGTCCGCCATGCCGCGCAGCCCGTGGCCGCCGCCGGCGCGGGAGGGCGCGGGCCCGCCCAGCGGATTCTCCACGGTGATCTCCAGCTCCCCGCCCCTCACCGCGATCCGCAGCTCCACCGCGGCCCGCTCACCGGCGTGCTTGAGGGCGTTGCTCAGCCCCTCCTGCACGATGCGGTAGGCCTCGCGGGACAACAGCGGGGGCAGCGCCTCCGGGTCGGCGTCCACAGTGGCGCTCACCCGTTGTCCGCCCGCCCGGGTGCGCCGCAGCAGGCCGTCGAGGTCGGCGGCGAGGGTGGGTGCCGGGGCCGTGCCGGGGGCGTCGCCCTCACGCAGCACACCCAGCACGGCGTCGAGTTCACCGACGGTGCGCCGGGTGGTGTCCTCGATCGCGGCGAGGGCCTCGCGGACGAACTCCGGGTCGCTGTCGAGGACCCGTCGGGCGGCGCTCGCCTGGAGGGTGACCGCGCTCAGGGCGTGACCGACGGAGTCGTGCAGCTCGCGCGCCAGCCGGTTGCGTACGGCGAGGTCCGCGGCGCGCGCCTTGGCGGCGGCGAGCCGCTCACGGGGCGTGGGACCGAGCAGCGGGGGCGCCCAGCGGGCCAGCAGCGCACCGCAGCCGGCCGCACAGCCGGCCAGGGCCACCAGCGAGAGCACGCCCGCGACGGGCGCGAGCGCCAACGCCCAGGAGTGGTCCAGGACTTCGGGCAGCCCGAGCCGGTCGTCGCGCAGCCCGGCGAAGAGCGGCAGCACGATCAGCACGGCGGCGAACGGCGGCAGCGCCAGCGACATCCCCGCGATGATCCCGCCGAACCCGAGATGCAGCGTGAACCAGGCAGCCGTACGGCCCTTCTCGCCCCGGCTCCGCGCCGGGGTGAGGGCGAGCCGGTCCGTGTCCACACCGCACAGCCAGCGCACGGCGGCCGACTCCAGCGGCCGGGTCAGCGGGAACAGCGAGGTGACGGCCGCGAGCGGCAGGCCCGCGCCGAACGAGGCGAGCTGGAGGGGCAACGACCCGAAGACGTCCGTGGCGCCGGTGGCCGGGCCGATGACCACCGAGCCGACCAGGACGTACGGCATGGCCAGCGCTCCGCCGAGGATCAGATGGATCCACCGCAGGCGCGCTTGCCGGCCGAACAGCAGCCGGGCGCCTGCGCTCACGCCGCCCGTCGCGCGGCCCCGGCCGAGCGCTCCGCGAAGTGGTGGGCGCCGATGGCGGCGACGAGGAGGCCCACGAGCATCTGGTCAGCGTAGGCGAGATGCATCAGCGGCGTGGGGCGGTCGGCGAGGTCCGCCACGCCGCCGAGCGAGGCCAGCGACAGCCAGCCGCCCCAGCAGGCCACGGCACCCGAGCCGACCCAGGCCAGAGCGAGCGGCACCGACACGGGCAGGGCCCGGCCGCGCCGGAAGGCCAGCAGCACGGCACCGGCGACCGCCGCGAGGAGGAACACGACGTAGAGGGCCTCCAGGACGTAGAACTCCCCGCCCCGCTCCGCCGCCCGGCCCTCACGCAGGCCGGCGGAGACGCCGCAGGCCCACACGGCATGGAGCGTGAGCGGCGGCAGCGCGAGCACGGCGGCGGTCACGGCGAGGACCCGGTGGGCCGGGCCGACGGAACCGGCGGGCAGCTCCCGCACCCGCCCGCGCCACAGGTGCCCCCAGCGGTCGCGGGCGTAGAGCGCGAAGAGGCCGCCGAGGGCGAGCCCCTGCGCGATGAACCCCGTGTACACGACGGCGAACACCCACTCGTCCAGGAACGCCTCCCGGCCGGCGGACGGGGCACCGCCGCCGAACGCCTTCACCACCAGCTGTGCCGGGAACCCGGCCATGATCGGCGCGAGCAGCCCGGTCGCGACCCACACGGGCAACACGAGCAGCCACGCGGGCACCCGCAGCCCCCACGGCCGGGTCAGCACCATCGCCAGCACGATCACCCCGCTGTCCAGCAGGACCGAGAGGCCGTTGACCACGGCCATGGCGAGGCGGTCGTCGAGCAGCGCGCTGCCCGCGGGTATCCCGATGTGACTCCCGGCGATCCAGGCCGCTTTGAGGGCGAGGTACGGCACACAGGAGACGATTGCGACGGCACGCAGGACCCGCCGGGCGCGGCCGGGACCGGCGGGGTGCGGAGCGGCGAAGGGAGCGATCGACTGCGTCATGCGGTCAGGCTCCCGCGGGAGGGGCCGCGGGCACGTCCTGCCCGGCGACGATCCGCCTCCGCCGGACGGGGGAGAGGCGGAAGGCCCGCTCAGCCCTCCAGGAGGAGCACCGTCTCGTCTATCTCGGCGCCGCGGGCCGGGGCGTAGCCCCGAGCCGCCGCCACCACGCGGAACCCGCACTTCTCCAGCACGCGCAGCGACCCCGCGTTGTCCGACGCCGCCCGCGCGTACAGCGGGCGCTCGGGCACCTCGGCGAGCAGCGCCCGCAGCGCCTGCGTGGCGATGCCCTTGCCCCAGTACGCGCGGTCGATCCAGTACGTCACCTCGCGCTCGCCCGGCACCCCATACACCGCCGCGCTGCCGATCACGTCCCCGTCGGCCAGGACGGTACGGGCGACGACGTCGGGCGAGACGCGGAGCCGGGACCAGTGACGGTCGAACGCGGCCCGGTCGGCCGGATCCTCCGGGGTGAAGGCCGCCATGCTCAGGGACTCGGGGTCGTTCATCTGCCGGAAGAAGACCGGCAGATCGCTGTCGTGGACCGGGCGCAGCTCGACGTTCATGCCTCAGAGCCTACGGGTGGCCAGTGTCAGCCGGTCCCGCGCGTCGAAGAGCGCGTCCTTGACCAGCTGTTCGTGCGCCGGGGTCAGCCGCGCCACCGGCACCGAGCAGCTGATCGCGTCCCGCGCCGGGGTGCGGTACGGGATCGCCACGCCGAAGCAGCGCAGCCCCAGCGTGTTCTCCTCGCGGTCCACCGCGAAGCCCTGCTCCCGCACCTGGCGCAGCTCCTCGATGAGCTTCTCCCGGTCGGTGATCGTGTGCTCGGTCAGCGCGGGCAGCGTCTCCGGGAGCATCTTGCGCACCTGCTCGTCCGAGTACGTGCTCAGCAGCGCCTTGCCGAGCGACGTGGAGTGCGCGGGCAGCCGGCGGCCGACCCGGGTGAAGGGGCGCAGGTAGTGCTGCGACTGGCGGGTGGCCAGGTAGACGACGTTCGTGCCGTCGAGGCGGGCGAGGTGGATCGTCTCGGTGGTGTCGTCCGAGAGCCGGTCCAGCGTCGGGCGGGCCGCCGCGACGACCTCGTCGCCGTCGATGTACGACGTGCCGACCAGCAGGGCCCGCACGCCGATGCCGTACCGCGTGCCCGTCGCGTCCGTCTCCACCCAGCCCAGCTCGACCAGGGTGCGCAGCAGCATGTAGAGGCTGGACTTGGGATACCCGACGGCCTCCTGGACCGCCGCGAGGGAGTGCATGCCGGGGCGTCCGGCGAAGTATTCGAGCAGTTCAACCGTTCGTACCGCGGACTTGACCTGCGCCCCGCCGCCCGTCTCGCCAGCCGACATCGCCCTTGACCCCTTCGTTGGACGGGAAATAGTCTCCACAGCATATTCATCATCAGAGACAGCGTTCAGTATATCGAACGTCCCTGGTGAATGACCCAGTACTGCGGCAATACATGTGTGGAGGGACCCGCGGTGGCAGCAGCACCAGTCTGGAGTGTCGACCCCCGAACCGGGAAGCAGCGTGAACAGGTTGCGGTGGAGGCCACAGCCCAGGAGGTGGACGCCGCCGTCCGTGCCGCGCATGAAGCGCGCGGCGCGCTCGCGGACCGCACGGTCCGCGCGGCCTTCCTGCGCACCGCCGCCGACGAGCTTCAGGCGGCCAAGGACGGTCTCGTCGAGACCGCCGACGCCGAGACCGCGCTCGGCCCGGTCCGGCTGACCGGCGAGCTCGCCCGCACCTGCTACCAGCTGCGGGCCTTCGCGGACATCGTCGACGAGGGCGCCTTCCTCGACGTCGTCATCAACCACCCCGACGACACCGCGACCCCGCCCATCCCCGACCTGCGCCGCTACAAGGTGGCGCTGGGCGTCGTCGCCGTCTACTCGGCGTCGAACTTCCCCTTCGCCTTCTCCGTCGCCGGCGGCGACACCGCGAGCGCCCTCGCCGCCGGCTGCCCGGTCGTCGTCAAGTCCCACCCGGACCACCCGGCACTGTCCGAGTACGTCGCCAAGGTGCTGCGCCGCGCCGCCGCCCGGCACGACATCCCCGAAGGCGTCGTGGGCCTGGTCCACGGCTTCGAGGCGGGCGTCGAGCTGATCAAGCACCCGCTGGTCGCGGCGGCCGGCTTCACCGGCTCCGTGCGCGGTGGCCGCGCCCTCTTCGACGCGGCGGCCGCCCGCCCCGTGCCGATCCCCTTCCACGGCGAGCTGGGCTCCCTGAACCCGGTCGTCGTCACCGAGGCCGCCGCCGCCGAGCGGGCCGAGGCGATCGGCGCCGGTCTCGCCGGTTCGATGACGCTGGGCGTCGGCCAGTTCTGCGTGAAGCCCGGTCTCGTCCTCGCGCCGGCCGGTGCCGCGGGCGACGCCCTGCTGAAGTCCCTGACCGACGCCGTCAGCGACACCGACGCCGGGGTCCTGCTCGACCACCGCATGCGCGACAACTTCGTGGCCGGGGTCGCCGAGCGGGCCGGGCTGCCCGACGTCGACTCCCCGGTCACCCCGGGCGCGGGCGGCGAGCACACCGTCAGCGCGGGCTTCCTCACGGTGCCGGCGAGCCGGCTGGCCGCGGAGGGCGAGCACGACCTGCTCCTGGAGGAGTGCTTCGGGCCGGTCACCGTGGTGGCCCGCTACGAGGACGAGGCCGAGGTGAAGTCGGTGCTGTCGCGGCTGCCGGGCAACCTGACGGCGACGGTGCAGCTGTCCGAGGAGGAGGCCGCCGGCCAGGGCCGGGGCGCCGAGATCCTCGCGGAACTGACGCCGTTGGCGGGGCGCGTGCTGGTGAACGGCTGGCCGACGGGTGTCGCCGTCGCGCCGGCCCAGCACCACGGCGGGCCGTACCCGGCCACGACGTCGACGTCCACATCGGTGGGCGGTACGGCGATCGAGCGGTGGATGCGGCCTGTTGCGTATCAGAACGCCCCCGAGGCGTTGCTGCCGGCGGAGCTGCGGGATGAGAACCCGTTGGGGCTGCCTCGTAGGTTCAACGGGCGTTTGGAGCGTTGACGCCGTAGGGGTGCGGTGGATCGCGGGCTGCCGGGTTCGCTGTGGTTGATCGCGCAGTTCCCCGCGCCCCTTGAGGTCGGACCTGGGAGACTCGGTCGAATGGATCTCGAGATTTCCGAACTCCCGTTCCCCCTGCGCACCTACGGGCCCGATGGTCACTGGTCCTACGAGGACGGCGTGCTCACCGGGTGGGCCGGGGCACGGCAGGACCGGTTCGTGCCGCCCACCGGTGAGGGGCTGGACCCCGCGTCCGACGCGCCCCGGCTGCTCGGGGCGCCGGAGGGCGACTTCCAGCTGATCGCCAAGGTCACCGTCGGGTTCGGCGCGGCCTTCGACGCCGGGGTGCTCTACGTCCACGTGGGGGAGCGGGCCTGGGCCAAGCTCTGCCTGGAGTACTCCCCGGACGTCCCCACCGTCTGCACGGTGGTGACCCGGGGTCACTCCGACGACGCCAACTCCTTCACCGTGGAGGGCAGTTCCGTCTGGCTGCGGGTGAGCCGCACCGGCCGCGCCTTCGCCTTCCACGCCTCCCGCGACGGCGAACGCTGGACCTTCATCCGGCTCTTCACGCTCGGCGAGGAGAAGGAGACGGACGCGGCCCTGGTCGGCTTCATGGCCCAGTCCCCGATGGGGGAGGGCTGCGTGGTGACGTACGACCACATCGAGTTCAGGCCGGCCTGGCCGGACGATCTGCGCGACGGCAGCTGAGGCCCGGCCGGGAACCGCTTCCCGGCCGGTCTCGTCATCCATTGCATGATCAACGACCGACTGACCTCCGACCGTGTGATCCGCACCGCCCTGCCCGCCGAGGTGGCGGACGTCGTCGCACTCCACGCACGGGCCCGGGCCACGTACTACCCCGACGGGCTGCCGCAGGACGGCACCGACTGGTCCGCCACCTGGCACAGCGCCCTCACCCGGCCGGACGGCCGGGTGCTGTGCGTCGTGGAAGGGGGCCGCATCGTCGGCCTGGCCTCCTTCCGCGTCCCCGAGGACACCCCTGCGGACACGGTGAAACTGTTCCAGTTCCACGTCGACCCCGACCACTGGCGCCATGGGGTCGGCAGCGCGCTGCACAGGGCCTGTGTGGAGGAGTGGCAGGCCGACGGCAGGCGTACGGCCGTGCTCGACGTGCACGTGGACAACGTGCGGGCGCAGGGGTTCTACCGGCGGCAGGGCTGGGTCCCGGAACCGGCCGGGCCGGGAGACCACCACCTGCGGATGCGGTTCGTCCTGCCCGGGGAATGAAGCGGCCTGCTTGAACGTTCATGCACCTGGCGGAGGGAGTCTCCGTACCCGTACGACCTGGAGAGAGCCGAGACATGCGCGTCGAGATCTGGAGCGACATCGCCTGCCCCTGGTGCTACGTGGGCAAGGCCCGCTTCGAGAAGGCGCTGCGGGACTTCCCGTACCGCGACGACGTCGAGGTGGTGCACCGCTCCTTCGAGCTGGACCCGGGCCGCGCCAAGGGTGACGTCCAGCCCGTGATCACGATGCTCACCAAGAAGTACGGGATGAGTGCCGCGCAGGCCGAGGCCGGGGAGGACAACCTGGGCGCCCAGGCCGCCGCCGAGGGCCTCGACTACCGCACCCGGGGCCGCGACCACGGCAGCACCTTCGACATGCACCGCCTGCTGCACTTCGCCAAGGAGCACAACCGCCAGGAGCAGCTGCTCGACCTGCTGTACCGGGCCAACTTCGCCGAGGAGCGCTCCGTCTTCGACGACGACGAGCGGCTCGTGGAACTCGCCGCCGCCGCCGGACTGGAGACGGCGGCCGTCCGGGCGGTGCTCGCCGACGCGGAGGCGTACGCCGACGACGTGCGCGCCGACGAGCGGGAGGCCGCGCAGCTCGGCGCGAGCGGTGTGCCGTTCTTCGTGCTCGACCGCACGTACGGAGTCTCCGGCGCCCAGCCCGCCGAGGTCTTCGCCCAGGCCCTGACCCAGGCGTACAAGGACCGCCCGCCCCTGGAGATCGTCGACGGCGGCGAGGACGCGGACGCCTGCGGCCCGGACGGCTGCGCCGTGCCCCAGCGCTGAAACGCCCAGCTCGGAGCGCATCCATAAGCGCTCCTTAGCGGCATCACGCAGAAATCGGCAATGGACGGGGAGATCCGGGGGACGCAGAGTGGTCCCATGGAGACCTTCGAGAACCTCGTCCGTGCCGAGTTCACCCCGAAGCACACCTACCTCAACACCGCGAGCAACGGGCTGCTGCCCGCCCGTACCGTCACCGCCGTGCAGCAGGCGGTGCGGATGCGCGCCGAGGGCTCGCCCCTGGGTCCCCTCTACGAGGACGTGGAGGCCGCCCGCGCGTCCTTCGCCCGGCTGGCCGGCGTCCCGGCCGAGCGCGTCGCGACCGGGGCCTCGGTCGCCGAGTACGGTGCGCTGATCGCCGCCTCGCTGCCCGCCGGCGCCGAAGTCCTCACGGTGGAGGGCGACTTCGCGTCCCTGGTGAACCCGTTCCATGTGCGCGGCGACCTCAAGGTGCGGGCCGTCCCCCTGGAACGGCTCGCCGAGTCCGTCCGCCCCGGTACCGCGCTCGTCGCGGTCAGCGCCGCGCAGTCCGCCGACGGCCGCCTCGCCGACCTGCCGTCCGTGCGTGCCGCGGCCCGGGCCCACGGTGCCCGTACCTACGTCGACGCCTCGCAGTCGGCCGGCTGGCTGCCGATGGAGGCCGGAGCCGACGACTTCCTCGCCGCCGTCGGCTTCAAATGGCTCATGGGCCCGCACGGGGCCTCGTTCTTCGTCGCCCCGCAGGACTTCGGCGGGCTCACACCGCTGCTCGCGGGCTGGGTCGCCGGTGAGGTCCCGTGGGACAGCTGCTACGGCCCCGTGGCGGAACTCGCCCACTCCGCACGGCGGTTCGACGTCAGCCCCGCCCTCTTCACCTACGCGGGGCTGCGCGCCTCACTGGAGCTGCTGGAAGAGATCGGCGTCGACGTCGTGCACGGCCATGACGTCGGCCTCGCGGACCGCTTCCGTGCCGGGCTCGCCGGGCTGGGCCGAGAGCCGGTGCCCGCACCGGGCTCGGCGATCGTGTCGGTGCCGGGGCTCGGCCACCGGCAGGGCGAACTGAGCCGGGCGGGCATCGAGGTCTCGAACCGGGCCGGGAACCTGCGGGCCGCGTTCCACCTGTACAACACGCCCGCGGACGTGGACCGGCTGCTGGAGGTCCTGGCGGCATGACAGAACCGGGTGGGGCCTCCCGTCCCACACGAGGAGGCCCCACCCGGCAGTTCTGTCACACGGTCACTGCACCGGCGTGAAGTCCCGCGCGCCGATGAACTCCGGCCGCCGCACCGGCGCCGCGAACGGTTCCACCGCCGTGTTCTCCACGCTGTTGAACACGATGAACACGTTGCTGCGCGGGAACGGCGTGATGTTGTCGCCGGAACCGTGCATGGCGTTGCAGTCGAACCACGTCGCCGAACCGGCCTTGCCCGTGAACAACTTGATGCCGTGCCGCGTGGCCATCTGGGTCAGCGCCTCGTCCGACGGCGTGCCCGCGTCCTGCATCTGCAGCGACTTCTTGTAGTTGTCCTTCGGCGTCTCACCCGCACACCCGAGGAACGTCTTGTGCGACCCCGGCATGATCATGAGACCGCCGTTGGTGTCGTAGTTCTCGGTCAGCGCGATCGAGACCGACACCGTGCGCATCCGCGGCAGACCGTCCTCGGCGTGCCACGTCTCGAAGTCCGAGTGCCAGTAGAAGCCGCTGGCGCCGAACCCCGGCTTGACGTTGATCCGCGACTGGTGGACGTACACGTCCGAGCCGAGGATCTGCCGCGCCCGTCCGACGACCCGCTCGTCGCGGACCAGCCGGGCGAACACCTCACTGATCTTGTGCACCTCGAAGACCGTGCGGATCTCCTTGGACTTCGGCTCGACGATCGACCGCTCGTCGGCCCGCATGTCCGGGTCGTGCACCAGCCGGTTGAGCTCGTTCCGGTAGACGGCGACCTCGTCCTCGGTGATGAGCTCGTCGATGGCCAGGAAGCCGTCGCGCTCGAAGGACAGCAGGTCGGCCGGGTCGACCGGGCCCGGGGCGTCGGGTGCGCCCCAGACGACCGGGTCCTGGCGCGGGGTCAGTGCCTCGGTGGCACCGCGACTGGGATAGAGGTCCGGGATACCGGTGGTGGTGTCGGTGGTGGCGGTCATGGAAACGTCACACCTCCTCGGTGAGCAGCGGGTATACGCCGTTCTCGTCGTGGTCCTCCCGTCCGGTCACGGGCGGGTTGAACACGCAGAGGCAGCGGAAGTCCTGCTTGACCCGCAGCGTGTGCCTCTCGTGCCCGTCCAGGAGGTACATGGTGCCGGGCGTGATGGTGTGCGTCAGCCCGGTCTCGTGGTCGGTCAGCTCGGCCTCGCCCTCCGTGCAGACGACGGCCTCGATGTGGTTCGCGTACCACATCGACGTCTCCGTACCCGCGTAGAGGACCGTCTCGTGCAGGGAGAAGCCGACCTTCTCCTTGGCGAGGACGATGCGCTTGCTCTCCCACGTACCGGACGCCGCCTTCACGTGCCGGTCGGTACCTTCGATCTCCTTGAACGAACGGACAATCACGGTGCTGCGATGCCTCCTAGATGGGTGGTGCTCTCGGTGCTGTGTCAGGCGGTCTCTCGGACGGCGCGGGCCAGCATGCTCAGGCCCTCGTCCAGCTCCTCGGGCGTGATGGTGAGCGCCGGGAGCAGCTTCACGACCTCGCTCTCCGGGCCGGACGTCTCGATGAGCAGTCCGAGCTCGAAGGCGCGCTTGGCGACCTTGCCGGCGCGGGCCTTGTCGTGGAACTCCATGCCCCACACCAGGCCGCGGCCCCGGTACTCCTTCACGTCGGCCAGGTTCTCCTCGGTGATGGAGATCAGCGCCTGCTCGACCTGCTCGCCGCGCTTGCGGGTCTGCTTCTCCATGGCGGAACCGTCGGCCCAGTACGTCTCCAGGGTCGCGGTGGCCGTGACGAACGCAGGGTTGTTGCCGCGGAAGGTGCCGTTGTGCTCGCCGGGCTCCCAGACGTCCAGCTCGGGCTTGAACAGGCACAGCGACATGGGCATGCCGTAACCGCTGATCGACTTCGAGACGGTGACGATGTCCGGCACGATGCCCGCCTCCTCGAAGGAGAAGAACGCGCCGGTACGGCCGCAGCCCATCTGGATGTCGTCGACGATCAGCAGCATGTCCTGCCGCTCGCACAGCTCGGACAGGGCGCGCAGCCACTCGGGCCGGGCCACGTTGATGCCGCCCTCGCCCTGCACGGTCTCGACGATCACGGCGGCCGGCTTGTTGAGGCCCGAGCCCTGGTCCTCCAGGAGCCGCTCGAACCACAGGAAGTCCTCGACCGTGCCGTCGAAGTAGTTGTCGAACGGCATCGGGGTGCCGTGGACCAGCGGGATACCGGCGCCGGCGCGCTTGAAGGCGTTGCCGGTCACGGCCAGCGAGCCCAGCGACATGCCGTGGAAGGCGTTGGTGAACGACACGATCGACTCGCGCCCCTTCACCTTGCGCGCCAGCTTCAGCGCGGCCTCCACGGCGTTGGTGCCGGTCGGGCCCGGGAACATGACCTTGTACGGCAGGTCGCGCGGGCGCAGCAGCAGGTTCTGGAAGGCCTCCAGGAACGTGCGCTTGGCGGTGGTCGACATGTCGAGCCCGTGCGTGACGCCGTCCCGCTCCAGGTAGTCGATCAGCGCGCGTTTCAGGACCGGGTTGTTGTGCCCGTAGTTCAGTGACCCGGCTCCGGCGAAGAAGTCGAGGTACTCATGGCCGTCCTCGTCGTACATGCGGCTGCCCACCGCACGGTCGAAGACGGTGGGCCAGCCGCGGCAGTAGCTGCGCACCTCGGACTCGACGGTCTCGAAGACGCTCAGGTCGGGCTGGGTGATGGTCACGACGAATCGCTCCTCGGTACGTGGGGGAAGTCTGCGGGAGTGGGTGGGGCGGGAAGTCTCAGTGGGGCAGGGGGCCGATGCGGTACAGCACCTCTGCGTCGTGCGGCCCGTCGGGGAACAGGCCCGTGTCGAACAGCACCTCGCGCTCCAGCCGGGCGCCGTGACGCTCGGCGAACGACGTGAACAGGCGCTCCGAGGCGGTGTTGCCCGGGGTGATGGTGGTCTCCACCGTCGTCACCTCCAGCTCGGCCGCGGTCCGTGTGACCAGGCCGTCGAGCAGCGCGGCGGCCAGTCCGCGCCCGCGGTGGGCCTCGTCCACCGCCACCTGCCAGACCAGCAGGGTGTGCGGGCTGTCCGGCCGCACGTACCCGGTGATGAAACCCATCGGCTCGCCCTGCTCGTCGCGGGCGACGGCCGAGGTGGCGGCGAAGTCACGGCACCACAGCAGATAGCTGTAGGACGAGTTCAGGTCGAGAACCTTCGAGTCCTTCGCCATCCGCCAGAGCGCGGCTCCGTCAGCCACCGTGGGGCGGTCGATTTGCGGATCTGCTTGTACGGCAGTCATGCGAATTGAACTTACCCAGCGAAATTCAAAATTGCATCGCCGATCGGGGTTACATATGGCCCCCGTCTGTGTTATCGCGCGAGCGCGAGGCTTCACGCATCGAGGCGGCGAGATGCCCGATATTGTCCGGTAATTCCCGGGCAAAATGGTCACAGTGTGTAACGCGTCACAGCCGTGTAGGCCTCCCGGGGGCTGCCAGAATTTCCCCTCGGAGTGTCCTCAAAATCTGCGTGTTTAGGACCGGGAAAAGCGGGCAGAAGAATACGGGAAGCCGTTCTTGAAAGAATTCATTAATTGTGTGCCAGCTTACATGTGAGATAGCACGGAAAGCACGTGGAATTCAGGCCCCGGTCACTCCGTCGATGCGTTCCCGCAGGAGATCGGCGTGACCGTTGTGCCGCGCGTACTCCTCGATCATGTGGATGAGCACCCAGCGCAGACTGACCTCCATCCCGGGCACCGGCCCCTCGGCGACCCGCCCGACGTGGTCCAGCGGCAGCCCGGCGCACAGCTCCCGCCCCCGCGCGATCTCCCGCCGCCAGATCCCGAGCGCCTCGTCGAGCCCGCGCGCCGGATCGAGCGCGTAGCCGGTCGCGTCCTCGAACACGGGCGCCACGGGCACCCCGCCGGCCACCCGCTGAAACCAGTTCCGCTCGACCTCCGCGAGGTGCTGCACCAGCCCGAGCAGGGTCAGCGACGACGGCTCGGCCGCCGCGATCCGCGCCTGCGCGTCGTCCAGACCGGCGCACTTCAGCGCCAGCGTGGCCCGGTGGAAGTCCAGCCAGCTCTCCAGCATGGCCCGCTCGTCACCGGTCAGGTGCGGCACGGGACGGCCGTCGGGGAGGGTCGGAGGGGCTCCGGCAGTTGTGTCAGAGGTCATGCGGGGAGCATGGCACGCACCACTGACACCGTTCCCCGGCCACGGCGCCGACCGGCGTCTTTCAGCCCGGCCGGCGCCGGAGGACGAGGCCGTCCGGGCCGCAGCGGGGGCGAGGCCCCTCCCGCCTCCGCCGACGACTACCGCCACGCCCCCTCGACGGCCCGCAGCGCCGCCTCCACATCCACCGACAGCCCCTGCTCGGAGAGCGCCACGCCCAGCGCCGCCAGACTCGCGCGCACGGCCCCGGGCGTCGCCTCCGCGCCGTAGTGGTTGACCCGGATCATCTCCTTGGCCAGCGCACCCCCGCCCGCGGCCAGCGGCACGGCCGGGTCCGCCGTCAGGGCCCGCCGGACCAGCTCCGACGCCACCAGCCCGGACGGCGCCCGCAGCGTTGTGGCGACGGGCGCCGCGTCCCGCGCCTCGTACACATACGGCTCCAGACCGCCGCCGAGCGCGATGGCACCGGCCCGGGTCGCCGCCGCGGCGGACGCGTGCCGGGCCATCACCGCGTCGAGACCGGCCGCCTCGATCCGCTCCACACACGCTTCCAGGGCCAGCATCTCCAGCTGCGCGGGCGCGTGCAGCAGCGCCTTGCGGCCACCGTCGATCCACCGCTCCTTCCAGTCGAGGAGCGACAGGTACGACCGTCGGGGGGCCTTCGGGTTGGCCGCCATCCGCGCCCAGGCCCGCTCGCTCACCGACACCGCCGACACCCCGGCCGGACCGCCCATCGCCTTCTGCGCGCCGATCACGCACAGGTCCACGCCCCACGCGTCCGGCAGCACCGGCTCGGCCCCGATCGACGCCACGGCGTCCAGGTAGAACAGCGCCCCGTGCGCCCGCACGACCTCGCCGATCTCCGCGACCGGGTTGGTGTTGCCGGTCGCTGCCTCCGCGTGCACCAGCGACACGAAGTCGATCTCCGGGTGCTCGGCGAAGGCCTGCCGGATCTCCTCGGCCGTCACCGCGGTGTGGAAGGGCACCGCCAGGTCGGTCACCGCGGCGCCGCAGTCCCGCAGCCAGTCGCCGAAGGTCTGCCCGTACGGCCCCGTGACGACGTTCAGCGCCGTCGTGCCCGGACCGGCCGCGGCGCGGATCGCGCCCTCCAGCGGCAGCAGCGCCTCGCCCTGCATGATCACGACGTCCTGCTCGGTGCTCAGCAGCCGCGCCACACGGTCCTCGATCGCGGCGAAGCGGTCCGCGCCGAGCGGGGCCAGGTCCAGAAACGGATGCGTCACGGTGGGGCTCTCTTCACTCACAGGTTCGATCGCATCGAGGGTAACCGGCGGCCCTCGCGCCCCCACGCGGCGCGTCCCGGGGACACCATCCCCCTTCGATGCCGGGCGGCCGGCTCACTAAGGTGCGGTACATGAGCGATCGCACGGTGCTGCACGTGAAGGGGCGGGTGCTCGTCGGGCCCGAGGACGTCCGGGACGAGCTGTGGATGGTCGACGGCCGCATCTCCTACGACCGCCCCGCCGGCGCCCGCGACGTCCGCACGGTCGTCGGCTGGGCCCTGCCCGGCCTCGTCGACGCGCACTGCCACGTCGGACTGGACCGGCACGGACCGGTCCCCGAGGACGTCGCGGAGAAGCAGGCCCTGACCGACCGGGACGCGGGCACCCTCCTCATCCGCGACGCCGGCTCGCCTTCCGACACCCGCTGGATCGACGACCGCGAGGACCTGCCGAAGATCATCCGTGCCGGGCGGCACATCGCCCGCACCCGCCGCTACATCCGCAACTACGCCTGGGAGATCGAGCCGGAGGATCTGGTCGCCTACGTCGCCCAGGAGGCCCGGCGCGGCGACGGCTGGGTCAAGCTGGTCGGCGACTGGATCGACCGCGACCTCGGCGACCTGTCCGCCTGCTGGCCCCGCGAGGCCGTCGAGGCGGCGATCGCCGAGGCCCACCGGCTGGGCGCGCGGGTGACCGCGCACTGCTTCTCCGAGGACTCCCTCAAGGACCTCGTCGAGGCGGGCATCGACTGCATCGAACACGCGACGGGCCTGACCGAGGACCTCATCCCGCTGTTCGCCGAACGCGGCGTCGCCATCGTCCCGACCCTGGTCAACATCGCCACCTTCCCGCAGCTCGCGGACGGCGGCGAGAGCAGGTTCCCTCGCTGGTCGGCCCATATGCGCAGGCTCCACGAACGCCGCTACGACACGGTCCGGAGCGCCTACGACGCCGGGATCCCGGTCTTCGTCGGCACCGACGCGGGCGGCGGCCTCGCGCACGGCCTGGCCGCGGCCGAGGTCGGCGAACTCGTCACCGCCGGCATCCCGCCCGTCGAGGCGCTCGCCGCGGGCACCTGGACGGCCCGCTCCTGGCTCGGCCGTCCCGGCCTGGACGAGGGCGCCCCGGCCGACCTCGTCGTCTACGACGAGGACCCGCGGGCCGATGTACGGGTGCTGGCGGCGCCGCGCCGCGTGGTGCTGAACGGGCGCGTGGTCGGATAGTCATGACGGTGACGGGGAACGCCTGCGCCGGGAATATTCGAAAACGCCCGTGATCTCGCCACGTTGGAGTGAAGCGGCGTCAGATCGCTCAAGCCACAGGCGCGGTGCGGCGATTCACACCGGGACCCGAGCCGGTTTTCCTGGGAGTCCTGAACGTGAACAGCCTTTCCGTC
This sequence comes from Streptomyces collinus, assembly GCF_031348265.1. NCBI lineage: Bacteria > Bacillati > Actinomycetota > Actinomycetes > Kitasatosporales > Streptomycetaceae > Streptomyces > Streptomyces collinus. The sequence goes on along the minus strand of NZ_CP133771.1, from coordinate 2,010,987 downwards.
CGCAAGCCCGCACTTCGTCTCGTGACCGTCGCCACGGCCACGGCCCTCGCCGCCGGACCCCTGGCACTGACCGGTGTGAGCACGGCCCACGCCGCCGACGACCACGGCCGCGCGAGCGCCGCCGTCCTGCGCACCGACCTGGACGTCTCCCCGATGAACAAGCCGGTGAACCTCCCCCTCGCCGTCTCCCTCAACGACGTCCAGGCCCCGCAGAGCGCTGAGAAGACCACGCTGACGGCCACCCTCGACGCGGTGGACGGCGGCCGGCCCTTCAGCGTGCTGCGCGCCGAGGTGGCCGATGCGAGGGCCACCACGACCCCCATGAAGGCCGAGGGGATCACCACCCTGGCCCGCGCCCGCCTCCACGTCCCCGGCCTGCCGCTGCTGTCGCTGATCGAGGTCGAGAAGGTCACCGCCAAGGCCACCTGCGAGGTCGGCGAGAACCCGGTCGCCACGACCGACCTGCCCGGCTCCGTGACCGTGCTCGGCAAGCACGTGACCCTGACCGGCCAAGGCCCGGCGGAAGTCAAGGTGCCGGGCGTCGGCGAGGTGCGCCTGGACCTCGACAACACCCGGACCACGGCCCGGAACGCCGCCGCCACCGCCCTCGAACTCAAGGTCTCCGTGGACCCGTTGAAGCAGAACGTCGCGGAGGTCGACGGCACCGTCACCCTGGCCGAGGCGGCGTGCAGGACACCCCGGCCGGAGGCCGCCGCACAGCCCCCGGCCGAGCAGTCCGCCCCGTCCGCCCCGGCCGCCGCCGTCGAGCCGCAGGGAGCACCCGCCGAGACGAACCTGGCCGAGACGGGCGGCAGCTCCGCCACGCCGTACCTCGTAGGCATCGCGATTGCCCTGCTCGCCGTGGGCGGGGGAGTGCTGTCCCGGGCGCGCCGTCGGGGCTGACCACCGGCGATCCGGGGCCGGCCGGCGGGGCACGGCCATCCTGCCCCGCCCGCCGGCCCGGGCGGCGGCCGGCGTCCGAGAGCCCGGTTCACATCCCCCGGGCCGGCTTCTTCGCCTTCAGACGCCGGCCTGTGGGCCGCCGTCACCGTGCCCTGCTCGCCCGCCGCCCCCGGGACCGCGTCCGGCCGAGACGGTGACGGCCGGGCACCTCCGGGGGCTGAGGTGTCAGTCCGTCAGCGCTCGCTGCAGCGCTCGTAGAAACCCGTCGGTCGTGCTGCGGTCCCGCACCGCCAGCCGGAGCCACTTCTCGTCCAGCCCGGGGAACGTGTCCCCGCGCCGCACGGCGTAGCCGAGGTCGCGCAGGCGCCGGCGGACCGCGGAGGCCCCGTCCACGCGGACCAGGACGAACGGGCCCCGCGCGGGCCCGGCCACCCGCAGCCCGGCCGGGGCGAAGCGGGCGAGGCCCGCCAGCAGATGCGCGCGATCCGCCGCGATGCGGTGCGCCGCGTGGGCCGCCTCCGCCAGGGCCCGTGGCCCCACGCACGCCTCGGCAGCGGCCAGCGCCGGGGTCGAGACCGGCCACAGCGGCTGCGCCCGCTGGAGGTCCTCGACGATCTCGGGCGGCGCCAGCACGTACCCGATCCGCAGCCCGGCCAGCCCCCATGTCTTGGTCAGGCTGCGCAGCACCACGAGACCCGGGACGTCGACACGGCCGGCCAGGGCCTCGCTCTCACCCGGCACCGCGTCCATGAACGCCTCGTCCACCACCAGCACACGCCCCGGCCGGGCGAGCCCGGCGATCGCGTCCGCCGGGTGCAGCACCGACGTCGGGTTCGTCGGGTTGCCGATCACCACCAGGTCCGCGTCCTCGGGCACGGCCGCCGGGTCCAGACGGAAATCGTCCTCCTCCCGCAGCAGCACCCGGCCGACGGCGTGTCCGGCATCCCGCAGCGCCGCCTCCGGCTCCGTGAACTGGGGATGCACGACGACCGGCCGCCGCACCTTCAGCGCCCGCGCCAGCAGCACGAACGCCTCCGCCGCACCCGCCGTCAGCAACACCCGTTCCACCGGCAGCCCGTGCCGCGCGGCCACCGCCGCCCGCGCGGTACGCCCGTCGGGGTAGGCCGCGAGCCCGCCGAGCGACGCGGCGATGTGCTCCCGCAGCCAGACCGGCGGCGTGTCCGCGCGGACGTTCACGGCCAGGTCGACGAGCGAACCGCCGTCGTCCCGGACCTCCGCGTCCCCGTGGTGACGCAGATCGTGCCCGCTCTCAGTGCGCATGCGAGTGAGCGCCGTGGTGGTGCCCGTGGCCGTGTCCGTGGTGGTGGTCGTCGTCGTCCGGGTGGAAGTGCGGCTGCTGCGGCATGCCCACCTTGTCCTCGAAGCCCGGCAGCGCGATGCGGTACACGCACGAGTCGCAGTTCATCCGCAGATCGCCCTTGACGGCCTCCTCGTACCGCTCCCACACCAGATCCAGCAGCTCCGGCTCCGGCCCGATGACGTCGGCCGACAGCACCTCGACCTCCGGGTGCGCGGCGGCCCAGCCCTCCGTCTGGTGCCGCACCCGGTCCGGCAGGATGCCCGTGAACAGGAAGTAGGGCAGGACGACGATCCGCCGGGCGCCCAGCCGCACACAGCGGTCGAGCCCGCTCGGCACGTCCGGCGCCGCCAGCGACACGAACGCCGTCTCGACGCCCGCGTACCCGCGCCCCTCCCACAGCAGCCGGGCCGCCTTGTGCACCTCGGCGTTCGCGTCCGGGTCCGTGGAGCCGCGCCCGACCAGCAGCACCGTCACGTCGGCCCGGTCGCCGGGCGTACGGCCCGCCGACCCCAGGGCCTCGTCCAGCCGCCGCTCCAGCACGTTCAGCAGCGCCGGGTGCGGGCCGAGCGGACGCCCGTACGTGTACGAGATGCCCGGGTGCCGCTCCTTCTCGCGGGCCAGGGCCGCCGGGATGTCGCCCTTGGCGTGCCCGGCGGACACCAGCATCAGCGGGACGGCGGCGAAGCGCCGCACGCCCTGCTCGACCAGTTCGGTGACGGCCTCGCCCAGCGGCGGCGGGGACAGCTCGATGAAGCCGCCCGCGACGGGCAGTTCGGGGTGCCGGGCCCCCAGCTGCCGTACGAAGTCGCGGAACGCCTCGGCTCCGGCGTCGTCCCGGGTGCCGTGGCCGGCGATGAGCAGGGCGGGCGGGGTGGTCACAGTTTCTCCTCGGCGGAAGTGGGGTGGTACAGCAGGGCGTTGAGCGCGGCGGCGGCGACCGCCGACCCGCCCTTCTCGGACACGTTGCTCACGGCGGGCAGGCCGCTCTCGCGCAGCGCGGCCTTCGATTCGACGGCTCCGACGAAACCGACGGGCAGTCCGATGACGAGCGCGGGGTCGGCGTCGAGCGTCAGCAGCTCCTCCAGCGCGGTCGGCGCGTTGCCGATCACCCAGAGGGCGCCGGGACCGACCTGCTCGTAAGCGAGCCGGATGGCGTGCGCAGACCGGGTCAGCCCGGGACCGGACTCGGCGTCCCTCAGACGGCAGACGGTCTCGCGCCGGGTGATCCCGGCGCCGACCATCTCCACGTCCACGACCACGGGCGCCCCGGCGTGCAGCGCAGCGTGCGCCTTCTCCAGGTCGGCCTCGTCCAGGACGAGGTCGCGGGCGTAGTCGAGGTCGGCGGCGGAGTGCACGACCCGCTCCACGACCGCGCGGGTCAGCGGCGGGAAGTGCGAGGTGTCCAGCCGGGCCCGCATGCGCCGGTAGGACTCCACCTCGATGGGATGGACGACACGGTTCACTCGGAGCCCTCCTGCGCCGACTGCCAGCGGTAGCCGCGAGGCGTCACCATGCGCCCCGCGATGTCCCGGGTCGCCGTGTTGCCCACGGTCACGACCGTCATCATGTCGACCGTCGCCGGGTCGAGCGCGCCCAGGGTGGTGAGCCGGCTGGACTCGTCCGGACGCGAGGCGTTGCGCACGACACCGACCGGTGTCTGCGGAGCCCGGTGCTCGGCGAGGATGCCCAGCGCCTTGGGGAGCTGCCAGTCACGGCCGCGCGAACGGGGGTTGTAGAAGGTGACCACGATGTCCGCCTCGGCCGCCGCCCGCACCCGCCGCTCGATGACCTCCCACGGCGTGTGCAGGTCGGACAGGCTGATCGACACGTGGTCGTGGCCCAGCGGGGCGCCCAGGATCGCACCGGCCGCGAGCGCCGCCGTCACCCCGGGCACACCGACCACGTCGATGTCGTCGGAGGCCTCGGCCAGCGCGGGGGAGGCCATGGCGTAGACGCCCGCGTCCCCGCTGCCGATCAGCGCGACGGCCTGCCCCTCGCGGGCCTCCTCGACGGCAGTGCGCGCCCGCTCCTCCTCGGCTCCGAGCCCCGACTCCAGGATCCGGGTGCCGGGCCGCAGCAGATCACGGATCTGGTCGACGTACTGGTCGAGCCCCACGAGCACGGACGCCCGCCGCAGTTCGGCCTTCGCGCGGGGCGTGAGCAGGTCCCGGGCGCCCGGCCCGAGCCCGACCACCGCGAGCCGCCCGCGCCCCGGACGCCGTACGACGGCACAGGTCGCCATGGCCGGGCTCGCGGCCGACTTCCGCTTGGGGACGAGCAGTTCGCCGCCGCCCACGAGCGCGGCGGCCTCCGCGACGGACGGGGTGCCGACGGCCGCGAGCGGGGCGTCGGACGGATTGGGCACGTCGACCCCGGCCAGCTCCTCCGCGGAGTACGTCACCAGCGGCACCCCGAGCCGCCGCGCGGCCTCGACGATGCCGGCCTCCTCGGACTTGGCGTCGACGGTGGCGAGTTCGGCGACGGACGCCACCGACAGCCCGGCCTCCCGCAGGGCGTCCCGGACCAGTCCGAGGACCTCCTCCACGGGGGCGCCCTTCGACGCCCCGACCCCGACGACCAGGGTCGGCGGACGCAGCACGGCCTCGCGCTCGGCCGTCTCCACGAGCCGGTCGGTGAGCCGGATCGTGTACGACCCCTCCTCCGCGACCGGCAGCGGCGGCAGCGGCCAGGCCACCTCGGCCCGCAGCGCCACGGCCTCGCCGTCCAGCAGCGCCCGCGACACCCCGGCGACGTCGCCCTCCACGGGCAGGCCGAGGGTGTCCAGGCCCGCCAGGTCCACGGCGTCCGTGGCCGTCGTCACCACCGGCTCGGCGCCCAGCACGTCACCCACTTCGCGGGCCAGTTCGTTGGCGCCGCCCGCGTGCCCGCCCAGCAGGGACACGGCGAACCGCCCGCCCTCGTCGACGCACACCACGCCCGGGTCCTCGGTCTTGCCGGACAGCAGCGGCGCCACCAGCCGCACCACCGCGCCCGTCGCCAGGAAGCACACGAGCTGCTCGCACTGCGCGAACGCGGTCCGTACGGCGTCCCCGACGGGACCCTCGTACACCCGGGTGCGGTCCGGCCACGCGGCGGCCAGCCGGTCCCGGGCAGCCGCTCCCGCCGCGGTGGCGGAAATGAGGCCGATCACTGGGCGACTCCTTCTTCGACAGCTGCCGGGGGCCGGACGCCCCACAGCAGGAAAACGGGGTTGGTCGCCGCGAGCCGGGTCACGTCCCCGGGCAGCGGCGCGAGCCGCGACGACTGCAGCAGCACGCCGTCGCAGCTGAGACCGGCGCTGGTCAGGGCCTCGCGCGCGGCCGGCACCCGGTCGAGCGCGGCCATGGCGACGACCACCGTGCGCCGGGCACGCCGCGCGCACGCGGCGACGATCGCGGGCAGTTCGCGCCCGCCGCCCCCCACGAACACGGCGTCCGGGGTCTCGGCGAGCTCCGCCAGCGCCTCCGGTGCCGCGCCCCGTACCACCCGCACGTCCACACCGTGCGCGGCGGCGTTGGCGCGGACGCGCTCCACGCCGTCCGCGGTCTTCTCCACGGCGGTCACGGCCGCACCGAGCCGCGCGCACTCCACGGCCACGGACCCCGAGCCCGCGCCCACGTCCCACACCAGGTCGCCCGGGCGCGGCCCCAGCCGGGCCAGGGCAAGCGCCCGCACCTCGAACTTGGTGATCATCGAGTCCCGGTGGGCGAACTCCGCCTCCTCCAGGGCCCAGCCGGCGGGCTGCTCCCCGGGCCCCGCGACCGTCCGCACCGGGCCGAGCGCCCGCGCCTCGTCCAGGCACAGCACCACGTTCACCGCCGTGCCCCAGTCCCGGGCGGCGGCCTCGGCGGGCGTCACCCGCTCCACGCGCTCCCCGCCCGAGCCGAGCCCGGACGCGACGACCAGCACCCGCGCCGTGTCCCGCAGCGCGGCACCCAGCTCCGCCGGACCCGCGCCCGGGCCGGTCAGCACGGCCGTCTTCGGCTGCGCCCGGCACACGTTGACGGCCGTCCGCAGCTCCCGCCCGTGGGCGCTCACCACCACGGCGTCGTCCCACGGCAGGCCGATCCGGGCGAACGCGGTGGCGACCGACGACGCCCCGGGCCGCACGTCCAGCCGCTCCGGCCCGAACCGCTCCGCCAGCACCCGCACGATCCCGAAGAACCCGGGGTCGCCGGAGGCCAGCACCAGAACGGGACGGTCCTTCGCGACGTACTCGCCGATGGTGTCGAGGGCCGGCGCGAGAGGCCCGAGCACGACCCGCTCGGCCGTCTCCGGCAGCCGGGCGGCGTCGAGATGCCGCCGCCCGCCCACCACCAGCTCGGCACCGGCGAGGACGTCGTCGGAAGGCGCCGCCCCCGTCCCCGTGCCGACCACCGTGATCACGTACTCGCCCCCCGCTCGCGCAGCGCCCGGCGGGCCTCCGGGTCCGCCTTGCGGTACCCGTGGAAGTGGCCCGGGTGGTACAGGTGCGAGCGCGTGCCCTGCGCGTCGAGCGCGGGGCCGACCAGGAACAGGGTGTGCTTCCAGAGCTTGTGCTCCTTGACCGTCTCCTCCAGCGTGCCGATCGTGCACTTCACGACCAGCTCCTCCGGCCAGGTCGCCTGGTACGCCACCACGACCGGCGTCGTCGTCGGGTAGCCGCCCTCCAGCAGCTCCCGCACGAGCTGCCCGCTGCGGGCGGCGGAGAGGAACACCGCCATGGTGGTGCCGTGCTTGGCGAACTCCCGGACCTCCTCCCCGGGCGGCATGGGCGTCTTGCCGCCGCCGAGCCGGGTCAGCACGACCGACTGCGCGACCTCCGGGATGGTCAGCTCGCGCTGCGCGAGCGCCGCGACGGCCGAGAAGGAGGACACGCCGGGCACGATCTCGGTCGCGATGCCGATCTCGGCACAGCGGTCGACCTGCTCCTGCGTGCCGCCCCACAGGGCAGGGTCGCCGGAGTGGATACGGGCGACCTTCAGCCCCTGGGCGCGGGCCCGCTCGTACACGGCGACGACGTCCTCCAGGGACATGGTCGCCGAGTCGAGGATCTCCGCGTCCTCACGGGCGTGTTCGAGGACCTCCTCCTGGACCAGGCTGGCCGCCCAGATCACGACGTCGGCCTCGGCGATGGCGCGCGCGGCGCGGAACGTCAGCAGGTCGGCGGCGCCGGGGCCGGCGCCGACGAAGGTCACTTTGCCGGCGGGGGCGTCGGCCATGGGATGGGTCCTCTCGTACAGGGGGTGAAGGGGGGCGGGGCGGTGGTGGGCGGGGTGCGTCAGAGCTTTCCGCCCCGGCCGCCCTCGCGCCGGGCGGGCGCGATGAGCGTCGACAGATAGGGCAGGGGCGCCTCGTCGAGGTCGGCGGCCGGGCGCACGGACTCCTCCGGGAGCCCCAGCGCCGAGCCCCACACGGCGTCGGCGAGCCGCCCGGTCTCCCGCAGCGCCTCGGCGACCTCGTGCGCCTGCCGCCCGAACTTGTAGGCGACCACGGTCCCGGGCCCGGCCAGGGCGTCCTTCAGCACGGCCGCCCCGGCGGTGACGGGCACGAGCGTGAGCGGCTCGGTGCCCTCGGTCAGCACGGCGCCCGACCGGGCGGCGAGGTCCTGCATGGCGGTGATCCCGGGAACGGTCTCGACGACGGTCCCCGGCACCAGCTCGGCGATGGTCTGCGCGAGGTAGGTGAACGTCGAGTACACGTTGGGGTCGCCGATGGTCGCGAAGGCCACCGAGGCGTGGCGCCGCAGCAGTTCGGCCACCCGGTCCCCGGCCGCGTCCCAGGCGGCCTCGCGCCGCCCCCGGTCGCTGCGCTCGTTCAGCGCGAACACGACCCGGACGACCTTCTCCTCGGGCACGTAGTGCAACACGGTCGCCTCGGCCCGGCCGCGCTCCATGGTGTCCATCACGGGGACCACCACGACATCGGCCTCCCGCAGGGCGTTCACGCCCTTGACGGTCACCAGCTCCGGATCCCCGGGGCCCACCCCGACTCCGACCAGCCTGCTGCTCATGACGTCCGGCACCTCTCGACGAACCTACGGGCGACACCGGGCTCGGACGCCCAGTGCGTGTGCAGATAGCTCGCGTGCACACCGCGCTCCACGAAACCTTCGACCCGCGGCCTGGGGCCGCGGACCCCCCAGGCGGGCTCCGCCCCCGAGCCGGGCTCCACGGCGGTCCGGTGGAACTCGTGGCCCCGCATCCGGGTCCCGGCCGCCGCGAGCACACTGTCGCCCACGGCCACGGCGTCCCGGTAGCCCAGAGTGAGCCGCTCGGTCATCCGCGCCCCGGCGTCCAGCACCCCGCACATCGGCAGCCCGTCCAGCTCCCGGCACAGATACAGCAGCCCGGCACACTCGGCGGCGACGGGAGCACCGCTCCCCGCCAGCTCGGCAACGGCCTTGCGCAGGGGTGCGTTGGCGGACAGCTCCGAGGCGTACACCTCGGGGAACCCGCCCCCGATCACCAACCCGGCGGTCCCCTCGGGCAGTTCCTCGTCCCTCAAAGGGTCGAAGGTGACGACGTCGGCACCGGCGGCGGTGAGCAACTCGGTGTGCTCGGCGTAGGAGAAGGTGAACGCGGCCCCACCGGCGACGGCGACGACGGGTGCACGCTGCTGATCCGCTTCATCCGACCGCGTCGGGTGGTGGGCGGGCGAGGCGGGAGTCCAGGGGGCGGAGCCCCCTGGCACGGCCCCGGCTGCACGTGCCAGGGCTTCCAACGCCCCCAGGTCACAACCGTCCACGACCTGCGCGGCCATCGCCGCAACGGCCTCGACCGCCGCGGCGTGCCGCTCGGCGACCGGCACCAGCCCCAGGTGCCGCGACGGCGTGTCCACCTGCGCAACCCGCCGCAACACCCCCAGCACCGGCACCCCGGCCTGCTCCAGCGCCTCCCGCAACAGCTCCTCGTGCCGGTCCGAGGCGACCTTGTTCAGGATCACGCCCCCGACCCGCACCTCCGGGTCCCAGGAGGCGAACCCGTGCACCAGCGCCGCCACCGACCGGGACTGCGACGACGCGTCCACGACCAGCACCACCGGCGCCCGCAACAGCTTCGCGACATGAGCCGTGGAGGCGAGTTCCCCCTCGCCCGCGGCCCCGTCGTACAGCCCCATCACGCCCTCGACGACGGCGATGTCACAGCCCTGTGCCCCGTGCAGGAACAGCGGCCCGACCAGCTCGGGCCCGCACAGGTACGCGTCGAGGTTCCGTCCCACCCGCCCGGTCGCGAGCGCGTGGTACCCGGGGTCGATGTAGTCCGGCCCGACCTTGTGCGGGGACACGGCGAGCCCCCGCGCGGCGAACGCGGCCATCAACCCCGTGGCGACGGTGGTCTTGCCGCTGCCCGAGGAGGGCGCGGCGATGACCAGCCGTGGGACGGAAGCACTCACCACTCGATGCCCCTCTGGCCCTTCTGGCCCGCGTCCATCGGGTGCTTGACCTTGGACATGTCGGTCACGAGGTCGGCGAAGTCCACGAGCTTCTCGGGCGCGTTCCGCCCGGTGATGACGACGTGCTGGGTCCCGGGCCGGTCCCGCAGCACGGAGATCACCTCGTCCGTGTCCACCCAGCCCCAGTGCATCGGGTAGGCGAACTCGTCCAGCACGTACAGCTTGTACGTCTCGGCCGCCAGGTCCCGCTTGACCTGCTCCCAGCCCTCCCGGGCCTTCTCCTCGTTGTCCATCTGGGCGTCGCGCTGCACCCAGGACCAGCCCTCGCCCATCTTGTGCCAGTCGACGGACCCGCCCTCGCCGGAGGCGCCGAGCACCCGCAGCGCGTTCTCCTCGCCGACCTTCCACTTCGCCGACTTGACGAACTGGAACACCCCGATCGGCCACCCCTGGTTCCAGGCCCGCAGCGCGAGCCCGAAGGCGGCGGTGGACTTGCCCTTGCCGACGCCCGTGTGGACGACGACCAGCGGCCGGTTGCGCCGCTGGCGGGTCGTCAGTCCGTCGTCCGGCACCACACTCGGCTGTCCCTGCGGCATTACGCGGCCCTCCTCTGCACGTCCTTCACGAGCCCGGCGATGCTGTCCGCGCGCAGCTCGTCCAATGTCACGGCCGTACCGCCCAGTTCGCCCGCGAGCTGCCCGGCGAGCCCCAGCCGCACCGGCCCCGACTCGCAGTCCACGACGACCGAGGCGACCCCGTCGGCCGCGAACAGCCGCGCCGCGCGCCCGGCCAGGGCGACCGGCTCCGGGCCGCCGGTGGCGCGCCCGTCCGTCACCAGCACGACCAGCGGCCGCCGCGCGGGATCGCGCAGCCGCTCCACGCGCAGCACGTCGTGCGCGCGCAGCAGCCCCGCGGCGAGCGGTGTACGCCCGCCCGTCGGCAGCGTCTCCAGGCGGGCCGCCGCCGCGTCCACCGACGAGGTCGGCGGCAGCGCGACGTCCGCGTCCGTGCCGCGGAAGGTCACCAGGCCCACCTTGTCGCGCCGCTGGTAGGCGTCCAGCAGCAGCGACAGCACGGCGCCCTTCACGGCGCTCATCCGCTGCCGTGCCGCCATCGACCCGGAGGCGTCCACGACGAACAGCACGAGATTGCCCTCGCGCCCCTCGCGGGTGGCCTGCCGCAGATCGTCCCGGCGCACCACCAGGCCCGGCCCGGACCGTCCGCGCGCCCGCTGGTGCGGGGCCGCGGCCTGCACGGTCGCCGCCAGATGCAGCTTGGTGAGCGCGCCCCGGGGCCGCCGGGCCCCGGTCGTCCGGCCGTGCTCGGTCCGCGCCCGCGAACGCCGCCCGGCGGCGCCCTCGCCGATCCCGGGCACGCTCAGCACCTTGGTGCGGAACGGCTCGGAGGCGCGTGCGGGCGACTGCTCGCCCCCGCCCGAGGGCTGCGGCTGCCCGCCCTCGCCGGCCTCGGGCCGGGCCGCGGTGTCACCGTCGCCCTGAGGCGCGTCGTCGGGTTCCGGCTGTCCGCCGCCCCCGCCGGGCCCGTCCGGGCCGGGGTCCGGATCCGGGTCGTCGTCGTCCGAGCCGCCGAACTCCTCCAGGGTCTCGTCGAGCTTGTCCTCGTCGAGCCCCGGCGCGTCGAAGGGGTTGCGCCGCCGCCGGTGCGGCAGCGCGAGCAGCGCCGCCTGCCGGACGTCCTCGGCGAGCACGTCCGTGCGCCCGGCCCAGGCCGCCAGCGCGGTGGCGGTCCGCGCCATCACGATGTCGGCGCGCATGCCGTCGACCTCGAAGGCCGCGCAGGTCGCCGCGATCTGCCGCAGCGCCCCGTCGCCCAGCCGCACGGACGGCAGCAGCTCCCGCGCGGCGACGATCCGCGCCCGTACGGCGGCCTCCTCCTCGGCCCAGCGCGCGGCGAAGGCGGCCGGATCGTCGTCGTAGGCCAGCCGCCTGCGCACGACCTCCACCCGCTGGTCCGGCTCCCGCGAGGCCGCGACCTCCACGGTCAGCCCGAACCGGTCGAGCAGCTGCGGCCGCAGCTCGCCCTCCTCGGGGTTCATGGTGCCGACGAGCAGGAAACGGGCGGCGTGCCGCACCGAGACGCCCTCGCGCTCGACGTACGAGGCGCCCATCGCGGCCGCGTCCAGCAGCAGGTCCACCAGGTGGTCGTGGAGGAGGTTGACCTCGTCGACGTAGAGGATCCCGCGGTGCGCGTCGGCGAGCAGGCCCGGCTCGAAGGCCTTCACGCCCTCGGAGAGGGCCCGCTCGATGTCCAGTGCGCCGACCAGCCGGTCCTCGGAGGCGCCGACCGGCAGTTCGACCATGCGGGCGGGCCGCTCGGCACCGCCGCCGGCCTCGTGGGGTCCGTCCGGGCACCCCGGGTCGGGGGAGGCGGGGTCGCACGAGAAACGGCAGCCGGGGACGACCGGGACCTCCGGCAGCAGCGCCGACAGGGCCCGCACCGCCGTCGACTTGGCCGTGCCCTTCTCGCCGCGCACCAGCACACCGCCGACCGCCGGGGACACCGCGTTCAGCAGCAGCGCGAGCCGCAGGTCGTCCTGGCCGACGACGGCCGTGAACGGAAAGGGGGTGGTCACTTCTCGTCGCCCTCCAAGTCGCCTTCGAGCTCCAGATAGGTGGCGCGCAGCCGCTCCAGCGTCTCCGCGTCCGGTTCGGCCCACAGCCCGCGCTCCGCGGCCTCCAGCAGCCGTTCGGTGATGCCGCGCAGCGCCCACGGGTTGGACTTCTTCATGAAGTCCCGGTTCTCCGGGTCGAAGACGTACTCGGCGCTGAGCTTCTCGTACATCCAGTCGTCCACGACCCCGGCCGTCGCGTCGTACCCGAACAGGTAGTCCACGGTCGCCGCCATCTCGAAGGCGCCCTTGTAGCCGTGCCGCCGCATGGCCGCCATCCAGCGCGGGTTGACCACCCGGGCGCGGAAGACGCGGTGCGTCTCCTCGCCGAGGGTGCGGGTCTTCACCTGGTCCGGGGTGGCCGAGTCGCCGACGTACGCCTCGGGGCTCGCGCCCGTCAGGTGCCGCACCATGGCGACCATGCCGCCGTGGTACTGGAAGTAGTCGTCGGCGTCGACCAGGTCGTGCTCACGGGTGTCGACGTTCTTCGCGGCGACGGCGATCCGCTTGAACGCCGTCTCCATGTCCCCGCGCGCGGCCCGCCCGTCGAGCCCCCGCCCGTAGGCGTAGCCGCCCCACACCGCGTACACCTCGGCGAGGTCCGCGTCGGAACGCCAGTTGCGGGCGTCGATCAGCGGCAGCAGACCGGCACCGTACGCCCCCGGCTTGGAGCCGAAGATGCGGGCCGTGGCGCGGCGGCGGTCGCCGTGCTCGGCGGTGTCCTGGTCGGCGTGGGCCCGGACGTAGTTGGACTCCGCCGGCTCGTCCAGCTCGGCCACCGTCCGCACGGCGTCGTCGATCAGGCCCACGACGTGCGGGAACGCGTCCCGGAAGAAACCCGAGATGCGGACCGTCACGTCGATGCGCGGCCGGCCCAGCTCCGCGAGCGGGACCACCTCGAACCCGGTCACGCGGCGCGAGGCGTCGTCCCACACCGGCCGGCAGCCCAGCAGCGCCAGGATCTCGGCGATGTCGTCGCCCTGGGTGCGCATCGCCGAGGTGCCCCACACCGTCAGGCCGACGGACGTGGGGTACTCGCCGGTGTCCTGCAGATACCGCTGCACCAGCGAGTCCGCGAGCGACTGCCCGACCTCCCAGCTCAGCCGGGACGGAATGGCCTTGGGGTCGACGGAGTAGAAGTTGCGGCCCGTCGGCAGGACGTTGACGAGACCGCGGGTCGGCGAACCGGAGGGGCCCGCCGGGACGTAGCCGCCGTTCAGCGCCCGCAGGATGTGCCCGATCTCGTCGGTGGTCTTCTCCAGCCGGGGCACGACCTCGGTGCAGGCGAACTCCAGCACGGCGACGGCCTCGGGCAGTTCGGTGCCGAGGACCTCGCGGACCAGCGGCGCGCTCCCGTCGACCGCCCAGCCGCGCTCCTCCATGCCCTCCGCGATCCGCCGGCACAGCTGCTCCAGCAGGTCGATCGCGTCGGCGGCGCTGCGGGCCGGGCCGTCCACCAGGTCCGTCAGCTCGACGGGCACCTTCACCGGGGCGCCCGGCTCGGCGAGCAGGTCCTTCTCCACCAGCCCGAAGTGCCGTGCCAGCGACGCCCGCAGGCCCGGCAGCGCGTTGGCCTGCCCGCCCCACACCTGCGAGGCGCGCAGCACGGCCAGCACGAGGTTGACGCGGGGCTCGCCGACCGGACCGCCGCCCAGGATGTGCAGCCCGTCGCGGATCTGCACGTCCTTGATCTCGCACAGATAGCCGTCGATGTGCATGACGAACTCGTCGAACTCCGCGTCGTCCGGCTGCTCGTCGACGTGCAGGTCGTGGTGGAGCTCGGCCGCCTTCACCAGCGTCCAGATCTGGGCGCGCACGGTCGGGGCCTTCGCCGGGTCCAGGTCGGAGACCAGCGCGTACTCGTCGAGGAGCTGCTCCAGCTTGGCCAGGTCGCCGTAGGTGTCGGCACGGGCCATCGGCGGCACGAGGTGGTCGACGACCGTGGCGTGCCCGCGCCGCTTGGCCTGGGTGCCCTCGCCCGGGTCGTTGACGATGAACGGGTAGATCAGCGGCAGGTCGCCGAGGACCGCGTCCGGGGCGCAGCCCCCGCTGAGCCCGAGCCCCTTGCCGGGCAGCCACTCCATGGTGCCGTGCTTGCCCATGTGGACGATGGCGTCGGCGCCGAAGCAGTTCTCCAGCCACCGGTAGGCCGCCATGTAGTGGTGGGACGGCGGCATGTCCGGGTCGTGGTAGATCGCGATCGGGTTCTCGCCGAAGCCGCGCGGCGGCTGGATCATCACGACGACGTTCCCGAACTGCAGGGACGCCAGCACGATGTCGTCGCCGTCGACGTAGAGGCTGCCCGGCGGCTCGCCCCACGCCTCCGTCATGGCGTCCTTCAGCTCCGGGTCGAGCTTCTCGAACCACGCCCGGTAGTCGGCCAGCGGCACCCGCGCGGGCGCGGCGGCCAACTGCTCCTCCGTCAGCCACTCCACGTCGTGCCCGCCGGCGTTGATGAGCCGGTGGATCAGCTCGTCACCCTCGTCCGGATGCCCCTCGACTACGTACCCGGCGTCCCGCAGCGCGTCCAGCACCCGCACCGCCGAGGCCGGGGTGTCCAGCCCGACCGCGTTGCCGACCCGCGAGTGCTTGGTCGGGTAGGCGGTGAAGACCAGTGCGAGCTTCTTCTCGGCGTTGTCCTTGTGCTTCAGCCGGGCGTGCCGTACGGCGATGCCGGCGACGCGTCCCGCACGCTCGGGGTCGGCGACGTAGACGGGCACGTCGTCCGGGCCCTGCTCCTTGAAGGAGAACGGCACGGTGATCAGCCGCCCGTCGAACTCCGGGATGGCCACCTGCATCGCGGCGTCCATGGGGGACAGGGCGGCGTCCGAGTCCGCCCAGGCCTGCCGCGAGGACGTCAGGCACAGGCCCTGCAGCACGGGGATGTCCAGCTCGGCGAGGGCGCCGATGTCCCAGGCCTCCTCGTCGCCGCCCGCCGAGGCCTGCGAGGCGTGGGTGCCGCCCGCGGCGAGGACGGTGGCGACCAGGGTGTCCGCCTGCCCGAGGATCTCGTAGAGGCCCGCGTCCGCCCCGCGCAGCGAACCGCAGTACACGGGCAGCGCGTTGGCGCCCCGCGCCTCGATCGCGTCGCACAGGGTGTCCACGAAGCCGGTGTTGCCGCTCAGCTCGTGCGCCCGGTAGAAGAGCACGCCGACGGTCGGACGGCCCGGCACGAGCTCACGCTCGCCGTGGACGCCGTACTCGGGCATCTTCCGCGGCTCGACGAATCCCTCGCCCGTCAGCAGCACGGTGTCGGAGAGGAACCGGGCGAGTTCGGTGAGGTTGTCCGGGCCGCCCTCCACGAGGTACCTCAGCGCCTCCGCAACGACACCGGCCGGTACGGACGACTCGGCCATCAGCTCCGCGTCCGGCACGGCCTCGCCGCCGAGCAGCACGGTCGGGATGCCGGAGGCCTTCAGCGCGGCGAGCCCGTCCTCCCAGGCCCGCTTGCCGCCGAGCAGCCGGACGACGGCGATGCCCGCCCCGTCCAGCAGGGCCGGCAGCTCCTCCCGGACGTCCACGCGGGTCGGGTTGCCGATCCGGTAGTCGGCACCGGAGGCGGCCCGGGCCGCCAGCAGGTCCGTGTCGGCGGTCGACAACAACAACACAGTGCTCATGCGGGTGCTCCCGGTGGAATGAAGGGCAGTCCTTGCGGCGCGCCGGACTCGATGAGCCGCCACAGCGCGTCGGTGTCCGCGTGCTGTTCGATCAGGTCGCCGAGCCGGTCGAGCTGCTCCTCGCGCAGCGCGGCGAACGAAGTGTCCGGCGCGGGCACGAAGCGACGGCCCGCGGCGGCCGCCACCTCGCGCAGAAAGGCCCGCCGGAAGCCGTCCGACTCCAGCGAGCCGTGCCAGTGCGTGCCCCAGGTCTGGCCGACCCGGCAGCCGTCGAGGAAGGGAGTTCCTCCCGTGACGTCGGCGACGCCGTGGTGGATCTCGTAGCCCTCGACGTGCTCCCCGAGGGCCTCCCCGAACGGCCGGGTGAGGGTCTTCTCGCGGGCGAACCGCACCCGCACGGGCAGGATCCCGAGCCCGTCGACATGGCCCCGGCGGCTCTCCACGTCGTCCTCGATGTGCTCGCCGAGGATCTGGAAGCCGCCGCAGATGCCGAGGACGGGCCGCTGCTCGGCGGCCCTGCGGACCAGGGCGTCGGCGAGCCCGCGCTCGCGCAGCCACTCCAGCGCCCGGACCGTCCCTCGGGTGCCGGGCACGATGACGAGGTCGGCGTCGGACAGCTCCTCCGGCCGGTCCACGAACCGCACCACGACGCCCGGTTCGGCGGCCAGCGCGTCCACGTCGGTGAAGTTGGACATGAGCGGCACGGCGCAGACCGCGACGCGCAGCACGTCCTCGCCGACCGGCGGGGCGACCAGGGACTCCCGCACCGCTCCCCGCAGGGAGACCCGCAGCCCGTCCTCCTCGTCGATCCCGAGCCCGTGCCGGAACGGCAGCACGCCGTACGTCTTCCGCCCCGTGAGCCCGTGCAGCATGTCCAGCCCCGGCTCCAGCAGGGAGACGTCCCCGCGGAACTTGTTGACGAGGAACCCGGCAACGCAACGCTGGTCCTCGGGCGACAGCAGCGCCACCGTCCCGAAGAACGAGGCGAACACCCCGCCCCGGTCGATGTCGCCGACGACGAGCACGGGCAGCCCGGCGTTCCGGGCGATCCCCATGTTCACGATGTCCGTCCGCCGCAGATTGATCTCGGCGGGAGAACCGGCCCCCTCACAGATCACCGCGTCATACGTGCCCCGCAACTGCTCCAGGCAGTCCAGCACCGTCCCGAGCAACTGCTGCTGCCGTCCGCCGTGGTAGCCGCGCGCACTCAGCTCCCCGACCGGCTTGCCCAGCAGCACGACCTGACTGCTCTGCTCGCCACCGGGCTTGAGCAGCACCGGATTCATCAGGGCGGTCGGCTCGACCCGGCAGGCCTGCGCCTGCATGGCCTGCGCCCGCCCGATCTCGGCCCCCTCCGTGGTCACGAAGGAGTTCAGGGACATGTTCTGCGCCTTGAAGGGCGCGACCTTCACGCCCTGCCGCACCAGCCACCGGCAGATCCCGGCGGTCACGACGCTCTTGCCGGCGTCGGAGGTCGTACCGGCGACAAGAAGCCCACCGCTCATGTCATTTCCCCCTCTTCGATGACCGCGCGCTCATCAGCAACCGCGCACCGGCGCACACCCCGAGCGCGAGCCAGGTGACGCGCTTCGACAGCCGCACGGCCCGCTCGACGTCGCGCGTCCCGACGGCCCGCCCCCGCGTGTTCAGCACGGGCCGGTGCTCCACCCGCCCGCCGTACGACAGCGTCCCGCCCAGCCGCACTCCGAGCGCCCCGGCGAACGAGGCCTCCACGGGCCCGGCGTTGGGACTCGGATGCTGTGCCGCGTCGGCCCGCCAGGCCCTCACGGCTTCCCGCGGATCCGGCCCGGCCAGCACGGCGAGTACGGCGGTCAGCCGCGCTCCCGGCCACCCCGCGAGGTCGTCCAGCCGCGCGGAGGCCCAGCCGTACCGGCGGTACCGGGCCGACTTGTGTCCGACCATGGCGTCCAGGGTGTTGACGGCCCGGAACCCGAGCAGCCCCGGCACCCCGCCGAAAGCCCCCCACACCAGTGCCCCCACCACCGCGTCCGAGGTGTTCTCGGCGACGGACTCGACCACGGCCCGGGCCATGCCGTCGGCGTCGAGGGCCTGTGGGTCCCGCCCGCACAGATGTGGCAGCCGCGCCCGGGCCGCCTCGACGTCCCCGGCCTCCAGGGCCCGCCCGATGGTCCGCGCCTCCCGGGCGAGCGAAGTCCCCCCGACGACGGCCCAGGTGGCGGCTGCGGTCAGCGCGACGGAGGCGACGGGAGACGGCCGCACGGCCCGCGCGGCGACGGACCCGAGGGCGACGGTCCCTCCGGCACACACGGCGGTGTGCAGCGCGCCCCACCCGCGGTGGTCCCGCCACAGCACCTGTTCCACGGCGCCCGCGGCCCGTCCGAACGCGGCGACCGGATGCCCCCGGCGAGGATCACCGAGCAGCAGGTCACCGATCAGACCGGCGGCGGCGCCGTACGCGAAGACGCGACCGGCACCCATGGGCTCAGCCGGCCAGGAGGGCGGGCAGGGGTGGGGTGTTGAACCTCGATCGGCAGCCGCGCATGGCGATATGTGTCCTCACTCAGGGTGTCCACGCCCTGGTTCGACGAGACCGGCGGTGAGAGTTCCTGGCTCCCGGGGATCACTACCCCGGTGACAGTGGCGGGACCGCGCCGGACTTGCACCGGCTTCCTCTCCTGCCGCCGTACTGGCCCCGGCAGTCCACCACGGCCGCGAACCGCCGTCAACTTGCCGTTGACCTGCGAGGGGAGAGTGTGGAGAACCCCACATCGCCCCCTGCGCACACACGACGACCGGGCGGCACAGGACTCAGGTCCCGTGCCGCCCGGCGGACGTTGTGCGGTCGGGCCGTCAGGCCACGATCAGATAGATGCCGTACCCGACGGCCGCCGCGCACGCCGCGAAGCACGCGTACGCGCCGGTGACCGCGAGGCCCGCGGACCCGCCCTGGGCCACCGCCCGCTCGCGGCGGGACAGACCGGTGATGCCGAGGGTGAACAGGCCCACGAGAGCCACGGTGACCACGAGGCTGACGCCGAACACGGAGCCGAGGGCCGCCCAGTCGATCTTCATATCGGAGACTCTTCCTTGTTGCCGGTGGGCGGGGTCAGACCGTGGTGGTCGTGGAGGCCGTCCGCTCGGCGGTGGCCTGGGCCGGGAACGACGGCACCGGCTCCTCCGCCGGCGTGCCGGCCGGCGGCGGCGTCACCGCGGCCATCGCCGTGGTGACCACGCCCGCGGGCTCCGCGTCGTCGGTGTCGTTGACGTTGGTGTGGTCGACGATCTCCCGCCGCGAGAGCTTCCAGATGGCCGCGCTGGAGGCGACGAGGAAGACGGCCACCACCGCGGTGCCCCAGGCCCCGAAGCCGGTGACGTACTCGGCGAGGGCGCCCACCAGGGCCGCCGCCGGCAGCGTCAGACCCCAGGCGACGAACATCCGCGTCGCGGTCGACCAGCGGACGACACCGCCCTTGCGGCCGAGCCCCGCGCCCATCACGGCGCCGGAGACGGAGTGCGTCGTGGAGAGGGAGAAACCGAGGTGCGAGGAGGCCAGGATGACCGTGGCCGCGGAGGTCTGGGCGGCGAAGCCCTGCTGCGGCTGGAGGTCGGTCAGGCCCTTGCCCATGGTGCGGATGATGCGCCAGCCGCCCAGGTAGGTGCCGAGCGCGATCGCGATGCCCGCGGAGAGGATGACCCACATGGGCGGGTCGGAGTCGGGGGCGAGGGTGCCGCCGGCGACCAGGGCGAGGGTGATGATGCCCATCGTCTTCTGCGCGTCGTTGGTGCCGTGCGCCAGGGAGACCAGGCCCGCCGACGCGATCTGGCCGGCCCGGTAGCCCTTCCGGGACGCCTCGCCGTCGGCCTTCTTGCCGAGGGAGTACGTCAGCCGTGTGGCCAGCATCGCCGCGATGCCCGCGACCAGCGGGGCGGCGATCGCCGGGATCAGGACCTTGGTGACCAGCACGTCGCCGTGCACCGCGCCGACGCCCGCCGAGGCGATCGTGGCGCCGATCAGACCGCCCATGAGAGCGTGCGAGGAGCTGGACGGCAGACCGACCAGCCACGTCAGCAGGTTCCAGAGGATCGCGCCGACCAGGGCGGCGAAGATGACCTCGGGCCGGATGCCGGCCTCGTCGACGAGGCCCTTGGAGATCGTGTTGGCGACTTCGACGGACAGGAAGGCGCCGACCAGGTTGAGGACCGCGGACATGGCCACCGCAACCTTGGGCTTCATGGCGCCCGTGGAAATGGTCGTGGCCATCGCGTTCGCGGTGTCGTGGAAACCGTTCGTGAAATCGAACGCGAGTGCGGTTACCACCACAATCGCGAGGATCAGCGAGAAGCTTTCCATTTACCCAGGCAATCGTTCGAGGTCGTTGGCCGTATGAACGTAGGCAACCTGAGTGAACGGGAGATGAACTGGGAGGGGCGCAGGGGTGACCGCAAAGGGGTGTCGTGGCGACGCCCGGGAACGGCCGCCCCGGCGCCCGGTCACCACGCGCCCCGCGCGAACCTCTTCAGCTGATCGAGTGACCCGTTGAAAAGGTTCTGATCACCCGGAAGTGTCCCGCCGCCGTTGTCGTACTGCCAGAAGGTCCAGGAGGACCAGCCGGCCGGCAGCGCACCGGGGTTCGGAGCGTCGTAGCGGGCGATCCACAGGGCATGACCGGCGGCCAGGGCGCGGCTGCCGCCCGTGCACGTGTTCCACCAGTGGGTGGTCGTGTAGATCACGGGGCGGCGGCCGGTGAGCCGCTCGGTCTCGTGGCTGAACGCCTTGATCCAGCTGACCATTCCCGCCCTCGTCAGCCCGTAGCACTGGTGCTTCTTGTCGTACGGGTTGTATTCGATGTCGAGCGCGGGCGGCAGCGTCCAGCCGTCCGCCGTCCAGCTGCCGCCGTTGCGCACGAAGTGCGCCGCCTGCGCCCGGCCGGAGGACCGGTCCGGCAGGGCGAAGTGGTACGCGCCGCGCACCAGTCCGGCCGCGCGCGAGCCGTTGTACTGCCGGGCGAAGGAGGGGTTGCGGTAGGTGGTGGACTCCGTCGCCTTGACGTAGACGAACCGGGCGCCCTGCGTCCGCGCGCCGGGCCAGTCGACATTCCGCTGGTGGGACGAGACGTCGTGCCCCTTCGGCCGGCTCGCCGCCGAGGCCGGGGCCTCGGTGAGCGCGGCCCCGCCCAGGGCGAGTGCGGCTGCGGATGCCGCCAGTAAGCGGCCGCGGCGTCGGGCCGGTGTGCGGTCACGGGCCATGTGGTTCCCCCCGGAATGGCGGCATGCACGGCAAATCTCCCGGAGCGTACCGGAAGATCGCTGAATGCCCGCAGGTCTGCGGCGGGAGGGATCCGCAGGGCCT
This sequence comes from Streptomyces collinus, assembly GCF_031348265.1. NCBI lineage: Bacteria > Bacillati > Actinomycetota > Actinomycetes > Kitasatosporales > Streptomycetaceae > Streptomyces > Streptomyces collinus. Next base: position 1,989,811 of record NZ_CP133771.1, on the reverse strand, counting down.
TCTGTGCCGACAGCCGCCCTTACGGACCGTCGGCTTCCGGATCGAAGTACCCCCGCCCGGGGGCGCGTTGAGCCGCTGCCTGGCAGGATCGCGGCATGGCTGAGCAGCGAGGCGACGAGCAGGGCACGGGGGACGCGCGGGAGGGCGGACGGGATGCGGGGGAGCCGCGGCGCAGAAGTGCCCGCCCCGAGGAGGCGCACGCCTGGGAGGACCTCGTCGCGGCGGCCCGCCGGACGGTCGCGGACGGGCTCGTCGTCGGCACGTCCGGCAACGTCTCCGTGCGCGTCGGGGACACCGTCCTGGTCACGCCGTCGGGCGTCCCCTACGACCGGCTGACCCCGGACGACGTGACCGGCGTCGGCCTCGACGGCCGGCAGGTCCTCGGCACCCTCGTCCCCACCAGCGAGCTGCCCATGCACCTCGCGGTCTACCGCACGACCGGCGCCCGGGCCGTCGTCCACACCCACGCCGTCCACGCGACGGCCGTCTCGACCCTCGTCGACGAGCTCCCGCTGATCCACTACATGGCCGCCGCACTCGGCGGCCCCGTCCGGGTCGCCCCCTATGCCACGTACGGCACGGACGAGTTGGCCGAGCACATGCTCCGCGCCCTCGACGGCCGCTCCGGCTGCCTCCTCCAGAACCACGGCACCGTCACCCACGGCACCACCCTCGCCCAGGCCTACGACCGCACCGCCCAGCTGGAGTGGATGTGCCGCCTGTGGCTGACCGCCTCCTCGGTGCCCGGCCTGGCCCCGAGCCTGCTGTCCCGGGAACAGCTGACGGAGGTGGAGGAGCGCCTGCGCGGCTACGGCCAGCGGGGCTGAGCCCCCTGCGGCCGCCGCGGACGTCACTCCGCCGCCGCCGCCCGCTGGTCGCCCACGGCATCCGCCGGGACACTGGACCCGTGCGCACTGTCAAAGCGACGGCCGCTGCCGTCACCGCCGTCATCGGGGCCGGTGCCGCCGCGGTGGCCGCCGGCCGGCTCGCCAGCGACGCCGCGCTCAAGGCGCCTCCCGGCAGGCCCCTGCCCACCGAACCCCGGCTCACCGTGCACGGCACCGCCGCCGGGCAGATCAGCCTCACCCGGGACTTCGCCGCCCTGCGCCCCGGCCGCTACGGCCTGTCCGGCAACGGCTCGCACGCGGTCGTCGGCCCCGTCCTGACCGGCGCCCCGCACCCCGCCGACACCGTCGTGCGCCGCCTGGAGAGCGTCACCCACGGCACGCTGAAGCCCGGTGACAAGGTCTGGCTCACACCGAACGTGTACGTCGGCAACCCGGGCGCCGCCCTCGGACTCGACCACGCCGACGTCGACGTCCCCGGCGAACTCGGTGCCCTGCCCGCGTGGTTCGTGCCCGGCAAGCGGGACACCTGGGTGATCGCCGTGCACGGCCTGGGCGCCACCCGCGAACTCGCCATGAACGTCATGCCGTTCCTGCACCGCAACCACTTCCCGGTGCTCGCCCTCGCCTACCGCGGCGACCTGGGGGCACCCCGCCGGCCCGACGGCCTCAGCCACCTCGGCGAGACCGAGTGGCGCGACCTCGACGCCGCCATCCGCTACGCCGTGCGCTACGGAGCCCGCCAGGTCGTCCTGCACGGCTGGTCCACCGGCGCCACCATGGCCCTGCGCGCCGCCACGCACTCGGGGCTGCGCGACCGTGTCTCCGGGCTCGTCCTGGACTCCCCGGTACTCGCCTGGGAGACCACCCTGCGCGCCCTGGCCTCGGCCCGTCGTACCCCGGGGGCGCTGCTGCCCCTCGCGGTCCGGGCCGCCCAGGGCCGCACCGGCCTGCCCGGCGGCCGTGTCGCGGGCGCGGTGCCGCCCGGCGGGCCGAGCGTCCCGGCGCTCGTCATCCACGGCCCGGACGACACCGTCGCCCCCTGGCAGCTCTCCCGCCGGCTCGCCGACGCCCACCCCGGCACGGTCGCCCTGCGCACGGTCCGCAACGCACCCCACGGAGCCATGTGGAACGCCGACCCGGAGGCTTACGAGGAAGCCCTCCGACGCTTCCTGACACCCCTCATGTGACGCCGTTCCCACCCACTCGCCGGCCCGGCCTCCCGTTCCGGCTTCTCACGCACCCCCCGTTCACGCCCCCTTCGCCCCGTCGCCACCGCATTCCGCCGCCCCCGTCGCCGACCGGTCGCGGAGATTCCGTTTAGCGTCGTACCACTGGCCGATTCCCGGCCCTCGACCACTCCCGGGAACCGGTGCGTTGGCCATCCCCGTCGCCCGCCGTGACATTCCGTTTGGGTTTTCGGACCGTCAACCGGAAGACTGCACCCGTGACGTCCCGTATCCCGCGCGACTCCAGGCTTCGACTCGTCCGCCCGCGACCCCTGGCCGCCGCCCCACCAGCGATGAACCAGCGGCGCTCGCGCCGCCCCGCCCCACGCCCCCCGGAGGGCACCCCGGCACCGGCGGAGCTGGCCAGAATGGCACGCTCAGGTCTCGCCGACGCGGCCCGTGTCGCCCGCTGGGCCGACGCCGCGCTCGGTCCCGGCCGGGACAGCGCCACCGACGACGGCAAGGCCACCCTCTCCGACACGACGGCCGAACGGGCCGCCCGCGAACTGGGCCTGACACCGGCTCAGGTCAGAGCCGACTGGGACACCGCCCGCCTCGCCGGCCTCGTCGAGGTGCACGGCGACAGCGCCCGCCCCGGCTGGCGGCTGCGCGCCTGGGACCGCGACGACAGCGCCGTGCTGCGCGGCTGGGTCGCGCTCTTCGACGCCTGGTCGCTCGCCCACCCGGAGCCCGAGGAGCACGAGCCCGCCGCCGTCGCCGAGGTCGTCTCCGCCATGCCCCAGGCGCTGTCCTTCCTCCAGCTGTCCGCCGGGCCCGTCCCCGTGGAGCAGCTCCTCGACCTCCTGGAGCAGCGCGTCACCGAGCTGCGCACCGCCCGCTGCGAGATCCCCTACGGCCCCCAGCCCGAGCCGCCGGCCGAACCGGAGCCCACCGACGCCCCGCTCGCCCCCCTGCTCGACTGGGCCCTGCGCGCCCTCGCCTCCGTCGGCGCCCTCACCTACGGCGACGGCCAGGCCACCCTCACCCCGCTCGGCAGCTGGGCCGTCTGGGTCAAGCTGGAGCAGATCTGCGTCGCCGCGCAGAGCCCCGCCGGGAACATCGAGCAGGCCGCCGACGACATGCTCCGCGGCTGCGCCCAGCTGCGCCCGAACGCGGCCCGCGCCGAGTACCGCGCCTGGCTCGCCGCCCGACCCGTCGGCAGCGCCGTCACCGAGCTCCTCGGCGCCGCCCGCGGTGAGGACGCCCTGCTGCGCGGCCTCGCCTTCGAGGCGCTGCGCGTGGTCGGCGCCCCCGCCGAGCCGGACGTCCGCGGCGTGCTGGACGAGCCCACGCTCAGGCCGTACGCGCTGCTGTGGCTGGCCGAGCACGACGGCGCCGACCCCGAGGACGCCCACGAGGTCCTCACCCGCGAGGAGGCGACCTGGCTGTGGGTGGACACCGCGGCCGCCGTCGCCGACCACGGGGAGGCGCCGCTGCTGGTGCGCCACTTGGAGTCCGCGGTGCAGCCGACCGTCCCGATGCTCCTGGAGGAGGTACGCGCCGTGGGGCATCCGCGCACCGTGCAGGTCCTGGTCGCCCTCGCCGCCGCACACCCCGACCCGGCCCTGGCCAAGGCCGTCCGCCGGGCGGCCTTCCAGGTGCACACCGGCGGCAGCTAGGGCCGTCGCCCGGGCCCCGAAGCCTTCAGCTCACCTGTCCCGGGGCCGTCAGCCCGGTATCTCGGGCGCGTAGGTCCCGAAGCTCCACACGTTGCCCTCCAGGTCCCGGGCCAGGTAGTCCCGCGAGCCGTAGTCCTGGTCCGTCGGGGGCATCAGCACCTCCACGCCGTGGTCCACCGCGTGGCGGTGGTGCCCGTCCACGTCGTCCACCACCACGTACACCCCCGTGGTGCCGGCGTCCTTCATGGCGGCGTCGAACAGGCCGCCCCGGCCCTTGGTACCGACCATCACCGCGCCGTTGCCCTGCACCAGCTCGGCGTGCAGCACCGAGCCGTCCTCGCCCTCGTACACCGACAGCTCCGTGAAGCCGAAGGCCTCCGTGAGCTGGCGGATCGCCGCCTTCGCGTCGGCGTACAGCAGCGTCGGGTAGATGCTCGGACGCCCGCCGGACGTGCCTGCCATGGCGATCACTTCCTCGTGTCTCGCTGGGTGTTCCCCCGCCGGGAGAGCCGGATTCCGGCCCGTTCCCCGGCCCGCTGTTCAGTCTTCCACCGGGCACTGACAACGGCCCTCCGCCGGGCCGCCGGTGATCGAACACCCGCACACAGAAAAAGTGGTTGCACGTCCCCGTTAGACTGTCCCCATGGCCATTCTCCTCGCGCATTAGACGGACGGGAACGTCCTCAGCCGTCCATCCCGCCCCCGTATCCGCCCTGGAGTCTGTCCGTGATCTCCGCCTCCGGTATCGAGCTGCGCGCCGGTGCCCGCGTCCTCATCGAAAACGCCTCGTTCCGCATCGCCAAGGGCGACCGCATCGGCCTGGTCGGCCGCAACGGCGCGGGGAAGACCACCCTCACCAAATGCCTGGCAGGCGAGGGCATGCCCGCCGGCGGCGCCATCACCCGCTCCGGCGAGGTCGGCTACCTCCCGCAGGACCCCCGCACCGGCGACCTCGACATCCTCGCCCGCGACCGCATCCTGTCCGCGCGCGGCCTGGACGTACTGATCAAGAAGATGCGCGACAACGAACAGCGCATCGCCAACGGCCAGGGCGCCACCCGCGAGAAGGCGCTCAGGCAGTACGAGCGCCAGGAGACGGAGTTCCTCACCAAGGGCGGGTACGCCGCCGAGGCCGAGGCCGCCACCATCGCCGCCGCGCTCAACCTGCCCGACCGGGTCCTCGGCCAGCCGCTGCACACGCTCTCCGGCGGTCAGCGCCGCCGTATCGAGCTGGCCCGGATCCTCTTCTCGGACGCGGACACCCTGCTGCTCGACGAGCCCACGAACCACCTCGACGCCGACTCGATCGTCTGGCTGCGCGACTACCTGAAGACCTACCGCGGCGGCTTCATCGTGATCTCCCACGACGTCGACCTGGTCGAGACGGTCGTCAACAAGGTGTTCTACCTGGACGCCAACCGCGCTCAGATCGACATCTACAACATGGGCTGGAAGCTCTACCAGCAGCAGCGCGAGGCCGACGAGAAGCGCCGCAAGCGCGAGCGGCAGAACGCCGAGAAGAAGGCCTCCGCGCTGCACTCGCAGGCCGACAAGATGCGGGCCAAGGCCACCAAGACCGTCGCCGCGCAGAACATGGCCCGCCGGGCGGACAAGCTGCTGGCCGGCCTGGAGGCCGAGCGCAAGTCCGACAAGGTCGCCAAGCTGCGCTTCCCCGAGCCCTCCCCGTGCGGCAAGACCCCCCTCATGGCCGAGGGCCTGTCGAAGTCCTACGGATCGCTGGAGATCTTCACCGACGTCGACCTGGCCATCGACAAGGGTTCGCGCGTCGTCATCCTGGGCCTCAACGGCGCGGGCAAGACGACCCTGCTCCGCCTGCTCGGCGGTGCGGAGCAGCCCGACACCGGCAAGGTCATCGAGGGCCACGGCCTCAAGCTCGGCTACTACGCGCAGGAGCACGAGACCCTCGACCCGGAGCGCACGGTCCTGGAGAACATGCGCTCCGCCGCCCCCGACCTGGACCTGGTGGAGGTCCGCAAGACGCTCGGCTCGTTCCTGTTCTCCGGAGACGACGTCGACAAGCCGGCCGGCGTCCTCTCCGGCGGCGAGAAGACCCGCCTCGCCCTCGCCACCCTCGTGGTGTCCTCGGCGAACGTGCTGCTCCTCGACGAGCCGACGAACAACCTCGACCCCGCCAGCCGCGAGGAGATCCTCGGCGCGCTGCGCACCTACAAGGGCGCGGTCGTCCTCGTCACGCACGACGAGGGCGCGGTCGAGGCGCTCCAGCCGGAGCGGATCATCCTGCTGCCGGACGGCGTCGAGGACCTGTGGGGCGCCGACTACGCGGATCTCGTCGCCCTGGCCTGAGCGTCAATGCCGCTTGATCGAATACGTGATCAACGGCGTATGGATCATTCGGCCCAGCGGTGATCCATCATCTGTGTGAGATCTCCTCGTACCGAGGTGTGTCCTACATCGATTTCGCGGCCGAGCCCCCGATTCTTCCGGGCTCGGCCGCGCCGCCTTTCTGACCTGGCCTTTTCCTCCACCATCCGTTCGGCCACAGGGACACCGCTCTTCGGAATTCCATATTCCGTATGTGGGGATGCGCTCCCGTCGTCACAACCTTGTCTCACCGACCTTGCCGAATGGGTGGCCATCAAGGCCCGGAGGGGTGATCATGAGGAGACCAGAGCGCACTTCCCATGAGGAGGCACGGGTGGCCGAGACTCTGAAGAAGGGCAGCCGGGTGACCGGCGCCGCGCGCGACAAGCTCGCGGCAGACCTGAAGAAGAAGTACGACGCCGGTGCGAGCATCCGGGCGTTGGCCGAGGAGACCGGCCGCTCGTATGGCTTTGTGCACCGCATGCTCAGTGAGTCGGGCGTCACGCTGCGAGGGCGTGGCGGGGCGACCCGGGGCAAAAAGGCCACGGCCTGACCCCGGGTGGCCCCTCGGCTTCGATGGTGGCCACCCGGTCGGTCGTCTGATCGGCCGGGTGGTTACTGTGCAGTCACTTAAGCGTGGCCTGCCGCGGCGGTGAAGCCGTCGCGGGAGCCCGCGAGACGACCGCACACATCGGAGGCGTCCCATGGCTTCGTCCGACCAGGACCTCGTTCCCGTACTCGACAAGGACGGCGTACGGCTCACCGTCGACGACGCGATCGCCACGGTGACGCTGACCAACCCGGACAAGCGCAACGCGCAGAGCCCCGCTCTGTGGCGGGCGCTGACCGAGGCCGGTCGGCAGCTGCCGGGCTCCGTCCGAGTCGTGGTGCTGAGGGCCGAGGGCAAGTCCTTCTCGGCCGGGCTCGACCGACAGGCGTTCACGCCCGAGGGCTTCGACGGCGAACCGTCGTTCGTCGACCTCGCGCGCGGCGCCGACGCCGAGCTGGACGCGACCATCGCCGAATACCAGGAGGCGTTCACCTGGTGGCGGCGCAGCGACATCGTCTCCGTCGCCGCTGTCCAGGGGTATGCCATCGGGGCGGGCTTCCAGCTCGCCCTCGCCTGCGACCTGCGCGTCGTCGCCGACGACGTGCAGTTCGCCATGCGCGAGACCAGCCTCGGACTCGTGCCCGACCTGACGGGCACGCATCCGCTGGTGGGACTCGTCGGCTACGCCCGCGCGCTGGAGATCTGCGTGACCGGGCGCTTCGTCACGGCCGAGGAGGCCGTGAACACCGGCCTGGCCAACGTCGCCGTGCCCGTCGGCCAGCTCGACGACACCGTGCGCGACCTGGCCGCGGCCGTGCTCGCCGCGCCCCGCGACGCGGTCGTCGAGACCAAGGCCCTGCTGCGCGGTGCCCAGGACCGCACCTACGAGGAGCAGCGCGCGGCGGAGCGCCAGTCCCAGGCCCGCAGGCTGCGGGACCTCGCGGGCGTCGGGGACTGAGAGCCGCCGGGCCGCCGGGCCCCGAGCGCGGTCAGCCGATCGCGCTCACCACGACCGCCACCGTCGGGTGATCCGGCAGCGCCCTCCTGACCACCGTCCGGACCTCGCGGGCCACGTCCCGGGCCCGCTGGTCCGCGCCCACGGCCAGCTCCAGCCGGACATGACGGTGCGGCAGCGCGGCGCCCTCGCGGGGGAGTTCCTCGATGTGCACGGGGTGGCCCAGCGTGCCGGTCAGATGGAGCACGCCGTGCACCCTGAGCGCGGCGGCGGCCACCCGGCCCTCGTCGCCGCCCCCGGCCAGGGCGGCACTCGGGGGCTCGGGGAGGCGCTCGGCGACCCCGGCTTCCCCGGGCCCCTCCTCGTCCAGCAGCCCCGTCACCCGCAGGTCCACCTCCGCCACCGTCAGGCCCAGCCGCTGGGTCGCGGCGGTCGCCAACGTCGCCCGCAGCAGGGACGCCGTCGTCGGCAGGGGCTGCGAGGCCGTCGCGGCGAACTCCGCCGTCACCCGCAGCGGCCCGGGCGGCAGAGCACTCGGCGGAGCCGGCACGGCCGGCTCCGCGGTGTCCGCCGTGTCGGCGACCGCGACACGGAGCGTGTCGAGGCGCACGCCCGGCGCGTCCCGGGCCGCGCTCCGCAGTACCGCCTCGGCTGCCCGTTCCGCGATCCACGCGCCGTCCCGCGCGTCACCCAACGGCAGAAGCCTGCCGATTCCCAGCTGATGTCTCACTGCCTGTGTCCATCGGTCGGCCGTCATTCCTCCAGCCTGCCGTATCAGAGGCGCGCTTCCATGCAACCGTGCTTACGGTGGTCCAAGGACGACGAAAAGGACGTAACGGCGATGACTGACATGACTGAGAACCGGGGCGGGGAGACCGAGACCGCGGCGGTACGCAGGAGCCCCTTGGCCAAGCACAGCGGCGGAAACGCCGGTTCCCGCGGGCGGACGACCATCGCGGACGGCGTCGTGGAGAAGATCGCCGGCCTCGCCGCACGCGACGTCGACGGCGTGCACGCCATGGGCAGCGGCCTGTCCCGCACGTTCGGAGCAGTGCGCGACCGCGTGCCCGGAGGAACCAAGTCGGTGTCGCGCGGTGTGAAGGCAGAGGTCGGCGAAGTGCAGGCGGCCCTCGACCTGGAGATCGTGGTCGAGTACGGCGTGTCGATCTCCGATGTGGCCCGCGACGTACGGGAGAACGTCATCACCGCCGTGGAGCGGATGACTGGCCTGGAGGTCGTCGAGGTCAACATCGCGGTGAGCGACGTGAAGCTGCCGGACGAAGAGGAAGAGGAACCGGAGCGCCGGATCCAGTGAGGCACGGGCCAACACACAACGACACAGCGGCTGAGGAGCTGAGGAGCGCATGAGCATGGCCGTGGTCGGCATGATCGTCGGCATGGCACTGGCCTTCGCCGGATATTTCGGCGGATTCGGCGCCTTCCTGCTGGTGGCGGCACTGGGCGCCGTCGGCTTCGTCGTCGGCCGGTTCCTGGACGGGGACCTGGAGTTCGGCGACTTCTTCCGTCCTCGTGAACGTGAACGGCAGCGGTGACACCCATGAGTCCGGGGGCCGGTGAGCTCGACAGACCTCTGACCGTCGTCCCGCCGGGCGAGCGCGGCGCGACCCGGATCGCCGACCGGGTCGTCACGAAGATCGCCTCGCAGGCGGCCCTCGAAGCCGTCGGCACGCTGCCGACCGGCGCCGACCGGCCCTCCGCGTCCGTCGTCGTCCACCACGAGGTCGCCCATGTCCGGGTCCAGCTCGAACTCGGCTATCCCTGCGACATCGGCGCCCGCTGCCGCCAGGTGCGGCACCACGTCGTCGAACGGGCGGGCGCCCTGGTGGGAATGCAGGTGCCGGAGGTCGTCGTCCAGGTGGAGCGGCTGCACCTGGACCCGGCGCTCGGCGCGGTACAGGGGAGGACGCGATGAACGAACCCCAGGGCACTCAGCCCCCCGAGGACAGCACGCAGCGCCTGCCCGTCCTCGACAAGCAGGAGACGGAGAACGGCAACGGACCGGACCGGTCCGATGCGTCGGCGGCCTCCGGGCCGCCGCCCGAACTCGAGGGCAAGGGGGGCCGCGAAGGCCGCTTCTGGTCGGCGCGCCGCGTTCCCGCGGGCATCATCGCCCTGCTGCTCCTGGGCCTCGCCGGGCTGTTCCTGTACGACATCGTCTCCGTGCGCGCGGGCCGGCCCGGCATGGAATGGCGCCGGGAACTGGCCCGGCAGCTCGCCGCACGGCCCCTCGACGACACCTGGGTGCTCGTCGGCGCGGGGGTCGCGGCCCTCCTCGGCCTCTGGCTGCTGATCCTGGCCGTCACGCCCGGCCTGCGGGACGTGCTCCCGATGCGGCGCACGCACACCGACGTACGCGCCGGACTGCACCGGGACGCCGCCGCCACCGCGCTGCGGGACCGGGCCATGGAGGTGGCCGGCGTGCAGTCGGCACGGGTACGGGTGCGCCGGCGGCGGGCCGACGTCCGGGCCGTGGCGCACTTCCGGGAACTGGACGACGTACGAACCGATCTGGACGCCGTGCTTGCCGACGCGACCCGCGGACTGGGGCTGTCCCGGCCGCCCTCGCTGTCGGTGCGGGTCCGGCGGCCCGGCCGGAAGGGGTGAGAGCGGTGCTCAGGACCGTCAACCGCGTGTTCCTCGGCCTGGTGGGCCTGATCCTGCTGGCGCTGGGCGGCTCCGTCCTCGCCGTCGGCCTCGGCGTCTCGGCGCCCTCGTGGTGGATCCACGACAGCAAGCACGACGTGCTGCTGAGCAACGCCGAGCGCACCCGCTGGCGCGACGACGGCTGGTGGTGGCCGGTCGTCATCGCCGCCCTCGCGATCCTGCTGCTGCTCGCCCTGTGGTGGCTCGTCGCGGTTCTGCGCCGGCGCCGCCTCGCCGAGGTCCTCGTCGACACCGGCGACGGCGAGGGCGCGCTCGTGCGCGGCCGGGCTCTGGAGAACGCCCTCACCCAGGAGGCGGACCACATCGACGGCGTGGACGGAACCCAAGCCCATCTGAAGGGCGGGCGCAGCACCCCCGAGGCCCACGTGCGCCTCGCACTGGAGCCACACGTAAACCCGGGCACCGCACTGAACGACTTCACGACCGGCGCCCTCACCCACGCCAGGACATCGGCGGGCCTCGCCTCACTTCCGGCGGAGGTGAGGCTGAAGGGCGTCAAGCACGGCGCGGAACGGGTGAGTTGAGGACGCGCGAGCCGGTCACGGCCCTCAGAAGCCGTGCCGCGCGCCACCGTCGACCGGCACCATGACCCCGGTCAGATAGGAGGCCGCCGGCGACATCAGGAACGCCGCCACCCGCCCGAACTCCTCCGGAGTCCCGTACCGCCGCAGCGGAATACGCGACTCCGACGCCGCCCGGGTCGCCTCGGGGTCCGCCGACAGCGCGTCCAGCTGCCGTACCCGGTCGGTGTCGATCCGCCCGGGCAGGACACCGACCACCCTGATGCCCCGCGGCCCCAGCTCGTCGGAGAGCGACTTGGCGAACCCGGCCAGGCCCGGCCGCAGCCCGTTCGAGATGGTCAGCCCCGGGATCGGCTCGTACACCGACCCGGACAGCACGAACCCGATGACACCCCCGGCCTCCATCTCGGCGGCCGCGGCGCGCGCCAGCCGGACCGCACCGAGGAACACCGACTCGAACGCCGTCTGCCACTGCTCGTCCGTGTTGTCCGCGACGAACCCGGCCGGCGGCCCGCCCACGCTGACGAGGACGCCGTTGAAACGGCCGAAGTGCTCCCGCGCGGCGCCGATCAGCAGGGCCGCCGCATCCGGGTCCGCGTTGTCGACGGCCACCCCGACGGCGTTCGGTCCCAGCTCGGCCGCCGCTTCGGCGACGCTCTTCTCGTCCCGCCCCGAGACGACCACCTTCGCCCCGTCCGCGACGAGCTGACGCGCGGTGGCGTTGCCGAGGCCGCGCGTGGCTCCGGTGACGACGTACACCCGGTCCTTCAGTCCAAGATCCATGGTCCCTATCCTGCCCCTTCCCCACCGAACAGGGCGAGGGCGGTGTTCACCAGCCCGATGTGGCTGAAGGCCTGCGGGAAGTTGCCGAGGTGCCGGCCGGTCAGCGGGTCGAACTCCTCGGACAGCAGCCCGACGTCGTTGGCGAGCCCCGCCAGCCGCTCGAACAGCTCACGGGCCTCCTTTGCGCGCCCCGTCATGTACAGGGCGTCCGCGAGCCAGAACGAGCACACCAGGAACACGCCCTCGCCGCCGGGCAGCCCGTCGACGTCCCCGTCGGCCGTGCTGTAGCGGCGCAGGAAGCCGCCGTGGGTCAGCTCCTCGCGGACCGCGTCGATGGTGCCGATCACCCGCGGATCGTCCGGCGGCAGGAATCCGACGCGCGGGATGAGCAGCAGCGCCGCGTCCAGTTCGCGTGAGCCGTAGGACTGCGTGAAGGTGTTGCGTTCCGGGTCGTAGCCCTTCTCGCACACCTCCTGGTGCACCTCGTCGCGCAGCGCGCGCCAGCCGTCCAGGTCGCCGTCCAGCTCAGGGTGGCGCTCCAGGGTGCGGACGGCGCGGTCGGCGGCCACCCACACCATCACCTTCGAATGCACGAACTGGCGCTGCCCGCCGCGCACCTCCCACAGCCCCTCGTCCGGCTGCCGCCAGTTGGTCCGCAGGAAGTCCATCAGGGCCGTCTGCAGCGCCCACACGTCGGGCTGGGCGGACAGGCCCGACTCGCGGGCCAGCGACAGGGAGTCCATGACCTCGCCCCAGACGTCCAGCTGGAGCTGCTTCACGGCGTCGTTGCCGATGCGCACGGGGGCGGACCCGACGTAGCCGGAGAGCCAGGGCAGCTCGAACTCCGGCAGCCGTCGCTCGCCCGCCACGCCGTACATGATCTGCAGGTCCGCCGGGTCGCCCGCGACCGCGCGCAGCAGCCAGTTCCGCCAGGCCTCTGCCTCCTCCTGGTAGCCCACGGCGAGCAGCGCGTTCAGGGTGAGGGTGGAGTCGCGCAGCCAGCAGTAGCGGTAGTCCCAGTTGCGCACCCCGCCCGGCTCCTCCGGCAGCGAGGTGGTGGGGGCGGCGACGATGCCGCCCGTCGGGGCGTAGGTGAGCGCCTTGAGGGTGATCAGGGAGCGGACGACGGCGTCCCGGTGCGGGCCGTCGTAGCGGCAGTGCGACACCCAGGTTCGCCAGTCCTCCACACTCTGGCGCAGTGCGTCGTACGGGTCGACGAGCGGCGGGCGCGGCTCGTGGGAGGGGTGCCAGGTCAGGACGAACGCGACCTTTTCCCCCTTCTTGACGGTGAACTCCGCGTGCGTGCCGAAGTCCTCGCCCCAGCTGGTCACCTCCGGCTCGCTGCGCAGCCAGGTCGAGTCCGGGCCGGCGACGGCGACGCGGTGGCCGTCGGCCCGGCGCACCCAGGGGATGATCGAGCCGTAGTCGAAGCGCAGCTTCAGGACGCTGTGCAGCGTCACCTCGCCGTCGAGGCACTCGACGACGCGTACGAGGTCGGGGGCGCGGTCGCGTTGGGGCATCAGGTCGGTGACCCGGACCGCCCCTTGCCCCGTCTCCCACTCGGTGTCCAGGACGAGGGTGTCGCGGCGGTAGGCACGCCGGGTGCAGCGGTCCGCCCCCACGGGGGCGATGCGCCAGTACCCGTTGTCCTCGTCACCGAGCAGTCTGGCGAAGCAGGCGGCCGAGTCGAAGCGGGGCAGACACAACCAGTCGACGGATCCGTCCATACCGACCAGGGCCGCGGTCTGCTCGTCGCCGATGAGCGCGTAGTCCTCGATGCTGGGGTGCACGGAGTGCGGGTTCCCGGCAACTCGGCGTGGCAATCAGGGCGGGGGCCGGGGGAGTGATGTGTCCTGAACACCGGGGGCGGGGCTGCGACGCGCGCCGGCGTGTGGGCCGCGCCAGGTACCCCCGGCTCGGGGCGGGTACCGCCTGCGCGCCGGTGGCGCTACACCGCGGCCGGCTCGGACTCCGTCGTGTCGGACTTCTCGGCCGCCTTCTGGGCCCGCTCCCGGGCCTCGCGGCGGGCCAGGACCACCCAGCCGACCGGGACGGCCGCGGAGAACAGCCACCACTGGATGGCGTACGCGTAGTTCAGCGCGGCGTCCTCCTTGCCGGGGTCGCCCAGCAGCTCGGGGGTGTCGCCCTTGGGCTCGGGAGCCGTCTGGGAGATGTAGCCGCCGAGTACCGTGGCGCCCAGGCGCCGGGCCTGCTGCTCGCTGTTGATCAGCATGATCTGCCGGTCCGGCAGGCCCTGGAGGTTCTTGATGCCGCTCGCCGCGGTCGTCTCGTCGGGCATCAGCCGCCCCTCGACCGTGACCTCACCGCCCGGCGGTGCGGGGACCTTCGGGAACGCGGTCTGGCTCGGGCCGTCGGAGGGGATCCACCCCCGGTTGACCAGCAGCACCTTGCCGTCGTCCAGGACGAACGGGGTCAGCACGTGGTAGCCGACCTCGTCGTCGGAGTTGGTGCGGCGCCGGACGACGACCTCGTCCTCCGTGTCGAAGCGGCCCTTCGCCGTCACGGTCCGGTACCGCTCGGTGCTGGTCACGGTGTGCCCGGGCGCCGTCAGCTTCTCCACGGGCACCGGCTCGGCCGCCAGCGCGTCGGTGACCAGCTGATTCCGGGCGGTGCGCTCGTCGTAGCGGTGCATCTGCCAGATGCCCAGCCTGATCATCGTGGGGATGAGAAGCAGGGCGATCAGCGTGAGGATCACCCACTGCCGGGACATCAGGAAGCGGTACACCCCACGACCGTACAACTCGGTCGTGGGGTGCATTCAGGCGGGTACGGGTTCACACCTTGTCGACAATTCCCACCTTTCCCTCCGCGCGGGCGCAGTGGGCGCCGCAGTACCAGTGGCCCTCGACCTCGACGCCCTGGCCGATGATCTGCACCCGGCAGTGCTCGCAGATGGGGGCCATGCGGTGGATCGCGCAGGAGAAGCAGTCGAAGACGTGCACCGCGCCCTGCGCGTGCACCTCGAAGGTCATTCCGTACTGATTGCCACATACCTCACAGGTCGCCATGCGCCACAGGGTGAGCCGTCACTCCCCGCGCGGGCGAGCGGCCGCCGGGCGAGTCGCCCGGCAATCACCCGTCCGTACGGTCGCTCCTCCGGCGTGCGCTCACTCCTCCGACCTGCGCTCACCGCTCCGATGCCGGCTCCACGTCCGCGAGGAGCTGCCCGAACGCCGCCTCGTCCACGACGGGCGTACCGAACTGCCGGGCCTTGACGACCTTGGACGTGCCCGAGTCCGGGTCGTTCGTGACGAGCAGGCTGGTCAGCCGGGACAGGCTCGTGGCCACATGCAGCCCGGCCTCGGTCGCGCGGTCCTCCAGCAGGTCCCGCTCGGTGGAGGTGTCACCGGAGAAGGCGACCCGCATGCCCTGCTTGAGCCGCCCGCCCGCCTCGTACCGCCCGGGGTTGGGGTAGGGGCAGGCGGGGCGCTTGCGGGACGGGCGCCAACTGCTCGGCCGGTAGCCGCCGTAGCCTCCCGGGCCCGCCTGCTGCCCGATGCGGGGCGCGGCGGGGCGGTCCGTCCATTCGGTCAGCGGCCGGCACTCGTGCAGCGGCAGCCGTACGTTGTTCGCCGCCGCCGCCCGCAGGCTCGGCCGGAACGCCTCCGCCAGCACGCGCGCGTCGTCCAGCGCGTGGTGCGCCCGCTGCTGGACGACGCCGAAGTGCGCGGCGAGGGACTCCAGCTTGTGGTTGGGCAGCGGCAGCCCGAGCTCCTTGGACAGCGCGATGGTGCACAGCCGCTGCCGCACCGGCGCCTCACGCTCGGCGCGTGCGTACTCCCGGGCGATCATCTGCCAGTCGAAGACGGCGTTGTGCGCGACGAGCACCCGCCCCTGAAGCCGGGCGGTGAACTCCTCGGCGATGTCCGGGAAGAGGGGCGCCCCTTCGAGCGCCTCGCTCGTCAGCCCGTGGATCCACACGGGGCCCGGGTCGCGCTCGGGGTTGACCGTCGTGTACCAGTGGTCCTCGACCTCGCCGCGCTCGTCCAGCCGGTAGACCGCCGCGGAGATGATGCGGTCGTCCCGGGCCAGGCCCGTGGTCTCCACGTCAACGACCGCGTACCCCTTGGGATACGCGGCCGGCCACGGCGTGGCAGAGAACACTGCGGTCGTCAGGTCTTCCAGCATGGTCCCTGAGGATACGGGCCGCGACTGACACCGCCGTCCGCCAGGTGCGCCCGCAGGGCCCTCCCGACGCCCCCTCAGGCGGGTCGTCCGGTCTGTCCGTTCGTGGGGCGTACGTCTGACCGATTCTCAGCAGGTCGCCACGGACCCGACGACGCGAGCGGAGAGAAGCGCCGGGGGCGCGCCGCCGTCACCAGCGGATGGGCACCGGAAGCGCCGTCAGCAGTCCGGACGCCGCGACCGCCAGACCCAGGACGGCCACCTCCGCCCGGGCCGGCGCAACCGCGGTCAGCGGGTCGGCCGCCCGCCGCAGCCGCCGCCGGGCCCATACGGCGAGGGCGGCGACGACCGCCACGAGCAGCACCTTGGCGAGCAGTGCGCGCCCGTACGCCGTTCCCGTCAGCTGCTCCAGGACCGTCTCCGGCGGCATCCGGCGCAGCGAACTGCACACGCCGGTCGCGGTGATGGCGGCGAGCAGGATGAGCGCCACGCGCGCGTAGAGACCCAGCAGGGCCGCGCCCGCCGTGCCGGGCCACAGCCGGAGGGTGCGCAGGGCGTGCAGCAGGCCGCCCGTCCACAGCGCCGCGCACGTCAGATGGACGAGCGTCAGCGCGGAGCCGGTCAGCGGGCCGGGCTCGGTCGTGGGGTGCGCGCGCAGGGCCTCGGCGACGACCACGGCGGCCAGCGGCCAGGCCTGCGTGACAGGCCGGCGCGACATGGCGCACAGTCCCGCCACGAGGAACGCGTTGACCTCCAGCAGGGCGAGCTTGCCGTCCCGGGACGCGTAGAGCCCCCCGGCGTCGATGTCCGCCACATGGTCCGGCACGAGATTGCCGGTGGCCACGACCGAGGCGAGTCCCAGGGCGGCGGCGAAACCGGCGGCGGCCGCGAAGGGGGACCAGCTGCGGGGCGCCGGGTGCCCCTCCCCGCCGGGCAGCGAACACGCCAGCCGGTTCACGAACAGCTCGCCGACGGGTATGCACAGCGCCGCGAAGAGCACCGTACGCAGCAGGGCTATGCCGCCGGCGCCGGGTGCTCCGGCCTCCCCGGTGCCGTGCAGCGCGGCGGACGGGCCGAGCAGCGGGATCAGCGCGGCCAGAGCCACCAGCACCAGAACGGCGACGGCCCGCCCCGCACCCGCACGCGGTACCGGCCCCTGCGGATCGGGCACCCCGGGCGTGGGTCTTGTCGAAGTCACCCCAGGATCTTCACCAACCTCCACAGGACCGGGCAAGTCAGCTGAACGCCCTCAGCCGACCCGCGACGCGGCGCTCCACCACAGCCGCACCTCCTTGTGCCGGTCCGTCGGCCGCAGACGGGCGGCCTCCGCTTCTTCGGCTCGATCGGGCGCAGGCCCTGGCGGTCCACTTGCCCACCGCCTTCTCCGGCTGTCCAGGTCGCCGGATCCTCGTACAGGTCCATGACAAGAGATCCCGTCGCAGACGGGGAACGGGCCGGACAGGTGCCCCCGTCCGGCCCGTTCCGTCTTCACATGAGCTCTACTTGGTCACCGCGTCCAGCGCGTCCGCGATGCCCCAGCCGTAGAAGCCGTTGCGGTTCTTGGAGCCCTCGCACACCGCGTCGATCTTGCCGTCGGCGTTGATGTCGTAGGGGTCCGTGCACGGCGTGGCGTCCGCCTCCGCGTACAGCAGGGCCTTCACCAGCGCCGGGGAGGCGTACGGGTGCGTCGACTTGATGAGGGCGGCGACGCCCGCGACGTGCGGGGACGCCATCGACGTACCGGCCATGTAGCCCCACTTGCCGCCCGGCAGCGTGCCCAGGATGAGGCCGCTCGTGGCCGGCGCCTCCGGCTTCTGGTAGGCGGTCGAGTCACCGCCCGGGGCGGCTATGTCCGCCACGCCCAGACCGTAGTTGGAGAACGACGACTTGATGCCCTTCGCGCCCGTCGAGGCGACCGTGACGACACCCGGCAGCTGGGTCGGGATGTCGAGGCACTTCGAGGGGTCGACGACCCGGTCGCCCGGCGTGGTGTCGTTCGGGGACGACGGGTCGGTGATCTCGTCGGAGGCGAGGTCGTAGTTCTCGTTGCCGGCCGCGGCGACGTTGACCGCGCCCTTCCTCTCCGCGTACTTCGCGGCCCGCGTGACGGCGTCCACGAGCGCCTTCTGGTCCGGGTCGTTCTTGCAGTTGAAGTACCAGGGGTCCGTGTAATAGCTGTTGTTCGTCACGTCGACCCCGTGCTCGGCCGCCCACACGAAGCCGCACACCACGGCCTCCGTGTAGAAGAAGCCGTCCGGGTTGGACACCTTGATGCCGGAGACCTTCACCCCGGGCGCCACACCCGTCATGCCGACGCCGTTCTTCGCGGCGGCGATCTCACCGGCGACGTGCGTGCCGTGCGGGCTCTCCGCGGCGCTCGGCCGCCAGGCCCCGTCGGCCGTGTCCGGCTTGCCCGACACACAGTTGACCGACGCCTTGCGGTCGAAATTGGGCGCGATGTCGGGGTGCGTGTCGTCGACACCGGTGTCGATCACGGCGACCGTGACCTTCTTGCTGCCCAGCGTCTTCTCGTGCGCCTTGTCCGCCTTGATGGCGGGCAGGTCCCACTGCTGCGGCTGCAGCGGGTCCTGTCCGGCGGGCGCTTCGGCCTTCGCGACCTCGGCCGCGCTCAGCACCTTCGGCGCGCCCAGGTCCCCCGTCGACGCCGAGGGCAGTGGCGCGGTGCGGGTGGCGCCCGCCGACTGCACGCCGCGCACCTTGCGGACGGTCTTGGCGAAGTCGGCGTTCGAGGAGTGGACGACGATGACGCCGATCTGGTCGTACGACGTCACGACCGTGCCGCCGGCCTTGGCGACGGCCTTCTTCACGTACGCCGAAGTGCGGTGCCCCGGCTTGACGTTGACGACGTAGCTGAGCGGGGTCGCCTCGGCCCGGGCCGACGCGGGAGCCGGGGCGTCCTCGGCGGCCGTGGCCATGGTGTTCGGCAGGAACGCGAGGGCTGTGGCCATGGCCATCCCGGCAGGGATCGCGACGGCGCGACGGTAGCGCGCGTACGGCGCAGTCATGGTGTCTCCAGTTCGTTCACGGTACGTGCTGATCTTGCGGAGGGTCTCGGTGGCGAGCCGGGTCACTTGACCGCGCGCAGCGCGTTGACGATGCCGTGTCCGTAGAAGCCGTTGAGGCGCTCGCCGCCCTCGCAGACCGCGTCCTGGGTGCCGTCGCCGTCCTGGTCGTAGGAGGCGGGGCAGGCGGTCTCGTCGGCCTGCGCCTTCAGCAGCGCCTGGAGCTGGGCCGGAGACGCCCAGGGGTGCTTGGACTTCAGCAGCGCGGCGACGCCGGAGGCGTGCGGCGAGGCCATCGAGGTGCCCTGCAGGAAGCCCCACGCGCCGTTCGGCATGGTGGACAGGATGCGGCCGTCCTTCGAGGGCGTGTCCGGGATCTGGTAGCGGCGGTCACCACCCGGCGCGGCGACGTCGACGACGCCCTTGCCGTACGTCGAGAAGTACGACTTCACGTTGTCGACGCCCGTGGAGCTCACCGTGACGACACCCGGCAGCTGCGTCGGGATGTCGAAGCACTCGTGCGGGTCGATGGTGCGCTCGGCGGGCGTGGTGTCGTTCGGGCTGGAGTCGTCGACGATCGCGTCCGCGTCCAGGTCGTGGTTGGAGTTGCCGGCCGCGGCGACGTTCAGCGTGCCCTTCTTCTGGGCGTACAGCTGCGCCCTGTTGACCGCGGTGACGACGGCGCGCTGGTCCGGGTCGTCCATGCAGTTGTACAGCCACGGGTCGACGTAGTAGCTGTTGTTCGTGATCTCGACGCCGTGGTCGGCGGCGAACACGAACGCGCAGACGACGCTCTCCGGGTAGAAGAGGCCGTTCGCACGGTCGGTCACGTTGATGCTGGACACCTTCACACCGGGAGCGACGCCCGCGACGCCGACGCCGTTGCGGGCGGCGGCGATCTCACCCGCGACATGCGTGCCGTGGTAGTCCTCGGGCGTGTACGGCCGCCAGGCGCCCTCGCTGGTGTCGGGCTTGCCGCCGGCGCAGTTGGCGGACTGCGAGGCGGAGAAGTTCGGGGCGATGTCGGGGTGGGTGTCGTCCACGCCCGTGTCGATCACGGCGACGGTCACCTTGCGGCTGCCCGGGTTGATCGATGCGGCCTTGTCGGCGCCGATCGCGCGCAGGTCCCACTGGTCCGCCTCAAGAGGCTCGCTCTCGGGCGTCTTCGCCGAGACGGCCTCGGTGCGCTTCGCCTGGGCGGCCGTCAGGTACTCGACCGCGCCCTCTTCCTTCGTCCCCGCGGCCGCCAGCGGCGCCGTCCGCGTCGCACCCGCGGACTGGACCCCGCGGGCCGTGCGGATCGTCTTGGCGAAGTCGGGGTTCGAGGAGTGGACGACGATCACGCCGATCCGCTGGTACGTGGCCACGACCGAGCCGTCGGCCTTCGCGATCGCCTTCTTCACCGAGGCGATCGTGTGGCGGTCCACCTTGGTGTTGACGACGTACGCCAGCTTCGGCGCGTCCGCCGTCCGGGCGGCCGGCGCCGCCTGCGGGGCCGCCGACGCGGCGGCAGGCAGGAAGCCCAGAGAGGCCGTCAGGGACAGCGCGACGGGCACGGCGAGAGCGAGCCGGCGTCTGGAACGCAAGTGAGACATGGGGTCTCCACATCCTCCGGAAACGAAACCGGCCCGAGGCACAGGTGGTGCTCGGGCAGGTACATGACGTGGTGGTGCAGGGTGAAGCTATCCCGGCCTCTCGCTGGCCAGCAACGCTTTGCCGAAACGACTTCGGAAAGAACGCCGGGCGTTTGAACCGGTTCTCGCGTGCCGCCGTGACGTTGAACAAGGAGCGCGAGGACTCTCGCCTCCGCCCCCGTTCCCGCCCGCTTCCGTCATTGCGAGGAGACTCCGTGGCCACCGACGCACCGCCCCCCTCGAAAGAGCAACACAAGCTCCCCTCACCCGAGGAGTTCGCGGAGGTGCAGGAGAGCGCGGAGTTCGGTGAACTGCGCCGCTCCTACCGCTCCTTCGCCTTCCCGCTGACCGTCGGCTTCATCACCTGGTACCTGCTGTACGTCCTGCTCTCGAACTACGCGGGCGGCTTCATGGGCACCAAGCTGTTCGGCAACATCAACGTCGCCTTCGTCCTCGGCGTCGCCCAGTTCGTCACCACGTTCCTCATCGCCTGGTGGTACTCGCGGCACGCCGCCGCGAAGCTCGACCCCAAGGCCGAGGCCATCAAGACCCGGATGGAGAGCGGCGCATGAGCCCCGTACAGCAGACCCTCCTTGCCGCGAACGAGGCCAGCGAGCACCGCCCGCTGATCATCACCCTGTTCGCGCTGTTCGTCGTCGCGACCCTCGGCATCACCATCTGGGCGGGCCGCCAGACCAAGGACGCCGCCGACTTCTACGCCGGCGGCCGCCAGTTCAGCGCCTTCCAGAACGGCCTCGCCGTCTCCGGCGACTACATGTCCGCCGCGTCGTTCCTCGGCATCGCGGGCGCCATCGCCCTCTTCGGATACGACGGCTTCCTCTACTCCATCGGCTTCCTGGTCGCCTGGCTCGTCGCCCTGCTCCTGGTGGCCGAGCCGCTGCGCAACTCCGGCCGCTACACCATGGGCGACGTCCTCGCGTACCGCATGCGCCAGCGCCCGGTCCGCACCGCCGCCGGTACGTCCACGATCGTCGTGTCGATCTTCTACCTGCTGGCCCAGATGGCCGGCGCCGGCGTCCTCGTCTCGCTGCTGCTCGGCATCACCACCGACGCCGGCAAGATCCTCATCGTCGCCCTCGTCGGCATCCTGATGATCGTCTACGTCTCCATCGGCGGCATGAAGGGCACCACCTGGGTCCAGATGATCAAGGCCGTGCTGCTCATCGGCGGCACCATCCTGATCACCTTCCTGGTGCTGCTGAAGTTCAACTTCAACATCTCCGACCTGCTCGGCCAGGCCGCCGAGAACAGCGGCAAGGGCGCCGCCTTCCTGGAGCCCGGCCTGCAGTACGGCGCGACCGGCACCTCCAAGCTGGACTTCATCTCTCTCGGCATCGCCCTGGTCCTCGGCACCGCCGGCCTGCCGCACATCCTGATCCGCTTCTACACCGTGCCCGACGCCAAGGCCGCCCGGAAGTCCGTGAACTGGGCGATCGGCATCATCGGCGGCTTCTACCTGATGACCATCGCGCTCGGCTTCGGAGCCGCCGCGCTCATCTCCCAGGACGAGATCATCGCGTCCAACCCGTCCGGCAACACGGCGGCACCCCTGCTCGCCCTGCACCTCGGCGGCGTCGACTCGACCTGGGGCGCGATCCTGCTCGCCACGATCTCGGCGGTGGCCTTCGCGACCATCCTCGCCGTCGTCGCCGGCCTCACCCTCGCCTCCTCGTCCTCCTTCGCGCACGACATCTACGCCAACGTCATCCGCAAGGGGAAGGCCTCCGGCGCCGAGGAAGTGCGCGCCGCCCGCTGGGCGACCGTCTTCATCGGTGTCGTCTCCATCGGCCTCGGAGCCCTCGCCCGCGACCTGAACGTGGCCGGCCTGGTCGCACTCGCCTTCGCGGTCGCGGCCTCCGCCAACCTGCCGACCATCCTCTACAGCCTGTTCTGGAAGCGCTTCACCACCCAGGGCGCCCTGTGGTCGATCTACGGCGGTCTGATCGTCGCCGTGGGCCTGGTGCTGTTCTCGCCCGTCGTCTCCGGCGACCCCAAGGCGATGTTCCCCGAGGTCGACTTCGCCTGGTTCCCGCTGAAGAACCCGGGCATCATCTCCATCCCGTTCGGCTTCCTCATGGGCTGGCTCGGCACGGTCCTGTCCAAGGAGGAGCCCGACGCCAAGAAGTACGCGGAGCTGGAGGTCCGGTCCCTGACCGGCACCGGAGCCCACTGAGCACGACCCCTCCCGCGCGGCCGTGTCGTAGGAACCTCCAGGTCCCTGCGGCACGGCCGCGTCCCGCGTCGTGGGATCGGGCCTGTGGCGTTGTCGGTGGTGTCACGTAGGCTCGCGGTGTCGGACAAAACAGTGCCGCACGCACGATCCGCGACGAGGGAGGGGGCCCACGTGCTCATCGACACCTACGGCCGGGTGGCCACCGACCTGAGGGTCTCACTGACCGACCGGTGCAATCTGCGCTGTACGTACTGCATGCCCGAGGAGGGTCTGCAGTGGCTGGCCAAGCCGGACTTGCTCAGCGACGACGAGATCGTCCGCCTGATCGACATCGCCGTCACCTCCCTCGGCATCGAGGAAGTGCGCTTCACCGGCGGCGAGCCGCTGCTGCGCCCCGGCCTGGCCGGCATAGTCGAGCGCGTCGCCGCTCTGGACCCGCGCCCCCAGATGTCGCTGACCACCAACGGCATCGGCCTCAAGCGCACGGCGGCGGCCCTGAAGGCGGCGGGCCTGGACCGGGTCAACGTCTCCTTGGACACCCTGCGCCCGGAGGTCTTCAAGACCCTCACCCGCCGCGACCGCCACAAGGACGTCATCGAGGGCCTGTACGCCGCCCGTGACGCGGGCCTGACCCCGGTCAAGGTCAACTCGGTCCTGATGCCGGGCCTCAACGACGACGAGGCCCCCGAGCTCCTCGCCTGGGCCGTGGAGCACGACTACGAGCTGCGCTTCATCGAGCAGATGCCCCTGGACGCCCAGCACGGCTGGAAGCGCGACGGCATGATCACCGCCGGGGACATCCTGGCCTCCCTGCGCACCCGCTTCGAGCTGACCGCGGAGGGCGAGGAGAAGCGCGGCTCGGCCCCGGCGGAGCGCTGGCTGGTCGACGGCGGGCCGCACGTGGTCGGCGTCATCGCCTCCGTCACCCGCCCGTTCTGCTCGGCCTGCGACCGCACCCGACTCACCGCCGACGGTCAGGTCCGCACCTGCCTGTTCGCCCAGGAGGAGACCGACCTGCGCGCCGCCCTGCGCTCCGGCGCCCCCGACGAGGAGATCGCCCGCATCTGGCGCCTCGCGATGTGGGGCAAGAAGGCGGGAGCGGGCCTGGACGACCCGGCGTTCGTGCAGCCCGACCGGCCGATGTCGGCGATCGGCGGCTGACGGCCTAGCGGCTCTCTTCCCACTCCTTGAGCAGGACCACGTCCTTCAGGAACCCCCGCACTCCGAGGAACTGCGACAAGTGCTCGCGGTGCTCCTCACAGGCCAGCCACGTCTTGCGCCGCTCCGGCGTGTGGATCTTCGGGTTGTTCCACGCCAGGACCCACACGGCCTCGGCCCGGCAGCCCTTCGCGGAACAGATGGGCGTCTCGTCACTCACAGCTTCGTCTCACAGAAAAAGGCGACGCCGAGCAGCCACGGGGGGAGCTGCCCGGCGTCGGTCCGTCGCTCCGACGGGGGATGCGGAGCGCGTACGAAGTATGTCACGCATCACCCCGGGCCCGGCACTGGAACAACATGATTGATCTGAGCTTTTCTTGAGCTTGGCGGGAAGATGACTTCCCCTCCCGATCACCGGTGATCTCTCCCCGGCGTCCCTACCGCTCGGGCGTCTCGCCCCGCCCACCCGGCACCGGCTCGGACACTGCGTCTTCCGCGCCGGATTCCGCCGGCCCGTCACCCGGAGCCGACGGCGAGATCATCGGACGCACCGGCGGCGCCACGAACGTCGACGGCAGAGACGGCGCGTTCTCGCGCCCCGCGTTCGCGATCACCACGGCGACGTACGGCAGTACCAGACCGAGCACCAACGCCACGATGGCCACGTGCCGTTCGACGTTCCACAACGTGGCCGCGAGGATCACCGAGATCGTGCGGACCGTCATCGAGATCACGTACCGGCGCTGCCGCCCGCGTACGTCCTCGTGGAGTCCCGTCCGGGCGCCGGTGATCCGGAAAACCTGGACGTTGCCGCCGCCATGCTGCTTCCGCATCGCATTCCACCATCCGCCCGTATCGGACTCTCCCCGCCCCGTAGCCGCCCTCGGCCGGCCGGGGGACCTGGCCGGGACAGCTCCCACGTTACGCCGCGGCTGCGCCGGTCACGAGACCGGGTCGCGCACCGGCCGGACCAACGGCCTGCGCCGGAGCGCGTACGGCCCGTGTCGGCATGCGGCGTACGGCACGGGGGCCGACACTGGCCGTAGTGCTCACGTCGAGCCGCACGAGGAGGCAGCGATGGGCTGGTTGTGGGCGATCATCGTAGGACTGGTACTCGGTCTGATCGCCAAGGCGATCATTCCGGGCAAGCAACACGTTCCCCTGTGGCTGACCGTCATCCTGGGCATGATCGGTGCCATCGCCGGCAACGCCATCGCCCGGGCGGCCGGTGTCGACGCCACATCGGGGATCGACTGGTGGCGGCACGTCTTCCAGCTGGTGATGGCGATCATCCTCGTCGGTCTCGGCGACCGGGCCTGGACGGCGGCCAGGGGAGACAAACGCAGGGCATAACGGGGCGCACGGCGAAGGGGGCGGCCTCCGGCACCGGAGACCGCCCCCTTCGCCGTGCTCTCAGACGCCCGTGACCTCGACCGCCGCCAGGTTCTTCTTGCCCCGGCGCAGCACCAGCCAGCGGCCGTGCAGCAGGTCCTCCTTGGCGGGGACGGCGTCCTCGCCGGCGACCTTGACGTTGTTCACGTAGGCGCCGCCCTCCTTGACCGTGCGGCGCGCGGCCGACTTGCTGGCCACCAGACCGACCTCGGCGAACAGGTCCACGGCCGGGCCGAGCTCGGCGACCTGGACGTGCGGCACCTCCGAGAGGGCCGCGGCCAGCGTCCTCTCGTCGAGCTCCGCCAGCTCGCCCTGTCCGAAGAGGGCCTTGGACGCGGCGATCACGGCGGCCGTCTGACCGGCGCCGTGCACCAGCGTCGTCAGCTCCTCGGCCAGCGCGCGCTGCGCGGCCCGGGCCTGCGGACGCTCCTCGGTCTGCCGCTCCAGCTCCTCCAGCTCCGCACGGGAACGGAAGGACAGGATGCGCATGTACCGGGAGATGTCCCGGTCGTCCACGTTCAGCCAGAACTGGTAGAACGCGTACGGCGTCGTCATCTCCGGGTCGAGCCAGACGGCGCCGCCCTCGGTCTTGCCGAACTTGGTGCCGTCCGCCTTGGTCATCAGCGGCGTCGCCAGCGCGTGCGCGGTCGCGTCGGGCTCCAGGCGGTGGATCAGGTCCAGGCCCGCCGTGAGGTTGCCCCACTGGTCGCTGCCGCCCTGCTGCAGCGTGCAGCCGTAGCGCCGGTACAGCTGGAGGAAGTCCATGCCCTGCAGGAGCTGGTAGCTGAACTCCGTGTAGCTGATGCCCTCGGAGGACTCCAGGCGCCGGGCCACGGAGTCCTTCGTCAGCATCTTGTTGACGCGGAAGTGCTTGCCGATGTCCCGGAGGAACTCGATCGCGGAGAGGTTCTCCGTCCAGTCGAGGTTGTTGACCATGACGGCCGCGTTCTCGCCCTCGAAGTCCAGGAACGGCTCGATCTGGGCGCGCAGCTTGGCGACCCAGCCGGTGACCGTCTCCGGGTCGTTCAGCGTGCGCTCCGCGGTCGGGCGCGGGTCGCCGATCAGGCCCGTGGCACCGCCGACCAGCGCCAGCGGCCGGTGACCGGCCTGCTGGAGCCGGCGCACGGTGAGCACCTGCACCAGGTGTCCCACGTGCAGCGACGGCGCCGTCGGGTCGAAGCCGCAATAGAACGTGACGGGACCGTCCGCGAGCGCCTTGCGCAAAGCGTCCTCGTCAGTGGACAGGGCGAACAGCCCGCGCCACTTCAGCTCGTCGACGATGTCCGTCACGGTTCTCGCATCTCCTTGAATGGGCTCGTAATCAGGTACGAGGTTATACGCCCTGGCTGACAGAGCTCATATTGAAATCCGGCACCCGCAGGGCCGGCATCGCGGCCCTGGTGAACCAGTCGCTCCACTCCCTGGGCAACGTCTTCTCGGTCCGCCCCGCCTCGGTGGCCCGGCCGAGCACTCCGACCGGCGACTCGTTGAACCGGAAGTTGTTCACCTCGCCCGTCACCTCGCCGTTCTCGACGAGGTAGACGCCGTCCCGGGTGAGACCGGTGAGCAGCAGCGACGCCGGGTCGACCTCGCGGATGTACCACAGGCAGGTCAGCAGCAGCCCGCGCCCGGTGTTAGCGACCATCTCCTCCAGGGACCGGTCCTCGCCGCCGTCCAGGACGATGTTGTCGATCCCCGGCGCCACGGGCAGCCCGGTCAGGCCCGCGCTGTGCCTGCTGGTCGTCAGATGCCGCAGCTCGCCCTCGCGCATCCACTCGGTGGCCGCGAGCGGCAGCCCGTTGTCGAACACCGACTGATCACCCCCGGAGGAGTGCGCGATCACGAAGGGCGCCGACTCCAGGCCGGGCTCGTTCGGGTCGCTGCGCAGGGTCAGCGGCAGGTCGGTCAGCTTCTCGCCGACCCGGGTGCCGCCGCCCGGCTTGGAGAACACCGTGCGGCCCTCGACCGCGTCCCGGCCCGACGCCGACCACATCTGGTAGATCAGCAGGTCCGCCACGGCCGTCGGCGGCAACAGCGTCTCGTAGCGCCCGGCGGGCAGCTCCACGCGCCGCTCGGCCCACCCCAGGCGCACCGCCAGCTCCGCGTCCAGGGCCGCCGGATCGACGTCCTTGAAGTCCCGCGTGGAGCGCCCGGCCCATGCGGACCGGGTCCGGTCGGGGGACTTGGCGTTCAGCTCCAGCGTCCCGTTCGGCTGGTCGTGCCGCAGCCGCAGCCCCGTGGACGTGCCGACGTACGACGACACCATCTCGTGGTTGGCGAAGCCGTACAGCTCCCGGCCGCCCGCACGCGCGCGTGCGAAGGCCTCGCCGAGCGCCGGGGCGAAGTCGGCGAACACGGCGGACGAGGTCTCGGCGGGCGCCTCGGTGAACTCCGGCGACCGCTCCACGCCCGTGACCAGCGACTGCGCGTCCTCGGCGGGCCCGGCGCCGCGCGCGGCGGCCTCGGCGGCCCGCACCAGGGGCTCCAGCTCGTCGGGGGTCACCGCGGACCGCGACACGACCCCGGAGGCCGTGCCCTCCTTGCCGTCGACCGTGGCGACCACGGTGAGCGTGCGCCCGCGCGTGACACCGTTGGTGGTGAGCGTGTTGCCCGCCCAGCGCAGGTTGGCGGTGGACTGCTCGTCGGCGATGACGACACAGCCGTCCGCCCGGGACAGTTCGAGGGCGCGCTCGACGACCTCGTGCGGCTTGCTGGAACGCGCGCTCATCGACCGGCCTCCTGGGTCGTGTTGAGGATGTTGACGCCCTTGAAGAGGGCCGACGGGCAGCCGTGCGAGACGGCCGCGACCTGCCCCGGCTGGGCCTTGCCGCAGTTGAAGGCGCCGCCGAGCACATAGGTCTGCGGCCCGCCCACCGCGGACATCGAGCCCCAGAAGTCGGTGGTCGTCGCCTGGTAGGCGACATCGCGCAGCTGCCCGGCGAGCCGCCCGTTCTCGATGCGGTAGAAGCGCTGACCGGTGAACTGGAAGTTGTACCGCTGCATGTCGATCGACCAGGACCGGTCGCCGACCACGTAGATGCCGCGCTCCACACCCCCGATCAGATCCTCGGTCGACATCCCGGCCGGGTCCGGCCGCAGCGACACGTTGGCCATGCGCTGCACCGGCACGTGCCCGGGGGAGTCGGCGTAGGCGCAGCCGTTGGACCGCTCGAAGCCGGTGAGCTTCGCGATCCGCCGGTCCAGCTGGTAGCCGACGAGCGTGCCGTCCTTGACCAGGTCCCAGGACTGGCCCTCGACGCCCTCGTCGTCGTAGCCGATGGTGGCCAGGCCGTGCTCGGCGGTGCGGTCACCGGTGACGTTCATCAGCTCGGAGCCGTAGCGCAGCTTGCCCAGCTGGTCGAACGTCGCGAACGAGGTGCCGGCGTAGGCGGCCTCGTAGCCGAGCGCCCGGTCCAGTTCGGTGGCGTGCCCGATGGACTCGTGGATGGTCAGCCACAGGTTGGACGGGTCGACGACCAGGTCGTAGAGGCCCGCCTCGACGCTGGGGGCGCGCATCTTCTCGGCGAGCAGCTCCGGGATCCGCTCCAGCTCGCCCTCCCAGTCCCAGCCGGTGCCCCGCAGGTACTCCCAGCCGCGGCCCACCGGCGGCGCGAGGGTGCGCATCGAGTCGAACTCGCCGCTCGACTCGTCCACCGACACGGCGTTGAACACCGGGTGCAGCCGCACCCGCTGCTGCGTGGTCACCGTCCCCGCGGTGTCGGCGTAGAACTTGTTCTCGTGGACCGTGAGCAGGGAGGAGTCGACGTGGTCGACGCCGTCGGCCGCCAGCAGCCGCGCGCTCCACTCCGCGATCAGCCCGGCCTTCTCCTCGTCGGGCACGCTGAACGGATCGATCTCGTACGACGAGATCCACGTCTTCTCGGCGTGCACCGGCTCGCCGGCCAGCTCGACGCGCTCGTCCGAGCCGGCCGCCTTGATCACCTGGGCGGACAGCTTGGCCATCGCCACCGCCTGCCCGGCGACCCTGGCGGCGGCGTCCATGGTGAGGTCGACGCCGGACGCGAAGCCCCACGTACCGCCGTGCACCACCCGGACCGCGTACCCGAGGTCGGTGGTGTCCGACGACCCGGCGGGCTTGGCGTCCCGGAACCGCCAGGAGGCGCCCCGCACCCGCTCGAACCGGAAGTCCGCGTGCTCGGCGCCCAGCGCACGCGCGCGTGCGAGGGCCGCGTCGGCGAGGGCGCGTAGGGGGAGGGCCGTGAAGGCCTCGTCGATGGTATGAGGCACCGCCGTCTCTTTCTGTCGAGGTGACCGTGGTTGCCGTACGTCGTGACTGCTCCGATCATGTCGTCCATCCCGCGCGCGGGCCATGAGTTTCCGGAGCCGGGCCGGCGGGTTTCTGTAGGGACCCGACAGTGAGTCCCGTACGCCACTGTGGGTGCCCGATTGTCCGCGGGCGTGCCCGGACCGATAGGTTTTCGAAGAAGCCGCCTGTCATCACCGCCTGTCGTCCAGGCGGCCGGGCGGGTATCAGACCGCTATCGAAAGGGTGATCCGTTGAGCCGCTCGGTTCTCGTCACCGGAGGCAACCGGGGCATCGGCCTCGCCATCGCCCGCGCTTTCGCCGATGCCGGCGACAAGGTCGCCATCACGTACCGCTCGGGTGAGCCGCCGGCCGCCCTGACCGAATTGGGCTGCCTGGCCGTCAAGTGCGACATCACCGACGCCGAGCAGGTGGAGCAGGCCTACAAGGAGATCGAGGAGGCCCACGGCCCCGTCGAGGTCCTCGTCGCCAACGCCGGCATCACCAAGGACCAGCTCCTGATGCGCATGTCCGAGGAGGACTTCACCTCGGTCATCGACACCAACCTCACCGGCACCTTCCGCGTCGTCAAGCGCGCCAACCGCGGCATGCTGCGCGCCAAGAAGGGCCGCGTGGTGCTCATCTCGTCGGTCGTCGGTCTGTACGGCGGCCCCGGCCAGTCGAACTACGCCGCCTCCAAGGCCGCCCTGGTCGGCTTCGCGCGCTCCCTCGCCCGTGAGCTGGGCTCGCGCAACCTCACCTTCAACGTCGTCGCGCCCGGCTTCGTCGACACGGACATGACCAAGGCGCTCACCGACGAGCAGCGCGAGAACATCGTGAAGCAGGTCCCGCTCGGCCGGTACGCGCAGCCGGAGGAGATCGCCGCGACGGTGCGGTTCCTCGCCTCGGACGACGCCTCGTACATCACTGGAGCCGTCATCCCCGTTGACGGCGGACTGGGAATGGGTCACTGATCACCATGAGCGGAATTCTCGAGGGCAAGCGCATCCTGATCACGGGTGTGCTGACGGAGTCCTCCATCGCCTTCCACACCGCCAAGCTGGCCCAGGAGCAGGGCGCCGAGATCATCCTCACGGCGTTCCCGCGGCCCACGCTGACCGAGCGCATCGCCAAGAAGCTGCCCAAGCCCACCAAGGTCATCGAGCTCGACGTGACGAACGACGAGCACCTCGGCCGGCTCGCGGACATCGTCGGCGAGGAGCTCGGCGGCCTCGACGGCGTCGTGCACTCCATCGGTTTCGCCCCGCAGGACGCCCTCGGCGGCAACTTCCTCAACACGCCGTTCGAGTCGGTCGCCACGGCCATGCACGTCTCGGCGTACTCCCTGAAGTCGCTCACCATGGCCTGCCTGCCGCTGATGCAGAACGGCGGCTCCGTCGTCGGTCTGACGTTCGACGCGCAGTTCGCCTGGCCGCAGTACGACTGGATGGGCCCGGCCAAGGCCGCCCTGGAGGCGACCAGCCGTTACATGGCCCGCGACCTGGGCAAGCAGAACATCCGCTGCAACCTGGTCTCGGCCGGTCCGCTCGGCTCCATGGCCGCCAAGTCCATCCCGGGCTTCAGCGAGCTGGCCTCCGTGTGGGACGACCGCTCCCCGCTGGAGTGGGACCTGAAGGACCCCGAGCCGGCCGGCCGCGGCGTCGTCGCGCTGCTGAGCGACTGGTTCCCCAAGACCACGGGCGAGATCATCCACGTCGACGGCGGTCTGCACGCCATCGGAGCCTGATCTCCCGTACGTCCTCGACGCCCCGTTCCCCGCAGCGCGCGGGGAGCGGGGCGTCACCCGTTCGGCTCAGCCGGCCGGGCGGGGGAGGCCCGCGACAGGGCACTCTGGAGTACGCGAACTGGGCATCCAGGAGTACGCGTTCACCACCCGAGCCCCTCCCCAGCACGGCCGAGGAGGTCCCCTTGTGCGCTTGTCCCGCCGAACGGCCTCAGCGTCCCTCGCCGTCGCGCTCGTGCTGACCCTGGCGTACGAGGCGGTGCCCCACGCGCGCGTTCCCGCCGATGAGCGGGAGTCCGCCGATGAGCGGGAGTCCGCCGACCCCTTCGGCGCCGCGTGCCGGATCCGCGTGAACGGCTCCAAGGTGACCGCGTACTGCCACAACCCCTACCCGGAGACCGACCGGGTGAGCCTGCACGTCGAGTGCACCCGCTGGTGGGACATCGACACCGACAGCTCACCGGTCGCGGCCGGGCCCGCGCAGACCGTGCGGCTGACGGGGCGGTGCTGGAAAGAGATCGGCGAGGTGTGGATCAGCCACCGGCGGGAGAGCTGAGCCGGCGGGCTGTGTCAGTCACCGGTGGGAGGGCCGAGCTGAGCGCGGTGGGTGGTGTCAGTCACCGGTGGGGGAGGTGACGCCGCCCAGCCGGCACAGGAACGGGTAGCGGGCCGCCTCCGCCGCGGCCGTGTCCGCCTCGCCCGCGCGAATGGCCTCCAGCAGCCGCCCGTGGTCCATGTACGTCTCCGGCGTCAGCTTCTCGCCGACGTCCTCGCGCAGCCAGTCCCGCAGCACCTCGCCCAGATCCGCGTACATGGCCGTCATCACGTCGTTGTGGGAGGCGGACACGACGGCCAGGTGGAAGGTCGCGTCCGCGGTCACGAACGCCTCCTTGTCGCCCGACTCCCAGGCCTCCTCCCGCCGCAGCAGCAGCGCGTCGAGCTGTTTGAGGTCCTTCTCCGTGCGCCGCTCGGCGGCCAGCCGGGCGGCGGCCGACTCCAGCGTGGAGCGCAGCTCGGCGATGTGCCGGGGGTCGGCCTCGGCGAACCGCCGCTGCATCACGCCGGCCAGCTCACTCGTCGCCACGACGTACGTGCCGGAGCCCTGGCGGATGTCCAGCAGGCCGTTGTGCGACAGGGCGCGGACGGCCTCACGGACCGTGTTGCGGGCGACGCCCAGCTGCTCGACCAGTTCCGGCTCGGTCGGGATGCGGGAGCCGACCGGCCACTCGCCCGACGTGATCTGGGCCCGCAGGGCGGCGATGACCTGCTCGGAGAGCGCCGAACGGCGGGGATGGCTCAGGGGCATGGCTCACCTTCGCACGACCAGGGGGCCGCAGGGCAGCGGAGGAGTGGACAGTCAATCATCCCATGATTCTATGATGGGCCGCATGGCTAGTGAGGAAACCCGGACGATGACGCCCCCGACCGGACGCAGCGCGGCCGCGCACGACGCGGGGAAACCGGGCGGCGCCGCCACGCGCGCGTGGACGGTGCGGCTGCTCGTCCTCGGCATCGTGCTGTCCGCGCTCAACCTCCGCCCCGCCATCACCAGCCTCGGCGCCCTCCTGGAGGAGGTCCGCGACGGGCTCGGCATGAGCGGCAGCGTCGCCGGGCTGCTCACCTCCGTGCCGCCGCTGTGCTTCGCCGTCTTCGGGGTCATGGCACCGCGGCTCGCCCGCCGCTTCGGGGCCGGTGCCGTGGTGTGCGCCGGCATGGCCGCGATCGCCACCGGCCTGCTCGTCCGTCCCTACGCCGGCGGCACGGCCGGCTTCCTGGCCGGCAGCGCCCTGGCCCTCATGGGCATCGCCGTCAGCAACGTCCTGATGCCGGTCATCGTCAAGCACTGGTTCCCCGACCGCGTGGGTTCCATGACCGGCCTGTACTCGATGGCCCTCGCCCTCGGAACGGCCCTCGCGGCCGCGGTGACGGTCCCCCTGACCGACACCCTCGGCGGCAGCTGGCAGACGGGCCTGGCCCTGTGGGCGGGGCTCGCCGTCGCGGCCGTCCTGCCGTGGCTGCCCTTCGTCCGGGGACGCGCCACACCGCCCGGGGCGGGGGAGGAGGCCGCCGGGGCGACGCAGACGCCGGGCCCGGTGTCTCCTTCCGCTTCCGCGGAGCACGCGCGCGTGGAGGCGCCCCGGCTGCGCATGACCCGCAGCCGCACCGCCTGGGCCCTGGCCGTCTTCTTCGGCCTCCAGGCCACCGCCGCCTACATCACCATGGGCTGGATGGCGCAGATCTTCCGGGACGCCGGTGTCCCCGCCGGCACCGCGGGGCTGCTCCTCGCGGTCACCATGGTGATGGGCGTGCCCCTGGCCCTCGTCATACCCCGCCTGGCCACCCGGCTGCCCCACCAGGGCCCGATCGTGCTCGCCCTGGGCGTCTGCGGCCTCGCCGGCTACGCCGGGCTGTACCTGGCGCCCGCCGCCGGCGCCTGGGCCTGGGCGGTGCTGCTCGGCGTCGCCAACTGCGCCTTCCCGCTCGCCCTGACCATGGTCGGCATGCGGGCCAGGACCGGCCAAGGCGTGGCCCGGCTGTCGGCGTTCGCGCAGAGCACCGGCTACCTGATCTCCATCCCCGGACCGCTCCTGGTGGGCGTCCTCTACCAGCACAGCGGCGGCTGGGGCCTCCCGATCGCGCTGATGAGCGCCCTGATGATCCCGCAGATGGTCGTCGGCTTCCTGGCCGGGCGCGACCGCACGGTGGAGGACGAGGCGGCCCGCTGAGCACGCCCCGGGACCGGGGGTCACCCCCGGGCACCGGGCGGCCTCGGGGGGTGGGACACTTGCCCCATGCCAGTGCTCGACCCGAATCCCCAGCACGGTCAGAAGAAGATGCTGCTCGTCTTCGGCGCCTTCTTCGCGATCTTCATCGTCATCGCCGTCATCGCGACCATCGCCTCGCCATGACCCGCGCTCGCGCGGCCCGTGGTGGGGTTAGCCCCCCTGTCCCCTAGGGGGTGAGGGTCAGGGTCAAGTGGGTGGATCACCGGATGGGGCGGCAGCCGCGCATTCCGTAGCTTGGATTGTGTGACCGCGGGACGGTCACCGACCACTCGGAGAGCGGAGGCACCATGTCGGCCCCTACGCACACCCGGCCCCACCCGGCGACCCGGGCCGGTGCCGCCGGCCGGCTGCCCTGGTGGGCTCTCGCCCTGCCCGTGCTCGCCTTCACCGCGCTGCTCGCCCTGATCCTGAACCCGTCCGACGCCCACGCCGCCACCGGTGACCCGGCGATCACCCACCTCTTCGAGCGCGTGCACCAGCTGATCGCCCGCTGACCACGGCCGAAGCCCGTGGTCAACTCCCTGCGCCCCGTGGCGTGTTTCATGCGAAGCTGGATCTCATGAGCGTCGCAGAACCCCGAAGGATTGTCCTCTTCCGCCATGCGAAAGCCGACTGGCCACAGGTCACGGATCACGAGCGTCCGCTCGCCGACCGGGGCCGAATGGACGCGGCGGAGGCCGGGCGCAGGCTGACCGACACCGGTATCGCCTTCGACCTGGCCCTGTGCTCCACCGCGGTCCGGACCCGGGAGACCTGGAAGCTCGCCGTCCAGGAGTTCCCGCAGCGGCCGAAAACCGTCTACGAGGAGCGGGTCTACGAGGCCTCGCCCGGCGAGCTGATCGCCCTGCTCAACGAGACCCCCGACGACGCGCAGAACGTCCTCATGATCGGGCACAACCCCGGCATCCAGGGCCTCGCCGACGTCCTGGCGGGCTCCGGCGAGGACGACGCCCGGGAGCGGATGACCCGCCGCGGCTTCCCGGCCGCCGCCTTCGCCGTACTGTCGTTCGGCGGCACGTGGAAGAGCCTGGAGCCGGGCGTGGCCACGCTGCGGGACTACTGGGCGCCGGCCGAGTGACGATCCCCGCGTGACAGGGGCCCGGCGCCGGTGCGGCGCCGGGCCCCTCTCTGGTCGGGTCGGCCGATGTCGTGCCGGGTCAGCCGTCCCTGTCTGGTCGGGTCGGCCGATGTCGTGCCGGGTCAGCCGATGTCGAGGATGTCCGCCGCCTCGACCTCTTCCCGCGTGACGCCCAGCAGATACAGGACCGTGTCCAGGAAGGGGAAGTTCACCGCGGCGTGCGCGGCCTCGCGCACCACCGGCTTGGCGTTGAAGGCGACACCGAGACCGGCGGCGTTCAGCATGTCCAGGTCGTTGGCACCGTCACCGATCGCCACCGTCTGCGACAGCGGCACGCCCGCCTCCGCGGCGAACCGGCGCAGCAGCCGCGCCTTGCCCGCCCGGTCGACGATCTCGCCGGTGACCTTGCCCGTCAGCCTGCCGTCGACGATCTCCAGGGTGTTGGCATGGGCGAAGTCCAGCCCGAGCCGCTCCTTCAGATCGTCCGTGACCTGGGTGAATCCGCCCGAGACGACGCCGACTTGGTAGCCGAGCCGCTTGAGCGTACGGATCAGGGTGCGGGCGCCCGGCGTCAGCCGCACCTCGCTGCGCACCTTGTCCACGACCGAGGCGTCCAGCCCCTCCAGCAGTGCCACGCGCGCGTGCAGGGACTGCTCGAAGTCCAGCTCCCCGCGCATCGCGGCCGCCGTCACCTCGGCGACCTTGTCCTCGCAGCCGGCGTGGGCGGCGAACAGCTCGATGACCTCGTCCTGGATCAGCGTCGAGTCGACGTCCATGACGACCAGGCGCTGCGCGCGCCGGTACAGACCGGCGGCGACGACCGCCACGTCGATCCCGAGCCGCGCCGCGTCCGTCACCAGGGCGGTGCGCAGCGGTTCGGTCTCCACGCCGGAGACGGCGAACTCGACGGCGGTCACGGGGTACTTGGCGAGCCGGAAGATACGGTCGATGTTGCCGCCGGTCTTCGTGATCCGCGCGGCGATGGCGGCCGTGGCCTCGGCGGTGAGCGGATGCCCGAGCACGGTGACCAGGGACCGGCCCAGCCCGCGCGGGCGGTTGTCGCCCAGGCCGGAGATGATCTCCGCCTGCATCTTCATCGACTCGGCCCAGCTGTGGACGGTCGACCGCAGATCTCCCTCCAGCCCGGGAGGCGGCTCGGTCACGAGCGCGCAGAGCACCATCCGGCCGCGGGTGACGACCTGCTCGATGTCGACGACGTCGACGGAGTAGGCGGCGAGGGTGTCGAAGAGACCGGCGGTGATGCCCGGCCTGTCCTTGCCGAAGATCTTCACAAGGAGGGTGGGGACGTCGGCAGGGACGTCGGAAGACGAGGTCTGCGAAGCGCTCATGGTGGTTCCACCGTATCCGGCGGGCAGGGCATACCGCCCCTGAGGTCCGTCTGGCGGACAGCGAACACTGCATGTCGCGTCGGCGGCGTGAACCTTTCGTGCCGATGCCGATGCCGATGCCGATGCCGATCCTGATGACGATGACGGTGCCGGCACGACGTCCGGTCCTTCGCCGGTCACCTCCCGCCGCGTGGTTGCCGCGGCGGCGGGGGAGGCGGAGGAGGAGGGGGCGGTCCGGTCCCGTTCCTCGGCCCGGGCGACTGCCGGGGGCCACGCGGGGGCGGCCCGACCTGCCGTACGACGGTGGGGGCGCCGTAGACGTCGCCGGGGGCGGGGGGCCCGTCGTCCGCCGGTGTGCCGTCCTCGGCCCCGGGAGCGGCATCGCCGTGCGGTTCCGCCTCCGGAGGGGGTGCGTCCCGCGGCTCGCGGAGCTCGTCCGGCACCCGGAGGTACGGATTGGTCCCCGGGTTCGGCGGCCGGTACGGCGTACCCGGGGCGTAGGGCCCGGCTTCCTGGCCAGGCACCCCACCACGGACTCCGGGCTGCCCGCCAGGGGCGTCGTCCGCGGGTCGCCGTGTGCCGGCGCCGGCGTCGTCGCGCTGCCGCGGTCCGAGGCCGTCGCCGGCGTCGCCCTCGGGTCGTGCTGCGCCTGCCCCGGGCCAGGTCTGCGCAGAGCCCTGGTGGTGTCGTCCCGCGGGCTCTGTGCCGCCCCGGGCCCCGGCTTGCCCAGTACCGGCGTCGCCCTCAGGCC
Organism: Streptomyces collinus; assembly: GCF_031348265.1. Lineage (NCBI taxonomy): Bacteria > Bacillati > Actinomycetota > Actinomycetes > Kitasatosporales > Streptomycetaceae > Streptomyces > Streptomyces collinus. The sequence goes on along the minus strand of NZ_CP133771.1, from coordinate 1,952,762 downwards.
GCCTTGCGCCGACGCCCGTGCCGTCCCGCTCCGGGCCGAGGCCGGCGTTCGTAACGCCCCCGGGCTGCCCTGGCCCGGGCCAGGCTTGCCCGGGGCCTTGGTGGTGTCCCACGGGCGTTGGGCCGCCCCCGGCCTGGGCTTGCCCAGTAACGGCGTCGTCCTCAGGTCGCCCTGCGCCGCCCCGGGGCCAGCCCTGCCCGCCTCCGTCGTCGTCCCCCGGCCGCACCCCACCGGCCCCCGTCCAGGCCTGCCCGGCACCCCCGTCGTACCGCCCCGGTCCCTGCCCCTCCTCGGCGTAGTCCCCCGGCCGCACCTCGCCGGCCCCCGGCCGGCCTTGCCCCTCGCCCCCGCCGTACCCCGTCGGCCCCCCACCACCCCAGGGCGCCGCCTGTCGGGCGCCAGCCCCGTACTCGGCATGCCTGCTCCCCGCTCCGGGCCCCGTCCCACGCCCGCCCCACCCGCCGCCCGGCCGGGACTCTGCCCTGCCGGCCAGGCCCTCGCCCCGAGCCCATGCCGTCGCCCGGCGCCCCGCCGCGCCGCACGCCCACGCGAGCAGCGCCCCCACGGCCCCGGCCCCCGCGCCCCACACCGCGCCCAGCAGCAGGGCCAAGCCCAGCGGGCCGTGGAGTTCGATGCCGCCGCCGAAGGCGTCGAAGCCGAGCACGGACAGGGAGGCGGTCACGGAGACGTCCGTCAGCCAGGCGAGCAACGGCAGGGCGAGGGCCGTCGCGACCCCCAGTCGCAGCGCGCACCACCCCGCGAAACGCAGCGCGCCGGGCCCTTCCCCGGCCGGCGTCCGTACTCCCGTCAACACACCGGCCAGCAGCATCGTCAACGCCGCCGCCACCGCCAGCAGCCACACCCGGCCGTCCAGCTCGGCGAGCCGGCTCAGCGTCACCGGCTGTTCGGACCCGGCACCGAGCAGGTCGTCCAGCGGGTCCGGCAGGAAGCGGATCAGTTCGCCCGTAGCGCGTCCGTCCCACGGCACGAACAGGCCGAGCGGGATGCCCAGCCACACCCCGTTCGGCGCCCCGAGCAGCGCCGCTCCGGCGATGCGCTCGGGACGGTCGTCGCCGATCGCCGCGTACGCCGCCGCGGCGAAGCCCGCCGCGACCGCCACCAGCAGCACGGTCACCACGGCCGACACGGCCGGCCGCACGACGCGGTGCACGGCCTCCCAGCCCGGCGGCAGCGGCGTACGGCGCGAGGCCAGCAGGGCGACGAGGAGGACCCCGGCCGACCAGCCGAACCCGCCGAGCAGCGTCGGTGCGGTGTCGACCGTGAAGCCGACAGCGGCCTGCGCGTCGACCAGATCGCCGAGCCGGTCCGGCAGCAGCCCCCCGACGTCCCCGAGCCCCGGGATCTCGACGCCCCCGCTCCCGCCGGTCACGTCGTCGAGCCCCAGCGAACCGCCGTCGATGGTGATGACGTCGTGGCCCGCCCACGCCAGACCGCCCAGCATCGCCACGAACAACGCCACCACCGCGCCCGCCCGCGCCAGCAGTTCGGCCCGTGAGATCACAACTCCCGCCGCCCGCAAGGACCGCAGGAAGAACCAGGACAGCAGCACCGCCCCGACCAGGCTCACCCCCAGTGGCGTGATCTCGATGGCCGTGTCCGCCTCCGCGCCCGTGATACCGAACGCCGACACCTCACCGGACGGCGTGACCGAACCACCCGCCCCGAGGGCCACCACCGCCGCGGTCATCGGCCCCAAGGAGCCCGCCGTGTCCGCCTCCAGCAGCCGCAGACCCAGCGCGGCGGTCCCCGCCATCCCGATCAACGCCCAGCTCACGGCGGCCACGGCGGACATCAGCACGTCCCCCCACGGCACGCGCGCGTCGTCCCTCGCCGTCCCGGCCCCTGCGGCAGCACTCATGGCAGACCCCCCGATCCGCTGCGCGACGGGAACACCACGCATGTCCCCCTCGCGTCGAAATACCACTCTCCGGCCCGGTTTCAACCCCGTCAACGGAATCGGCCGATGCGGCCGAACCCGGTCTTCACAAGGCCCGACTTTCGGTCAGGGGGCCGCTCCTGAAATAGTTCCCCCCGATGTTCGACATCCCTAGACTCCCCATGTCGGGGGTAACTCGGGGGACAACTCAGTGGGGCTGGAGTGCCGGAACTCGTACTGGAATCAAACGGACGTACCTGGACGCTCGATCCGTCCAGGGCATACACCCTCGGACGTGATCCGCAGGGGGACGTCGTCTTCGACGACGCCAGGGTCTCCTGGCGTCACGCCACGGTCAGCTTCAACGGCCGCAGTTGGGTCATCGAGGACCACGGCAGCACCAACGGCACGTTCGTGCAGGGGCAGCGCATCCATCAGCTGGAGCTCGGCCCCGGTTCGGCCGTCAACCTGGGCAACGCGACCGACGGTCCGCGCCTGAACCTCTCCGGCGCCGCGGCCTCCGTCGCCACGCCGCAGGCCCAGCCCCAGCAGCCGTACGCGGCGCAGGGCGCGAACCCGGCGTGGGGGCAGCAGGCCCCGGCCCAGCAGCCGCCGCAGCAGCAGGTCCCGCAGGCCGGCTGGCAGCAGCCGCAGCAGGCCGGGGCGCACATCCCGCAGCAGCAGGGTCCCGGTGGTGTCGCGGGGGCACCTCCGGTCTACGGTGACCGCAGCCCGACCACGTTCCACCAGTTCTCCCTCGGCCGCGTGATGCGCATCGGCCGTGCCCTGGAGAACGAACTGGTCGTCTCCGACCTGCAGGTCTCCCGGCACCACGCCGAGTTCCACTCGACGCCCGACGGCCGTATGGAGATCCGGGACCTCGGCTCCCACAACGGCACGTACGTCAACGGCCAGCCGATCGCCAAGGGCGGCACGCAGCTGCTCGGCCCGACCGACGTCGTCGGCGTCGGCCACTCGACGTTCCGCATCGTCGGCGACCGGCTCGAGGAGTTCGTCGACACCGGTGAGGTGTCCTTCTCCGCCCGCCACCTGACCGTCACGGTCGACGGCGGCAAGCAGATCCTCAAGGACGTCTCCTTCGGCGTCCCGGAGAAGTCGCTGATCGCGGTCATCGGCCCGTCCGGCTCCGGCAAGTCGACCCTGCTCAAGGCGCTCACCGGCTACCGGCCCGCCAACCAGGGCGAGGTGCTGTACGACAACCGCAACCTCTACAAGCAGTTCGCCGAGCTGCGCCAGCGCATCGGTCTGGTCCCGCAGGACGACATCCTGCACAAGGAGCTGACCGTCAAGAAGGCCCTCAAGTACGCGGCCAAGCTGCGCTTCCCCGCCGACACCACCGGCGCCGAGCGCGAGGCCCGCATCGACGAGGTGCTGCGCGAGCTCAAGCTCGACATCCACAAGGACAAGAAGGTCACGTCCCTGTCCGGCGGCCAGCGCAAGCGCGTCTCGGTCGCCCTGGAGCTGCTCACCAAGCCGTCGCTGATCTTCCTGGACGAGCCGACCTCGGGCCTCGACCCGGGCATGGACCGCGACGTCATGCAGCTGCTGCGCGGCCTCGCCGACGACGGCCGTACGGTCCTCGTCGTCACCCACTCGGTGGCCGAACTGGCGATCTGCGACAAGCTGCTGGTGATGGCGCCGGGCGGCTCGGTCGCCTACTTCGGCCCGCCCGAGGAGGCGCTGAACTTCTTCGGCTACGACACCTGGGCCGATGTCTTCTCCGCCTTCGAGAACTACCGCGACTACGACTGGGCGGGCCGCTGGAAGGGCTCGCAGCACTACCAGATGTACGCCGCGGACATCGACGCCGTCGCGCCACAGTCCGTACAGGTCCCGCAGATGCAGGCGATGAAGCCGCCGAAGCCGCAGGGCTGGATGTCCCAGTTCATCACGCTTGTCCGGCGATACGTCTCAGTGATCGCCTCGGACAAGGGCTTCCTCGCCCTGATGGTGATCCTGCCGGCCGTGCTGGGCGCGGTCAGCCTGCTCATCGACGCCGACAGGGGCCTGCTGCCCAACCCGGCCAACCCGGAGACCGGCCGCATCATCCCGAACGGCACGGCCACCACGGTCCTGCTGATCCTCGCGGTCGGCGCCTGCTTCGCGGGCGCGGCGAACTCGGTCCGAGAACTGATCAAGGAACGCGTCATCTACGAGCGGGAGCGCGCCACCGGCCTCTCGCGCTCGGCGTACCTGATGTCCAAGGTGTTCGTGCTCGGCATGATCACCGTGCTCCAGGGCCTGCTGGTCGGCGTCATCGGCTTCTCCAGCCGTGAGATCCCCGAAGAGGGCCTGGTCTTCGGCAGCGCCACGATGCTGGAGCTGTCCGTGCCGATCATGGCGCTGGGCTTCACCTCGATGATGTTCGGCCTGATCATCTCCTCGCTGGTGAAGACCGCCGAGAAGACCATGCCGCTGCTGGTGATGTTCGCCATCATCCAGGTCGTCTTCACCGGCTGCCTGTTCGCGCTGCACGGCTCGATCGGCGTCAACCAGTTCTCGTTCCTGATGCCGTCGCGCTGGGCGGTCGCCGCCTCCGGTGCCACGCTGGACTTCAACAAGATCAGCCCGCCCGAGACGGCCGGCGACAACGACCCGCTGTGGGAGCACACGGTCGGGGCCTGGGCCATGGACATGGGCGCGCTCCTCGTCCTCGGCGTGATCTGCGGCTTCTTCGTGGCCCGCTTCCTGCGCCGCCACGAGCCCGAGGTCATGCGCAAGTAACCACCGCCGTACGACGCCCGAAGGGCGGCACCCGTCAGGAGGGTGCCGCCCTTCGGCGTTCGTACAGCGAGCTGAGTCCCGCGCCGGCCTCAGTACGCGCTGTCGACGTTGTCCATCGAGCCGTACTTGTCGGCCGCGTAGTTGCAGGCGGCGGTGATGTTGGCTACCGGGTCGTAGATGTCCCAGGAGGTGCCGGGGACGTGCCAGTGCTTGAAGGTCGGCGGGATGACCTGCAGCAGGCCCTTCGACGGGATGCCGTTGATCGCGTTGATGTCCCAGTTGTTGATCGCCTTCGGGTTACCCGAGGACTCACGGATGATGTTGCGCTTGATGCCGTCGTAGGAGCCCGGGATCCCGTGCTTCTTCATGACGTCGAGCGACTCGCGGATCCAGCCGTCGAGGTTGTTCGGGTAGCTCTTGGCGGCGGCCTTCTTGGCCTCGGCGCGCTTGGCGGCGCGGCTCGCGGCCTCCTTCGCCTCGCGGGCGGCCTCGGCCTTCTTCTTCGCGGCCTCGGCGGCGGCCTTCTTCTTCGCGGCCTCGGCGGCGGCCTTCTTCTTGGCGGCGGCCGCGGCGTCGGCCTTCTTCTTCGCCGCGATCTGCTCGGCCTTCAGGCTGGCGCCGGCCATCTGGTCCGTGACGCTCGCCTTGACGTCCTTGATCTGCTGGGTGCTGTACGCCACCGCAGCCGGCTGAGCGGCCTCGGTCGTGGTCTTGGTCGAGGCGCCGCTCGGCACCGCGGAGAACCCGATGGCGGCGGCGCCGAGGGTGGCGACACCTGCCATGGCGATCTTGTGGTGACGGGTCAGGCTACGACTCTGAACACGGCTGAAGATGTTCTTGGGCATGCTGCGTGGACCTCTTCGAATAGCGCGGGAGTCGCTCGGCGTCCGGCGTTGGACTCGGTGTGTTTCCGACACAAACGCCGCGGAGGTGAACCCACGGCGCTGAGCGACGTCGCCAATTCTTAGCGGCAGCAAAATGGCGTGGCAAAGGTGTGACGTACGAAGGAAGATAGTGGATCAGGGAGGGGCAAATCGGTGCAGATTGGACTGTCCGTGCCGCTCAAAAGGGGCGACTTTGTCTCCTACGTCCCTTCGTACGTGACGTGGGTCCTATGCGAGGGCTCACACCGCCCCTAGATCAGCCTCACGCGCAGTTGCACAAGCGATGCTGTGTGTGAGCCCTTTCAGGGGCGTGCTGAGGGCAGGACGAGGTGCACGTCCCCGAACTCGTGCCACAGATAGCGCCCTTGCAGCGCGGCCTCGTACCCCCGCTCGACCGCCACCCGCCCCGCGACCGCCTCCAGCATCAGCAGATGCGAGGCCTCCGGCTCGTGCAGCCCGGTCAGCAGCCCGTCCACCACCCGCACCCCCCGCTCCGGCGTGACGACGAGGTCCGTCCACCCCGCACCCGCGCGTACGGCTCCGTCGGCGCCCACCGCCGACTCCACGGCCCGCACCGCCGTCGTCCCGACCGCCACCACCCGGCCCCCACCGGCCCTCGCGGCCTCGATCAGCCGCGCCGACGCCTCCGGCACCGCGAAACGCTCCGGATACGGCGGCTCGTGCGCCTCCGCCGAGGCCACCCCCGTGTGCAGCGTGACCGGCGCGAACAGCACCCCCCGGCTCACCAGCTCCGCCACCAGCCGCGCCGTGAAGGGCCGCGCCGCGCTCGGCATCTCCGCGCTGCCCGTCCCGTCCGCCGACGGCAGCGCGAACACCGTCTGATAGACGGACAGCGGCTGGTCCCGCTCCGTATAGGCGTAGCGAATGGCCCGCCCGTAATCCCGCAGCAGCCCCGGCACCCCCGCCCCGGACACCCGCGCCCACCACAGCCGCTCACCCCGCCCGCTCAGCGGCTCCTCCAGAACCAGCCGCACACCACCCGGCAGGCGCACCTCCCTCCCCGCAGGCCCACCCGCACGCGCGCGTGTGGTGCCCCGCCCGTCGGGCTCCCGCAGCTCCACCGCCCAGCGGCCGTCGTCCCCGCGCGTCGAGAAGTGCACCACCACGCGCGCGTGCCCGGTCCATCCGTCCACGGCCGCCGCCAGCGTGGCCGAGGTGTTGACCACGAGCAGGTCCCCGGCCCGCAGCAGCAGCGGCAGCTCCCGGAACGTGTGATGCGCCACCTCGGCACCCCGCGACACCAGCATCCGCACGGCGTCCCGCTCCAGCCCCGGCCCCCGCTGCTCCACGGGCACCCGGGCCGACAGCTCCTCCGGCACACGCACGGCCAGTGTCATCGGGCTCCGTCCAGCAGCGCCGGGGCCCCGTACCGCCCGCTCGCCGGACGTTCGTCCAGCAGCCGCAGGAACCCCGGCACGACAGCCGCCGGCTCCGGCCGCGGCTCCCGGTCCTCCGGTACGGCCGCCGCGTACAGGTCCGTGGCCATGTCCCCCGGATCGACCGCCCAGACCCGCAGCCCCGGCTCCTCCACGGCGAGCACGGCCACCAGATGGTCCAGAGCCGCCTTGGACGCCCCGTAACCGCCCCAGGTCTGGTACGCCTCGGCGGCCGCGTCCGAGCTCACCGCGACGACGGCGCCCGCCCGCGAGGCCCGCAGCAGCGGAAGCGCCTCCTGGACCAGACCCAGCCCCGCCACCAGGTTCACCTCCAACGCCCGGCGCAGCCCCTCCAGGGGCAGCTCCTCCAGCCTGACCAGCGGCTCGGCACCCAGCGCGCTCGCGTTGTGCACCAGCAGGTCGACGCCGCCCAGCCGCCAGGCCGCCCCCACCAGCTCCGCCCGGTGCCCGGCGTCCGTGACGTCCCCGGGCAGGGCGGCCACCCGCGTGCCCTGCGCGGACACCTCCTTTGACGTCTCCGCCAGCGCCTTTGCGCCCCTGGCGTCGAGCACCAGGTCCCAGCCCCGCCCGGCCAGGGCCAGGGCCAGCGCCCGCCCCAGCCCCTTCGATGCCCCGGTGATGATCGCAACCGGCATGATCCGCTCCCTCATCTTGATCGCGTGCCCTCAACCTAGGAACGGGGCCACCCGGGCCGCCTCGGACGCGGGCCGCAATCCACCGGGTCCCTTCGCCCTACGCCATGGGCCCGGCGGCCCCGGCCGTAGGACCCGCCGCCCGGCGGTCTCGGCCCCGGGACCTAGGCCCACCGACCGGGCACCCGGCCGCCGGCGGTCCGATCCGCCCCGTCACAGCCCGCCGGTACCGTGAGGACATGAGTCACGGTCCCCGGTCCGGCCTCGCCGCGGTGAGCTCCGCGTTGCTGGCCATGAGCAGGCATCTAGAGGTGCGCGACGTCCTCAAGACGATCGTCGCCTCGGCCCGCGAGCTGCTCGACGCGCAGTACGCCGCGCTCGGCGTCCCGGACGACCACGGCGGCTTCGCCCAGTTCGTCGTCGACGGCGTCAGCGAGGAGCAGTGGAAGGCCATCGGCCCCCTCCCGCGCCAGCACGGCATCCTCGCCGCGATGCTGCACGAGGCCAGGGCCGAACGTCTCGCGGACGTCCGCAAGGACCCCCGCTTCGAGGGGTGGCCGAAGGCCCACCCGGACCTGGTCGACTTCCTCGGCCTGCCGATCCGCGACGGCGACGAGGTCATCGGAGCGCTGTTCCTGGCCAACAAGAACTGTGAGCGGCCCGAAGGCGGCTGCGGCTTCACCGAGGACGACGAGGAGCTGCTCGGCATCCTCGCCCAGCACGCCGCGATCGCCCTCACCAACGCCCGCCTCTACGAGCGCAGCCGTGAACTGACCATCGCCGAGGAGCGCTCCCGCCTCGCCCACGAACTGCACGACGCCGTCAGCCAGAAGCTGTTCTCCCTGCGCCTGACCGCCCAGGCCGCGGCCCGCCTGGTGGACCGCGACCCCTCCCGCGCCAAGGGCGAACTCCAGCAGGTCGCGGCCCTGGCCGCCGAGGCCGCCGACGAACTGCGCGCCGCGGTCGTCGAGTTGCGGCCCGCCGCCCTCGACGAGGACGGCCTCGTGGCGACCCTCCGGACACAGATACAGGTCCTCGACCGGGCCCACAGCGCCCGTGTCACCTTCGCCGGCCACGGCGTGAAGGCCCTGCCCGCATCCCAGGAGGAGGCCCTCCTGCGCGTCGCCCAGGAAGCCCTGCACAACGCCCTGCGCCACTCCGGTGCCGACCACGTCGAGGTGACCCTGGACCGCCTCGGCGGCGGAGCCGTCCTGCGGATCACGGACGACGGCAGCGGCTTCGACCCGCAGGCGGTGCGTCACGCGGGACGCCATCTCGGCCTGGTCTCCATGCGGGACCGGGCGAGCGGCGCCGGCGGCACGCTGACCGTGGAATCGGTGCCCGGCAAGGGCACCGTCATCGAAATGGAGGTCCCCGGTGGCTGACGCGATCAAGGTGCTGCTCGTCGACGACCACCAGGTCGTCCGCCGTGGTCTGCGCACCTTCCTCGAAGTGCAGGACGACATCGAGGTCGTCGGCGAGGCGGCGGACGGCGCCGAAGGAGTCGACCGCGCCGAGGAGCTGAAGCCCGACGTCATCCTGATGGACGTCAAGATGCCGGGCATGGACGGCGTCGACGCCCTGCGCAGACTCCGCGAGCTGGCCAACCCCGCGCGCGTGCTGGTCGTCACCAGCTTCACCGAGCAGCGCACGGTGGTCCCGGCCCTGCGCGCCGGCGCTGCCGGATACGTCTACAAGGACGTCGACCCCGACGCCCTCGCCGGAGCCATCCGCTCGGTGCACGCCGGGCACATCCTCCTCCAGCCGGAGGTCGCCGGCGCCCTGCTGGCGCAGGAGGAGAACAACGCGGGGACGGGAAGGGCCGGTTCGCTCACCGAGCGGGAACGCGAGGTGCTCGGGCTGATAGCGGACGGCCGCTCCAACCGGGAGATCGCCCGCGCGCTCGTCCTCTCCGAGAAGACCGTCAAGACCCACGTCTCGAACATCCTGATGAAACTCGACCTGGCCGACCGAACACAGGCCGCCTTGTGGGCCGTTCGCCATGGCGTGACGGGCTGACGGGCTCCCCCACGGCAACGCGGAAGGTTGCGTTCCGGACCGAGATTCATACTGTCGTGGGAACGTCCCTCATATGGCGCAACCTCGATGGATCTCCGCCGTTCTCCAGTGCGTGCTGCGGCGCCTGCCGCGGCAATCGCAAGGAGGGCTCAGAAGTGAAGAACCTGAAGAAGGCAGCGGCCGTGACGATGGTGACGGGTAGCCTGCTGGCCGCCGGCGCGGGCATCGCCTCCGCCACCAGCGCGCACGCCGACGGCCAGGCCGTGGGCTCCCCGGGCGTCGGCTCGGGCAACGTCGTCCAGGCCCCGGTGCACGTCCCGGTCAACGTGTCCGGCAACAGCGTGAACGTCGTGGGCATCCTGAACCCGGCCTTCGGCAACCTCGCCGTCAACCACTGACACCCCACCTCCGTCTCCGAGCCGGAGGTGTCCCGGCCTCCCGGTCCTGCCCGGGAGGCCGTTCGGCGTGGCTACGGGCATGCGTGCCGCCCCGCTGCGGGCATGCGTGCCGCTAGGGGCGATGGGGGTCCCCCCTGCTCGAGCGAAGCCGAGAGCTTGGGGGAGGGTGGGTGCAGGCGGCGCCCCGCGACGCCGGGCTGCGCACCCACCCGGCCTCAGCGCCAACGCCGGGCACCACGCCCCACCTCGTCACCGCACCCCCCGCTCCCGCTCCTCCACAACGGAGTTGTACGCCGCGACCTGCGCCCGCCGAGCCGTCCGCTCCACCGGCCGCAACGCCTCCCGCCGCGCGGAGATCTCCGACGAACTCACCGCGCCCCCGTGCCCACTCTCCGTCGCCACGCCGATCAGCGTCCCCACCCGCTGCGCCAGCTCCAGCACCCGCACCGCCCGCGGCGGATACCCCGGCGCCAGCACCTCCCGCCCCCGCTCGGCCCGCGCCCGGTACGCATCGATCGCCGCCTCCGCCACCGGCCCGGACCCCGCCACGTCCAGCCGCGTCAGCACCTCCGTGGCCTCCCGCAGGGCCTCCGCCAGCTCCCGCTCCGCCTCGCCCAGCGACGGCACATCCGCGGGCGGCGCCTCCCGCACCGGCAGCACATGCCACACCACCTCGACCTGCACCCCCTCGGGACCGGCCTCGTACACGTCCGGCACCAGCCCGTAGGCGGCCCCGTGGCAGACCACCGCCTCCTCGGCCTCCAGCGCACGCGCGTTGAACTCCGGCGGCCCGCTCAGCCCCAGCGGATGCCCCGGCGCGGGCAGAGCCACCCGCAGCCCGGTCACCCCGAGCGTCCGCAGCCGCCCGAGCGCGAGCGTCAGTCCGACCTGTCCCGACTCGCCCGGCAGCCCCTCCACCCGGTGCACCGCGTCCGCGCCGACGATGGCGAGAACGGCGTCGTCCGGCGAGACAAGCCCGGCCAAAAGGGCATTTCCCCAAGCTGCGAGACGTCCAGCACGTGGTTCCGAGAGCATGCCTCCACCCTAGGACCCTCCAAGGACCGGACCGAGGGAACGCCCGGTACGACCGGTGGCGTAGATTTCATGGAGGGCTGCGCCCACCGGCGCGGCGGACCGAGCCACAGGCTTACGCGACAGCCGAGACCGGCCACACTGCAAGGGGAGACAACGCGCTCATGAGCGATGTTCTGGAGCTTCAGGACGTATCCGTGGTCCGTGAGGGCCGGGCTCTGGTGGACCAGGTCTCCTGGTCGGTCAAGGAGGGCGAGCGCTGGGTCATCCTCGGCCCGAACGGCGCCGGCAAGACCACCCTCCTCAACCTCGCTTCCACCTACCTCTTCCCCAGCTCGGGCACCACCGCCATCCTCGGCGAGACCCTCGGCCGGCCCGGCACCGACGTCTTCGAGCTGCGCCCCCGCATCGGCATGGCCGGCATCGCCATGACCGAGAAGCTCCCCAAGCGCCAGACGGTGCTGGAGACCGTCCTCACCGCCGCGTACGGCATGACCGCCACCTGGCACGAGGACTACGAGGACATCGACGAGCAGCGCGCCCGCGCCTTCCTCGACCGCCTCGGCATGAGCGAGTACCTGGACCGCAGGTTCGGCACGCTCTCCGAGGGCGAGCGCAAGCGCACCCTGATCGCCCGCGCCCTGATGACCGACCCCGAGCTGCTCCTCCTCGACGAGCCCGCAGCCGGCCTCGACCTCGGCGGCCGCGAGGACCTCGTCCGCCGCCTCGGCCGCCTCGCCCTCGACCCGATCGCCCCCTCGATGCTCATGGTCACCCACCACGTCGAGGAGATCCCCCCGGGCTTCACCCACGTCCTCATGATCCGCCAGGGCAAGGTCCTCGCCGCCGGCCCGCTGGAGCTCGAACTGACCTCCCGCAACCTCTCCCTCTGCTTCGGCCTCCCGCTCGTCGTCGAACAGTCGGGCGAGCGCTGGACCGCGCAGGGCCTCCCGCTCTCCTGAGCCTGACCGCCGCTTCCCAAATCCCAGGGCAAGAACGGGATTTCACACCACGGGCGCCCTGTCGGCGACAGGGCCCGCGGACCTACCATGACCATGTGGAAATCGACGCATGGCTGTGGTGGCTGATCGGCGCGGCAGCGCTCGGCATCGCGCTCGTGGTCACCGCGATGCCCGAACTCGGCATGCTGGCGGTGGGCGCCATCGCCGCGGCGGTGGTCACCGGCGTCTTCGGCGGCGGAGCCGTCGCCCAGGTCGCGGTCTTCGCCGTCATCTCGGCCGCGGGCATCGCCGTCGTACGGCCCATCGCGAACCGTCACCGTGCTCAACGACCCCAATTCGCCTCCGGCGTGGAGGCGTTGAAGGGCAGACGAGCCGTCGTCCTGGAACGCGTCGACGCCTCCGGCGGCCGGATCAAACTCGCCGGAGAGGTCTGGTCGGCCCGCGCTCTCGACACCGGCCGCGCCTACGAATCAGGCGAGGAAGTGGATGTCGTGGACATCGAAGGAGCCACCGCGATCGTCATGTGACCTCGCAGGACGTAACTGGAGTGGAACTCCTCGCCAGCCACGCGACGGTCTGTCAGACTCGACCAGCAAGATCTTCGACAACCATAAGATCTGCCGAAGACGCCGAAGCGGAGAAGGGACACGGGGAACGACGATGGAACCGGTCATCATCGTCCTGATCATCCTGGTGGTGTTGGTCTTCATCGCCCTGATCAAGACGATCCAAGTCATCCCACAGGCCAGTGCGGCCATCGTCGAGCGCTTCGGGCGCTACACGCGGACACTCAACGCGGGCCTCAACATCGTCGTCCCGTTCATCGACACCATCCGCAACCGCATCGACCTGCGCGAACAGGTCGTGCCCTTCCCGCCGCAGCCGGTGATCACCCAGGACAACCTGGTCGTGAACATCGACACCGTCATCTACTACCAGGTGACCGACGCACGGGCCGCGACCTACGAAGTCGCCAGCTACATCCAGGCGATCGAGCAGCTCACCGTCACCACCCTCCGCAACATCATCGGCGGCATGGACCTGGAGCGGACCCTCACCTCCCGCGAAGAGATCAACGCGGCCCTGCGCGGCGTCCTCGACGAGGCCACCGGCAAGTGGGGCATCCGCGTCAACCGCGTCGAGCTCAAGGCGATCGAACCGCCCACCTCCATCCAGGACTCGATGGAGAAGCAGATGCGCGCCGACCGCGACAAGCGCGCCGCGATCCTCCAGGCCGAAGGTGTCCGGCAGTCGGAGATCCTGCGCGCCGAGGGTGAGAAGCAGTCCCAGATCCTGCGCGCCGAGGGCGAGGCCAAGGCCGCCGCCCTGCGCGCCGAGGGCGAGGCCCAGGCCGTGCGCACGGTCTTCGAGGCCATCCACGCCGGCGACCCGGACCAGAAGCTCCTCTCCTACCAGTACCTCCAGATGCTCCCCAAGATCGCCGAGGGCGACGCCAACAAGCTCTGGATCGTCCCCAGCGAAATCGGCGACGCCCTCAAGGGCCTGTCCGGCGCCATGGGCAACTTCGGCGGCCTCGGCGGCGGTTCCGGCGGCAACTCGGGCGGACCCCAAGCCGGCGTCCCCGCCCAGGAGCGCCGCGAGAAGCCGTCCATCGACTGACCTGGCACACACGGAGGGGCCCGCTTCCCAGGGAAGCGGGCCCCTCCGTATGACAGCTCTAGGCCGCGGGCTGTGCCAGCCACTCCGGCAGCGCGTCGAAGTCGTCCTGCCCCAGCGCCAGCAGCATCGCGTCCGCCGGAGTCGGCTCGAACGGCTGCCGCAGCAGCGGCATCCCCGCCTCCTCCGGAGTCCGGTTCGCCTTACGGTGATTGTCCTGCGCACACGAGGCCACGGTGTTCAGCCACGTGTCCTGACCCCCCTGCGACCGCGGCACCACGTGGTCCACGGTCGTCGCCCGCCGACCGCAGTACGCGCACCGGTTCCGGTCCCTGATCAGCACACCCCGCCTCGACCACGGCGCTCGTCTTCGGAACGGCACCCGTACGTACTGGCAGAGCCTGATCACACGGGGCGCCGGTATGTCGACCGCGGCTCCCCGCATCCGCAGTTCGGGGTGGGCCTGCTCGACGACGGCCTTGTCCTGAAGCACCAGAACGACGGCTCGATTCAACGTCACCGTCGACAGCGGCTCGAAGCTCGCGTTCAGTACCAGCGTGTCCCGCATACCAGCCCACCTCCCGTGTGCACCGGCCCACCCCCTGGCGGGCTGGGATCAACTCTGGCCGGGCACGCCGAGATGGACAACGCAATATCTGCTGCTCCACGAGGGGTGACCCCCGCGACCCCCGACAACAAAAATGCCCGCTCCTGATCAATTCCAAGACCAGGAGCGGGCAAACGTTCCGTGAACGCCGGGATCGCAGGCGGCTTCCTCAGCCCTCGGCGGGCACCTCGTACTCACCGATCAGCTGGGCCCGCCCGATCGTGTGGAACCTCAGGTTGAAGCCGACGACGGCAGGCGACGCGTCCGCGTCCGGACCGAGCTTCTCCTCATCCACGGCGTACACCGTGAACACATACCGGTGCGGCCCGTCCCCGGGCGGCGGCGCGGCCCCGCCGAACTCCTTGCCGCCGTAGTCGTTCCGAGCGTGGATCGCGCCCTCCGGCAGACCCTCGAACTTGCCGCTGCCCGCACCGGCCGGCAGCTCGGTCACCGACGCCGGGATGTCGAACAGCACCCAGTGCCAGAACCCACTGCCCGTCGGAGCGTCGGGGTCGTAGCAGGTCACGGCGAAGCTCTTGGTCTCGGGCGGGAACCCCTCCCACCGCAGCTGCGGCGAGGTGTTGCCCGCCGCCTGGACCTGAGCGTCCTTGAGCGTCGCACCTTCCTCGACGTCCGCGCTCGTCACCGTGAACGACGCAACGGGCGGATGGAAGTCGTGGGGGAGCGGCCGCCGCTTGAGCTCGGTCACCTCGGTACCTCCTGATCGTTTCTTGCAGTCGCCCCCGAGCCTAGAACCAGTTGCGCTTGCTGCCGACCTCGGACAGCCACTGGTTGAGGTAGGCGGTCCAGTCGGTCCCCTGGTAGTCGTTCAGACCCACCTGGAACGACCGGAAGGTGTCACTGCCCTCGCTGAACAGCCCCGGCTTCTTGTCCATCTCCAGCACCACGTCCATCGTGTGCTGATCGGCCACGAAGCTCAGCTCGACCTGGTTCAGCCCCCGGTACTGCTGCGGCGGGTAGAACTCGATCTCCTGGTAGAACGGCAGCTTCTGCCGCGTACCCCGGATGACACCGCGCTCCATGTCCGCGTTCTTGAACCGGAAGCCCAGCTGGAGGAACGCGTCGAGGATCGCCTTCTGCGCCGGCAGCGGGTGCACGTTGACCGGGTCCAGGTCACCGGAGTCCACCGCACGCGCGATCTCCAGCTCGGTCGACACCCCGATGTTCATGCCACGGAGCGCCTGACCGTCGATCATCGTGATCGGCGTCTCCCACGGGATCTCGAGACCGAACTGCACCGCGTGCACGGCGTTCGCCTGCAGCTCGAACGCCCCGCCCAGCCGCGACTTCGTGAACTCGATGTCCTGCTTGTACTCCTGGTCGCCGCTCTCCACCTCGACCTTGGCCTGCAGCCCGACCGAGAGCCCCTCGATCTGCTGGTTGACGGACCCGCCCTGGATCCGCACCTCACCCTGGACGACACCGCCCGGGACGACGTTGACCTCGTGCAGCACCGTCTCGACCGAAGCCCCGCCGGCCCCCAGGCTCGCGAGCAGCTTCTTGAACGCCATGTCTCTCCCTCTCGCCCACTACGGGTGGATCCTTGATCCCTACATACGCGATCCGGCCGTGGCCGGTTCCATGCCCCACCCTTGCAAGGCCGGTGCCCGACGGCCACCCCGCGACACCACGTGTCTCCAGTACCCTCGGACGCCATGATCGCGACCCCCGACCGTACGCCCTTGTCCAGGGAGTTCTTCGACCGGCCCGTCCTCGATGTCGCCCCCGACCTCCTGGGCCGCATCCTGGTACGCAGCACCCCGGACGGTCCGATCGCCCTCCGCCTCACCGAGGTCGAGGCCTACGACGGCGCCGATGACCCCGGCTCCCACGCTTATCGCGGCCGTACGGCACGCAACGACGTGATGTTCGGTCCGCCCGGTCACGTGTACGTCTACTTCACCTACGGCATGTGGTTCTGCATGAACCTGGTCTGCGGCCCCGAGGGCAAGGCGAGCGCGGTCCTCCTCCGCGCCGGCGAGATCATCGAGGGCGCCGAACTGGCCCGGACCCGTCGACTCTCGGCCCGCAACGACAAGGAACTGGCCAAAGGCCCGGCCCGCCTGGCCACGGCCCTCAACGTGGACCGCTCCCTCGACGGCACGGACGCGTGCACCTCGCAGGACACCCCACTTCGCATGCTGACGGGCACTCCCATCCCCTCCGACCAGGTACTCAACGGCCCCCGCACCGGCGTGGGCGGCGACGGAGCCGTGCACCCCTGGCGCTACTGGGTCTCCAACGACCCCACGGTGAGCCCCTATCGAGCCCATGTCCCGAGGCGCCGCCGAAGTTGACGCGTCCTGCCGGGGTGCGTAATGTAGTCCGAGCCGCTGAACCGGGTAGGGCAATCGCCCGCAGCCGGAAGCGGCCAAACCACTACCTAGCGACTCCCCTCAGCAGGGGCGAATTCGGCGTGCCCGCATGCCTGAATTCGGCGCCGGCAGACTCGATTATGAGCTGGACGGGGAATCGGCTAACGTAGTGAATGTCGAAAGGCCGACAGGCGAAAGCCCGGGGCCGAACGGCAAATCCCGCCGACAGGGAATCGGATCGAAAAGGATCTGATAGAGTCGGAAACGCAAGACCGAAGGGAAGCGCCCGGAGGAAAGCCCGAGAGGGTGAGTACAAAGGAAGCGACCGTTCCTTGAGAACTCAACAGCGTGCCAAAAGTCAACGCCAGATATGTTGATACCCCGTCCATCGGACAACCGATGGTCGAGGTTCCTTTGAAAAAACACAGCGAGGACGCTGTGAACGGTCGGGCCTATTCCGCCTGACTGTTCCGCTCTCGTGCGTGTCATCCCGATTACGGGAAAACATTCACGGAGAGTTTGATCCTGGCTCAGGACGAACGCTGGCGGCGTGCTTAACACATGCAAGTCGAACGATGAACCACTTCGGTGGGGATTAGTGGCGAACGGGTGAGTAACACGTGGGCAATCTGCCCTGCACTCTGGGACAAGCCCTGGAAACGGGGTCTAATACCGGATACTGATCCGTCTGGGCATCCAGATGGTTCGAAAGCTCCGGCGGTGCAGGATGAGCCCGCGGCCTATCAGCTTGTTGGTGAGGTAGTGGCTCACCAAGGCGACGACGGGTAGCCGGCCTGAGAGGGCGACCGGCCACACTGGGACTGAGACACGGCCCAGACTCCTACGGGAGGCAGCAGTGGGGAATATTGCACAATGGGCGAAAGCCTGATGCAGCGACGCCGCGTGAGGGATGACGGCCTTCGGGTTGTAAACCTCTTTCAGCAGGGAAGAAGCGAAAGTGACGGTACCTGCAGAAGAAGCGCCGGCTAACTACGTGCCAGCAGCCGCGGTAATACGTAGGGCGCGAGCGTTGTCCGGAATTATTGGGCGTAAAGAGCTCGTAGGCGGCTTGTCACGTCGGTTGTGAAAGCCCGGGGCTTAACCCCGGGTCTGCAGTCGATACGGGCAGGCTAGAGTTCGGTAGGGGAGATCGGAATTCCTGGTGTAGCGGTGAAATGCGCAGATATCAGGAGGAACACCGGTGGCGAAGGCGGATCTCTGGGCCGATACTGACGCTGAGGAGCGAAAGCGTGGGGAGCGAACAGGATTAGATACCCTGGTAGTCCACGCCGTAAACGGTGGGCACTAGGTGTGGGCAACATTCCACGTTGTCCGTGCCGCAGCTAACGCATTAAGTGCCCCGCCTGGGGAGTACGGCCGCAAGGCTAAAACTCAAAGGAATTGACGGGGGCCCGCACAAGCGGCGGAGCATGTGGCTTAATTCGACGCAACGCGAAGAACCTTACCAAGGCTTGACATACACCGGAAAGCATTAGAGATAGTGCCCCCCTTGTGGTCGGTGTACAGGTGGTGCATGGCTGTCGTCAGCTCGTGTCGTGAGATGTTGGGTTAAGTCCCGCAACGAGCGCAACCCTTGTCCCGTGTTGCCAGCAGGCCCTTGTGGTGCTGGGGACTCACGGGAGACCGCCGGGGTCAACTCGGAGGAAGGTGGGGACGACGTCAAGTCATCATGCCCCTTATGTCTTGGGCTGCACACGTGCTACAATGGCCGGTACAATGAGCTGCGATACCGCGAGGTGGAGCGAATCTCAAAAAGCCGGTCTCAGTTCGGATTGGGGTCTGCAACTCGACCCCATGAAGTCGGAGTCGCTAGTAATCGCAGATCAGCATTGCTGCGGTGAATACGTTCCCGGGCCTTGTACACACCGCCCGTCACGTCACGAAAGTCGGTAACACCCGAAGCCGGTGGCCCAACCCCTTGTGGGAGGGAGCTGTCGAAGGTGGGACTGGCGATTGGGACGAAGTCGTAACAAGGTAGCCGTACCGGAAGGTGCGGCTGGATCACCTCCTTTCTAAGGAGCACTTCTTACCGATCCCTTCGGGGTGAGGTCAGAGGCCAGTACATCAGCGAATGTCTGATGCTGGTTGCTCATGGGTGGAACGTTGACTACTCGGCACACTTGATCGTCTTCTCCTTCTAGTACTGCTCTTCGGAGCGTGGAACGTTGAGGGAAGCGGGGAGTGTGTCGGGCACGCTGTTGGGTGTCTGAGGGAATGAACTTCCTCAGTCGCCGGCCCCGGTAAAGCATCACGGAAGTGGTGTGTGACGGGTGGCTGGTCGTTGTTTGAGAACTGCACAGTGGACGCGAGCATCTGTGGCCAAGTTTTTAAGGGCGCACGGTGGATGCCTTGGCACCAGGAACCGATGAAGGACGTGGGAGGCCACGATAGTCCCCGGGGAGTCGTCAACCAGGCTTTGATCCGGGGGTTTCCGAATGGGGAAACCCGGCAGTCGTCATGGGCTGTCACCCTTGTCTGAACACATAGGGCAAGTGGAGGGAACGCGGGGAAGTGAAACATCTCAGTACCCGCAGGAAGAGAAAACAACCGTGATTCCGGGAGTAGTGGCGAGCGAAACCGGATGAGGCTAAACCGTATACGTGTGAGACCCGGCAGGGGTTGCGTATGCGGGGTTGTGGGATCTCTCTTCCACGGTCTGCCGGCCGTGGGACGAGTCAGAAACCGTTGATGTAGGCGAAGGACATGCGAAAGGTCCGGCGTAGAGGGTAAGACCCCCGTAGTCGAAACATCAGCGGCTCGTTTGAGAGACACCCAAGTAGCACGGGGCCCGAGAAATCCCGTGTGAATCTGGCGGGACCACCCGCTAAGCCTAAATATTCCCTGGTGACCGATAGCGGATAGTACCGTGAGGGAATGGTGAAAAGTACCCCGGGAGGGGAGTGAAATAGTACCTGAAACCGTGTGCCTACAAGCCGTGGGAGCGTCGGATGGAAGCTTGCTTCCATCTCGTGACTGCGTGCCTTTTGAAGAATGAGCCTGCGAGTTTGCGGTGTGTTGCGAGGTTAACCCGTGTGGGGAAGCCGTAGCGAAAGCGAGTCCGAATAGGGCGTTTCAGTAGCACGCTCAAGACCCGAAGCGGAGTGATCTAGCCATGGGCAGGTTGAAGCGGAGGTAAGACTTCGTGGAGGACCGAACCCACCAGGGTTGAAAACCTGGGGGATGACCTGTGGTTAGGGGTGAAAGGCCAATCAAACTCCGTGATAGCTGGTTCTCCCCGAAATGCATTTAGGTGCAGCGTCGTGTGTTTCTTGCCGGAGGTAGAGCACTGGATAGGCGATGGGCCCTACCGGGTTACTGACCTTAGCCAAACTCCGAATGCCGGTAAGTGAGAGCGCGGCAGTGAGACTGTGGGGGATAAGCTCCATGGTCGAGAGGGAAACAGCCCAGAGCATCGACTAAGGCCCCTAAGCGTACGCTAAGTGGGAAAGGATGTGGAGTCGCAGAGACAACCAGGAGGTTGGCTTAGAAGCAGCCACCCTTGAAAGAGTGCGTAATAGCTCACTGGTCTAGTGATTCCGCGCCGACAATGTAGCGGGGCTCAAGCGTACCGCCGAAGTCGTGTCATTCACACAATAGGGCCAACGCCTGTGTGGATGGGTAGGGGAGCGTCGTGTGCCGGGTGAAGCAGCACCGGAAGGTAGTTGTGGACGGTTCACGAGTGAGAATGCAGGCATGAGTAGCGATTCACACGTGAGAAACGTGTGCGCCGATTGACTAAGGGTTCCTGGGTCAAGCTGATCTGCCCAGGGTAAGTCGGGACCTAAGGCGAGGCCGACAGGCGTAGTCGATGGATAACCGGTTGATATTCCGGTACCCGCTGTGAAGCGTCAAACATCGAGCATCGTGATGCTAAGGCCGTGAAGCCGCCCTGGAGCCTTCGGGCAAAGGGGAGTGGTGGAGCCGCTGAACCAAGCGGTTAGTAGGTGAGTGATGGGGTGACGCAGGAAGGTAGTCCATCCCGGGCGGTGGTTGTCCCGGGGTAAGGGTGTAGGCCGTGATAGGCAAATCCGTCACACAAGGCTGAGACCTGATGCCGAGCCGATTGTGGTGAAGTGGATGATCCTATGCTGTCGAGAAAAGCCTCTAGCGAGTTTCATGGCGGCCCGTACCCTAAACCGACTCAGGTGGTCAGGTAGAGAATACCGAGGCGTTCGGGTGAACTATGGTTAAGGAACTCGGCAAAATGCCCCCGTAACTTCGGGAGAAGGGGGGCCACACTCGGTGATCCGATTTACTCGGTGAGCTGGGGGTGGCCGCAGAGACCAGCGAGAAGCGACTGTTTACTAAAAACACAGGTCCGTGCGAAGCCGTAAGGCGATGTATACGGACTGACGCCTGCCCGGTGCTGGAACGTTAAGGGGACCGGTTAGCTCAGATTCGTCTGGGCGAAGCTGAGAACTTAAGCGCCAGTAAACGGCGGTGGTAACTATAACCATCCTAAGGTAGCGAAATTCCTTGTCGGGTAAGTTCCGACCTGCACGAATGGCGTAAACGACTTCTCGACTGTCTCAACCATAGGCCCGGTGAAATTGCACTACGAGTAAAGATGCTCGTTTCGCGCAGCAGGACGGAAAGACCCCGGGACCTTTACTACAGTTTGATATTGGTGTTCGGTTCGGCTTGTGTAGGATAGCTGGGAGACTGTGAACTCTGGACGCCAGTTCAGGGGGAGTCGTCGTTGAAATACCAGTCTGGTCGTGCTGGATGTCTAACCTGGGTCCGTGATCCGGATCAGGGACAGTGTCTGATGGGTAGTTTAACTGGGGCGGTTGCCTCCTAAAGAGTAACGGAGGCGCCCAAAGGTTCCCTCAGCCTGGTTGGCAATCAGGTGTTGAGTGTAAGTGCACAAGGGAGCTTGACTGTGAGACCGACGGGTCGAGCAGGGACGAAAGTCGGGACTAGTGATCCGGCGGTGGCTTGTGGAAGCGCCGTCGCTCAACGGATAAAAGGTACCCCGGGGATAACAGGCTGATCTTCCCCAAGAGTCCATATCGACGGGATGGTTTGGCACCTCGATGTCGGCTCGTCGCATCCTGGGGCTGGAGTCGGTCCCAAGGGTTGGGCTGTTCGCCCATTAAAGCGGTACGCGAGCTGGGTTTAGAACGTCGTGAGACAGTTCGGTCCCTATCCGCTGTGCGCGTAGGAATATTGAGAAGGGCTGTCCCTAGTACGAGAGGACCGGGACGGACGAACCTCTGGTGTGCCAGTTGTTCTGCCAAGGGCATGGCTGGTTGGCTACGTTCGGGAGGGATAACCGCTGAAAGCATCTAAGCGGGAAGCCTGCTTCGAGATGAGTATTCCCACCTCCTTGAGAGGGTAAGGCTCCCAGTAGACGACTGGGTTGATAGGCCGGATATGGAAGCACGGTAACGTGTGGAGTTGACCGGTACTAATAGGCCGAGGGCTTGTCCTCAGTTGCTCGCGTCCACTGTGTTAGTTCTGAAACCACGAACGGCCCCATGCATGGTCACGGTTGGTGTGCTTGTTCGACAGTCACATAGTGTTTCGGTGGTTATAGCGTAGGGGAAACGCCCGGTTACATTCCGAACCCGGAAGCTAAGCCTTACAGCGCCGATGGTACTGCAGGGGGGACCCTGTGGGAGAGTAGGACGCCGCCGAACAATCTTTGGAAGGACCCTTGGTCCCAGCGTTCAGCTGGGACCAAGGGTCCTTTTTGTTTTTGCACTGCGCGCTGGGCACCCGGCTGCGCGAGAATGACTTGCGGTACCGAAGACAGGAGTCACCATGTCCACCAACTCTCCCGAGGACCGACCGGAGCGCGACCAGCGGCGACGGGAGGGGGACCGGAGCGACCGCAACGACCGCGGCGGTCAGCGCGGGGGCCGCGGCGGAGACCGTGGGGGCTTCCGCCGCGACAACGACCGAGGCGGCAACGACCGTAGCGGGTTCCGGCGGGACGACCGCGGCGATCGCCCCGCCTTCCGGCGCGACGACCGGGACGACCGCGGTGAGCGCCGCGACGACCGGGACCGTGGCGGGTTCCGTCGTGACGACAACCGTGGTGGCGGATACGGCCGGCGTGACGACCGCGATCGCGGACCGCGCAGGGACGACCGCGACCGTGGCGGGTTCCGCCGGGACGACCGCGGCGATCGCCCCGCCTTCCGGCGCGACGACCGGGACGACCGCGGTGAGCGCCGCGACGACCGGGACCGTGGCGGGTTCCGTCGTGACGACAACCGTGGTGGCGGATACGGCCGGCGTGACGACCGCGATCGCGGACCGCGCAGGGACGACCGCGACCGTGGCGGGTTCCGCCGGGACGACCGCGGCGATCGCCCCGCCTTCCGGCGCGACGACCGTCGGGATGACCGTCGGGACGACAGGCGTGACGACCGACGCGACGACCGTCGTGGTGAGCGGCGCGAGGGCGACCGTGGTGGGTTCCGCCGGGACGACCGCGGCGATCGCCCCGCCTTCCGGCGCGACGACCGTCGGGATGACCGTCGGGACGACAGGCGTGACGACCGACGCGACGACCGTCGTGGTGAGCGGCGCGAGGGCGACCGTGGTGGGTTCCCCCGTCGCGACGACCGGGACCGTGGCGGTTTCCGTCGCGACGACAACCGCGACCGTGGCTTCCGTGGTGACGACCGGGACCGCGGGTTCCGCGGTGGTGATCGAGACCGCCCCAGGGACGGTGACCGCGGCTTCCGGCGTGACGACCGCGGTGGTTTCCGCGGCCGGGACGAGCGCCGGGACGAGCGTCGCGGGGACGACCGCGGGGAGCAGCGTGGCGGCTTCCGGCGTGACGACGCCGGCCGGGGCGGGCGTCCCGGATTCCGTCGCGAGGACGGCCCCCGCAGCGACCGCGGCGAATTCCGTCGTGACGACCGTCGCGACGACCGTCGTGGGGACGACCGCGGTGGTTTCCGTGGCCGTGACGACCGAGGCGGGCGTGGGCCCCGTCGGGACGACCGTGGCGACCGTCCGGCCTTCCGGCGCGACGGTGACCGGCGCGACGGTGACCGGCGCGACGGCGACCGGGGTGGCTTCCGCGGCCGGGACGACCGGCGTGGCCCCGGCCGGTTCCGTGAGGAGCGGGACCGGGACAGGGAGCCCATCAAGCGGCTGCCGATCCCCGAGGACGTCACCGGCGACGAGATCGACAAGGACGTACGGCAGGAGCTGCAGAGCCTGCCCAAGACGCTCGCGGAGGACGTCGCCAGGAACCTGGTGATGGTCGCGCGGCTCCTCGACGAGGACCCCGAGGGCGCGTACGGCTACTCCAGGGTCGCGCTGCGGCTGGCCTCGCGTGTCGCCGCCGTGCGGGAGGCCGCCGGGTTCGCCGCCTACGCCAACCAGAAGTACGGCGAGGCGCTGGGCGAGTTCCGGGCCGCCAAGCGGATGACCGGGAACATCGACCTGTGGCCCGTCATGGCCGACTGCGAGCGAGGGCTCGGGCGGCCGGAGAAGGCGCTGGACATGGCCGGGGCGCCCGAGGTGCACAAGCTCGACAAGGCCGGGCAGGTCGAGATGCGGCTCGTCGCGGCCGGTGCGCGGCGGGACATGGGGCAGCTGGACGCGGCCATCGTGACGCTGCAGAGCCCGGAGCTGGCCGCGAACTCCGTGCAGCCGTGGACCGCGCGACTGCGGTACGCCTACGCCGACGCGCTGCTCGCCGCCGAGCGGCAGAGCGAGGCGCGGGAGTGGTTCGCGAAGGCCGTCGAGGCCGACCGCGACGGCAGCACCGACGCCTCGGACCGGCTTGCCGAGCTGGACGGCGTGGAGTTCGTCGACGCCATGGCCGAAGACGAGGACGACGAGGTCCAGGCTCCGGCTTCGTCCGAGGCGAGCGAGCACGAGGACGAGGACCAGGACGAGGACCAGGACGAGGGCGCCGACCAGGGCGACAAGGACTGACGTCCACTGACGTCCGTCGAAGGAGGGGCGGGAACCCGGCCGTGAGGCCCGGGGTCCCGCCCCTTCGTCATGTCGTCACCGGCTTCGCCCTGTCAGAGGTCCAGGGCCCGCAGCACCAGGCCCGTGGCCGGTTTCGGGCCGAACGACGTCGACTTGCGGGGCATCGTCACGCCCTGGCGGGCCAGGTCGCGGACGACCTCCTCGCGGACCGGGTGCATCAGAACGGCCGTTCCGCCGTCGCGTTCCGCCTTCTCCACCGTGGCCGCCGTGTCGTGGATGTAGGCGATGTGGGCGGGGGAGTCCTCGGGGATGCGCCAGACGTGCTCGAGGAGCGTGGCGTGCAGGACCGTCGCGTCCAGGGTGCGCCAGGCCTCGGGGCGGTCGGCGGGGATGGTGCGGGCCAGCAGGTCGGGGTCCGGATCGTCGACGAGGTGGAAAGCGCCGTCGCCGGCCAGCAGGAAGGCGTTGCCGGCGCGGGCCGCGCCGCCCAGGGCGTCCAGGGCCTCGGGCAGGGGTACTTCGAGCCGGCGCACGCGGAAACGGCCCTTCAGGGCTGCCACCGCCTCGCCGACCGGCAGGTCGTGCAGCAGACGGTGGATCGCGCGGACCCGGAGCGGGTACCGGGCCGTGTCGACGAGGAGGACCAGGCCGTGGTCCCACGGGCTGGGCGAGGGGTGCTCCGTGCGGAGGCGGCGGTAGGTCGCCCAGCGGTGGTGGCCGTCTGCGATGAGGGCCTGGTGCCGGACGAGGCCGGTCTGGACCGCGGCCAGGTCCTCGGGAGAGGTGACCGACCACAGGCGGTGGTGGAAGCCGTCCTCCGTGGTGGTGGCGAGGAGCGGGGGCAGTTCGGCGGTGCGCTCGATCAGGTCGGCCGTGGCAGCCGTCGCCTCGTCGCCCCGGTAGGTGAGCAGGAGGGGTTCGAGGTTGGCCGAGGTGGCGCGCATGAGGTCGGCGCGGTCGGCGACGATGTGCGGCATGACGTCCTCGTGCGGCAGCACCACCTGCTCGGCGGGATCGGACACGCGCAGGGCGCCGATGATGCCGCGCTGCAGCATGCCGCCGCCGTCCCGCTGCTCGTAGACGTAGAGCCCCGGTTCCGGGTCGGTGGTCAGGACGCCCTCGGACAGCCAGCGGCGCAGGGTGTCGGCGGCCTGTTCGTTGCGGGCGCTGGGCGTGGCGGCCTGGGGGAGGATCAGTCGGACGATGTTGTACGGGTCGGCGGCCTCGAGGTGGTGCAGGCCGTCGGGGCGCACCACGACGTCGTACGGCGGAGATGTGACGGCGGCTAGGCTGCCGACCCGGTCGGGGTCGTAACGAAGGCCTCGGAACGGGGTGAGTTCCAGGCCTCGGTGCGCCGTTGCCTCCGAGTGACCTGCTGTATTCATCCCGGCATCGTACGGGTGTCAGTGGCATGGGGGATGATCGGGGGAAAGCCGTCGAACGAGGAGCGATGCGGGATGAGCCGGAGCGTCAGGACGAGGCCCGAGGGCAGTGGGCAGGCCCTGAGCGAGGCGTACGACACGGCGCTGCTCGATCTGGACGGCGTCGTGTACGCGGGCGGGAGCGCGATCGCGCACGCGGTCGAGTCGCTGGCCCGGGCCAGGGAGGGCGGCATGCGGCTCGCGTACGTCACGAACAACGCGCTGCGGACGCCGGACACAGTGGCCGGGCATCTGACGGAGCTGGGGATACCGACGGGCGCGGAGGAGGTCATCACCTCGGCGCAGGCGGTCGCGCGGCTGATCAGTGAGCAGGTGCCGCAGGGCGCCCGGGTGCTGGTGATCGGCGGTGAGGGGCTGCGGGTCGCGCTGCGCGAACGCGGGCTGGTACCGGTGGAGTCGGCGGACGACGATCCGGCGGCGGTGGTGCAGGGGTTCGGCGGGCCCGATCTGCCGTGGGGCCGGTTCGCCGAGGCGTCCTACGCGGTGGCCCGGGGCGTGCCGTGGTTCGCGTCCAACACCGACCTGACCATTCCGAGCGGGCGGGGGATCGCGCCGGGCAACGGCGCCGCGGTGGAGGTCGTCCGGATCGCCACGGGTGCCGAGCCGCAGGTCGCGGGCAAGCCGCTGCCCCCGATGCACCGGGAGACGATCCTGCGGACCGGCGCGCGGCGGCCGCTGGTGGTGGGGGACCGGCTGGACACGGACATCGAGGGTGCGTTCAACGGGGACGTCGACTCGCTGCTGGTCCTGACCGGCGTCACCGACGGCGCGCAGCTGCTGGCCGCGCATCCGCAGCACCGGCCGACGTATGTGGACGCGGATCTGCGCGGGATGCTCGGCCGTCAGCCGGAGGTCGTCGAAGCGGGCGAGGGCGGATTCCGGTGCGGTGGCTGGACGGCGACGGCCGGTGCGGACCGGCTGGAGCTCGACGGGGAGGGTGAGGCTCTGGACGGCCTGCGCGCGTTGTGCGCCGTGGCGTGGACGGCGGCCGGTGAGGGTGGCTGCGAGCTGGACGGGGAGAAGGCGCTGGCGCGGCTGGGTCTCTGAGCGTCTGTCAGCGCCCGGGCCGGGTACCCGGGGCGGAGCCGGGAATCCGAATCTTGCTCGAATGCGAGGGTAGGCTAACCTAACCTGCGTGTTGGTTGAGAGTCCCCCTGAACAGCGCGCGGAGACCGCCCCCGCGCCCCCGGCCCGACGGGCGGTGCGAGCCTTCGGGCTCCTCCTGGCCGTCGCGATCCTGGTGCTCGTAGCGCTGGCGAGTATCGCGATCGGTGCGAAGGAGCTGTCCCTCGGTCAGGTCTGGCACGGCCTGTTCGAGGACTCGGGGACCTATGGGGACGTCGTGGTGGCGGAGCGGCTGTCGCGGACGGTGCTCGGGCTGCTCGCGGGCGCCGCGCTCGGTCTGGCCGGGGCGGTCCTGCAAGCTCTCACGCGCAACCCGCTGGCCGACCCCGGTCTGCTCGGCATCAACGCCGGTGCCTCCGCCGCGGTCGTCACGGCCATCACGTACTTCGGGGTCACCTCGCTCAGCGGCTACGTGTGGTTCGCGTTCTTCGGCGCGGCCGCGGTCGGGGCGCTGGTGTGGTTCCTCGGCGGCAGCCGGGGGGCGACGCCGGTGCGGCTCGCGCTCGCCGGCACAGCGATCAGCGCCGCGCTGTACGGCTACCTCCAGGCCGTGATGATCATGGACGAGGCGGCGCTCGGCAAGATGCGCTTCTGGACGGTCGGTTCGCTGGCCTCGGCCACCGACTCGACCATCACGCAGGTCCTGCCGTTCCTGCTGACCGGTACGGTCCTGGCGCTGGCGCTCGCCCGGCCGCTCAACGCGATGGCCATGGGCGACGACACCGCCAAGGCCCTCGGCGCCGACCTCAACCGCACCCGGGCGCTGTCGATGCTGGCCGCGACCGTGCTGTGCGGGGCCGCGACCGCCGCGTGCGGGCCGATCGTGTTCGTCGGGCTGATGGTGCCGCACGTGGTGCGCTCCTTCACCGGGCCCGACCTGCGCTGGATCCTGCCGTACGCGGCGATCCTGTCGCCCGTGCTGCTGCTCGGAGCCGATGTCATCGGCCGGATCGTGGCCCGGCCCTCGGAACTCCAGGTGGGCATCGTCACCGCGATCCTCGGCGGCCCGGTGTTCATCCTTCTCGTACGACGGCGGAGGACGGCGCAGCTGTGAAGACCACCAACCGTGCCGTGCGGACGCCGGGCGGGCTCTCGATACGCCTGGACGTACGGGCCGTCACCGTCGTGCTCCTGCTGCTCG
Organism: Streptomyces collinus; assembly: GCF_031348265.1. NCBI lineage: Bacteria > Bacillati > Actinomycetota > Actinomycetes > Kitasatosporales > Streptomycetaceae > Streptomyces > Streptomyces collinus. The sequence goes on along the minus strand of NZ_CP133771.1, from coordinate 1,924,581 downwards.
TCGCGGCGCTCGCGGCGAGTGTCGTGCTCATCGGCACCGGCGACTTCCCGATCCCGGCCGCCGACGTGCTGCGGACGCTGGTCGGCGAGGGCAACCCGGGTCAGGAGTTCATCGTCAACGAGCTGCGGCTGCCGCGGGTCCTCGTCGGGCTGCTGGTAGGCGCCTCGCTCGGACTGGGCGGGGCCCTGTTCCAGGCCATCTCCCGCAATCCGCTGGGCAGTCCGGACGTGCTGGGTCTCGGGCAGGGGGCGACGGCCGGCGCGCTCGTGGTGATCGTGCTGAGCTCCGGGAGCGCCAACCAGGTCGCGGCCGGGGCGCTGGTGGGCGGCCTGGTGACCGGGCTCGCCATCTATGTGCTCGCCTGGAAGCGGGGTGTGCACGGCTACCGGCTGGTCCTGGTCGGTATCGGCGTCTCCGCGATCGTCACGGCGGTCAACGGCTACCTGCTCACCAAGTCCGACATCGTGGACGCGGCCCGCGCGGTCGTGTGGATGACCGGGTCCCTAGACGGCCGGGACTGGGACCAGGTGTGGCCGCTGCTCGCGCTGACCGCCGTGCTGGTGCCGCTCGTCCTCGTCAACGCGCGCGGGCTGCGGATGATGGAGATGGGCGACGACGTGTCGTACGCCCTCGGCGTGCGGGTCGAGCGCGTACGGCTGCTGCTCATGGTGGCGGCGGTGCTGCTCACCGCGTCCGCCACCGCCGCTGCCGGTCCCGTCAGCTTCGTCGCGCTCACCGCGCCGCAGCTGGCCCGGCGTCTGACCCGCTCGCCCGGGCCGAACCTGCTGCCCTCGCTGTGCATGGGCGCGGCCCTGCTGGTCGTCGCCGACTGGGTCTCGCAGCGGGCGTTCGGCGCCGAACAGCTGCCTGTGGGCGTGGTCACCGGCGTGCTCGGCGGGGTCTACCTGCTGTGGCTGCTGGTCAGCGAGCGCAGGGCGGGCCGGATATGAGCACCGGGGTGGAGAAGAGCACCAGCGGACTGAACAACCAAGGGAGCACCGTGAACCGCCTGTCCGCCGAGAACGTCACCCTCGCCTACGACCAGCGGGTCATCGCGGAGCAGTTGTCGGTGGAGATACCCGACAACTCCTTCACCGTGATCGTGGGCCCCAACGCGTGCGGCAAGTCGACGCTGCTGCGGGCGCTGTCACGGATGCTCAAGCCGAGCGAGGGCCGGGTGCTGCTCGACGGGCAGGTCATCCAGTCGATGCCCGCGAAGAAGGTCGCGCGGACCCTCGGTCTGCTGCCCCAGTCGTCCATCGCGCCCGACGGCATCACGGTCGCCGACCTGGTCGGCCGCGGCCGCTACCCGCACCAGGGCATCCTGCGCCAGTGGTCGGCCGAGGACGAGCGCGTCGTCCAGGAGTCCATGCGGCAGACCGGCGTCGCCGAACTGGGCGACCGTTACGTCGACGAACTCTCGGGAGGCCAGCGCCAGCGCGTGTGGATCGCCATGGCGCTCGCCCAGCAGACGCCGCTGCTCCTCCTCGACGAGCCGACGACATTCCTGGACATCCAGCACCAGATCGACGTCCTGGACCTGTGCGCGGAGCTGCACGAGGAGCAGGGGCGCACGCTCGTCGCCGTGCTGCACGACCTGAACCACGCCGCCCGCTACGCCACCCACCTCATCGCCCTGCGCGAGGGCCGGATCATCGCCGAGGGCGCGCCGAAGGACATCGTCACGGCCGGACTGGTCGAGGAGGTCTTCGGGCTGCGCTGCCAGGTCATCGACGACCCCGAGACGGGCACGCCGCTGGTCGTGCCGGCGGCCCGCAAGGCCCGGGCCGGGAAGGCCACGGCTGCGGAAGCCTCCTGAGCTGCCGCGGCCGCAGCGGCTTCCTGAGCTGTCGCGGCTACAGCAGCTTCCTGAGCTGGAGCAGGTCCCGCACGCCCGCGTGCAGCTTCACACGGCCGGAGCCCCAGGCCTGGGCGAAGCTCAGCTCGCCGCCGACCAGCGCGACCAGGTCGTCGCCGGTCATGGCGAGTCTGATCTCGGCCTTGCCGGGCGGCGGCCCCGGCACGGTGTCGTGCACCTCGATCCGCCCGCCCCGCATGCGGCCGAGGAAGGTGACGTCGAGGTCCGTGATGTGGCAGCTCACCGAGCGGTCCAGGGCCGCGGCGTCGCGGACGTCCCCTTCGGCGCGCTGCATGTTGTCCGAGAGCTTGTCGAGTGCGCTGCGGCACTCCTCGATCGTGGCCATCGCGACCGACGGTACCGCAGCGGTTCGCGGTAGCGTCGTGGCATGGACGACGCAGTTCCCGAGCCCCCGCCGGCGGCGGAGGGCGAGCCGGTGCACGATCCCGCCGCCCCGGCCCCCCTGAACGTGCCCCGCACGCCGACCGGCGACGCCGGTGTGGACGCGGCCCTGGACCGGCTCGGCGACGCGGACCACCTCGCCACGGACGGGCATGTCGAGGTGTACGAGGATGTACACCGGGGGCTGCGCGACGCGCTCACCGCGCTCGACGCCCGCCCGGGACCTCCGGTGCCCCCGACGCCGCCTGGACCTAGGAGCTGAACCGAACGTGGCAGGAGTCGCACGACGCCGTCTGGACGCGGAGCTGGTCCGCCGGAAGCTCGCGCGCTCGCGCGAGCACGCCGCGCAGCTGATCGCCGCGGGGCGGGTCTCCGTCGGCAAGACCGTCGCGGCCAAACCCGCCACGCAGGTGGAGACCGCGGCCGCGATCGTGGTGGCCCAGGACGACGACGACCCCGACTACGTCTCGCGCGGCGGCCACAAGCTGGCCGGGGCGCTCTCGGTGTTCGGTCCGCGGGGGCTGGCCGTGGAGGGGCGCAGGGCGCTCGACGCGGGCGCCTCCACCGGCGGTTTCACCGACGTCCTGCTGCGGGCGGGCGCCGCGCACGTCGTCGCCGTAGACGTCGGATACGGACAACTCGCGTGGTCCCTCCAGAAGGATGAACGCGTCACCGTCAAGGACCGTACGAACGTACGCGAGTTGACGCTTGAAGCGATCGATGGGGAGCCAGTGGATCTTGTCGTGGGGGATTTGTCCTTCATCCCGCTCGGGCTGGTCCTGCCCGCCTTGGTGCGGTGCGTGAAACCGGACGCCGACCTGGTGATGATGGTCAAGCCGCAGTTCGAGGTGGGCAAGGAACGCCTCGGCAGCGGGGGAGTGGTGCGCAGCACCCAGCTGCGGGCCGAGGCGGTACGGGGGGTGGCCGAGAAGGCCTGGGGGCTGGGGCTCGGGGTGAAGGGCGTGACGGCCAGTCCGCTGCCCGGGCCGTCGGGGAATGTCGAATACTTTCTGTGGCTGCGGTCCGGGGCACCGGAACTGGACCCGGCCGAGGCAGACCGTGCAGTGGCGGAGGGGCCGCGTTGACCGAGAACCGAGCTCGTACTGTTTTCCTGCTCGCCCACACGGGCCGGCCCGCGGCCGTGCGCAGTGCCGAGCTCGTCGTGAAGGGGCTGCTGCGCTCCGGTCTGGGCGTGCGCGTCCTGGAGGCCGAGGCGCGCGACCTGCCCCTGCCGGCCGAGGTGGAGCTGGTCAAGGAGGCCACTCCGCAGTGCCTCGACGGCTGTGAGCTGCTCATCGTGCTGGGCGGTGACGGCACGCTGCTGCGCGGTGCCGAGTTCGCGCGGGCGTCGGGTGTGCCGATGCTCGGCGTCAACCTCGGGCGCGTCGGGTTCCTCGCGGAGGCCGAGCGGGACGACCTCGACAAGGTCGTCGACCGGGTGGTCACCAAGGCGTACGAGGTCGAGGAGCGGATGACCGTCGACGTCGTCGTGCACCGCAACGGGGACATCGTGCACACGGACTGGGCGCTGAACGAGGCGGCCGTGCAGAAGGTGTCCGCCGAGCGGATGCTGGAGATCGTCCTGGAGATCGACGGGCGGCCGGTGACGGGGTTCGGCTGCGACGGGATCGTGTGTGCGACGCCCACGGGGTCGACGGCGTACGCGTTCTCCGCGGGAGGGCCGGTGGTGTGGCCGGAGGTCGAGGCGCTGCTGATGGTGCCGATCTCCGCGCACGCGCTGTTCGCGAAGCCGCTCGTGACATCGCCGGATTCTGTGTTGGCTGTGGAGGTTCTGCCCCACATTCCGCCGGGTGTGCTGTGGTGTGACGGGCGGCGGACGGTCGAGTTGCCGCCCGGGGCGCGGGTGGAGGTCCGGCGGGGTGCTGTGCCGGTGCGGCTGGCGCGGCTGCACCACGCGTCCTTTACGGACCGTTTGGTGGCGAAGTTCGCGCTGCCTGTTTCCGGGTGGCGGGGGGCTCCTCACTAGCGGCTTGTGGGGGGTGGTTCCGCTTTCGTCGTCGGCTGCGGGTGGATTGTGGTTGTTCGTGCCCACGCGGCGAGCCGCAGATTGATACAGCCCCGCGCCCCCAAGAAGAGGGCGCAGCCACACTCGTGGGTGACAAGAGTGGGCCGGTCGCAATTCGCCGCCCCGACCTCGTAAGGTCGTGTCCGTGTTGGAGGAGATGCGGATACGGTCGCTGGGCGTGATCGACGATGCTGTCGTCGAGCTGTCGCCCGGGTTCACCGCGGTCACCGGTGAGACGGGTGCGGGCAAGACCATGGTGGTCACCAGCCTGGGGTTGCTGCTGGGCGGGCGGGCCGACCCGGCGCTCGTGCGGATCGGGGCCGGGAAGGCCGTCGTGGAGGGGCGGATCACCGTCCCCCGGGACGCCGCGGTCGCCGTACGCGCCGAGGAGGCCGGGGCCGAGCTCGACGACGGGGCCCTGCTGATCAGCCGTACCGTTTCCGCCGAGGGGCGCTCTCGGGCGCACCTGGGCGGGCGCAGCGTGCCCGTGGGCGTGCTCGCCGAGCTCGCCGACGAGCTGGTGGCCGTGCACGGGCAGACCGACCAGCAGGGGCTGCTCAAGCTGTCCCGGCAGCGGCAGGCGCTCGACCGGTACGCGGGCGAAGCGGTCGCCGGGCCGCTGGCCAAGTACGGCGAGGCGTACAAGCGGCTGCGGGCCGTCGCGGCCGAGCTCGACGAGATCACCACCCGGGCCCGTGAGCGGGCCCAGGAGGCCGACCTGCTGCGCTTCGGGCTCGACGAGATCGCGGCCGTCGAACCCCGCGCGGGTGAGGACGTGGAGCTGGCCGAGGAGGCCGAGCGGCTCGGGCACGCCGAGGCGCTGGCGTCCGCCGCCGCGGTCGCACACGCCGGCCTCGCGGGCAACCCCGAGGACCCCGAGGGCGTCGACGCGGGCACGCTCGTCGCGGGCGCGCAGCGGGCCCTGGACGCCGTACGGTCGCACGACCCGGCGCTGGCCGCGCTCGCCGACCGCATCGGTGAGATCGGGATCCTGCTGCGCGACGCGGCCGGCGACCTCGCGGGATACGCCGACGATCTGGACGCCGATCCGCTGCGGCTGGCGGCCGTCGAGGAGCGGCGGGCCGCGCTCACGGGGCTGACGCGCAAGTACGGCGAGGACATCGCCACCGTGCTGGCCTGGGCCGAGCAGAGCGCCGCCCGGCTGACCGAACTCGACGGTGACGACGAGCGGATCGGGGAGCTGACCGCCGAGCGGGACGCGCTGCGGTCCGAACTGGGCGGGCTGGCGCAGGCGCTGACGGACGCCCGGACGGAGGCCGCCGAGCGCTTCGCCGCCGCGGTGACAGCCGAGCTGGCCTCCCTCGCCATGCCGCACGCGCGCGTGTCCTTCGACATCCGGCAGACCGAGGACCCGGAGGGCGTCGAGGTCGGCGGCCGTCCGGTCGCCTACGGTCCCGCGGGCGCCGACGAGGTCGAGCTGCTGCTCGCCCCGCACCCGGGGGCGCCGCCGCGGCCGATCGCCAAGGGTGCGTCGGGCGGTGAACTGTCGCGCGTGATGCTGGCCGTGGAGGTGGTGTTCGCGGGGACGGACCCGGTGCCGACCTATCTCTTCGATGAGGTCGACGCGGGTGTCGGCGGCAAGGCGGCGGTCGAGATCGGCCGGCGGCTCGCACGGCTGGCGAAGACAGCGCAGGTCGTCGTCGTGACGCATCTGCCCCAGGTGGCCGCCTTCGCCGACCGGCAGCTGCTGGTCGAGAAGACCAACGACGGGTCGGTGACCCGCTCCGGCGTCAAGGTCCTCGAAGGCGAGGACCGGGTCCGGGAGCTGTCCCGCATGCTCGCCGGGCAGGAGGACTCCGAGACGGCCCGGGCGCACGCGGAGGAGCTGCTGGCGGCGGCCCGGGCGGACGGCTAGGGCCGGCGCACCGGCGGCGGTGCGGCAAGGCAGGGCGGGTCACCCGATTTCACTCGTGTGGGTGACACGGCCCGGGGCATTCCTCCGTTGCCGCCCCCCGCTGCCGCGGCGGAGGGGTTCCGGGCGTTCCCGGAACCCCCTTGTGTCCTGGCATCCTTGGCGGAGTACGCGTGCGAAACCACGTCGTGACCGCCCGACCCGAACCAGGAGCCCGGCCACGTGACCCCCGTGAGCAGCCACTCACCGCATGGCCAGTTGCCGCTGCGCACCGTGCAGGTGCTGGGCGGAGGCAATGCCGCCAGTAGCGCACATGTGCGCACGCTGGCTGCGGGGCTCGTCGCGCGGGGCGTGAAAGTCACCGTGTGCGCCCCCTATGAGGCCGATCGCGCCTATGACTTCAGCGGTGCCGGGGCCGACCACGTGCACGTACCACGTAGCAGCGACCCGGTGTCGGTGGCCGCGCTGCGGGCGGCCTGCGCCAACGCCGATCTGGTGCACGCGCACGGGCTGCACGCCTCCTTCCGTACCGTGCTCGCCCTCAGCGGGCGACGCGTGCGTACTCCGCTGGTGGTGACGTGGCACGACCGAGCGCACGCCGACGGCGCGCGTGCCCACATGCTGCGCGTGCTGGAGCGAAGGGTCGTGAAGGCGGCCACGGTGGTGCTGGGGACGACCTCGGCGCTCGTGGACCGGGCCCGGCGGACCGGCGCGCGGGACGCCCGGCTCGCGGCCGTCGCACTGCCCGGTCCCCGCAGGCCCCGTGAGCCCGACGACCCCGACCGGCGGCGGCCCAAGGTGCGCGCCGAACTCGGCTCCATCGGACGGCCGTTGCTGATGGCGGTCGGCTCCCTGGAACGCCACCGCGGATACGACGTGCTGCTGGACGCCGCACGCGCCTGGCGCCGCCTCGATCCCGTGCCGCTGGTCGTGATCGCCGGGGAGGGACCGCTGCGCGGTGAACTCCAGGCGCGGATCGAGGAGGAGGGGCTGCCGGTCCGGCTCATCGGGCGGCGCGACGACATCACCGATCTGCTCGCCGCTGCCGACCTCGCCCTGCTGCCGAGCCGCTGGGAGGCACGCTCCGTCCTCGCCCAGGAGGCCCTCCACGCACGCGTGCCACTCGTCGCGACCGAGGTCGGCGGCATCCCCGAACTCGTCGGCGACGCGGCCGAACTCGTCCCGTACGGGGACGCGAAGGCCCTCGCCGACGCCGTCGTGCGGCTGCTCGGGGACCAGGAACGGCGGGACCTGCTGGCGGCCAAAGGCGCCCGGCAGGCCGCCACCTGGCCGACCGAGGACGAGACGGTCGCCCAAGTGCTCAGCGTGTACGACGAGTTGACCCAGCCCCGTCCTCTTCCGTAGAAACCGTCACTGCACGTGCCTGCGGGCCCGCAGGGCCAGGCTCAGGGCCAGGACCGTCTGCGGGTCGTCGAGGTCCGTGCCCAGCAACTCCCCGATGCGGGCCAGGCGGTTGTACAGGGTCTGCCGGTTCAGATGCAGCTCGCGGGCCGTCTCCGCCTTGCGTCCCGCGTGGGCGAGGTAGGTCGTGAGCGTGGGCAGCAGCGGCGGCCGGGAGCGGCGGTCGTGTTCCAGCAGCGGGCCGAGGGCGCGGTCCACAAAGGCCGCCAGGTCCTCGTGGTCGCGCAGCCGCCACAGCAACAGGTCGATGTCGAGGCGGCGGGCGTCGTACCAGGGCCGGTCCGGCAGGCCCTGGGCCGCCGTCGCCGTCTCGGCCGCGTGCCGCAGGCCTGAGGCGGCGGCCGGCCAGGGACCCGCCGCCCCCACGACCATCACGGGCGGCTGCCCGCCCGGCCGCGGCAGCCCGGCCCGGCCCACACCGGCCCGCAGAGCCGCCGCGACCCGGTCCGCGACCGCCGCCCGCTCCGACTCCGCACGCAGCCCGAGCAGCACCAGCACCCGGCCCTCCACCGGCCGCACCCCGAGCAGCACCGGCACGCCCAACGACGACAGCTCCTCCGAGACCGCGCGGGCCAGCACGGCCCAGCCACCCCCGCTCTCGGCTCCGCCGGAGCGGGCACCGCCCCCGTCCGCGGACAGGGCGTCCCCGAGCCGCATGACCACCGGCAGCAGCGGGCCGTTGCCCGGCCGGAAACCCAGGACGCGGGCCTGCGCCGGGGCGTCCTCGGCCGTGACCCGGCCCTCGGCGAGGTCGGTGAGGAAGTCGCCGCGCCCGCGCGCCGCCAGTTCCTCCTCCTGGCGGGCCTGCATCAGTACCACGGCCAGGATGCCCGCGGCCCGCTCGGCGGCCATCCGGTGCACCGGAGCCAGGGGAGTCCGCACGGGCAGCAGAATGAGCCGGGCCCGGACGCCCCCGCTGCCCGGCCCGCCGCCCGGCACGTCCACGAGCACCGATCCCGCGAGCGGCGGCTCGTCCTTGTGCTGGCCGCGCAGCCCCTCCCACACCTGGAGCGGGTCCGCACCCTCGGGCCCGGACCCGGCCGCGTACAGCAACTGCCCGTCCGCCGTCTCCAGGAACACCGGGTTCGCGGCGAAGTCGGCGAGGATGCCGAGCACTTGGGGCACCCCGCCGCCGCTCAGCAGGGCCTGCGTGCACCGCCGGTGCACCTCCTCGGCCCGCTGCAGCAGCGCGTAGTGGCCGTTGACGATCTCGGTGTGGACCTCCTCCGTGACCGTCACGAACGGCACCTCGCGGTGCAGCTGGACGAGCGGCAGCCCGGCGGAGCGTGCCGTGTCGACGAGGGCCGCGGGCAGCCGGGTGAAGCGCGGACCGAGCTCCACGACCAGGGCCGCGATGCCGCGCTCGGCCAGGGTGCGCACGAACGCCCGCTGCTCGGCGGGCCGGGTGCCGAGGCCGTAGCCCGTGGTCAGCAGGAGTTCACCGCCCTTGAGCAGGGAGGCGATGTGCGGCACCTCGCCGGCGTGCACCCAGCGCACGGTCCGCCCGAGCCGCTCGGCGCCCGCCAGCACCTCGGGCAGCCCGCTGCGCAGCCCCGGCAGCTCCAGCGCCCGCTGCACGGTGATCCCGGCGCCCTGGGTGTCGTAACCGCTGTCCGTCCCGCTCTCCATGTGCCGGACGCTACCCGCGCGGGAGCCCTGCGGACATCTCCGGCGGGGCACCGAAATGATCACCTCCCGGATCCCGCGCCGGATCTCCCCCCGGATTAGCGCGTGACCGACCGGGTACGGGCGCCGTCATGGACATGAGCGTGGTGGCGGTAGGGCGGGAGGACGACAGTCCGGTCGAGGAGCCGTTGCGGGTCGCGGTGCTCGCCGACCGGCTCGGGTACCGGGAGGTCTGGGCCGGCGAGGGACCCACGTGGGACTCGTTCGTCCTGGCGACGGCGATCGGCGCCGCCACCGAGCAGGTCGCGCTGACCGCCGGGCCCGTCCCGGTGTCGGTGCGCGATCCGCTCACCATCGTCCGGGGTGCCGCCTCCACCGCGGCCGTCACCGGCCGGCCCGTCGGGGTGGCCCTGGGCACGTCCAGCAAGCGGGTCGTCGAGGGCGTGCACGGCCGGCCGCGTACCCGGCCCGCGGCGGCCCTGGCGGAGTCGGCGTCGGCCGTACGGGCGCTGATGGACAGTGTGCCGGGCGAGCCGATCGTGCCCGGCAGCGGCTTTCCGCGCCGGCTGCCGCCGCCCGGAGGCACGGTCACCGTCGCCGCGTTCGGGGAGCGGGCCGTCGCCGCCGCCGTCGCGCACTCCGACCGGATGCTGCTCGACCTCGTCTCGCCCGAGCAGGTCCGCATGCTGCGCGGCCGGATGCTCGCGGCCGCCGAGAAGGCGGGACGTACCCCGCCGCGGCTGGCCGCCTGGCTGCCCGCCGCCGTCGATCCGGAGCCGGAGACGCTCACGCAGGTCCTGCGCAGCGTCGTCGGCTACCTCGCGGTGCCGGGCTACAGCGACATGTTCGTCGACGCGGGGTTCGCCGAGGTCGTCGAGCTGGCCGCCAAGGGCGCCGACGCCGACACCCTGCTGCGGGCGTTGCCGCCCGAGGCCGCCGGCACGGTCGCCCTCGTCGGCGACACGGACACCGTCCGCGCCCGCATCGCCGCCTACGCCGAGGCCGGACTGGACGAGATAGCCCTCGTCCCGGCCACGGCCGCGGACCCCGCGGGGGAGCGCACGCTCACGGCCCTCAGGCCGCAGTGAGGCCCACGGGAGGGCCGGAGTGACACCCCCGGGTGACGCCCCCGCTCAGCCGCCGTACGCGCCCGAAGCCGTCAGACGCAGTGCCGTGTCGATGAGCGGCACATGGCTGAAGGCCTGCGGGAAGTTGCCGACCTGGCGCTGCAGACGGGGGTCCCACTCCTCGGCCAGCAGACCGAGGTCGTTGCGCAGGGACAGCAGCTTCTCGAACAGCTTGCGGGCCTCGTCCACGCGGCCGATCATCGCCAGGTCGTCGGCCATCCAGAACGAGCACGCCAGGAACGCGCCCTCGTCGCCGGGCAGACCGTCGACGTTCTCGTCGCCGCTGGTGGTCGGGTAGCGCAGGATGAAACCGTCAGACGTGGACAGCTCACGCTGGATCGCCTCGATCGTGCCGATGACCCGCTTGTCGTCCGGCGGCAGGAAGCCCATCTGCGGGATCAGCAGCAGGGAGGCGTCCAGCTCCTTCGAGCCGTACGACTGGGTGAAGGTGTTGCGCTCCTTGTCGTAGCCCCGCTCGCACACGTCCCGGTGGATGTCGTCGCGCAGCTCCCGCCAGCGCTCCAGCGGGCCGTCCGCGTCACCGGACTCGATCAGCTTGATCGTGCGGTCGACCGCGACCCAGGCCATCACCTTGGAGTGCACGAAGTGGCGGCGCGGGCCGCGCACCTCCCAGATGCCCTCGTCCGGCTCCTGCCAGTGGTCCTCCAGGTAGCGGATCAGCTTCAGCTGGAGCAGCGAGGCGTAGTCGTTGCGGGCGAGGCCCGTCATGTGGGCCAGATGCAGGGCCTCGGTGACCTCGCCGTACACGTCCAGCTGGAGCTGGTGGGCCGCGCCGTTGCCGACCCGGACCGGGCCGGAGTTCTCGTATCCGGGCAGCCAGTCCAGCTCCGCCTCGCCGAGCTCGCGCTCGCCGGCGATGCCGTACATGATCTGCAGGTTCTCCGGGTCGCCGGCCACCGCCCGCAGCAGCCACTCGCGCCAGGCGCGGGCCTCCTCGCGGTAGCCGGTGCGCAGCAGCGAGGACAGGGTGATCGCCGCGTCGCGCAGCCAGGTGTAGCGGTAGTCCCAATTGCGGACGCCGCCGATGTCCTCCGGCAGGGAGGTGGTGGGCGCGGCGACGATGCCGCCGGTCGGGGCGTACGTCAGGGCCTTCAGCGTGATCAGCGAGCGGACCACGGCCTCCCGGTACGGGCCGTGGTACGTACAGTGGTCGACCCACTCGCGCCAGAAGTCCTCCGTCGCCTCCAGCGACTGCTCCGGCTCGGGCAGCGGCGGCGGCTCCTTGTGCGAGGGCTGCCAGGAGATCGTGAACGCGATCCGGTCACCCGGTGCGACCGTGAAGTCCGCGTACGTCGTCAGCGACTTGCCGTAGGTCTCCGCGGATGTGTCGAACCACACGGAGTCGGGGCCCGCCACGGCCACCGTGCGCCCCTCGTGCTTGTGCACCCACGGCACCACCCGCCCGTAGGAGAACCGCATCCTGAGCGCCGAGCGCATCGGCACGCGGCCCGAGACGCCCTCCACGATCCGGATCAGCTGCGGGGCGCCGTCACGCGGCGGCATGAAGTCGGTCACCCGGACCGTGCCCCGCTGGGTGTCCCACTCCGACTCCAGGATCAGCGAGTCGCCCCGGTAGCTGCGCCGCGCTGCCGTGGGGGGCTGCTGGTCGGAGGCGTACGCGGGGCCGAGCCGCCAGAAGCCGTGCTCCTCGGTGCCCAGCAGGCCGGCGAAGATGGCGTGCGAGTCGAAGCGGGGCAGGCACAGCCAGTCGACTGTGCCGTCCCGGCAGACCAGGGCAGCGGTCTGCATGTCTCCGATGAGTGCGTAGTCTTCGATGCGCCCGGCCACGTGCAACTCCAGTCGAACGGCCACGTCACCCCACGAGGGGGCTGTCGCTAGTGCGGTCAAGGGGGGTTTCAGCAAGTCTTGCAGTGCGGCGTTGAGCAATGAAGCAAAACAGGTCACTCAGCCCTGATGCAAAGCGCCAATTGTTGCTCAACGAACTGACGAGCTCACGTTGTTCCGGTGCTTACGGGCGGGGGGTGGTCCCGTTGGGCCGGACGGGCTCGGCAGCGAGTGTCCGAGCAGGATACGACGCAGGCGGATGATCCGGGTGCCCGTCCGGACAAGGGGAGTACGCCGAACGAGTGAGCAACGGGTGAGGAAGCGGTGAGTGTGGCCGCCTCCGTGTCGGGATGTGTGCGGAGCGTGGCCGGAAGCCGGCGCCCCGCGGCGCTGATACGCTGGTAGCCCGTGGACCGGTGGGCCCCTTCCCGACAGGGAACCCCCGAACCGCAGCGACGGCACCCCGGAATTCTCCGGCGGGCAGCCGCACCGCACCCCCAGACCGCGACCACGGGAGCCCCGTCTTGGCCATGCCGCCCGCCGCTTTTCGTAATTCGACGACCAAGCACATCTTCGTCACCGGGGGTGTCGCCTCCTCGCTGGGCAAGGGCCTGACGGCCTCCAGCCTCGGCATGCTGCTCAAGGCCCGCGGTCTGCGCGTCGTGATGCAGAAGCTCGACCCGTACCTGAACGTGGACCCGGGCACGATGAACCCCTTCCAGCACGGTGAGGTGTTCGTCACCAACGACGGCGCCGAGACCGACCTGGACATCGGCCACTACGAGCGCTTCCTCGACCGCGACCTCGACGGCTCCGCCAACGTCACCACCGGCCAGGTGTACAACACCGTGATCGCCAAGGAGCGGCGCGGCGAGTACCTGGGTGACACCGTGCAGGTCATCCCGCACATCACCAACGAGATCAAGCACCGCATCCGCCGCATGGCGACGGACGAGGTCGACGTCGTGATCACCGAGGTCGGCGGCACGGTCGGCGACATCGAGTCGCTGCCGTTCCTGGAGACCGTCCGCCAGGTCCGTCACGAGGTCGGCCGTGACAACGTCTTCGTCGTCCATATCTCGCTCCTGCCGTACATCGGCCCCTCGGGTGAGCTGAAGACGAAGCCCACCCAGCACTCGGTTGCGGCCCTGCGCAACATCGGTATCCAGCCGGACGCGATCGTGCTGCGCTGCGACCGCGAGGTACCCACCGCGATCAAGCGGAAGATCTCGCTGATGTGCGACGTCGACGAGGCCGCCGTCGTGGCCTGCCCCGACGCCCGCTCGATCTACGACATCCCGAAGACCGTGCACGGCGAGGGCCTGGACGCCTACGTCGTCCGCAAGCTGGACCTGCCGTTCCGCGACGTCGACTGGACGACCTGGGACGACCTGCTCGACCGCGTCCACAACCCCGACCACGAGATCACCCTCGCCCTGGTCGGCAAGTACATCGACCTGCCCGACGCCTACCTGTCGGTCACCGAGGCGCTGCGCGCCGGCGGCTTCGCCAACCGCGCCCGCGTGAAGATCAAGTGGGTCACCTCCGACGACTGCAAGACCCCGGCGGGCGCCGCGGCGCAGCTCGGCGACGTCGACGGCATCTGCATCCCCGGCGGCTTCGGCGACCGCGGTGTGCTCGGCAAGGTCGGCGCGATCAAGTACGCCCGCGAGAACAAGATCCCGCTGCTCGGCCTCTGCCTCGGCCTGCAGTGCATCGTGATCGAGGCCGCGCGCAACCTGGCCGACATCACCGACGCCAACTCCACCGAGTTCGACCCGGCCACCGGCCACCCCGTCATCTCCACCATGGCCGAGCAGCTCGACATCGTCGCCGGTGAGGGTGACATGGGCGGCACCATGCGGCTCGGCATGTACCCGGCCAAGCTCGCCGAGGGCTCGATCGTGCGCGAGGTGTACGACGGCAAGGAGTACGTCGAGGAGCGCCACCGGCACCGCTACGAGGTGAACAACGCCTACCGGGCCGAGCTGGAGAAGCAGACGGGCATCCAGTTCTCCGGCACCTCGCCGGACGGCAAGCTCGTCGAGTACGTCGAGTACCCGCGCGACGTCCACCCGTACCTGGTCGCCACGCAGGCCCACCCGGAGCTGCGCTCCCGGCCGACGCGCCCGCACCCGCTGTTCGCCGGGCTCGTCAAGGCCTCGGTCGAGCGGAAGACTTCGAAGTAACACACCAGTTGTACGGTGGCCGGGGTGCATCCCTTCAAAGGGTGTGCACCCCGGTTTCGTTTCGGCAGGTCGTGTGGCACGTGGAAGGACAGGCATGACGATCAAGGACGCCCCGGAGGAGTGGGAGATCCGGGCGACGCAGACTCCCTTCGTGGGCAACAAGACCTCCGTCCGCACCGACGCCGTGGTCATGCCCGACGGCACCGTGGTCGGCCGCGACTATCAGGTCCACCCCGGCTCCGTGGCCGTCCTCGCCCTCGACGCGGACGACCGCGTGCTGGTGCTGCGCCAGTACCGCCACCCCGTGCGCCACAAGCTGTGGGAGATCCCGGCCGGACTGCTCGACGTCCCCGGCGAGAACCCGCTGCACGCCGCGCAGCGCGAGCTGTACGAGGAGGCGCACGTCAAGGCCGAGGACTGGCGGGTGCTGACCGACGTCTACACCACGCCCGGCGGCTGCGACGAGGCCGTCCGGATCTTCCTGGCGCGCGACCTGTCCGAGGCCGAGGGCGAGCGCTTCGCCGTCGAAGAGGAAGAGGCCGACATGGTCCTGGACCGGGTGCCGGTCGAGGACCTCGTGCGGGGCGTGCTGGCCGGCGAGCTCCACAACAACTGCCTCGTCGTGGGCGTCCTCTCGCTGGTCGCCGCCCGGGGTGGTGACGGCCTGGACGCCCTGCGCCCGGCCCTGGCGCCGTGGCCGGCGCGTCCGTTCGAGGCGTAGCGCTGCGCCGGGGGTGCCGCGGGGGTCGTCCCTCGGGTGCGGCACCGTCGTGGCTCGTCGCGCCCGCGCGGCGGAGCCGCAGATCCGGCACAGGCCCGCGCCCCTTTCGGGCGCGACCCCGACGCTGTCAGTCCTACGATCTGTTGATCCGATCGGGGGAAGTGGCCGTCCCCCCGCCGTGCTCCACCCGGAACGTTGCAGAGCGTGAATTAGGCTCTGAGGCACGCCCGAACCGGAGTCCCGGCGGGCTCGCGTGTGCGGTGGGACGGGAGTGTGGCCCGTGGCGGATCAGGTCGTGGAGACAGGCGACGTGCGGCACGCCGGGCGCGCTGCCGGGGAGATCGAGTTCCTGGGCCGCACACGGGAGTTGAAGGAACTGCGCGCCGACATCGAGCGCGCCGGACTGGACACCCTGGCCGGCCGCAAAGCACCCCGCGCGCGCGTGCTGCTCATCGCCGGCCGGCCCGGGTCGGGCCGCACGGCACTCGCCGAGGAACTCGTCCGGCAGGTTGCGGACCGTTACCCCGACGGAGTGCTGCGGGCGAGACTGACCGAGCCGGGCGGCACCCCGGTCCCCGTCGGACGTGCCGCCCGCCACCTCCTCACCGCCCTGGACAGTCCGGCGCCGGCCGGGGCCTGCGAGGACGACCTCACCGACGCCCTGCGCACCGCCCTGGCCGACCGCCGAGCCCTGCTCCTGCTGGACGACGCGGCCGACGCCGGGCAGGTCGACGCCCTGCTCCCCGACACCCCGGACTGTCTCGTCGTCGCGGTCTCCGAAGGCCCGCTGACCGGCATCTCCGACGTCCGCCCCTGCACCCTGGGCGGCCTGGACGCCAAATCCGGGGTGGAGCTGCTGACCCGGCACACCGGCTCGGTCCGCATCACCGTCGACCCCCGGGCCGCCGAGGGCCTCGCCGAGGAGTGCCAGGGGCAGCCCGCCGCGCTGATGCTGGCGGGGGGCTGGCTCGCGGCCCGCCCCAAGGCCTCCGTCTCCGACCTCGCCAAGCAGCTGCGCGCCGAGGACACCGAGGGCACCGCCCTGACCCGGGTGTTCCGGCTCGCCTACGCCGCCCTGCCCGCCGGCGCCGCCCGGATGCTGCGTCTGCTCGCCCTCGCCCCGGCCGGACTGGTCGACCCGCAGACCGCCTCCGCACTCGCAGGCTGCTCGGTGGACAGCGCGCACACCACCCTCGACGACTTCGTCGCCCTGGGCTTCCTGCACGCGGTGGACACACCGCTGCCGCAGTACGAGGTGCCCGGCTGCCTGCACCCCCAGCTGCGGATCCTCGCCGAGCACCAGGAACGCCCCGCCGAGCTCGAGCTGGCCCGCGCCCGCATGCTGGAGCGGACCGTACGCCTGCTCCAGGCCTGCCGGGCCATCACCGAGACCGACAGCCCCCAGGCGCGCCAGAAGCTCCTCGACATGCCGAGTGCACTGCGCTTCCCCACTCCGAGGGCGGCCGCCGACTGGCTGCGCCTGACCCGGCCCGCGCTGCTGGCCTCGGTCCGGCTCGCGGTCGCCGACGGGGAGCTGGACACCCTGGCCCGACGGCTGATGACCCAGCTGGTCCGGGCGATGGCGGCGCACATCGGCACCCAGGCCGCCGCCGCCGACCTCTACGACATCCACAGCCTCGTCCTCGGCATCGCCGAGCGCCGCAACCTGCCCCGCGAGCGTGCCGCGGCCCTGCTGAACCTCGGCGACCTCGACGCCCGCGCCGGCCGTACCGCCGACGCCCTGACGAGCTACCGGGCCGCGCTGGACGCCGGGCGCGAGGTGAACGACCCGTACGCGACATGCCGCGCGATGGAATCCGTAGGCGGCGCGCACCTGGAGCTCGGCGACTACGACCGGGCCGCCGACTGGTTCGGCCGCGCGCTGGTCGAGCGGCTCGCCCGGGGCGAGCGCGCCGAGGCCGCCCGGCTCTACGGGCGGATCGCCGCCGCACACACCTTCGCGGGCCGCTACGGCGAGGCCCTGCGGAACTGGCGCGCGGCGGTCGCAGGGCACCGCAAGAACGGCGACGTGGCCGCCCAGGCATGCGCCTTGAGCGAGCTGGCGCGGGTGCAGGAGTACGCGGGCCGGCCCGAGGAGTCGCTGCGCACCTGCCGGGAGGCGGTGGAGTGGGCGCGGCGCGCCGAGGACCCGCGACTGCAGGCCGCCCTGCATCTGCGGGTCGCCGACACCCTGGAGCACCTGGGCGATCCCGCGTCGGCCGGGCTGCACCGGGGCGCCGCCGAGCGGATTCTCGGCGACTCAAACCTTCAAAATGACCCTGACGCCTGCGAAATCCGTACCGCATCAGCTGAAGATTGATGCAATGAAAGGCTAGACAGCGAGAACACCTTCATTAGACTGGCTCTGCCGCACGTTCTCCTGCGGTCTCTCCCGGTGTGCCCGTGCGTGCCCGGGTATGTCTAAGAAATACCCCCCATACCCTCTGAGCCAAGGACCGTGATCGACGTGAAGGTCGGCATCCCCCGCGAGGTCAAGAACAACGAGTTCCGGGTGGCCATCACCCCCGCCGGCGTGCACGAGCTGGTGCGCCACGGCCACCAGGTCGTCATCGAGCGTGGCGCCGGCGTCGGCTCCTCGATCCCCGACACCGAGTACGTCGCCGCCGGTGCGCAGATCCTGGACACCGCCGACGAGGTGTGGGCCGCCGCCGACCTGCTGCTGAAGGTCAAGGAGCCCATCGCCGAGGAGTACCACCGCCTCCGCAAGGACCAGACGCTCTTCACCTACCTGCACCTGGCCGCCTCCAAGGAGTGCACGGACGCCCTCCTGGAGTCCGGCACCACCGCCATCGCCTACGAGACCGTCGAGCTGCCCAGCCGCGCGCTGCCGCTGCTCGCCCCGATGTCCGAGGTCGCGGGCCGGCTGGCCCCGCAGGTCGGCGCCTACCACCTGATGCGCGCCAACGGTGGCCGCGGCGTGCTGCCCGGCGGTGTCCCCGGCGTGCTGGCCGGCCGTGCCGTCGTGATCGGCGGCGGTGTCTCCGGCTGGAACGCCGCGCAGATCGCCATCGGCATGGGCTTCCACGTGACCCTGCTCGACAAGGACATCAACAAGCTCCGCGAGGCGGACAAGGTCTTCGGCACGAAGATCCAGACCGTCGTCTCCAACGCCTTCGAACTGGAGAAGGCCTGCCTGGAGGCCGACCTCGTCATCGGCGCCGTGCTGATCCCGGGCGCCAAGGCCCCGAAGCTGGTCACCAACGAGCTCGTCTCGCGAATGAAGCCCGGAAGTGTCCTTGTCGACATCGCGATCGACCAGGGCGGCTGCTTCGAGGACTCCCGTCCGACCACCCACGCCGAGCCGACCTTCCCGGTGCACAACTCGGTCTTCTACTGCGTCGCCAACATGCCCGGCGCGGTGCCGAACACCTCCACCTACGCGCTGACCAACGCGACGCTGCCGTACATCGTCGAGCTGGCCAACCACGGCTGGGTGGACGCGCTGCGCCGCGACCCGGCGCTGGCCAAGGGCCTCAACACCCACGACGGCAAGGTCGTTTACCGCGAGGTCGCCGAGGCGCACGGCGTGGAGCACGTGGAGCTGACCTCGCTGCTCGGCTGAGCCGCCCGCCATCCCTCGGCAGCCGGAAAGTCGGCTAAGTAACCAACCGGCAAAGGCGATACGTCAACACCGGTCGTCAACGCCGCGCACCCGGCCGGACCTTGCCCGACGAGGTCCGGCCGGATGTGTGTATGGTCACTTCGCGATTCTCGCGCAACTCGCCTCGAACGTAACCCTTCAACCGATTCGCACACCGGTGAAACCTGCCGTGCGACGGCCGTACGCCCTTGACAGCGGGATGTTTCATTGCCGACACATCGGGCCGGGTCCGGCGGATTGTGTTGCTGCGGACGCCCGACACGCCATAGAGTCGCCAGCTGTCGGCATGGTGCCACGCTGACCTGTCTAGAAGTTTCCTGGTCACCAAGGAGGTAAGACGACTTGTGAATGAGTCGACATTTACTCCCGGGGGTGGCCAACCAGGAATGCCTGCACGGGACCAGGAGCCCGCGGGGTTCGCGGCTGTCGGCTCCGTCGCTGTGCGCACCTTCGCAGCCCACCAGAGTCCGCAGGCGACTCACACAGCACACCAGAAGATGGATGGCCATCACGTGAACGCCATGGCCGGCGACGGAAGTGGCGCGCCCCACAACCACTTCGCCGACTACGACGAACTGCCCGAGGGGCACTTCTACGACCCCGACGCGGAGTACGAGCCCGACCCCGAGTACGCGGCCACTCTCGCGCCCGACGCGGCCAGACAGCGCCGGGAGCGTGTGGGCCCGACCGGGCGGCCGCTGCCGTACTTCCCGATCCCGGGACCGCTGCCCGAACACGGCCCCGCGAAGATCATCGCGATGTGCAACCAGAAGGGCGGCGTCGGCAAGACCACGTCGACCATCAACCTGGGTGCCGCGCTCGCGGAGTACGGACGCCGGGTCCTGCTCGTGGACTTCGACCCGCAGGGCGCGCTGTCGGTCGGACTCGGCGTCAACCCGATGGAACTCGACCTCACCGTCTACAACCTGCTCATGGAGCGGGGGATGGCGGCCGACGAGGTGCTGCTGAAGACGGCGGTCCCCAACATGGACCTGCTGCCCAGCAACATCGACCTGTCGGCGGCCGAGGTCCAGCTCGTCTCCGAGGTCGCCCGCGAGTCGACGCTGCAGCGCGCCCTGAAGCCGCTGCTGCCCGACTACGACTTCATCGTCATCGACTGCCAGCCCTCGCTCGGCCTGCTCACGGTGAACGCCCTGACGGCCGCGCACAAGGTGATAGTGCCTCTGGAGTGCGAGTTCTTCGCGCTGCGCGGCGTGGCCCTGCTGACGGAGACCATCGAGAAGGTCCAGGAGCGGCTCAACCCCGAGCTGGAACTCGACGGCATCCTCGCCACGATGTACGACTCGCGCACGGTGCACAGCCGTGAGGTGCTCGCGCGTGTGGTCGAGGCGTTCGACGACCACGTCTACCACACGGTCATCGGGCGCACGGTCCGCTTCCCGGAGACCACGGTCGCCGGTGAGCCGATCACGACCTACGCCTCCAACTCCGTCGGTGCCGCCGCCTATCGCCAGCTTGCCAGGGAGGTGCTCGCCCGGTGTCACGCCGAGTGAGTCTGCCGGGGGCCGACGAACTCTTCCGTACGACAGGGGGGATGGCGCTTCAGTCGTCCCAGCCCAGGCGTCAGGCCAACGGCGACGCCCGGGTGCCCGCTCCGGCGGGGGAGGGCGACGCGGCAGCGGCCGCGGAGGACGCACCGCAGTCGGTGCCCGCGCAGGGCGGTGACGGCGAGGGCGCCGAGCATGTCGCGGTGGACGCGGAGCCGGCCGAGGCCGGGGAGGCCCACAGCCGTTCCGCGACCGCCGAGCGCTCCGGGTCCGCCCGTCGGCAGACGGCGCAGGAAGGTTCTGCCTCCGGTGCCGCAGGGGCCGCGCCCCGCAAGCGCGGGCGGAGCCCCTCGCGCCGCCCCAGCGGCCGTGAGCGGCACGACGAGAAGATCACGGTCTACGTGTCGGCCGAGGAGCTGATGGACCTCGAGCACGCCCGTCTGGTGCTCCGCGGCGAGCACGGCCTGGCCGTCGACCGCGGGCGCATCGTCCGCGAGGCGGTCGCGGTGGTCCTCGCCGACCTGGAGACCCGCGGAGACGCCAGCATCCTCGTACGACGACTGCGCGGGCGGTAGCGGTAGCCTGCGGGGGCCATGACCTCGAACGCTTCCCCACCTCCCCCCGGCGGCCCGGCCGGCCGCCGGCGTGCGCTGGGGAGAGGGCCGGGGGCTCCATGGACGGCTCCGCCGGCTGAGCCGAGAGAGGCCGAGCCGCCCCCCTCACCGGAGGAGAAGGACCCTGCGGCGCCGGTCGAGCGGCCCGGGACCGAGGCGGCCGAGTCGCCCGGGTCCTCGGCGGACGGCGACGGGGCAGCTTCGCCGGTCGAGCCGCAGCCGGAGACGGTCCCGTACGGATCGTCACCCACAAGCGCGACAGTCGCCCCTGCGGCGCCGGCCGACCCGGTGGCCGAACCGAGCTTCCCAGCCCAGAGCGCCGGGCCTGCGGCTTCACCGGCCGGTTCCCTGGAGGGCACGGCCCCCGGGCCGGTGGACGTGGCCGGGCCCGTCGCGCGGCCGGTGGACGTGTCCGGGCCTGCTGGACCGCCTGCGGAGGCGGCTGGGCCGGTCGTGCCGGTTGCGGGCGCGCCCGGGTCCATGCCACCGCCTGCGGACGTGTCCGGTCCGGCGGGGCCGTCTGCGGACGGGGCCGAGCCGAGCTCGCCGCCCCAGAGCGCCGGGCCCGCGGTTTCCTCGGCGGGTTCCCTGGACGGCACGGCTCCCGGGCCGGAGGACATGGCCGGGCCCGTGGCACCGCCTGTGGATCCGTCCGGCACGGTAGCGCCGGCTGCGGGCGTGGCCGAGCCCGCTGCGCGGCCTGCGGGCGCGGGTGTGCCGGTGGCCGAGCCGAACTTGTCGCCCGAGAGCGCCGGGCCCGCGGTTTCCTCGGCCGGTTCTCTGGACGGCACGGCCCTCGGGCCGGAGGACATGGCCGGGCCCGTGGCACCGCCTGCGGAGGCGGCTGGGCCGGTGGACATGGCTGGGCCCGTCGCGCCTCCGGTGGACGCGTCCAGGCCCTTGGCACCGGCTGCGGGCGCGTCCGGTCCGGTGGCGTCGGCTGCGGGCGTGGCCGGCACCATCGCACTGCCTGCGGACGTGGCGGAGCCCATCGCGCCGCCCGCGGGCGCGTCCGGGCCGGTGTCCGTGGGGGAGATGAGTCCGGCTGCTGCCGAGACGCTGCCCTCGGATGCGGTGACCGTGTCCGAGAGGGCTTCCGTGCCCGCCCCGGGCGGTGACGCGGCGGCGGACGACGGGGTCTTCAAGGTTCGGCTCGCCAACTTCGAGGGGCCCTTCGATCTGCTGTTGCAGTTGATCTCGCGGCACAAGATGGATGTCACCGAGGTGGCGCTGTCGAAGGTGACCGACGAGTTCATGGCCCACATCCGGGCGATGGGGCCGGACTGGGACCTGGACGAGACGACCGAGTTCCTGGTCGTCGCCGCCACCCTGCTCGATCTGAAGGCCGCGCGGCTGCTGCCCGCCGCCGAGGTGGAGGACGAGGGCGATCTCGCGCTGCTCGAAGCGCGGGACCTGCTGTTCGCCCGGCTGCTGCAGTACCGCGCGTACAAGCAGATCGCCGACATCTTCAGCGGGCGTCTCGACGACGAGGCCCGGCGCTACCCCCGTACCGTCGGCCTCGAAGCGCACCACGCCGAGCTGCTGCCCGACGTCGTCATCAGCATCGGGGCGGAAGGATTCGCCAAGCTCGCCGTGAAGGCGATGCAGCCGCGGCCCAAGCCGCAGGTCTACGTGGACCACATCCACGCCCCGCTGGTCAGCGTGCAGGAGCAGGCGCAGATCGTCGTGGCCCGGCTCAGGGAGCTCGGCGAGGCCAGCTTCCGGGCCCTCGTGGCGGACACCGACGACACCCTGACCGTCGTGGCGAGGTTCCTCGCCCTGCTGGAGCTGTACCGCGAGAAGGCCGTCGCGCTGGAGCAGGAGACCGCGCTCGGGGACCTGCTCGTGCGGTGGACCGGCGGGGACGGGGACGAGACCCCGACCGTCACCGACGAGTTCGACCGGCCGCCCGAGCCGCCGAAGGAGGAGAAGAAGGCGTGAGCGAGCGAACGACCGAGCTGCCGGCCGGGCCGAGTGCCGTCGCCGGTCTCGATCTGAAACCGGCCCTGGAGGCCGTCCTCATGGTCGTGGACGAGCCCGCGACCGAGGAGCACCTCGCGAAGATACTGGAGCGGCCGAAGCGGCAGATCGCCGACGCACTGCGCGAGCTCGCCGACGAGTACACCGTCCAGGGCCGCGGTTTCGAGCTGAGGTACGTCGCGAACGGCTGGCGCTTCTACACCCGTGCCGCCTTCGCGCCGGCCGTCGAGCGCTTCGTCCTGGACGGCCAGCAGGCCCGCCTCACCCAGGCCGCCCTGGAGACCCTGGCCGTCGTCGCCTACCGGCAGCCGGTCAGCCGCAGCCGGGTCTCGGCCGTCCGCGGAGTCAACTGCGACGGTGTCATGCGCACCCTCCTCCAGCGCGGTCTGATAGAGGAGGCGGGCACGGAACCCGAAACAGGTGCGATCCTGTACAGGACGACGAACTACTTCCTGGAGCGGATGGGCCTGCGCGGTCTGGACGAGCTCCCGGAGCTCGCGCCCTTCCTCCCGGAGGCGGAGGCGATCGAGGCCGAGACCCAGGAGGGCGTACCGTCGTTCGACCCGGACGCGCCTGACGACGACGTGCCGGGCCGCCCGGTGAGCCCGGGGACCCACGACGAAGACGACCAGACGGAACTTTGATGCGAAGCAGCAGCGGCAGGAACAGCAGCGGAAACAACGGCGGGAGCCGTGGTGGCAACAGCGGCGGCCGCGGCGGGAGTGGTGGTGGTCGCGGCAACTTCCGCGGCGCCGGCAACAACCGCGACGACAAGCAGGGCAGTGGCCGTCCGAAGAAGCCGCGCCCGGAGGAGCGCCGCTACGACGTGGGCCCCGGGGCGACCAAGGACGGCCCAAAGGCCGGGCGCGGCGGCGCGGCCCGCGGTGGCGCCAAGGGCGGCCCCAAGCAGCCCCAGAAGCCGGGGCGCACGGCCCCGGCGCGCCCCCGTGAGTACGAGGCGCAGATCGAGGAGCGCAACCGCGACCGGTACGCCGGGAAGAAGGAGGTCAAGCTCCCGAAGACCTTCCCCGGCGCCGAGCAGGAGGGCGAGCGGCTGCAGAAGGTCCTCGCCCGCGCGGGCTTCGGCTCCCGGCGCTCCTGCGAGGAGCTGATCGAGCAGGCCCGCGTCGAGATCAACGGCGAGATCGTCCTGGAGCAGGGGCGGCGCGTCGACCCGGAGAAGGACGAGATCAAGGTCGACGGTCTGACCGTCGCCACGCAGAGCTACCAGTTCTTCTCGCTCAACAAGCCCGCCGGTGTCGTGTCCACGATGGAGGACCCGGAGGGCCGGCAGTGCCTCGGTGACTACGTCACCAACCGCGAGACGCGGCTCTTCCACGTCGGCCGGCTCGACACCGAGACCGAGGGCGTCATCCTGCTCACCAACCACGGTGAGCTGGCCCACCGGCTGACCCACCCGAAGTACGGCGTGAAGAAGACCTACCTCGCGCACATCGTCGGGCCCATCCCGCGTGACCTGGGCAAGCAGCTCAAGGACGGCATCCAGCTGGAGGACGGCTACGCCCGCGCGGACCACTTCCGGGTCGTCCAGCAGACCGGCAAGAACTACCTCGTCGAGGTCACCCTCCACGAGGGCCGCAAGCACATCGTGCGCCGGATGCTCGCGGAGGCCGGTTTCCCGGTCGACAAGCTGGTCCGGGTCTCCTTCGGACCGATCACCCTGGGCGACCAGAAGTCGGGCT